>JAMJFO010000006.1 GCA_023544645.1 Desulfobulbaceae bacterium | reverse complement strand
TATTTATGCGGTCATTTATTGATCACGTATGATCCATAATCCGACAGACTCCTAGAGGCATTTACCCCTTCCGCATGACCTTGCGCGTCTTTTTCCCATGGCGACAATCCGTGAAAACCCCTTTCTGATAACAACGTAATGGCCCGCGGTTCACAGGACCGTGAAACCCTTGTTGTGCCTGATGCCGGACTTGATTCACTTTCCGCGAGCAGGGCCCATGGATCAAACAGCCGGCCGGGAGAACAATGGTGAAGCCTGTTTTGTTGCCGCTTCCGGACAGGAAAATATGAAAAACAGAGGATTACCGATGAAAATCACCAATCTTTTTTGGATAACAGCAATAACACTTCTGCTTCTATGTCTGCCATGTACCAGTCCGGCGGAGGAAGAAGAACCGGAAGCAACCGTCGCGATCTCACAGGAAGCTGTTGAAGCAAAAATACAGGAGCTGCAGGACAAAATAATTGTCTACTCCGAGAATGGAAATGAGGAAACAGCGCGTGAATTCGGCATAACAGTGGATCAGCTCAAGGAGCGGTCCGACATCCTCCAGGAGGAAGTAATATATCTGAACCGGCAGTTGACGGCCCTGAAGAAGAAAGAATCCCTGGACAAGGAGAAAGCGCTCCTGCAGGAGCATATTGCATCCGGCGAAGCGCTTCACCTTGAGACCGCGCCGCCCTATCCGGTTAAAGTGTATGATACATATTTTGACCGCCTTGAGGAGAGTATCCGTAAAAAAGAGGCGGCTGACCTGGCCTTGTCAATCGCGGTAAAAGCCGCAGGGAAATCAAAGGAAAAGGTGAAGTCGGCAACCAGGGATATTCGGCAGTTACGAGAGGAGCTTTCTTCCCGGTCAGACGGAGATCAATTTCCGCTCAATTGGAATGTAACGATTCAGCTCCTGCGGGAAAAGCTGGCCACGGAGGTTGCCCGGTTCCAGGAACTGGTGGCGGAGAACTCCCGGCTTGAGCAGGCGTTAGCCGTTATGCGGCTCGATATCGACAGGCAGATTGTTGATCGGGTGCGCGAACATCTTATCTTTACCCAGGAAGAATATGATCGGATTATTGCCGACATTGAGGTCAAGGAAAAAGAACTGCAGGAAGCGACGGACAGTCTGCTGAAAAAACAGCAGAAATATGAGCTGCAGCTGCATAGTGGACAGCGGCAGTTGGAAAAAACCTCCGACAAAGAAAACGCGGCCATGTTGACTGCGGAGATCGCCGCGGCGGACAGGTGGCGACAGGCTTATCAGGATAAACTGGAGAGCAATGAGGCGACGCAGCAGTTATGCACCCTGCAGAAACGGTTGTGGAAATATCGGTTCGCCGTGCTTGATGAGGATTTTACGCGGGAAGACCTGGCCAAATGGCGGCAGGAGGCCATGGCCGAAGGCGACAGGCTGCGCATGCATCTTTCCATTCAACAGGACCTGTTGCGGGATATGTTGCTGCAACGGGATGGGCTGGAAGAAAAAATCGCGGACGAGCATTTCGGCTCCGATTTGAAGAGCGCCTACAGGAGTGAGCTGGAGGCCTTGACTTTTCATGTGGAGAGCCTGCCCGGATACATCATCGCGCTTGGCGTTACGAATCAGCTGATCGACCGCTTTCTGCATGAAGTCGGCATGGTCCGGGAACAGGTGACTTTTGGCGAAATAGCGTGGCAAATCTCCCGGAATGCAGCAAGCATCTGGTCCTATGAAATAGTTGCTGTTGACGGATACAGCGTAACGTTGGGCAAGATTATCACCGCCCTCGCCATTTTCCTTGCCGGCATTCTCATCAGCCGCAGAATAACCAGGAACATCCATGCGAATCTGCGGCGCCGCGGCACTATGAGCGAAAGCGCCGCCGCGGTCACTGAAAAACTTATTCATTACTTCCTCATCCTGATCATTGTCCTTTTCGCCATGCGGATTGTGAACATACCGTTGACTGCTTTTGCCTATCTTGGCGGCGCCGTGGCAATCGGTGTCGGATTCGGCGCCCAGAAACTGCTGGGCAATTTTATCAGCGGGTTTATCCTGATGGCCGAGCAGCCCGTGAAGGTCGGCGATCTTGTCCAGATGAATGAACAATTAGGCTGGATTGAAGATATCGGCACTCGAGCCACCATGGTCCGCACATTTTCCAATACCCACATTCTGGTGCCCAACAGCTATTTTCTGGAAAACAATATTATTAACTGGACGCTTAACGATAATAACATCCGGTGTGAAATCAGGGTAGGCGTGAGCTATGGGACGCCCACCGATCAGGTGCGTGACCTGCTGGTCCGGGCGGCAAGCGATCATGGTCTGGTTCTCGCCAAGCCGGCGCCCTTTGTCTGGCTTTCGGATTTCGGCGACAACGCGCTTATTCTTGATCTTTTATTCTGGATTACAATTACACCGAATATCGGCAGACAGCAGATTGAAAGTGATGTCCGGTTTCATATTGACAAGATATTCCGTGAGGAAGGAATTATCGTGGCATTCCCCCAGCGCGATATTCACCTTAATACCAGCAGTCCCTTGCAGTTTGAACTGGTTAAAAAGGGGAAAAACGGACGACAGGAAAACTTCCAGCCATGAGAGGTTCGACTTTTGCACATCCCACGGCTGGTTGAGGCAAATCAAGAATTACGCTGCCGCGAGTTCTGAAGTGCAGTTTGGGCAACGGGTAGCTTTGATCGAAATGGTGGAAGCGCAGTAAGGGCATTCCCTGGTGGTTGGCTCCTCGGGGGGCGCTTCCTTTTCTTCCTGGAGCCTGTTGATCCCCCTGATGAGGAGAAAAACGGCAAAGGCGACGATCAGGAAACTGATAACCGCATTGATGAAAACGCCGTAGCTGATCACCACGGCACCGGCTTCCTGCGCGGCGGCCAGGGTTGTATAGGGTCCGGCTGTTTCGCCTGCCTTAAGGATGATGAATAAGTCGGTAAAATCAACCCCTCCCAGGAGCAGGCCGATGGGGGGCATCAGAACATCCGCCACCAGACTTTTGACGATTGTCCCGAAAGCGCCGCCGATGATGATGCCCACTGCCATGTCCACCACGTTGCCGCGCATGGCAAACTTCTTGAATTCCTGCAACATACTGTTTTCTCCGTATAGGGTTACTGAAGTATTCCCGGTGCTGAAACCAGCATCAGGCTTTGGAGAGCGTTTATGCGCTATCCATGGTTTTTCTATAATTGCGCCGCCGCAAAGGTATCGCAGGCGTCGAATTGTCCGGCAGCGTATCCCTGCTTAAACCACCTCGCTCTTTGCGCGGAGGAGCCGTGGGTGAATGAATCCGGCGTAACATAGCCCCGGCCCTGTTTCTGCAGCCGGTCATCGCCGATCTGGCTGGCAGCGTTGAGCGCTTCATCGATATCGCCCGGTTCAACAATCTGCCGCACCCTGTCGGCATGATTGGCCCAGACCCCCGCCAGACAGTCTGCCTGCAGCTCCAGGCGCACCGACAGCTGATTGTATTCTTTCTCCGCGAGGCGGCCTCTGGCAGCATGCACCTGGTCGCTAATGCCGAGCAGGTGCTGGACATGATGGCCTACCTCATGGGCAATGACATAGGCCTGGGCAAAATCACCGGGCGCGTTCATTTTGTCTTTCAGGTCCTGGTAAAAGCTGAGGTCGATGTAGACTTTCTGGTCGCCGGGGCAGTAAAAAGGCCCCATGGCCGCCTGGGCAAAACCGCAGGCGGATTGAACTGCTCCGGAGAAGAGAACCAGTTTCGGTTCAACATAGCTGCCGCCTTTTTCGCGGAACTGGGCCTTCCAGGTATCCTCGGTGTCGGCCAGGACCACGGCGACAAATTCCGCCAGCTCGTTTTCTTCCGCTGATGGCTGGTAGTCCGTGGTAGCGGTTGTCTGGTCCATACCAATCTGACCGCCCAGATTGAGGATGATCGAAGGGTCGATGCCGAAATACATGCCGACCAGCGCCAGCAGGAGAATTCCAATGCCTCCCCCCTTGATTCCTGTTGAAATCCTTCGGCCTCTCCGGTCTTCAATATTGCTGCTTTTTCGTCCGTTTTCCCAGCGCATCTCACACCTTTTGTGTGGTTGTTGTCATGCTGCAGGAGTTTTTTCAAGCAGGGTTTCGTTGCGAAATGACTCTGCCAGGGTAGATAAACCAACTGCAAAACAGTGGCGCCTGATACCCAAAAACGACAGCTCGCAGGATAAGCGAGGCAACAGATGAGCAGGCATCATTCTCATGTTATCTCTTATAATTGAGTATATATGCGGGCGGATATAATGGGCAAGTAAAAAATTACAACCGGTAATTCAGCAGAGGAAAACTCTGCCGGCAAAGAAGAACAGGGTGCTGAAAAATCGTGATGGTGTTGGCCTTCACGCAGAGAAAAGTGTACAGGAGCACTGATTCGGTGTAAAAAGTAGCGCTATGCAACCTGATAAGTCCTTAATCCCTGAACTTCTTGCTCCGGCCGGCAGTTTCGAAAAGCTGGTCACCGCCATCCATTATGGCGCCGATGCCGTGTATTTGGCAGGCAAGCGGTTCAGTCTCCGGGCCAGGGCCGGTAATTTTGATGCGGAAGGCCTTGAACAGGCGATTGACTATGCCCATGCCCGGGGGGTCAGAGTGTATGTGACCGTCAATATTTTCGCCCATAACGCCGATCTCGACGGACTGGAAAACTACCTGCTGCTGTTGAATAAAATTGGGGCCGACGGGTTGATTATCGCTGACCCGGGCATTTTGAATGTTTCACGGGAAACATTGCCGGACATGCCCGTTCATCTCTCGACCCAGGCCAATGTGACCAATTCGGCCAGCGCCCGTTTCTGGGCCGCCCGGGGAGTACGTCGGCTGAACCTTGCCCGGGAGCTCGGGCTTGACGAGATCAGGGAGATCCGGGCGGCCACGGAAGTCGAACTGGAACTCTTTGTTCACGGGGCCCTGTGCATTTCCTATTCCGGCCGCTGCATGCTGAGCAACTATTTCACCGGCCGCGACGCCAACCTGGGCGACTGTGCGCATCCCTGCCGCTATTCTTACCGGCTGGTTGAGGAAAAACGACCGGGCCAGTATTTTCCGGTCGAGGAAGATGAACGCGGCACCTATATTTTCAATTCCCAGGATCTGTGTCTGCTGCAACGGCTGCCGCAACTGATCGCTGCCGGGGCTGATTCGCTGAAGATCGAAGGCAGGATGAAGGCGGTGGGCTATGTCGGCGGGGTGGTGCGGGTCTACCGGGCTGCCCTGGACTGGATACGGGACCGGATGGAGAAGGGAACGAATGTCGCGGACCTTGTTTTGCCTCCATATTTTACCGATGAAATACACAAGCTCGGCACCCGCGGCTGGACCGAGAATTTTTTTGCCGGACCGCCGGATGAATCAGCCATGATGCATGACCGGATGCGTATGGAGCAGCCCTGGGTGCCTGTGGGCATCGTCCGCCAGGCAGACCCGTTGATCATCGAGACCAGGAATGTGCTGGAGGTAGGCAGTAGCATTGAATATATGGGCCGCGACCTGCAAACGCTTTCGTGCATCGTAAGAGAAATGCATCTGGAGGATGGTGCGGTCCTGGAACGTGCCAATCCCGGGCAACGAGTGGTATTAGTGACCGATCCTCTACTTGTTGAAGCGGAGAAGCACAGCCTGTTCCGCAAGAAACTGGCGCAATGATGATTCTTGTTAAGGGATGGTGATAATTTGTCACGCAGGTGAAACTGCAGGAGGAGCAGTCTCGGTTCCTTACTCGAGTGAAATGATCTGGTCGGTCACTTCGGAAAACGCCACATCGTGACTGATGAGGAAGAGCTGGTCGTACCAGTGTTCGGTCACCTCTTCGCGCCCCACGTCAATGGCCCGGAAGGCGAGGGCCAGGTTTTCCCGCCGTGCTGCATCAAGATTTGATGTCGGTTCATCAAAAAACGCGATCCGGGCGCCGATGGTCTGCAGCAGGGCCAACCGCAGGGCGACCACGGCGCTCATGGTCTGGCCTCCTGAAAGCTGATCGTCGGTGCGCTCCCGGATCTTCCCGTTCTCCATGTCCCGCAGCACGATCTGGTACTTGTCGCCCCAGTGAAGCTCTTCATCGCTTTCGGCTATGGTGCGGTAAATCCTGTCAGCGCGCAGGCTGATCTCCTCGCGGAAACGCTCAGACAGCTGGGCGGAGACATTATTGAAGATCTTGCTCCGTAAAAAGGTGACCAGTTCGGCTTTGTTTTTCAAGATCTTTTTATCTGCCGATTTGGCCTTGATATCTTTTTTGATCAGTTCCAGTCTTTTGATCTCTTGTTCAAGGCGTAGGCGATCCTTGCCCAGATCGGTAATTTTCTGCCTGATAGTAGCCACAGTCGCGACGAGCTGTTCCTTGGCCAGGCGAACCTCGGCGTGGCGCTTTTGATCATACTCCTTCTCCAGCGTGACCAGTTCATTCTGTTTTGCGGCTGAAGACTGTTTCAGCTTTTCAAGGAGTTCCACCATCTTTTTCAGGGATTCCCGGCGGTTATTCAGATCCAGGGCGTCTTTCTGATTGGCAAAGTAGGTGTCTCTAGCGGCCTGATGTTCAGTCCGTTTTTTTTCTGCCCTGGCTATTTCGGTATCCAGTTTTCCGAACTTTTTGAGATCTTCTTTCCGGGCAAGTGCCTTTTTCTCAGCCGCCGCCCGCTGCTTTTTGATCCCTCCGAGGGCAAGCTCCCGCTTGTTGTTGTCCTCCCGCCTCCCGGCCAGGGCGGTCAACTGTTTTTCAAGTTCCTTCGCCCTGATCGTAAGTGAATCAATTTTCTGCTTGGCCTTTTCGGCCATTGCAATCTCCTGCTCCACCTCGGCCAGGCGCTTACCCAGATCAAGATATTCCCGGTCCAGTTCGCCTACCCGGGAACTGAAAACATCACGCGGCGCCTTGCCGGCAATATTTTTGCACTGTTCCTTGAAGAACGGGCAAACCCCTTCGGCCAGCTTTTCCTTCCCTTCCTGCAGACCTGCCCGTCGTCCCTGCAGCAGGCCCTGGGCCGAGCGCAGTTTTTCCGCCTCTTTCCTCTGCTCCGGCAAGCGGGCCGCTAATTTGGTCAGATTGTCATCTGCGGCCAGGGATTGCCGTTCTTTTTTGAGTTGCTCTTCTTCCTCAACGAGCTGCTTCCCGGTTTTCTCAACCTCACGGCGTTCGTATTCCAAAGCCTGGGCAAGACGGGCGCTTTCCTTATCCAGCCTGTGTATATCCTTCTCGATCTCACGCCGCAGCTTATCTTTTTCCCGCAAGTTTTTCAGATCAGTTTCAGCCGCCTCAAACGCTTCCCTGCCGCCCTTGGTCTTTGCAAGGATTTCAAGGGCTAGTTCGGCTTCTTTAACCCTCTTGTCCTGATCACCGATTTTCGCTTCGCCGTCGCGGATCCGATTCTCCAGAACCTGGATCTGCGACTTTACAGCGGCGACCTTTTTTTCCTGTTCATCAAGCATACCGAGCTTTTTTTCGGTTTCGGCCAGGCTTTTTTCCTTGCCCCCCAGTTCCTTCTGCCGGGCATCAGCCTCGGCAATAAATCCGGTCAATTCCTTTTGCCGTTCAGGCAGGGCATCGACCTGTTCCTGCTTCCCCTCTATTTCAACCGCCAGAACTTCGATCTTGCTTTGCACCGCCTTCAACAGGGTACTGGTGCCTTTATAGGTTTTCCGCCAGGCATCGATGCCGAGGATCTCGTCAAAGGCCTCCTGGCGACGGGTCGGCTGCCTGAGAACAAAAGGTCCGAGGAATTCGTTCTGAAAAGGACCGATCACCAGTTTGAACTGATCGGCAAGGGAGCGTCCGCTATTAAGACCCAGCAGCTCCCTGATGCGGGCTTCGGTTTCCGGGGCTCCGGCGTGGTCTTCAACTTCAAAAGCGCCGCCGATCTCCCGGGCCAACAGCCATTTGGCCCCGGCCCCGACACTGCGGGAAACCCTGTAAGTTTCCCCGTCATCTGTGGCAAAGGTCACGGCGATCTCACCCTTTTTGGCGCCAATGGTGATAAAGCGGTCGATGTTGCCGACAAAATCCCGGGCATCAACCCCGAACAGGGCATAACCGATGGCCTCAAAGATCGTGCTTTTGCCGACCCCGTTGACCCCGGAAAGGACGTTGATCCCCTTGACGAAAGAAAGCTCGCGATCACGGTGGGATTTGATGTTCTTGAGCTTGATGGAGAGGATCTGCATGGCTCAGGTCTGCTTCGAAAAAAGGTCGAGCAATTCGTCATCTTCGACATCGCCCTTCAGGACCAGGTCCCTGATCGCCAGGGACAACCGGGCCAGCTCCTCTTCCCTCCCCCGGTATTGGGAGTGGGCGCCGATCAGTTCATGCAGCACATCGCTTTCGATCTCAGCCAGGGACTTCTTGACAACCTCCTCCTCTCCGGACCTTGTTACCAGCGAGAGGTGATTCTTTATTTCCACATGCAGAGGGGAAGCAAATTCATCAAGGGCCGGCCGCAACCGTTCACGGCTCAGCTCGAAGGGATGGAACCCGACCCGCCCGGACAGTTTCAGCTCCACCAGCGGAGCCCGTTTGTCGGCCTGACCGGTCAGCTTTTCCTGAACCTGTTCCCGAAAACGGGCCAGGGCGGTGTCGGCATCTTCCGCCCCATCCAGATCGATGACCTGGACCAGCATCGGCCGGGGATCAGTCGGCCTGAATTCGGGAATAAACTTGCCGTCCTCGACGATAACAAAATAATAGCCCTTGTCGTACTTCTCCTCGCCGAAGTTGACCCGTTCCGGAGCGCCGGGATTATAGGCGTAGGGCTTTCCTTCCGTGGTTTCGATTATGTAGGGTTTATGGCCGTGGCCGAGGGCGACGTAACTGAACTTTTCCGCCAGTGGATGAGCCTCCTCGATTTTCATGTTGCCGATTTCAACCGGCGAGTACTTCCAGATGCCGACATGGAAAAGCAGCAGATTGTTGCCGGTGGTCACTGCCTCGCAGATTCGCTCGACATGGCTGCCGGCATTGGCGCCGATATAACCCAGGCCATAAATATTCAGGCCGGCGATCTCAATATGCCCGCCGGTGCCGGTCTTTTCATCGAACGAATCAAAATTATAACCGCCATCCTCGGTCCGGGAAGGGCGCAGCAGCCGGATATATCCCATTTCCGAAAGGGCCTCCATCCAGGATATGTTGTTGCGGCGATGGATCCAGTCATGGTTTCCTTCAATGGCAATGCAGGGAATACCGGAATCCTTGAGCGGCTGAAGGGTTTCGATGGTGCGGGCAAAGGTCCTGGGAAGGATCTGCCCGGTATGGAACAGGTCGCCGCTGATCAGGACAAAATCGACGGATTCCTGTACTGCATCGGTAATTACAGCGGCGAGGGTGTGAAAAAAATCCTCGTAGCGTGCCGCCTCACCGGGCGAGTTGCGGTATGTCTTGCCGAGATGAATGTCGGCGGTGTGGATAAAGCGCATGGTTCATCGATCAATTTTGAGGAACTCGTAAAAAGGCAACAACACTGGACGAAAACTACGATAAACGAGCAGTTGCAGCACTGATCCGTCGCTTCACCAATCTGTTGCGAAACCGACAAATTTATGATGGCCTGAGAATAACAGGGGCAGGGATAAAGGGGAACAGCAAAATCACATGGGGTGCAACAAACGGTCCGGCAGATAACTGTTTCGTGCGCAGCCAAAAAACAAGCCGGTCAGCGCAGGCTGACCGGCTTGAAGTCTCATTCCTACGAAAGAGTGTGTTTATTTGCCGCCGTTGAGTTTTTTCATCGTTTTTTCCAGAGCGGCGACTTTTTTATCCAATTCCTTGATTGATTTATTTACTTTGTCAAAGTTGTAAAATTGTACGCCGTTTGGCGCTTCTATGAGATTTGCGGCATGCAGGTCCGACCCATATACGCGCCAGGATTCATCCCAGTTGGCCGGGTTGTCAAACCCCATCAGCCGTAATTCCAGATAGGTGAGGGTGGAACGGGTGCCGGTCTGGCAGTAGGCAACCGTCCGTTTGGTCGGGTCGAGATCCTTGAAATGGGCGCCGACTGATTCAGGAGAAATATAATCGGTTGCCTTCGGTTTGCCGGTTTTGGGGTCATTGGCCTTGACCATGGTATCAACATTGTCGACATTAATTGCGCCGCGTACATGCCCTCCCTGAAGCGCCCGCATATCTTTGCCCAGGTATTCGTTCTTGGTTCTTGAGTCGATCAACTGGGTGCCGTTGCCCGCGCTGATTTCAAGTATTTCGCCGGTAGTAGCCAGGCGGCTTGCCACCACATTGGCTTTAAAGGTTTTTTCCGGCTTGATGGTCGGCGTGGTATCCAGCCTGTTGCCTCCCTTGCGCCAGGCATCCAGACCGCCGTTTAACACATATACCTTGTCATGGCCGAGGTATTCCAGGATCCAGAAGCCAATGGTGGCATCATGGATGTTTTTCAGTCCGTCATAATAGAAAACCACATGGGTGTCATTGCCGATGCCGACCTTGCCCAGCAACGCTTCATATTTAGCGGGATCATTGAATGCCCTGGAGGTAGGATCGCGCAAAGCTTTTTTCGCTCGATCCCCAAGATTTATAGCGCCGGGAATATGCCCTTTGACGTAATCTTTCAGATCGCGGGCATCGACAACAACCCAGTCAGGTTTGTCTATATTCGCCTTGACCGTGTCAGCATCAACCAGCAGTTCCGGGTTCTTCCACTGTTCCGCCTGCACTGTTCCTGCAATCGGAAACAGGAGCAGGATGGAGAGTAATAAGAATCTCGCCCATTTTTTTGTCATCATTTTCCACCTCGCTTGAAATCGTGCTTCTTTTTTGCATGAGTATTTATGAATGCTTCATTGCATTCATGTGTATTCATGCCGCTGTCATCTGGTACATAGGACAAAGCAATATATATACCAATGTGCCAAGGCCCGGAAATGCAGTGAATAAAGGTAAAAGAAGGGGCATGGATGGCCAATATGGGACTTTTATTACGTGGATTATGGCCCAAATGAGACAGGAAGAAACAGGATCGGAACACGTTCTGGAACACGAGAGCGGGAAAGCAGATATGCGTTGTCGTATATCGGTCATCATTCCAAACAGAAACGGCGCGAAAACAATAGGTCTATGTCTTGATGCATTGTGCCGGTCAGTTCATGACGCCTTTGAAATAATTGTCGTTGACGACTGTTCCTCCGATGCTTCTGTTTCGATCATCCGGGGATTTCCCTGCAGACTGATCCGACTTGAGCAGCACCTTGGAACCGCTGCCGCCCGGAATACAGGCGCTCGACACAGCCGGGGAGATCTGCTGTTTTTCATTGACGCGGACTGCCTGGTAAAAAAGGATACGCTGCTCCGTGCCGAGAAGATGGCTGCGGAATGGGGGCCGGAATCGGTAATAGGAGGAACATATACCTGCCTGCCCCACGATCAAACCTTTTACAGTGTATTCCAGTCCGTTTTCATCCATTTTTTTGAAGTAAAAAAAGGGGCTGATTGTGACTATATTGCCGGCCACGCAATGGTTATCTCCCGAGAGACATTCAGGCGTTCCAGAGGCTTTGCGCACAATTTCCTTCCTCTTATTGAAGATGTGGAATTCAGCCACCGGCTGCGGGAAATGGGATATAGGCTGGTTATGGACCAGGAGTTGCAAGTCCGCCATGTTTTTCAGTACCGTTTTTTACGGGATTCGCTGCACAACGGCTATAGAAAAAGCGAATACTGGACCATGTATTCGCTGGGCAACAAGGATCTGCTTGCTGATTCCGGCACAGCTTCCCATGAACTGAAATGTACAGTTCTTGCCCTGGTGGCTATCCTGATTCTGATGGTTGGAGATTTGTATGCGCCGGGAGTCGTTGCTAAATTCCTGTTAGTGGCCACTGTTATCGTGATAACGTTCTTGAACAGGGGGCTTTTTGCCCTTTTTTACAGGACTGGCGGCCCTTTTTTTGCGCTCCGGGCATCTTTGTACTATATGCTGCTCTACCCTTTTGCCGTGGCTGCGGGAGCATTGACAGGCATGCTGCGATATATGCTGAGCAGCCATGGAATAGTACCGGGTATCCGCAGGGAAGATAAAATATGAACTACTCGCCGTTTCGTCATATCGGTTCCATTATCCGGAAAAGCGCCCCTGTCCAGCTGACATATTTTCTTACCAGGCGCTGCAATGCGCGGTGTCCTTTCTGTTTTTACCTCTCACGGGACCGGGACAACAACTCTTCTGAGCTGTCTCTGGCTGAAATTGAACAAATGGCATCTTCTCTGGGCAGGCTCCTCTGGTTGGCATTTTCTGGAGGTGAAATTTTTTTGCGTGAGGACCTGGTCGAAGTAGTGGATATTTTTTATGCACGCAACAAGCCCGCCTTGATACTGCTGCCGACCAACGGGATGATGCCGGAGGTTATCTGTCGTAAAACAGCCGCCATACTGGATAACTGTCCCAGAAGTGTGGTGACGGTCAAGCTCTCTCTTGACGGCCCTGAACCCATTCACGATACCCTGCGCGGGGTTGACGGAGCGTATAAGCGCACCCTTAAAACCTATACCCTGCTCAAAGGTCTTGTGCGGCGGTACGAGAATTTTGAACTGGGCATAAACACCGTCTTCTGTGCCGCCAATCAGGACTGCCAGGATGAACTTATCGAACTTGTCAAAGGAATGGATGGTGTCAGTACACACACTCTTTCCCTGATCCGGGGACAGGTGCACGACAGATCACTCAAAAAGGTTGATTTAGGCAAGTACCTGAAGACTGTCTCAAAGATGGAGTCCGGGATGAAAAAGAACCGGGCGGGACGCTACCGCTTTCAAGGGGCGCGCATTAAGACGGCCCAGGATATCCTTCAGCGCAGGCTGATATATCGGACACAAAGAGAGCAGAGGCAGCTGGTGCCCTGTTATGCCGGCCGGGTTACTCTGGTGGTGACGGAAACCGGTGATGTGTACCCCTGCGAATCGTTTTCCCGCAAGCTGGGCAATGTCCGGGAGACTGATTATGATCTGCAGCGGATTTTACATTCTCCGCAGACTTCCCAGGCGCTGGCAGCCATTAAAAACAAGGAATGCTACTGTTCCCATGAATGTTATATGATGATGAATATTCTGTTTAATTATAGATTATATCCCGCACTGGTAAAAAACTATCTATCGCTTACAAATTGAGGTGGAGAAAAGGTTGCAGATCGGAAACCCGGTCTTCAGAGAGATTGAGAAGGGATGTTCGTGGCGGGACAGGAGGGCTTTGCAACGGTTTCAAACCACGCAATTTTTCATTGCGCTGTTTCGGATCGAATCATACGTTTTGCCGGCGATTTTTGCGGCGTCCGCAATCATGATTCTGACATCATGATCGATAATGACCAGGTGCAGGATCTCCTTGAACAGCTGCACGGCAAAATTTTTCAACCGTCTGCATTCATCAGCATATGACATTGGCGCATTGCCGCGCACTATATCAAGGATCCGGGATGCAAGCTTCTCGGCATCCGTACCGTAAGCCCGCTGCGCATAGGAAACAATGTCGTTTTTCGTTAACGGCATCATTCCCCGGGAGGGCAGGGTAACATACAGCATGCACACAATTACCTGCGCAAACATTTCTGCGGGAGACAATCCTCGGCCGATCCTGCGATTCAAGCGGCAGGCGGAAGAATCCTTTGCCACGTTTTGGCGGCGAAATTCCCGGAGTGCCGTATAATAGGGGGTCAGTATTTTTTCAAACAGGCATGTCCGGTAGTATTCCTTTTGCGGGAGCAGGGGGTATCTTCCCCCGCGCAGCAGTAAAAGATATCCATCGTCCCGGAGTATCGCACCGTATCGAATGGAATAAGCGAACGGGGAGGAAGCCTGAAAAAGTTTTTTCGTGTCCCCGGAAGAGAGAATTGTACATTCAAATTCGGTTTTCCCTCCCCTGTCCAGCGATTCTTCTATTTCCTTTTCAAACAGCAGTTCACAGACTTTCTCATGTCCCCCTGTGGTGGTGATGATGACGAGATCAATGTCTGAATCCGGGCCTTGAATGCCGTAAGCCGCGCTGCCGACAACCACCAGGCTGTGGATGTATTTTTCAACCGGCTCAAGGAAAGACAGTTTTTCTGCTATTTTTTCCCGGGCGGAACAGGAGAGATCATTGACATGCAAAGGGGTGGGAACAGGGGAGGAAAGGTGCTCTTTTGCTGTTTTGCTGCTGGCAGGCAACCTGCCCCAACCGGTGGCGTTGTTGTATGGATAATCCCGTGTAATGTCGGATTGCAGCATAATATATTCCCAGTAGAAATGAATACTGCTCTTTATTTAATGTTACCGGCAAAATTTCTGTATTGTCAAGTTATATAGATATAATTTTTGTAAATTTATTGATTGAACAAGGAGCAGCTATTGTTGTTTTTTGCTGGATGCGAAATATAATCTACATTTTTATGTGCCACGATGTGACATAAAAAGATGATTTCAAAGTTCTGATATATGCATGAATGCATTGCCATTTATCATTATAATCGCCTGGCAATTTTCAGGTAAAATTATCCGCGTAGTGCATTTTCCGGCGAGCAGGAAAGGGCCACAGTGTAGTATATTGCCGGCAGGGACAGGATAAATGGTATGGATTGCGGAGATGCAGCTGTCTGAAGAGGTGGACTACAGGTGTGAGGAGTTATCGTACGTTGAGGTGCTAAGCCGCATTTCTCTTCCCGACACGTCGGGACTGCGAACCCGGAAAGTACCATGTCTACAGCGTTGCAGCACCGAAAACATTCGCGACATGCGTACAGTATCCCTGCGAGTGTTTTCGGTACAGCGCCTCGAAGGTCTCGCAAGGCTCGCTATCTGTATCTACACCACTTTACGGCTTCTCGCGACAACACTTGTGAGAAATGCGGGTTAAAAAATGCAGGGACCCGGGATCGGATGGAAAAACAGCGGATAATTAACGGCAACAGGTTTTTTTCTTGAAAATCGCGTCAGTAACCCATATCCAGAAAAGGCTTTTTATGCCGGTGGCTGCTGCGCGAAGGTCATGGAGCCCTCTCAGGTTGACTATGCTGCGCAGCAGAAAACGGGGTCTTGAATAAAATTTCTTAAACGCTATATGCCTGAGGGCAGCGATTTCTTCACGGCTCATGCTATAAGGCGTAAAAGCAGCTCCCTGGTAGGTGTAATCGGTAAGATCATCGGAAATCGTGCCGTACTGCTCGATGTTGTCATACAGTTCAGTACCGGGAAAGGGGGTCAGGCAATGGAAATTGGCCACATCCGGATTCAGGTCGCAGGCAAAATCGATGGTCTTGAGTCCTTCGGCAAAGGTTTCGCCCGGGATGCCGAAAAGAAAGGGTGTGAAGACCTTTATGCCGACATCCTGGGCCGCCCGGACCGCTTTGCGGACCTGCTCAAGAGTAATTCCCTTGCGGATGGTGTTGAGGTTTTTCTGCACTCCGCTTTCGGCGCCCATCAGTATTGCCCAGCAGCCGGCTTCCTTGAAGGCAGCCAGTAACGGTTTATCCACCTGATTGACACATGCTGAAGCAAACCAGGTGAAATCGAGCTCACGGGCCGTTATTTCCCGGGCGAGCTGCATGGCCCGACCATAATCCGCCGCCAATGTCTCATCAATGAATTTTATCTCGCGGTAGCCCTGGGAAAGGCATAATTCAATTTCCGCCAGCACATTTTCGATACTTCGATAGCGGACGCCGCTTTTGCGGCTTTTATCGATCTGGAAGCAGTATATACACTTCCGGTTGCAGCCGCGCGAGGTCATGATGACCGCCACCGGTTTACGTTTGTATGTTGCCGGAGCCGGGATATACGAGTCCGCTTTGCCAAGGAGTTCCCGGGCCGGAAACGGCAGGGTGTCAAGGTCCATTATAAGGGGTTGGGGAGGGTTTTTGACAATCCGCGGCCCTTCCCTGTAGACTACGCCGTTAATTCCGGCCATGCTCATGCCGGCAGCCAGATTTTCCACCATGGCCACGGCAGGTATTTCTCCTTCGCCGGTGACAACGGCATCGATCCATCGGCACTCTTGAAGGCATTGCTCCTGGCGGGCAATGGGAAAAGGCCCGCCCACGGTGATAAAAACATCGGGGAGAACGGCCTTCAGATCCCGGGCGGTTTTTTTCGCCTTTGGCCAGCCAAAGGTGGTTGAATAGAGGCCGATAAAATCCGGGCCGGAGGTTGCGGCAGCCTCAAGGATCTCGGTATGGTTTAAAAAAGCGCCGTTGAGAAATACAACTTCATGACCGGCCTGCTGCAGGGAGGCGGCGACGGAGAGGGTGCCCAGCGGCTGCCAGTAATTGATCTGGGAGGCGGCCGTCCTGCTCGGGAATATATCCTCGGGTTCCCAGGCCGGTATGATAAGGGTGCATTTCATCAGGAATAATCCGGCTGCAGGAGGTGACCGGGAATGAATATATTATCACTCGTCGCCGGAACAGGATCTTTCTTTCTGCAGTCCTGTATAATCTGTTGGGCGGCAACAATACCGCTTTCCATGGCCTGGTCCATGTTGAGGTAACTGAACATACCGCTCCTGCCGACCAGATGGAGGTTGGCAAATCCGTCTAGAAAATCGGTGATGATCTTCAGATGTTTCCGGTAATGGAGGTCAAAGACCGGATAGGCGTAGGGAATCCTCAGTACACAGCTGTCAAGTATATCTTTTTGATCGAAGAAACCGAGTTTCTGCAGATGATGGGCGGTTGATCCGGCAAGGGCGTCATCGGCAGACTGCCAGGTTCGGTCGTCCCGGTTGCAGAAATATTCCGCTATGATATGGGATTTCCCGGCAGGAGCCAGATCGCTGCTCCAGTTCTTGGGTTCGTGGATCCTGCCGAAAGGGATCTCTTTGCCGGGAAAATACATCCAGGTAAGATCGGTCATGCTCTGTTTGTTGAGAAATAAGGCGACTATCACCAGGGAACGGAAACGTATCCTGGCCGCGGCTCTGCGGACAGGACCGGGCGGGGAGGGAATAATTTTTTCCAACAACCTGGTAACCGGAATACTTGATATATAGGTGGAACCCTGCATGGAATGCGTCTTTCCGCCGTCACTGAACTGGATGCCGGTAATACTGCCATGGGCATGAAAAATTCGTTCGACGCCGGCCCCGGTCGTGACGGGATTCCTGCTTTTGACCAGGTCGCTCATCCGGTCTGATAATTGACCGATCCCCTTGCGGGGATAAAAAAATGTATCGGTCAATGTTTTATTTTTTTGGGTATGAAACTTAAGTGAATGCTGGATAAACTGCCGGAGTGAAAGACCGTCGATTCGTTTGGCCACCCAGTCCTTGCTGATATGCCGGCAATCAATGCCCCACACTTTTTCACTGTAGTTCTTGAAATACAGATTGAAAATGGTTCGACCAAACTGAGAGACCACCCAGTCTTCCAGGGAATGGAGTTGACGGGGGCGGATGATATTGCGCCATTTTTCCTTGCCGTAATCGAGGAGAATTGCTCCGGTTGCGGCCAGGCCCATTCCGAAAACCGCGTTGGCCGGGGAAAGAGGGTAATCGATATGCCTGCCGTTGATATATATCCGGCTTTTTCGCGGTACTTTCAGGAGAGCGTTGCCGAGCAGTTCCTCAACAAAGGATTGAACCTGTTGATTTTCCGTCAGAAAACGGTGTCCGCCCAGATCAAAGTGAAAGTCACCGTGGGTTATTGTCCTTGCCAGACCACCGACATGCCTGTTTTTTTCGATAACTGCTACGGGTTTGCCCGCCCTGGTTAACCATGCTGCGGCTGACAGCCCTGAAAGACCTGCGCCTAGAACGACATTCATTTTACCAGCAGGACGGATTTTTCCGTATTGTTGATGACTTCACGACTGACACTCCCCATGAAAAGGTTGTGCAACCGGCTGCTCCGGCACCCCATGATGATCATATCAACTTCTTCCTCTTGGGAAACTTTCAGGATTTCCTCGGCAGCATGACCTTCCCGCACCACCGGGATGATCCCTGTTATGCCCTTTTTGCGAAGGATCCCGCTGAAGTAGTCAATGACCTTTTGTGCTTTTTTTTCCTTTATTTCCTGATACGCGGTATCCGCCAGCGAGTCTTTGAGGGTTTCCCATTCGCTGGCGCTGACAACCAGATCATCCATAACTGATTTGCCGGAAATCATTTTTTGCACATACAGCAGCACAACCTCCCGGGGCATGCAGGTGCAAAAAATTTCCGACATTGTATCGATTATGTTAATCGAACTTTTGGTGTCATCCACTGCGAGCAAAATTTTTTTCATGAATATCCCCGGCGATTAGATTTCTATGAATGGTTATTCTTCGCGTAAAGATTGATAAAACTCGTTCATTTCGTCACTGATGCCTTCGATTTTTTCACTGCCGCCGCCACCGTAACCGGCTGCTTCGACCGCATCGAAATAACCCGGCTCGGTGCCGGTTCGCGCTGAAAAAGTGTAGCCCCCGTAAAAAGAACAAAGCGCGATCAAAACTATAACAATTATTTTGGGACCTGATTTCATGTTTGCACCCTATTCTTCAACGTCCTTGTATAAGTCCTCATAATATTTCATGAGATCGGCTTCATTTTCGGCATCGGGGGTTATGCTCGCGGAATCGCCGCCGCCAAAACCAACTTCAAGAAAAGAGGGGAGACTGTAGCCCAGTAAAAAAGTGCTGAAACCGGTTACGATTACAATAATGACAAAAAGATGCTGTTTCACTTTATCTCCCATTTATGCCGATGACCGGGTTCGAATGTACCAGGGCGGTGAAGAAAGCCGGTCATTAAGATTTTATTCAGGATGTTATGCCTTTTTGATCCTGAAAGTGAATTTGCCGCCTTCGGCAATCTTTTCTATGATTTCATTGCCGTTGGAATCACACATGGCTGAAACCGATTCCGATGAAGATGGGTTGTCAAACGTCACTTCAAGCACATCGCCGCCGTGTATTTTTTCCAGCGCCTTTTTGGTATATATCTGTGGATGGGGACAGACATAGCCGGTTACGTCCAGAGAGTAGATACCTTGTTCTTTTTTGGTAAATGTCATTGCCATAATACGTTCCTCCGAATGATTCGTTGTTACAGGTCCAGATCAAAGCCGGCCATTTCCTTGGCCATTTTTCGTTCCGTGTACCAGTTAAATATTTTAACCCCTATAAATGCCCCGCCGATCATACCGAGACCGAAGAGCCAACCGGACATGTCTCCCATGGCTGTGCGAACAAAAAAAGCGCCCACATTACAGCCCAGGGCAAGACGTGAGCCTATGCCCATGAAAAAACCGCCCAGAATCGCCCAGAATGCCAGTTCCCTGGTCGGCGCCTTAAATTTAAATTCACCATGCAGCAGGGCCATGACTGCGGCCCCGCCGATAAGGGCCACACTCATCCAGTCGGCCGGGTTCATCGCCGGGTTGGGAATACCGTTGACCCAGCCGAAATAGATATTGTCCATATTGTTGAGCCCGAGTTTCTGCAGAGTCCAGCCGACCCACTGCGCTTCCTGGGTGGTTACGTACCAGTAGCCGGGATCAAAAACCGTGCCCTTGGCTGAGATGCCGAAATCGTGTCCCAGCCGTTCAAGTATGGTGCCCGCGTTTTTCACCCCGAATTTCATGCGCAGCCCTTCGATGACAAACATCTGCAGCCCGCAGGCTATGCCGAGCAGCAGGCCGGCGATGGAAGTTCTTTTCGAGGCCATAATCATGCTCCAGAACCCGTTCAGGTGATCTTTGTAGGTTATGGAGCCTCCCTTTTCTGCGCTGATTTTTTTGATATAGTTTTTTCTGACCCAGAAGATATAGACAATGGCCAGAATGATGACCGCCGGTATAAAAACGCCGGCAAAGGCATTGCCCAGGAGCGCGCCGGTGAGAGTATCATCCTGCATACCCAGGGTCTGGGCATAGGTCTTGACCGGCTGGTTCCAGACATAGCCGGCCAGATACTGATCCACCCAGCCGTCGCCGACATTGATTGAATCCGGCAATCCTTTCTGCAGGGCTGATTCGTGCCAGGAGGCGGGAACAAATTTGTTGAACACACCGCCCCAGTCAACAAAGAGCGCCTGGGTGGCACTGATGGACAGGATGACCAGCAGGGAAACGCCATTGCCCTCACCCGTCTTGTAGAGTGACCCTGATGCGCAGCCGCCGGCAAAGACCATGCCGACACCGAAAATCAAACCGGCGATGAGGGCGTGCATACTGACCGGCGCGGCGTGAAAGGTGCTCCATCCTGTAGCGGCGACCAGGTTGGATGTAATGGCAAAGAGGAGTGTGGCAATCATGATGCCGACAACCATTCTCGGCACCCCTACGGCAAAAAGGTCCCTGAATGCGGAGGCAAAGCAGAATCTGCCGTATTGAAGGCACATGCCGTAAATAAAGCCGAACCAGAGATAGGCGGAGAGATAGGCGTAATATTCATGCATTGCGAAGGTAATCACACTGACCAGGCCGAAAAAACCAACTATGACATAGGCCCAGATGATATTTTTTCTCGGTATTGCTATTTCCATCAAACTCTCCTCAAGAAATCCTTTTCGGTGCAGGCTTTGTGGTAGATCTGCACCATTTACAGCAAGGTTCGTGCCATTGATGGGCTCCGGAGATTCGAAAGATGTTCATTTCCATTTTGTTCCCTGTGGAGCGCGGTTTGCGAAAATAAAACTTTCTGGCCGAGAGGGGTCGGCAGATGAAAGATGCCAAATTAACTCTGCCTGCAGGCCCATTTGGGACAGCAGGTGTGGAGCGCTGTCCTGTTTCGAACAATTACCCGGTCAGTATACGATAAAGGTGAAAGGGAGGGAGGAACAGGTCAGTTGTATACCGAAACCATTGTCCGGTAACGAAAGACACCCGAGTGGCGGGTAAAGTGACTGAAGTCAGTTGACGGGATTGTATCGAGCAGATGGCGGTAAGCCTCGTCGCTTACATTTCCCGATGAAATAACTATCAACGGCCTGAGGACCGGGTTTTGATCTTTAGGCAATTCATAATACGAAGGTTTGTTCTGCATCCAGGTGAACAGTAAGGGTGAGTGGGCAGAGAGGTGATCGGGTTTGGTATGGGGCCAACTTTGCCGGGAGAGTATCTGTTTTTCAGTGAAAAGATCAAGCAGGGGAATGGCGATAAAAGTGCTGCCTTCCGAGTTTTCCTGGGGCAGGACTGTTACATTGATAAATTCATCATCAAGGTTGTTGAGCGCTTCTCCTGCCATTTTGATATTCATCATGCTCGTGGTGTGCAAAAAGGGCAGGTAGACGACATAAAGAATAGCCAGGGATGATGAGACGATCATGCATCCACAGAACCTTCTGACCTGCGTCTCCCGGAAGGCGACAATTCCGTATGCAGCCATCATAGCAATAAAAGGCAGCAGGGGGATCATATAACGAATGCGTTGTATTTGCAGAAAAACAATCAATAACAAATACAGGGCAACAATAAGGAAGGGTTTATCCCTTAATTGACAGGCCCGGAAAATAGAGTACAGGGCAAGAATGGCAATAAAGGGGTGACATTGAAAGAGAAAGGAAGAAATTGTCCCCTCGCCCCAGAGTGTCAACGCCGGCCGCTGATAGGTGAGGAGTATTTGTATTTGCTGGTAAAATACCGGAAACTTGAAAACAAGGATAATTATTGCAATGAGAGCTGCCGACAGGAGGATAAAAGCGGCTCTTTTGAGAATGGTTTGCTGACGGTCGTCCTGCAGGTAGATGATGAAACCGGTCACAGGTAATAACGCCAGCATCGGCCAGGTTGAAAATTTTACGAATACAGCCAGCACCAATGTCAAAGTGGAAAGGAAAAGGGAGAAATGGTCCCGGGATCTTATTGCCTGCACAAAGCAGTAAACCGCCAGGATATGAAAAAACATGGCATGGACATCTACCAGCATTTGGGGAACTTGTATAAGCAGATAAGGCATGCCTGCCAGAAGAAGCCCGGCATAAAAACCCAGCTCCCTGTTCCAGAGGCCGGCACCTGTTTTATACGTAAGGAAAACGGTAAGAATAAAAATGATGGTGTTGAAGAGCTGTATGGCTGTTCTTGATTCGTTCCCGCTTTTGAGAATCAGTCCGTAGAGAAAAGGTACGAGGGGCATATCCGTCCAACTCGAGATTGCCTGCCCCCATTCGCGGATAAAGTAGATGGACCCATACTCTGACAGGGATTTCGCCTGAAGAAAGTAACGGCCGGAATCAAGCAATAGTTCCGGTTCGCTCCACAGTGGCAGCACGGAAGTTCCGGCAATGACAGCAAGAACAGGAGCCGGGTATTTTTCCAGCGGGATCTGCCGGGAAATTACCAGGGAAAAGGCTGTTCCCAGCAAAAGGAACGGGAGGATGGCCGAAAATCCCCTGTCGCCAAAAATCCATTTCCAGCTGACCAGCGTATTATTATCAAATGACCGGAAGATATACAGGAGGGAGAAAGAAAAAAAAAGGAGAAATGATATGAGCAGGATCCCTTCCAGTTTGCCAAGCCGGATCACTTTTTACCCTTTCTGTGAAATTTTTTTATATGGTGCGGGGAAAATGGTTGTCCTGACCGGGCGAGTTTCGGGATTATTATATCATCGCACCGGGGGTTACATGACGAGTACTTTGTCGGAAGTATGGTTCATCCGGGCATTGCTGAATTGACTGCTACGCTCTATTGAAGAGGAAAGTCCTTCGGTTTTGACGTTTAATTCCTGTGCACTGTGGTCGCAGTAGCTCATGAGAACTCCGGGCATCTCAATGAGCGATACAAAGGGCTTTTCCTCAAGAAGCCTTGTTCCGTCATCCATTGCGAACAGGTTTACTTCATGGCCTTTGCGTGTTGCGGATCGCACAATGCCGACTATTGCTGGTAAATGATCATTTGTGTTGACAAGAATACCGAGTTTCATTGTTGATTCCCCGTTGTTTATTGATTGTCATCCCCTGGGCTGCATCTCGCGCCGGTGAAATTGCTTCTCTGCCAGGCTCCTTGTGCAGGTGAATCTTCATCCAGCAGCTCCTTTATTCCTGCACATTTGCGGGTGTCCTTACCAGGTCATGACCTGGTCGCATAACTCTATGGATTCAACAAGTGCATCGTAATCCTGATCCTTTCGGAGATCAACGATATAGATCTCTGCTTCTTTTGCTCTTTCCTCCATGATTGTATTTATGGTCGGGTCCGGATCTTTTTTGAGTATAAATAAACTTTTCATCAACCGACTCCTTATGGGATTTGAAGCTTAATACTTAATACGCGAGTACATGGTCATAGTCGGACAGTTGCCGAGCAATTTCTTCTGTCGGCAGGTACTCTATTGTATAATTTCCCTCGACGTTTGTGTATGCTTTTATCTCCAGATCCTGGATAGTTTCCAGGTACAGCTGGTTCTGCTCGGTCTCTTCAATTTTTTTGTCCAGAATATAAACTTCGATAATATCGTCCAGCAAAATAATTCCGATGGCCATGCGCAACGCCTCGCTTTGCCTGTCCCTTACTAAAACTGCAATTTTTTTTGCCATTCTGTTCTCCGTTCAATATCCGAGAGGTGAATATAGCCTGCCCAAGGCGGGAAGATTCATGCCCGGCACGTCAGGGGGAGTGCCGGGCATGAAATGTGTCATAAGAAATGCATGCAGCATTCTTATTCCCGGAGGAGGGGGACACCTCGGTATTCTTCATAGCGGTGTATTGAAAAGGTCCATGCACCTCTTATTTTTCGACAAGCGGTATCCTGACCAGCAGTTCCTGGCCTCGCTGCCTTTGCAGTAAAAGTTTGCAATGAAGATGCCAGATATAAATTTTAAAGGGGAAGGATAACTTTTTCTGCGGTGCCGCTGAATAAATATGATCGATAAAACCTGTGGTTGAAGCTCTCGGTTGCCTTATACTATTTTGTGCAGGAATACCTTTTCTCACTCTACTATAGCCCGGAATCTCCCCTGGAATGTGAAAAAATGTGCCATTCAGGCCAAAGAGATTTTGCGTCCCTGCCGACAAGGCTGATATCAATCTCGGTCCGGCGCAATATTTTCTTCTGCAACCGGATCGGTTAAGCCCCTGAGAAGGCATCATTTCACAACGTTCAGGAGTTTTTCCTTTTTCGAAAATCATCGCGGTTTCATTGTTTACGTTTTTATGCGCCGTTTGGCACAGTTTGTGCTACAGTGTAGCATATGGATTATTCGCACAAGGAATTTTTTTTACATTATCACAACTGGGAAGAATTTTTGATTTTCCTGATCTGCATTTCAATTGCCGGGCGCTTATTCAGGGCATCCCGGGACAGGATGGAAGAATGCAGTCAGGAGCAGAAAAGCCGCTTATTCCTGATGGCAGGCGGATTCATTATCATGGGTATGAGCAGTCTCATCCATGCTTTTATCCATGCTGCCGACCTGGATCTTAACCTCCTGTATCAGACCCTCGTCAGCTATTGTTTTGGTCTGCTGATCCTCACTATTGCCATCTCATCTTCCAGGCCGCAGAAAAAGACATGGCTGCTGTTACTCTATCTCCCGCTCTTCGTCTTACTGGTGCCTGAAGTTTACAAAACCTTTCCCTTGTTTGGCATATTCAGGCCATTGGTATGGATAAGCATTGCTTTTCTGGCGGGTCATGTCTGCATCCTTCACGTGGCAGCCTATTATCGCATCAAGCAAAAAAGTCTTTTTTTCGCCGCGACAGGTTACCTTTTTATCTGTATTTCAGCCATTTTTCTGTTTTTCCCCGCTCCCATAGGGTCATCGACGTGGCTGCACGGCCACCTCTTCCGCCCCATTGGTTTTATGATGCTGTTTATCTGTATTAATAAGGCCATGTACAGCCAGATGGGCGGCAGCATCATTTATCGGATTTTGACCTCATTCAGTCTGCTTACGGCAATACCGATGATTATCTTCGGGACTATTGTTTTTTATATAAATTTAAACTCCATTGATATCGAGGAGCAGCGCCTGCTGATCTTTTTACTGATGCTGGCTATTTTCACCTCGGTCCTGATTTTCGGTCTTGGTACCATCATCAAGCTTATCCATCCGATCCTCCGTTTGAAGGAATCGGTGGATAAATTGGTGGATGAAGGGCTCAACAAATATATTGATGTTGAGAGCAGTGACGAGATCGGGGAATTATCCAATGCTTTCAATGAAATGGTGGTGAAACTTTCCTATGCGGTTGAGGAGCAGGAAAGGCTCTGCCGGCTGGCCGCGACCGGAGAGCTGGCCGCCACCCTGGCCCATGAAATAAAAAATCCGTTGAATGCCATAAGCGGGGCAGCAAATTATATCGGCAAAAATTATGACGGGATCCTTATTTCGGAGTTTACCAGGATAATCTCTGACGAGGTGGCCAGGATCAACAAGCTTACCGGAACCCTGCTGGGTTTTGCCAAACCGGTGCAGCTGGAAAAGGCGCCAAGCGATATCGCCCGGCTGATCCGTGAAATAGGTGCGCTCCTTAGCCAGGAAGCAGAGGAACAGCATATAGACTTGCAGTTTGCCATCGCGGAAAACATCCCTGAAATATTCTGCGACTACAGTCAGATTAAACAGGTGCTGATCAATTTGATCATCAATGGATTTGATGCAATCACAGGTGAGGGTGCGGTGACCGTTGCAGCCAGGTACAGCGACGGCAACGTCATCATCTCTGTTTCCGACACAGGGCCGGGAATTGCACCTGAAGACCTCAGGCAGATCTTCAATCCCTTTTATACAACCAAAACGAGGGGGACCGGACTTGGTCTGGCTATTTCACAGAAAATTGCCCGCTGGCATAATGGCGATCTCGTAGTCGAGAGCACCCCCGGCAAGGGGTGCATCTTTACTCTGATTTTACCCCAGGGAGAGAGCTTAACCGATGAGTTACACGATTCTTGCTGTTGACGATGAAATAAATTCACTCAAGGTTCTGTCCGCTGCCCTGAGCGGCGACAGAATCCGGGTGGATACCGCACGTTCCGGGGAAGAAGCCTTTGCCAGATTCAAGGAGAAGCATTACGACCTGGTCATTTCCGATTATAAAATGCCGGGCATGAGCGGTGAACAGCTGCTCGAAAAAATCAAAACCATTACCCCGGGAATACCGTTTGTCCTGCTTACCGCCTACGGCACCATTGAGCTGGCCGTCAACGCGATGCGCAAGGGGGCTTATACCTACCTGACCAAACCGGTGAATCTTGAGCTGCTGGAAAACGTTGTTCAGGAACTGCTTCTTTCAGGCCAAATACTTTCGGATGACGAATCGGGCCGCCATTTTCAGTTCATGAACATAATCGGCAAGTCAAAACCCATGCAGGAGGTTTTTTCCCTGATCCGCCGGGTGAGCAAGACCGACGCCAATATTCTCATCCTCGGCGAGTCGGGAACCGGCAAGGAGATGGTGGCAAGGGCCATTCATTATTCTTCGCTCAGAGTTGACAATCCTTTTATCCCCATTGACTGCACGACAATTCCGTCCGAACTTATGGAGAGCGAGCTGTTCGGTCATGAAAGAGGGGCTTTCACCGGAGCCCTGGACCGTAAGATCGGTCTCATCGAAATGGCGCAGGGAGGAACCCTGTTTTTTGATGAGGTTGGTGATATCGATTATGCGCTGGAAAAAAAATTGCTGCGGTTTCTCCAGGAACGGGAAATCCGCCGGGTTGGTGGTAAAAATAAGATTCAGGTCAATGTCCGGGTTCTTTCCGCCACCAACCGCGACCTTGAAGCAGATGTGGAAAAAGGAGAATTCAGGTCAGACCTGTACTACCGATTGAATGTCATAACCATCCGCATCCCCCCATTGCGGGAGAGGACGGAAGATATTCCCCTGCTGGCCAAACATTATCTTGATCACTTTAATGCCAAAAATAAAAAGGACATCCGGGGATTTGAACCTGAGGTCCTGAAGGTCATCAAGAGTTATGACTGGCCGGGCAATGTGCGCGAGCTTGAGAATGTTTTGGAACGGGCTGTGATATTGTGCAATTATGATTCCATCAATATGGAGTGTTTACCGTGTAAATTAAAAATCTTCGGCGAGGATGAATGCGACCAGCCAGGAGAATTCAATCTCCCGGAAACTGAAAAAAGGATAATCACCAAAGCGCTTGATGCAACAGCCTGGAATCAGTCCCGGGCTGCCGTGCTTTTAGGTATCTCAAGGAAGCAGTTGCGCACCAAAATGAAAAATCTGGACTTGATGAACCGCTAAGGGAGCCTCTTACGCATGAAAAAGTTCAAAGGTTTGAAATCATTAAGAGAAAAAATGCTGGCCATCCAGTCAGGCGATTATGATGTTGAAGCGGAGAACCCGAAAATCA
Source organism: Desulfobulbaceae bacterium (assembly GCA_023544645.1). Lineage (GTDB taxonomy): Bacteria > Desulfobacterota > Desulfobulbia > Desulfobulbales > Desulfobulbaceae > UBA10518. The sequence continues at coordinate 69,658 of JAMJFO010000006.1, read as the reverse complement.
TTCGCTGCTGGGAACGGCTTAACTGCAAAAAAAATAATTGTCCGGCTTTCGGCAAACTGCGTTGCTGGTCCATTGCCGGCACCTGCTGTCATGGCGAGGTTACAGGCGAGTTCGCCAAAAACATCAAGGATTGCCGGGAATGCGTAGTCTATAAAGAATCGTGCGGCGACGATATCGGCGAGCTCATTGAAGCGTTCAACCTGATGGTCAAGGACATCAAGTATACGTTCAACGAACGTGTCCGCTCCGACCAGGAGAAGGCAAAAAGCGACCGTTTGATGGAGTTGAGCGACATGGCTGCCGGAGTAGCTCATGAAACCCGGAATCCTCTTCATTCCATAGGAATGGCCACTTCCTTTTTAAAGAAAAAATACCAGGACGAATTGATGAGCGAGTTCCTGGGGATCATTGAAGAAGAGGTCAAAAAGTTGAATGACCTTACCGCCATTTTCTTGAATTTTTCCAACCCCGGACCACTGAGGCTCGAACCCTGTGATATCAACATCATTGCCGAAGCAGTAATAACAGATTTTGCCGATTTTGCCGATCAACGGCAGATTTCCATCAAGTTGCGCCATGATGAGCATTTGCCGGAAATTGTATCTGATCTATCCAGGATAAGGGCCTGTCTCTACAATCTCGTCGAAAATGCTTTGGAGGCGTCTGCGGCAGGTGACACCATTCTGGTAAGTATAAAAAACAGCAACGGTACAATCATGTTTGCCGTACAGGACCATGGAACAGGCATTTCCGCCGGTGAACAGGAGAAAATTTTCAAGCCGTTCTACACGACAAAAACCAATGGTCCCGGCCTGGGCCTGGCAATTGTTGAACGGTCCATAAAAGAATTGGGAGGTACGGTTAAGGTCAAAAGCACCCCGGGAAAAGGCGCTACCTTTTCCGTTTTCATTCCTGTAATGGATTCCCTTTTGCCCTCAGGGTAGAGAGGTAGATTGTACATCAGGCTGATGCTCTGGCAAAGAGAACAGCCGCATTACTCCTGTTCATCAAGATAAAAACGGAAGGTATCGCGGATCATCAGATCAGCATCTCCCACCTCGTCGACCTCGGTGTAATAGATGGCGCCGGCGTCAATGCCGCTTGAATCGATATAGTCGGCAAGGGTCCGGATCCAGGCCGATTGGTGTTGCAGCCAGGGGGCAAAGACAAAAACAAAGGCCCAGAGCAGCAGCAGCCAGGCCAGGAGTCCGGCCCAGCCTTTGCCTTTCCGCTCCTGCGGCCGGCCGGTGCCGGCCGCAGTTTTGGCAGCTTGGTGCAGTTTAGCCGTCATATTCATCACGGTCATGATCAGATCCCCGCGGTGATTTCAGGAAATACCAGGAAGAACATGATATAGGCCATGATCAGGGTCAGGCACAGGTTGAGTGTCTGTCCACAGGCATAGAGAATGAGCGGTTTGCCGCCGGCAAAATGATGTTTGAGCTCGCGGAAATTGGTGGCCAGTCCGATGCTGACAAAGGCCAGGCAGAAGAACCATCCCCGGAACAGCCGGGAAAAGCCGCGCAGAACCCCGTGGTCAAGAACCGCGTAGCCCACCGATTCGCCCATGACCCCATACATCATGGAGAAGAAAATGGAGGCAACCATGAACCCGATGACGAATTTGGGAAAGCGGTACCAGATTTCCATGGCGCTGACCCGCTGTCCCGGCTCGCATTCATATTTGGCGCACCAGTACACTGCCACGCCAAAGGCGATGACGCCGATCAGCACGTTCTGGATCATTTTGATGGTCGCGGCCACATACAGGGCACGTTCACTCAAGAAAGCGCCGGCAGCGGCCACCGCGCCGGTGGCGTCAATGGTGCCGCCCATCCAGGCGCCGCCCAGCACATGGTCCATGCCGGTGGCCTTGATGACCATGGGCATGATGATCATCATCACCGAGGTGAATACCAGGGAGAGGCCTATGGCCAGGGTCAGTTCCTCTTTCTTGGCCCGGCAGGCGGCGGCCGTTGCTATTGCCGCTGAAACTCCGCAGACCGACATGTCCGCAGAAATGGTCATGTTCAGGGTCTTGGAGGGCATCTTGAGCACTTTCTGGCCGAAGATAAAAGTGGTGATAAGGACAATGGGGGTTACCACCCAGGCAACGAAGATGCCTGGAATGCCGATGGACAGGATCTTGCCGAACAGGATCTCGGCGCCGAGCAGGACCAGGCCGGTTTTGATGTAGTATTCGGTCTGGACCGCCGGCATCACCCATTTGGGTGTTCCGACGGTATTGCTGATGATCAGGCCGATGAGAATGGCCCAGGCCGCATAACCGATGCCGTACTCCTTCATGGTTGCCTGGGATTCCATGACATAGGCAAGAACGGCGATGACAAAAACAAAGCCGAAGGCCTTGATAAACGCCATGCCGCTGCCGGACATGAACTGCATGCCGATACTGAAAAACAGCGCCAGGACAATTCCCAGGCCAATGAGATAGGGCAACTGGTTGTATGGTTTGGCGCTGATTTTTTTCTTGGCTCCCGAAGCCTGCCGTTTGGCGCCCCGCCAGTCGGAGATGGCATCCTTTGCCGCGGCATTGAGCGCCGGATCCTGAAAGCCGGCCGCTGCAGCCGTTACCTGGGCTGATTCGGCGGCAGTCAGGAGTTCCTGCTCCGTGGCCAATGCCGCCTCATACTTTGCCATGCCGGCAACGTTTTTGGCTTCGGCTTCCTCTTTGCTCATGATGAACGCATTTGACGGGTTGGTTTTCCAGCCATGCGCTTTGGTCATAAAGGTTTTTATCTTTTTGGCATAGGATTGGTCAGTCCCCTTTATTTTTGCCTTGGCATCATTGGCCTTGTGCCATTCAATGGTTTTAAAGGGCGCCATCGCTGCCTGCTCCTGCATGGTTTTTTCCGCGGCGGCAATGGTTTCGTGCATTTTTTCCGGCGGCCGCGGCAGAAAGATGACCATGCCGACGGCCAGGAGAACAAAGCCGAGCCAGATGGCCCAGTAATCCTCTTTTTTCCAGAGATCAGAGAGCTTGCCTTCCGCCTTGTCGGTGATCACCTCCGACGCGTCGGATTTTTTTTCCGTATTGTCTGCCATTGTACACCTCCCGTTTATTCTGAGTGGAATGCAGGTGGATAGTTTGTTTTTGACTTAGCAATGGGGGTGCCAGAATTGCGCAAATCTGCTTTCTTTTTACAAATCCCGTTATTTCAATATGTTGCGATAGGGTCCGGATTGGGGGCCAGCCCGGCAGAAACGCAGTGGACTGCAAAAAATGTATACTTGCGGAAGCAGTGCATACAGAGGTTGACACCGAGCGTCGGGAATGATTCAATACAGGTGTCGGGGTGAATCATCTTTTGAGGAACGGGAACATGAAGAACAGCAGCAAAAATTCCGCTCAGCGAAACGTCGGTCTGCAGGCCCGTTTTCTGCTGGGCCTGGCCCTCATCCTTCTCATCTTCAGCGCTTTTGCAGCCGGTATTATTTATTTTTATGAAAAAAATGCCATTGAGGAGGAGGCGTTTCAAAAGACGGAAATCGTGATGGCCGCTGCTGGCGCTGCCAGGCAATATGTCAGGGGCACCTTGCGCCCCCGCATGTATACCTTGCTCGGCAATGATGATTTCGTACTCGAAGCGATGTCCAGCTCCTTTATCAGTCGGGCGATTATGGATCATTTCAAGGAGGATCTGCCGGATTTTGAATACCGCCGGGTGGCAGTCAACGCCAGAAATCCAGTCTATGAAGCGACAGGGCAGGAGCGGGCAATGATCCATTACTTCCGGGACAATCCGGACCAGGTCGAATGGAGGGGTCTTGTTCAGTCGGAAGCAGGACGACATTTCATGCGCTATCAACCGGTGAAGTACACCGTAGGTTGCAGCCGCTGCCACGGCGCCCCGGAAGACGCTCCTGCCAGCATTATCACCAAATACGGAAAAGAAGCCGGATTTCACAACCGGGCCGGATACATAAACGGGCTGGTGAGCGTCGGCATACCGGTTGATATCGGTCTGGCCAAGACAAAGGAATTAGCCTTTTCGGTTTTCGGCACGGTCTTCCTGGCCGTATTTTTCCTTTTCGGGATTATAACGTTTTTTTTCAATCGGCTTGTGGTCCAGAATCTCAGGCAGGTGCTGGCCATCTTCCGTGACACCATCCAGGATGACAGGGGCGAAGAATTCATGGAAAATCTGCAAACAGGGGAGGAGATTGATGATCTTACGGTCCTGGCCGGGACCATGGCCAACCACCTGAATGAAACCAGGGAGAAGTTGAAGGATTATGTGGAAAACCTGGAGCTGAAGGTCGACGAGCGGACCAGAAAACTGCAGGAATCGGAGAATCTGCTGCAGGAAAAGATAATGGCCCGCAACATGGAGTTGAATACCCTTAATGTCATTGCCGAGCTAATCACCGGTTCAATGGATCTCAACGCTATTTTGCCCAAGGTTCTTGAACATTCCCTCAAAACAATTCCGGCCAGGGGGGCCGGCATTTATCTGTTCAGCGCTGAGACGTCTTGTCTGGAGCTGCAGTGCCGGACCAATGCCCCTGAACTGGTCCAGCAACTTGAATACCGGCTGCCGGAGGTTTCGGGGGAAATGTTGGCGGAACCGGTTGATTATTCCGCTTCCATCTGCGACGCGGCTTATGGACATCTGAATTTTTTTGACAATACCTCCCGGGAGGAGCGTTCGCTCAATCTGCCGCTATGCTGCCGAGACAAGATCCTGGGGGTGATGACCTTTGTCGGCACCGGTTTCCAGGAAATAACCGCCGAACTGCAGGAACTGCTGTTTTCCATCGGCCGGCAGGTGGGAATAACCATTGAAAGCCTGCAGAGCCTGGCCAGGCTGAGCGCCAACAAGGACCTGCTGCAGTCGGTATTCGACGGCATAACCGATCTCGTTGTGCTGGTCGATTGCAATGGAAAATTTAAAATGGTCAACAAATCATTCCTGCTGCGGTACCGGCTGCAGCTGGAAGAGGTGATCGACCGGCCGGTCTATGACCGCGGAACAGCCGTGCCCCATCCCTTCGGTGATGCGCTGCTGCTGCTGGGCAGTGAAGGAAAGGAAGAAAAATCCGGATACGTGCCCACAGCGGACGGGATCATTTATGAAACACATTTTTATCCGATTTTTGATACTGCCGACGCTGTCATCAACGTGGTCTGCTATGCCAAGGATGTTACGGAACAGAAAAATATCGAGCAGCGCATGTATCAGACGGAGAAGCTGTTGGCCCTCGGACAGATGGCGGCGGGCGTCGCCCACGAAATCAACAACCCCCTGGGCGTCATTCTCTGCTACACCGATATATTGAAGGAAGAGCTGGCTCAATCGTCGCAGACGCGTAATGATCTGGAAATAATTGAAAAGCATGCCCGCAACTGCCAGCATATTGTTTCCGATCTGCTGGATTTTGCCCGGGGAGGAAAAACAGTTAAAAAACCGGTTCAGCTCAATGTCCTGATCGAAGAAGTGCTGACCGTGGTGCGTACTCAGCTCAGAAAGGACAATATCCGTATTCTGACGGACCTCTCGCCGGAGCTGCCACCGCTCCTGCTTGATGGGGACAAGATAAAACAGGTGATGATGAATCTCATCATCAATGGCGCCCAGGCCATGAACGGGACCGGTGAAATCGGGCTGTATACACTGTTTCTCGATAAGCGGGGCCTTGTTCAGTTCATTGTCGAAGATAACGGCGTCGGCATTGCCGAAGAGGTTATCAACAAGATTTTCGATCCATTTTTTACCACCAAGGAACCGGGGCAGGGCACCGGACTGGGTTTATCCCTTGCCTACGGTATCATCCGCGATCATGGGGGAGACATCGAGGTCGAAAGCGAGCCCGGCAGCTGGACCAGGTTCACGGTTCTGCTGCCGGTGACCGGGGAGGACGCGGGCACGGAAACGTTGTTTACGGAGGAGCTGAAAAATGGCTGATTCCAGGTTGCTGATCGTTGATGACGAACAGGACATGCTGGCGGGGCTGACCAGGCTGCTGGGGAAAAATTTTGACGGGCTTGAGATCATTACCGCCGAGAGTGGTGAGAAGGCCCTGCAGCATCTGCAGCAGCACCGGGTGGACGTGGCCCTGGTGGATATCCTGATGCCCGGAATAAGCGGCCTTGAGCTGTTGACAAAGCTGGAGCAGCAGAATCAACTGGTTACCGCCGTTATCATGACCGCCTACGGCAATATCGACGTGGCCGTCGATGCCATGAAGCGGGGGGCCTATGATTTCATCACCAAGCCCTTTGAAAAGGAGAAACTGCTGCTGGTTGTCCGCAAGGCCCTTGAGCGCAGCAGGCTGCTGCGGGAAAATGAAAATCTGAAGAAAAGAGTAAACGATCGGGCCGCCATTGCCTCGATCATCGGCAACTCTCCCCCGGTACAGTCGCTGTTGGAAAGTATCAGGACAATTGCCCCGACAAATTATACCCTCCTGGTCCGGGGAGAAAGCGGCACCGGCAAGGAGCTGGTGGCCAAGGCCGTGCACGAGCAGAGCGGCAGGTCGGCAAAACCCCTGGTCGTCGTCAACTGTCCGGCCATCCCGGAGCACCTCCTGGAAAGCGAACTGTTCGGTCATCGCAAGGGCGCGTTTACCGGCGCGGATAAGGATTTCAAGGGTCTTTTTGCTGAGGCGGACGGCGGCACCATATGCCTGGACGAGATCGGCGACATCCCGGTCAATATCCAGACAAAACTGTTGCGGGTCCTGCAGGAGCAGGAGATACGGCCGCTGGGCGGAAGCCGTTCAATACAGGTTGATGTCCGGGTCATTGGCCTGACCAATCAGAACCTGGAACAGAAAATCAGTGAACATTCATTCCGTGACGACCTGTTCCACCGCCTCAATGTGGTTACCCTGCGGACCCCTTCCCTTCGCGATATCCGCAATGATATACCCCTGCTGGCCGCCCACTGTGTCAATCAGACCTGTCGGGAACTGGGAGTAGAACCGAAAATTGTCAGCGCCGGGGCCATGGAAAAATTGATGAAGATGGAGTGGCCCGGAAATGTCAGGGAACTGCAGAATGTGATCCGCCGAACCATCCTGTTTTGTCCTGATACAACCGTCAGGACCAGACATCTGCGTATTTCCGGTAGCGAGACCGGACCAGGGCGGCTGGAAATGGAGCACCATGCCATGGACCCGGACGGTGAGATCCAGCTGTACAAGGAGGCAAAGGAGAAGTTGAACCGGATATTTGAAGAGCAATACATCCGCCAACTCCTATCCAGGACCGAAGGCAATGTGAGTCAAGCCGCCAGGCTGTCCGGACTCACCCGTGCCGCACTGCAGAAGATCATGCGCCGCAGCGGCATCCGGTCCGGTGTTTTTCGCGACCGGGAAGAGTAAGCCGTGGAATAAAGATTGCCCTTTTTTTTCGGACAGGGATATTCGCGATGCGGCAAATTGTCACACTGTGGTATTTATCTGTTGACATGAGCAACAATTTAAACAATATAACATAATGGATTAATTGTTCTTTTTGCTGGTCCCGAAGAAAAGTATTCATGAGAGAGGGCTCAATGAAATACTTTACCGGTTTCCCGTCCCTGTTTGCTTAATTTGTTCAATGTTCATGGTGAGGTTCCATCGTGCTTGTCAGCCCGAAGTTTTCCCGTTCCGTTGTTTCGCCGATCCGGAGAGAAAATGAATTTTGTCATGACAATGTTCTTGAGGCGTATACCTCGATAAGTGGCCCCTAGCATGGAGAATAGCGTAAAAAAAATGCTCCGGTTTTCCCTGGTTAAAAAATTTTCTCTGATATTGCTGCTGGCTCTGCTGCTTTTCGGTTTTACCATAGGGGAAATTATAAGTTCGGCCATGCGCCGGAACATGACTACGCGCTGCAACGAAATAACGGCCCATATGGTTCATCATGAGCTGCATAATCATCTGCGCCTCAATGGTCGAAACTCGGCGAAAACGCAGGGGAATTTCGCCGCCTTTGCATACCTGACAGGAGATCTTGACCTCGGGCCAAATGTTCACATACGCACGATGAAGCTCTGGGACAGGGGAGGGCAGGTGGTCTGGTCCACGGGGGCTGAGGCTGAGGAGAAGCTCAACCCGGCCAGCAGCAGGCTGGCCAATGCGTTCAACGGCAGGATCACCACGGAAATATCCAATTCGTATACGTTGGCGGAAAAGCTCGGCATTACAGTCAGTTCAAGTCCTGTGATCGAACTGTTTGTTCCTGTGCGGCACGGTTCCGGCGACGAGATCAAGGGAGTCTTCCAGGTCAACGCAACTGTGGACAGATTAATGGAGGACATTGCCTATCATAACCGGGTGGTCTGGTTGTCTGTCCTCACCGGAACACTGCTGCTCTACCTGGCCCTTTACTGGCTTTTCCGTGGAGCGGCCCGGCAGATCAAGCAGCAGAACCGCAGGTTGCAAGATTCTGAAGAGCGCTACCGCAACCTTATCTATTCGGCGGAAGAAGGAATTGTCGCGGCAGATAAAACAGGCAGGGTTCTCCTTATGAACAGGGCTGCGGAAGAGATGTTCGGCTACGATGCCGACGAGGCGGACGGCCTGTTTTTTCCTGATCTGTTTGTCTTTGATCACTGTGAACCGTTCCGGACGCAGTTGCAGAACTTCATGTCCAACGGGGAATGCTGCTCCATCGGTAACACCTTCGAACTGGCCGGGCGCAGAAAGAACGGGGAGGTTTTTCCCGTGGAGGTCTCTTTTTCCCCCTCCGGGCAGGGCGGTCAGCTTATCCTTACCGGTCTGATCAGGGATGTAACCCGGCAGAAGGAACTGGTGGAAGAACTGGCCGGCGCCAAGGAACACTGGGAAGAGATATTCAATACCATCAGCGATGCCATTACCATCCATGACAAGGATTTTAATATAATTCAGGCCAACAATGCGGCAGTAGAAATTCTTGGCCGTTCAATGGAAGATATTCTCCGACAGAAATGTTTTCAATCCTATCACGGTACGAATGGCCCCCCCATGGCCTGTCCGAGCTGCGCGACGCTCAAGACCGGAGTTGCCACCATATCCGAAGTGTATGAACCCCACCTGCGGAAGCATATTGAGGTCAAGGCGCTGCCCCGTTTTGATAATGAGCGCAATCTGAGCGGGCTGGTTCATGTGGTGACTGATATCACTGCCCGCAAAAAAGCGGAGGAAAAGCAGCAGAAACTCCAGGCCCAGCTCAACCAGATACAGAAAATGGAATCCATCGGCCGGCTGGCCGGCGGTATTGCCCATGACTTCAACAACCTGTTGTCGGTCATCATTGGATACTGCGAACTGACGCTGAAAGAGGTGGACAGGGACACGAAGTTTTTTCATGATATCAGCTCCATCAGGGAGGCCGGAGAAAAAGCTGCCACGCTGACCGGGCAACTTCTCGCCTTCAGCCGCAAGCAGGTCCTGAACATGCGGCCCGTGGACCTGAACAAAGTGGTCGAAGATATGACCCGGATGCTGCGCCGGGTGATCAGTGAGGACATCAGCCTGGAACTGCATCTTTCTCAGCGCATTGGGAGGGTCGTCGCCGATGCCGGGCAGATTGAACAGGTTTTGCTCAACCTGGCGGTCAATGCCCGGGATGCCATGCCGGGCGGAGGTCATTTTATTATTGAGACCTCCATGGTGGATATAGACAAGGAGTATGTCGATCATCATGCCGAGGCCCAGTTGGGCCCGCATGTCCTGCTGGCAGTGACCGATACCGGCACCGGGATCAGTGATGATGTGCGGGGCCAGATCTTTGATCCCTTTTTCACCACCAAGGAAACAGGCAAGGGAACAGGGCTCGGACTGGCCACGGTCTACGGTATCATCAAGCAGCATGGCGGGCAGATCTACGTATATAGCGAGAGCGGCAAGGGGACGACCTTTAAAATTTACCTGCCGACAACGCCCCATGCCGCCGTGGCGGAGAGCGATTCTTCATCCGCCAATCTGCCGGCGGGGTCCGAGACCATATTGATCGCCGAGGATGATCACAGCATCCGCAACATGGTAATGATGTTTCTGGAACCCATGGGTTACAGGGTAATGGCTGCCTGTGACGGTGAGGAAGCCATCAGGCTCAGTAATGCCCATGAAGGAGTTATTGATGTCCTGCTGACCGACGTGATCATGCCGAACATCAACGGCCAGGAGCTGGCCGATCAACTCAAACAGTCGCGCCCGGACATGGCCGTCATTTTCATGTCCGGCTATACGGATGATGTCATTGCCCATCACGGTGTACTTGAAGCAGGGGGCAATTTTATCCAGAAGCCCATTACCATGTCCAAACTGGCATACAAGTTGCGAGATGTGCTGCGAAAATAGAAATTTTTGTCAATGACTGGGCCGGGCCACTTCCTAAAGGCTGGCCGCTTCGACCATGGCTCCGGTCAGCTTTCGCAGGTCCATCGGGTCAATGATATAGGGCGGCATGATGTAGATGAGATTGGTGAAAGGGCGAATCCAGACCCCCTGTTGGAGAAAAAATTGCTGCAGCTCGGCAACGTCGAGCTGATCCCGCATTTCAATGACCCCTATCCCGCCCAGTACTCTGACATCGGCCACATTGGGCAGCTCCGCGGCCGGGAACAGTTCTGCGCGTAACTGATCCTCCATGGCCTGGAGCCGCTCCTGCCAGGGCGAGTTGAGCAGCAGGTTGATGCTGGCATGCGCAACATGGCAGGCCAGGGGGTTGCCCATGAAGGTCGGGCCATGCATGAAGACCCCAGGCGCAGCGGACGAAATGGTTGCGGCAACGTCGTCGGTGGCCAGGGTGGCGGCCAAGGTCATGTACCCTCCGGTCAGGGCCTTGCCCAGGCACATGATGTCCGGAGAGATTCCTGCATGTTCGGCGGCAAAGAGTTTGCCGCTGCGGCCAAAGCCGGTGGCGATTTCATCAAAGATCAGCAGCACACAGTGCCGGTCGCACAGTTCCCGCAGGCGCCGCAGGTATTCGGGATGATAAAAACGCATGCCCCCGGCCCCCTGGACAATGGGTTCGATAATCACCGCGGCCAGTTCATGGTGGTGGTCATCCAGCAGTCGCTCCATTTCTGCTATGTCCTTTTCATTCCACTCATCGTTGAACCGGCATCTCGGCATGGGGGCAAAGAGCTGCCGGGGCAGCACATGCTGAAAGAGGTGGTGCATGCCGGTGACCGGGTCGCAGACCGACATGGCATGAAAGGTGTCGCCGTGGTAGCCGCCGCGGATGGTCAGCATCCGGTGTTTTTCCGGCCGGCCGGCGGCGTGCCAGTACTGCATGGCCATTTTCAGGGCGACTTCAATGGCCACCGAACCGGAATCAGAGAAAAAAATCTTGTCCAACGGCTCCGGTGTAATGGCGATGAGCAGTTGGGCCAGCTCAACGGCCGGGGCATGGGTCAATCCACCGAACATGACGTGAGCCATTGTTTCCGTCTGTTCCATAACCGCTTTGTTGAGCACCGGATGGGAATACCCGTGGATTGCCGCCCACCAGGAGGACATGCCGTCAATGAGCTCCTGACCGCCCTCCAGTCTGATGCGCACACCGGAGGCCGAGACCGCCTGGTAGACGGGCAGGGGATCGGTCATGGAGGTGTATGGGTGCCAGATGTGGCCGCGGTCGAATTCAAGCAAAGGAAAATCCCATGACCGTGAAATTGCGCAGGTCCTCTTCAATGGAACCGCCTGCAGTGGTAAGATAATTGCCCACCATGGCGCCATTGGCCCCGGCCATGAAGCAGCGGTACTGGTCCCTGCCCAGCTGTTGTCTTCCTCCGGCAATGCGGATGACTGCCAGGGGATTGATGAAACGGAAGAGGGCGATGGTGGTCAGGATTTCGTCGATAACCAGCGGTTCCAGGTCGCCCAAAGGAGTTCCCGGTATGGGTGTGAGGATGTTGATGGGGATGGACTTGACTTCCAGTTCGCGCAGCTCCAGGGCCAGATCGATGCGGTCCTCCATGGTTTCACCCATGCCGATGATCCCCCCGGAACAGACGGACATCCCGGCTTCGCGGGCCAGTTTGAGGGTTGCAGCTTTTTCTTCCCAGGTGTGGGTGGCGCAGACCGTGGGAAAGAAATTGCGGCTTGCCTCCAGGTTGCAGTGGTAACGGACTACGCCCATCTCTTTGAGGCGCTCTGCTTTTTCCCTGGTCAGCAACCCTGTGGATGCGCAGAGTTTCATCATGGTGGTCCGAGAGATGCCGGCGTAGATACTTTGCAGCCGGTCCAGGGTGGCATCGCCGGCGCTGCGGCCGCTGGTCACCAGGGAAATGCGGTGCACCTCATGCCGGTCATTGTCAACAGCGATCTCCAATGCCTTGTCCAGGTCAATGATATCGTATTCGTCAATGTTGCTATGGTGATGGGCTGACTGCGCGCAGAATCGGCAGTCTTCCGAACACCGTCCGCTCCTGGCGTTGATTATCGAACAGAGGGCGAAACGCGAGCCGTGAAAATGGCGGCGAAGACGATCGGCGGCATCCCACAGGTCCTCCTGGCTGCCACCGGCCGCAAGATCGACAGCGGTCCGGCGATCGATCATGCGGCCGTTCCGGACCGATGATTCTGTCTGCTCGATACGATTCATGATAAAGGGAAAATTACCGCTGGCAAAAGGGTTTGTCAATCAGCGGCGGTCCATCGACGATCATTTCGGCAATGGTCCGCCGTACTTTAGGGAACAGGTGACGTCTGCCGCCAAGAAGCTCTGATTCGAGAGCCGCTATTTTACTGAGCATGGCTGTGCGGTCCATGAACGGGACGTCAGCTTCCTGTGCATATTTTTTTTGGATAATCTCCTGGCAGCGGAAACAGCCGGGAAACTTGAGCGTCTGCCCGTCGGGCCGGGTCATGGCGGCCGGAATACCGTGCAGGCGGCAGATCATCAGCCGGTGTGAATAGAGAGAGCAGAGTCCGTCATCGTTCAGGGGGCACATGAGCCTTGGCCGCTCACGGCGTTTCAGGATGCTGCGGCTCTTTTCAATATACTGTGTTGAACGGGCAATGATCCGATCCCGGGTCGCATGGTCTAGCGTGCGCATTCCTTCCCACAGATAAGCCCATTCGCTGTAGGTGTAGTGGAGAAAATAGCTGTCACAACAGTTGTCCGGACAACCGGAGCAGGTCAGGTTGATCTGCCCTGCCACAACATCATATTCCAGCTCCATGGCAGTATATATAGCGCCAAGCTCTCCGGACAGCGCCGGAGAAAGAGTGATTTCCTTCATCATGGTCGGCAGTGGAAACGAGTTACTTTTCCTTGAAATATTGGACCTGGTAGGTCTGGATCTGCAGGTGGCGTTTACGCCAGGTGTCTTCAGGGAGCCCGGCCTTGCCGCAGAGGTGGTCAAGGAACAGGGGAACCGTGGGAAGCTGTTCCCATACCTGGGGGAGAAATGTGGCTGCTCCCTGGGTGGGGTCTCTCAGGATCACCCCGTCAATTCCCGGACGAAGTTTTTTCTCCAGATCTTCACCCTCCATGTATTCGAGTGTTTGCGGTTCGGTCAGGAGGCTGATATTGATTTCCAGTTCCGGCACTTCGTCTTCGGAAACCGGGGGAAACCGCTGGTCGAAAAAAGCGGCATTGACCGCATGTCTCCTGACCGCTTCAACAATGGATTCGGTGCCGACCAAACTGCCGATACAGCCGCGAAGCAGGCCGTGCTTGTTCAGGGTAATGAACAGAGGTTTGTGTTCCTGGAAAACCGGATCTGCAAGTTCTTGTTGGCTGACCGGAGCGGACGGCGCCATTTCCAGATTTTCCTCTATGACCTGCCGCGCCAGCCTGATGAGTATTTTTCCCTGTTCGTCTGTGAGCATCGTACGTACTTAATATTTTAATCAATTTGATTGCCTATACAATAACAGAGTAAATGAAAAATGCGAAATGAAAAAGGGAGGCCGGGGGGGATGAGCGAAAAAAAGAAAAGGGTATTCCGGCAAAATATGCCGGAATACCCTTGTTATCCTGAGTGTATATTGCTGAATCAGGCTTTGGGCTGCGGCGCTTCGGGCACGTCGTCGCCATGACATTCCATGCAGTTGAACTGGCCGGTAATGCCATTTTCACTGGCGGAACTGAAGGTTGCCGTTGATTCGTATTTGCCGTCATGCCAGTCGTTGAGCAGTTCAACCAGGCGATATGCCGTGCTGGCGGCAACCCGGGCGCAGCGGTCTTTTCTTTCCGCGCTCTTCAAGGGTTGATTGGCCTCTTTCATCCATTTGCCCACTGAGATGTGGCACAGCGGGGACTCGCTGACCGTGGTGGGCAGTTTTGCCGTAAGTTTTGGATTCTGAGGAGTAAAGGTCGGCAGTGCGGTTTCCGAGTACCACTGCATGATGTCGGCGGAAATGGCGTGGCCTTCATGGGCTCCCGCAGTACGTGGTCCGATAATCAGGTTGGCAACGATGTTCGCGCCCGCCGGAGATCCGCAGATGGTGCCCCAGCCTACCTGTCCGCCTTCCAGGAAGAGGAACGCGTCAGCCGGAAAGGAGGTGTAAGGCTCACCTACTTTTTCACGCAGCTGGCCGACCACACTGTTGATAACGGCAGCTCCGCAGAAAACGCGGTACCATTCATTATAGCAGATCTCAGCGGTTTTGGCCGGATCAAGCTTTTCATAGGGCCAGGGCCATTTTTCCGTCTTGCCGCCGGTGGCCTCGGCTTTCTTGACTAAACCACCGAGCTGGGACAGAGCTACTCCCGCAGCCAAAGCGCCTGTGCCAATCAATATTTTACGCCGTGAAGGCTCAAATACGGATTCTTTGTCATCTTTCATGTGCTGGTCCTCCTTGTAGGGTTTTGTTGACTTCCTTATTTACTGGCCACACGAAATGAAAACCACTCCAACGCCATACAGTTGTCAAGATGCAGGGGGAGCCTACGCCGAAATTGTTGCCGCTTTGAAGCGGTTTTCATTTCATGTACCACAACGTGATTAACCCAGTACCACAGAAGGGGAGCATTGAAAACGTGGCATATTGTCGCACCGTGTTGAAATAAAGGTAATTACTAGATAAAAAGGAAGTGGTAATTTATAATTATGTTTTCTTGCAGCTCCTACAATGGGACAATACGGAATACCTGATTAGTCTGCATGCACTTTCTGATCCCATGAGGCGGTCGGCCTTGATTTGCTTTCCACGTTTTATGTATGCTATATTATTTGTTATTATATGCTTCGAAAACCGCTTTTACCTGTTTACCGGGAAAGGAGTTTTAAGGCTTATTTTTATTCTTTGCGGACACGAGCAACCTGGAGGGGCAATGATTGATACGGCCAGGTATCCCGGCAGGGCGCGGTTGTCGAATCAAGGGAGGCGGCAGCAGGGGCTGATTGCTGACACCAGCTTATCATAATGCGGGGTAAAGACCAATGATGCATCGTTACGGAATGATTGTATGTTGTTTGGTGTTTTTTCTGAACGGAATGGTTTCCATGGTGAACGGAGAGGAGGAGTCGAAAGGGGCTGGCTTTGTCAAACTTGACATGGAAGGACGGGAACTTCTCCCTGATGCCGAACAATGGGCAATGGTCAGGGACCGGGCAACCGGCCTGATCTGGGAGGTAAAAACCACGGACGGCTCAATTCATGACCGGGAAAGAACCTTCAGTTGGGAAGGCGCCCGCGAGACATTCCTGGCAGAGCTGAACACCGGCAGTTTCGGCGGCTTTTCCGACTGGCGCCTGCCCACAACGGACGAGCTTCGAACCATCATGGTCAAAGGAGCCGAACCATATATCAACCAGGACTTTTTCCCCAACACGGCGGCAACCGGTTATCTTTCCTGGCGGAAATGCGGCAGCGGGGAAATATTTGATGAGCGGGTCAAATTCGGCAAGATCCGTAATTCCAAAAAAGACCGCCGGGTTCGGGCTGTCCGGTCAAGCCGGGAGTAGAGCATTACCTGATGATCTCTATGGACGCGGTTGAAGACGTAACCACGTAAACTTTTTCGTTATTGCACTGTTTGTCGATGGGATAGACAAAAAATCCTTGACGGGCAGGGCTGTAGCCAAAGGTTGTCGCATACATCACTTCGCCATCCTTGAAGATGATTTTCAGTTTCATGCCCACAAGCCGTTTGATATCCTTTTCCGTAAAGATCGGGTCATTGTAAGCCGGATTCCCTTCGAAGGTCTTGACAAAAAACAGTGCTTTCAGTTCTTCATGATAGATCAGGACGCTTTCTTCGCTTTGCTCCAGGTCGGCAAAGAGATGAAAGGTATCCCGATTCTGGTTGAAATCAAAGGTATAGCCCTTGGCGAGCCTTCCGCCTAAATAATGCGCAACTACCCTGTGTTCATCTGTCAGCATGCATGGACCTCCGACTGAAATAAATTTGCAGCATCACAAGGTGATGTCAATGATGTCGATTCCAGCTGATCGAATTATCGATTTGAATTTGTAATGAGTATACCTGCATTGCCATAAAATGACAAATTCCTGAGAATTCCTGAGATGAATACAGGAGGGTAAAATTACAGCGATTGCTGCTGGGTAACCGTTTCCGGCCTTGTAGTATTAAGTGGCGTCCCCAACCGGATTTGAACCGGTGTTGCCGGCGTGAAAGGCCGGTGTCCTGGACCTGACTAGACGATGGGGACGTATATTTTCTGGTGGGTCGTGTTGGGCTCGAACCAACGACTCTCTGCTTAAAAGGCAGATACTCTACCGACTGAGTTAACGACCCTACGGAAGAGAAAATCTTCTACACTGTTAATTTTACCGTGTCAATAAAAAATATTCAAAGTATCATCTGAATTTTTTATTTTTCGGGCTGCGGCCGGGGAATTTTTATAATTGCTTGTTGCCGGCGGCCATGTTTGCTATATGGAAAAAGCGTAACCTCTTTCAGACAGGGGCGCAAGGGAGATCCGTGTTGCCGTACCCTGTGCATGGTTACAGTAAAACAATCTGTCGTTGCGATGCGGTTTCATTTTTGATGCGAGGTTTTTCATGGGGATATTGTCGGGGTCCACATCGTTTATGCGGTTTACGGTCGAGGGTGAGCTGCCCGAATCGTTCTGGGATTTCGTTTCCGAACGCGTCGCCGCCCATTCATTCCAGGATATTGACGATTCCCTGGATGAATATTCCATCGGCTGGGTTTCGGTGGCCAATATGTTTGACGCCGATTTCTCTTATGCTTCGTATGCGGCCGGTGACTATGTCGTGCTTTCCCTGCGAATCGATGAGCGCAAGGTTTCGCCTGCCGTGCTGAAAAAATGCGTACTCAAGGAAGAGGAGCGGATCAAGCGCGAGCGCCAGATCCCCAAGCTGAGCCGCAGCGCCAGGCTGGAGATCAAGGAGCGGGTGCGAACCCAGCTGGCGCGTAAATCGGTTCCTGTTCCCATTGTTTACGATCTGGTATGGAGCCTGTCTGCCGGTACCCTGTTTTTTTTCACCACCAGCAAGAAAGCCATGGTTCTGCTGGAGGAATTTTTCAAGGAGACCTTCGGCCTGTCCCTGGTCCTGCAGATTCCATGGACCATCGCCCTCCATGTCACAGACCCTGAGACCCAGGCAGAGCTTGACCGGCTGCGTCCGGGCATATTGGTGTAGCCGGCGCTGAGCTGTAACCGGCGTTTCAATTATTATCGTCAGGCATACAGAGAACACTTTGAAAAGGAATCCGGGAGAGTAAAGCATGACCTATGTGATCGGCGTAATTTTAGTTCTGCTTCTTGTTGCCCTGGTGCTGGTATTTCGTCCTCCCAAACCCAAATCGTTTAAAGATACTGAACCCCGGGAAACCCCGGCGGATGACGCCACGGCAACCGACGATCAACTGGATCTGGCAATTGAAGCCGGCGCCCATAAAAACGTTGAGGACGAAGAAGAGCTTGACCTGGCGTTCGAGGAGACAGAAGAAATTGTTTCCACCGGGAAAGGTGAGAAGGACGCGGCAGAACCCGTCGAGGAGCTTGATTTGAGCCTGGAGGAAGAGGCGGGCAATGGTGAATTTGATGAAGATATTCCGTTCATTGATGATGAGCAAGACATTTTAAAAAGAAAAGGAAGGGGGGATATGGCTCCCGCTCTTGCCGATGTTCCGGATGATTACGCGCTGATCGAGGAAGGGGAAACCCCGCAAGAGCTGGCTGAACGGCTGGAATATTTTCTTGGCAGCGATGATGAGGAACCGGAGCCGGTGAGCGAAGAGGGACCGGCCGAAGAGGATGATCAGACTGCTGTCATTGCGGAAGAGACGGAACCCGTTGAGGAAGCGGTGGAGGCCGGGGAATTTATCGCACCGGAAGCCGGACTCGACCGGGAAAGGTATGGCGCGGAACTTGCGGAACAGATAGAGCGGCTGCGCGGCGAAATGAACGCGGCCATTGCAAATCGGGAAACCGGAAAACTGGGCCCTCTGGAAGTTGCCCTGGAAAATCTTTGCGCTCAACAGGCAGACCTTCAGTCCGGCCTTCTGCGGCAGCAGAAGTTGCTGGATGAGCTGGAAGCTGTAATGAACGAGGTGCGCCGGGCGTTGCCCGGTTTTCAGCTTGCAACATTTCAGGCTAATCTGCGGCAAGGTCAGTACGAGGTTGTACGCACCCTGCTCAATGATGCCGCAAACCAGCTGGACGGCGCCCCGCAGGTTGCAGCAAGGATGCTGTATCAGTGGGGGCGGTTGGAGGAAGAACGTGGCGAGTTTGCCGCGGCCTCCAACATGTTCGCCCGGGCCTGTGAAATTGATGAGGAAAACCTGGATTGCCTGTATGCCGCCGGGCGCATGGCCCGGATCCATGGCAATGCGGAGCAGGCGCTGACCTGGCTGGAGAAAGGGGTGAATACCGTGCGGCAGCAGGACGAGGAAAGCGTTGAGCTGGCCCGGGCGGAACATGAACTGGCCCGGGCGCTTGTCATGGCGGAACAGAAAGACAGGGTTGAGGAGCTTCTGCAAAGCGCCAGGGAGACCATGGAAAAGCTCATCGGCGCCGAACATCCGGACCTGGGGCCTGTGCTGCATGATCAGGCCGTCCTGTTTGATAGTTCCGGAAGGTATGAAGAGGCTGAGCCGCTGTACCGGAAGGCCCTGGAGGTGACTGAAAAGGGGTTGGGCATGGACCATCCACGGCTGGGAACTACACTGAACAAGCTCGCCGGCCTTTATGAAGAGATTGAAATGGAAGAAAAATCGGAGCCGCTCTATACCAGGGCTCTGGAGATCAAGCAAAAGGTGCTGGGGGAAAACCATCCGGATGTCGGGACGATCATGGGGCACCTGGCCAACCTCCTGAAACAGCAGAAGAAATATGACCGGGCCGAGCCGATGTTCAGGCAGTCTCTGGCCATTGCCGAAACAGCCCTGGGCAAAGACCATCCCAACCTGTCGGTGGTGTTGAACAATATGGCCGAACTGTATAGTGATATGGGCAACGAAGAGCAGGCCGAACATTTTCAGGAGCGGGCCTTCGCCCTGTTCGGGCTGCCGGGCATGGGAGACGGGTTCGTTGAAATGTCCAAGGACGATGATTTTGACGTCGATGATGATAAAGACCAGACAATAGCGGGAAGCTGATGGACCTTGTAGATCTGATACAGGAAAAACGATTTCTGGGCCAGGAGTTCCTGGCCTGGCTCTGGTACAAGAGCGAAGAACGCGGCGGCGCCGTCGATATTCCGGGCACCGGCGATGTGCTCGTGGTGTTCGAGAAACACATGCTCCTTGAATTCGGCGAGGGGGAGGCCAGCGAAAAGGTTATCTGCCGCGGCCTGCAGACCGAGCTGAAAGAAGCGCGCGCCGGGCTGATGATGGGCAAAAAGCCGGAGCAGGCCCGGATACGCCTGGCCCGCGGCGACTATGAGTATAATGTAACCCTGGCCGCGGCAACCATGGAGTTCCGCAATGTCCGGCTGCCGAAAACAGTTGCCGGGAGTGACGAGGGCGATGACCTTGAATCCGTGGAAGGCCGTATTTTAGAGCGAGTTTCGCTTCTTGAGGATTTGAGCGGGCTGGTCAATGATCTGTTCAGGATGTTCATTACAGTCCGGGCGTCCAGCCAGTGGCCGGACGAGCTGCGAAAAGTCAGGCAGTGGGTCCACCACGCCAATGAATAAAAGTTGAGTTGAGTATTTACCGATGGAGTTTGAAACCGTAATCGGGCTGGAAATCCATGCCCAGATGAAAACCAGAAGCAAGATTTTCTGCGGATGTTCCACGGAATTCGGGGCGCCGCCCAATACCCAGGTCTGTCCGGTCTGCCTCGGCATGCCGGGGGTGCTGCCGGTCCTCAACCGCCAGGTCGTGGAAAACGGCATCAAGTTCGCCCTGGCCACCAGTTCTTCCATCAACCGGGAGAACCGTTTTGCCCGCAAGAACTATTTTTATCCTGACCTGCCCAAGGGGTACCAGATATCCCAGTTTGAGCTGCCCATTGCCGAACACGGCGCAGTGGATATCGAAGTGGACGGTGCGGTAAAGACCGTCGGCATAACCCGGGCGCATATGGAAGAAGATGCCGGCAAGCTGGTCCATGACGACAGGGAGCCGGTCAGCTATGTCGACCTGAACCGGACCGGCACGCCCCTGCTCGAGATCGTCAGCGAGCCGGATCTCCGTTCTCCCGAAGAAGCGGTTGCCTACCTGAAGAAAATCCACGCCATTGTCCGTTACCTCGACATCAGCGACGGCAACATGCAGGAAGGCAGCTTCCGTTGCGACGCCAACATTTCCCTGCGGCCTGTGGGCGCGGAGGAATTGGGTATCCGGACCGAGCTGAAGAACATGAACTCCTTCCGCAACGTGCAGTTGGCCCTGGAGTTTGAAGTCCGCCGCCAGCGCGACATCCTCCTTGACGGCGGCGAAGTGGTGCAGGAAACCCTGCTGTGGGACCCGGACCGGGGGTGTACCGAATCCATGCGCGGCAAGGAGGAGGCCCACGACTATCGGTATTTTCCCGACCCGGACCTGGTGCCGGTGGTCATTGACGATGCATGGATAGAACGGGTGCGGGGCGAACTCCCGGAGCTGCCGGACGCACGCCGCAAACGTTTTGTTGCCGACTACGAGCTGCCGGAATACGATGCCGGCATCCTTACTTCGTCCCGGGAGCTGGCCGATTATTTCGAGGCGGCCTGCATGCTCTATCCCAATCCGAAGAAGCTCAGCAACTGGATCGGCACCGAAATGCTCCGCGACTATGGCCCGGAAACCATCGCTGCTTGCCCGGTGACACCGCACAACCTTGCCCGCCTGCTGAACATGATCGAAGAAGGGACCATTTCCGGCAAAATCGCCAAAACAGTGTTCGGCGAGATGCTTGCCACCGGCGCGGATCCCGATGCCATCGTCAAGGAAAAGGATCTGGCGCAGGTGAGTGACGAAGGTGAGCTGCTGAACGCTGTCCGGGAGATCATTGCGGCTAATCCCGAGCAGGTCCGGCAGTTCCGTGAAGGCAAGACCAAGGTCATGGGATTTTTTGTCGGCCAGCTGATGAAGCAAACCAAGGGGCAGGCCAATCCGCAGCTGGCGAACAAGCTCTTTCAGCAGGAACTGGGCTAGCCCGCATTTCTCCCAAAAATCTGCTGCGAAACCGTAAAGCACCATGTCTACTGCGTTGCAGCACTGAAAACATTCTCGACATACGTACAGTATGCCTGCGAGTGTTTTCGGTACAGCGCCTTGTATCCACGGCACTTTACGGCTTCTCGCGACGACCCTTGTGAGAAATGCAGGCTAAGTTTTTTTATTCAATTTTAAACCTGGTCCTGGGGGCCTTGATCGATATTCGTGCTGACAGCCGTGAAAAAGGATGAATGGCAGAAAAAGGGCGCCGGGCATCGGCAGCGCCTGCGGGAAAAATTTCTTGAGCAAGGGATTAATGCCTTTACCGATGCCGAAATTATCGAGCTGCTCCTGACCTTCGGCACCCCGCGCAGCGATTGCAAGGGTGCAGCCCGGGCAGCCCTGAAGGAGCTGGGCTCGCTGCCGACAGTGCTTGACGCTTCCGGCCCGCGGCTGACCCGGATAAAGGGGATCGGCCCCAAGAACGTTTTTGCCCTGCACTTTATTCAGGGGGTGGCCCGCCGTTATCTCAAGCAGCGGCTGGCCGGCCGGGACTACATCACCTCGTCCGCCGATGTTGCCGACTACCTGGTTCACCTGCTGCGCGGTCTTAAAAGGGAGGCATTTGCGGTTATCTACCTGGACGCCTCCCATGGAATAATAGATTCGGAAGTGATCAGCGAAGGAACGGTCACGGTCAATACCGTTTATCCCCGCGAGGTGGTTATCGCTGCCCTCAAAAGAAATGCCGCGGCCCTGGTCATTGCCCACAACCATCCCTCGGGCAGCCTGAACCCCTCTCCCCAGGACGAGCAGCTGACCCGCACCCTGCACCTTATCTGCAACTTTATGCATATCCGTCTTCTTGACCACCTCATCATCGGTGACGGCGACCAGCCGTTCAGTTTTGCCGATCACGGCATCATGGCCAGGATCCAGGATGACTGCCGAACCCTTGTTGACGCCATACGCTGATGTTGCGGACTCCGGCGACGGAGGCATGGGATTGTACCTGCATGTGCCGTTCTGCCTGCGCAAATGCCCCTACTGCAGTTTTTTTTCCGTTGCCGGCGGAAACGGCAGGCGATGGGATTATATCCGGGCGGTTGAAGGGCAGGTCCGGCGGATAATTGAATCCGGGTGGACGGAAGGTCGACAGGCGGCCACCATCTTTGTCGGCGGCGGCACCCCTTCGCTGCTGGAACCCGAGCAGCTTGCCGCTCTGCTGGCATATTTCCGCCGCCACTTCCCCATGGCCGCGGAGGAGGTGGAGACCTCGGTAGAGGTCAATCCGGCAACCGTGGGGGGTGCGGAACTGGCCCGGCTGTGCCGGGCCGGATACAACCGCATATCCATCGGGGTGCAGTCCCTTGTTGACAGGGAGCTGCGGGAAATTGGGCGGCCGCATACCGCGGCAGAGGCAATCCGCACGGTACATGAGGCGCGGGGAGCGGGATTTGCCAACCTGAACATGGACCTGATGTATGGCCTGCCGGCCCAGACGGTGGCCAGTTGGGAGCAGACCCTGGTGGCGGCCATGGAACTGGAGCCTGACCACCTGGCCGTCTACGAGCTCACCATTGAAGAGGGAACCCCGTTTGCCCGTCGCAGGCAGCAGGGAAGCCTTTGCCTGCCCGGTGAAGACGAGGTCATGGAAATGATGGCCGTAACGGCGGCAAGGACCGCCCAGGCAGAATTTTCCCGCTATGAGATTTCCAACTATGCCAGACCCGGCAAACAATGCCGCCATAATATCAACTACTGGCGCAACGGCTGGTATGCAGGTCTCGGGCCTGGTGCGGTTTCCTGTCTCGCCGGGCGGCGCTGCCGGGCCATCGAGGATATCGACGAGTTCTGCCGGAGAATCGGCTCGGGAAAGGAATGGTGGTCGGATATCGAAGAGCTGGATGCGGAAGCACGTTTGCGGGAGACCGTGATCATGGGCCTGCGGATGACCGATGGAATTTCCATGACTGAGATCGCCCGGCGTTTCAATGTCGATATCCTTGCGTATTACGGTGATATTCTGCTGCGCCTGGAAGAGCAGGGCCTTGTGGAGCAGAGCAATGACCGGCTTCGTCTCTCGCCGGCCGGCATGGTTTTCGCCAACCAGGTCATGGCCCGGCTGGTGTGACAACAAGACGTTCCCGGCAGGCGCGCCGGTCCTGATATGCATTGCTATGGAGCGCCGCGCAGGGGTTGGGTGCACCGGAATATGCGGCATGAACTTCAAGTTAAGACAGACATTCAAAGTGTTGCAGAATGCACGGCAAAATTCATCGCTGATCCAGGGGAGTTGCTTGCGGTTAATAAATTGAAATTATTCGTTATTGCCGTTAATCAGGGCGGGCGGACACAAATTTTCCGTTCCAACTGCAAGTTTCTACAGAAAAAAATCCTGTTTAATGATAGACTTCCTGTAGTGCTGGCGGCATGCAGCACATGTTAAAATTAATAATATAGTTTCAACGAGTTAAAAGGTTTTGTCATGGGAGATACAGTCATCCGGCTCTATCGCAGTATTGATGCCGGGATGGAATATTGTTTTAATGTTGAATCAAATGGCCAGCTCAGCCAGGCTGAACTACATAAACTGAAGCTGGTCCTGGCTGAAGGCTTCCTCCCGGATACGGCTTCCCTTTCGCCTGTCCTGGCCGGTGATCGGGTGGTTGAGATGGGGCCGCGGCTGAATTTCGCAACCGCCTGGTCGTCCAATATGGTGTCCATCTGCCGGGCCATCGGGCTGGACAAGGTGACCCGGGTCGAGCGTTCCAGGCGATATCTTGTCGATGCTGACCAGGACATGCAGCAGTTTATTGCCGAACACCATGACCGGATGACCGAGTGTCCCTATCCGGAACCTTTGACCACCTTTGCCACCGGCATCAAACCGGAGCCGGTATACGAAGTGGACCTGATAAACGGCGGGCCTGATGGTCTGCTCGATATTCCCGGGATATCCATGGACGAGTGGGACCGGAACTTTTACTATGAGTATTTCGTCACCAGGCATCAGCGCAATCCGACCATTGTCGAGATCATGGACCTCAACAATGCCAACAGCGAACACTCCAGGCACGGATTTTTCAGGGGCAAACAGATCATCGACGGGGTGGAACAGAAAAAAACCCTTTTTGAGCTGGTCACCGATACCCTGCACGCCAATCCCAAGGGCAGTGTAATTGCCTTCAAGGATAACTCCAGCGGCGTGCAGGGCCATGAGATCAGCACCATCCTGCCGGAAAAGCCCGGTGAGCCATCAAAATTTTCCGCCGCCACGGTCAACTACCATGTGATTTTTACTGCTGAAACCCATAACTTTCCCACCGGCGTCGCCCCCTTTCCCGGGGCGGAAACCGGAACAGGGGGGCGGATCCGCGATATCCAGGGTACAGGCAAGGGAGGACTGGTGATTGCCGGCACAGCCGCCTACTGTGTGGGAAATCTCCATATACCCGGCTATGCGCTGCCCTGGGAGCAAACATTCGACCATCCCGACAACCTGGCGTCGCCCCTGAATATTGAGATAGAGGCCAGCAACGGCGCTTCCGATTACGGCAACAAGTTCGGTGAACCGCTTATCCAGGGGTTTACCCGCTCCTTTGACATGCGCCTCGACAACGGCGAACGCTGGGGTTTTCTCAAGCCGATCATGTTCACCGGCGGCATCGGCCAGATCGATGCCCGCCACACCAACAAGGGCGAGGAACTCAAGGGGATGAAGATAGTGCAGGTCGGCGGGCCGGCATACCGGGTCGGTTTCGGGGGCGGGGCAGCCTCATCCATGCTGCAGGGCGAGAACGTCTCTGAGCTCGATTTTGACGCGGTGCAGCGCGGCGATGCCGAGATGGAGCAGAAGATGAACCGGGTCATCCGGGCCTGCAACGAGATGGGCGACAAGACCCTCATCGATGTCATTCACGACCAGGGAGCGGGCGGCCCCGGCAATGTCCTCAAGGAGCTGGTGGAGCACTCGGGCGGGCGGATCGAGATCCGTAATATCCGGGTCGGCGACCCCACCATGTCGGTGCTGGAGATCTATGTGGCCGAATACCAGGAGCGCAACGGTTTTCTCATCAGACCCGGGAACATTGAGCAATTCCAGGCTATCTGCGCTCGGGAAAAAGTGGCCTGCGAGGTTTTGGGGGAAGTGACCGGCGACCTTCGGTTTGTCGTGCATGACGAGCTGGACGGGTCCACGCCGGTTGACCTTGAGCTGTCCGAAGTGCTGGGCAATATACCGCAAAAGACGTTTGAGGACCGGCGCCTGGATCCTCAGCTGACTCCGCTTGCCCTGCCCGCCGATCTTGATGTCCGGGACGCCCTGCATAATGTTTTGCGCCTGGTTGCCGTGGGTTCCAAACGTTTCCTGACCAACAAGGTGGATCGGGCGGTGACCGGCCTGGTCGCCCGGCAGCAGTGCTGCGGGCCTCTCCAGCTCACCGTTGCCGATGTCGCCGTTGTCGCCCAGAGCCATTTCAGCAGAAGCGGAGGGGCAACGGCCATTGGCGAGCAGCCGATCAAGATGCTGGTGAATCCGGCGGCAGGAGCCAGGATGGCCGTGGGTGAGTCCCTGACCAACCTGGTGTGGGCCAGGATTGATGATCTGAATCAGGTGAAATGTTCGGCCAACTGGATGTGGGCGCCCAAACTTGCCGGTGAAGGGGCGGCTCTTTACGATGCGGCCGAGGCCTTGCGCACCGCCATGATCGAGATCGGCATGGCGGTGGACGGCGGCAAGGACAGCCTGTCCATGGCCACCATGGTCGGCGACGAGACCGTCAAGTCGCCGCGCCAGCTGGTTATTTCTGCCTATGGTGCCATTGGCGATATCACCCGGGTCGTGACCCCGGACCTGAAACACCCCGGGGCCAGCAATATCATCTTTATCGATCTGGCCTATGGAAAAAACCGTATGGGCGGCACGGCGCTGGCCCAGACCCTCGGCACGCTGGGCCATGAATCTCCTGATCTTGATGACCCGCTTCTGCTGCGCAAGGCTTTCCTGGTCATCCAGGATTTGATCGACCGCGATTTGATTTCGGCCGGCCATGACCGCAGCGACGGCGGGTTGATAACCACGGTTCTGGAGATGGCTTTCAGCGGCAACTGCGGGCTGGAACTCTACATCGACGGTGAGGATTCTGCGCTGGAAACCCTCTTTTCCGAAGAGCTCGGCCTGGTGATCGAATGCCGGGAGCTTGATGCCCAGCAGGTCATGCAGGCCCTGCGGGAGCAGGATATTCCCTACTCCAATATCGGCTTAACCAGTCCTGAGAAGAGGATAGTCATACAGTACAACGATGAGACCGTGCTGGACGAAGACATGCGGCTGCTGCGCCAGTGGTGGGAAGAAACCAGCTATCAGCTTGAGCGGCTGCAAATGAATCCGGCCTGCGCCGATGAGGAAAAGAACAATATCCATGACCGCCAGGGTCCGCAATATAATCTGAGCTTCACCCCCTGCCTGACCCCGGTGGCGCTGCTGTCGAAAAGCAACAAGCCCAGGGTGGCCATTCTCCGGGACGAAGGCTCCAACTCTGACCGGGAGATGACCTCGGCGTTTTATGCGGCCGGCTTCGAGCCGTGGGATGTAACCATGACCGATCTCCTGCAGGGCAAGGTAAATCTGGATATGTTCCGGGGGCTTGCCGCGGTCGGGGGTTTTTCCTATGCCGACGTACCGGAGTCGGCCAAGGGCTGGGCCGCGACCATCCTGTTCAACGACAGGCTGAGGGACATGTTTCAGGAATTTTACCACCGTCCCGATACTTTCACCCTGGGTATCTGCAACGGCTGTCAGCTGTTTGCCCTGCTGGGCTGGGTTCCATGGCAGGGAATTGAGGCCGGGAAGCAGCCGCGGTTTGTCCGCAACCGTTCCGGGCGCTTTGAATCGCGCTGGGTGACCCTGAAGGTTCTGGAGAGTCGGGCGATGATGCTCAAGGGTATGCAGGACCTGGTTTTCGGCATCCATGTCGACCATGGCGAGGGCAGGCTGCTGTTTCCGGACCAGGCCATCCAGAACAGGGTTGTTGGCGAGGGCATGGCGCCGGTGGTCTATGTTGATGACGGCGGCAAGGCGACCGAGGCATACCCCTTTAATCCCAACGGTTCGCCGGCGGGTCTGGCAGGGCTGTGTTCCGATGACGGCCGGCACCTGGCCATGATGCCCCATCCGGAACGGGTTTTTCTTCCCTGGCAGGCGCACTGGCTGCCCGCGGACATGCAGAACCTGGTAGTATCCCCGTGGCTGCGGATGTTCCAGAATGCCTATGAATGGTGCGAAGCGGAGCAGGAGTGATCCGGCCCAACTCCTGGATAACGAGGACATCGCCTCCCTGCCGCCCCAGGTGTGTGCGGAATGAAGAGTATATTCGTGGCCATCAATCTTCGGATATGCCATTGGGATCGCCCCACGTCACTGATGATTCATAACACGGAGAATAAGAGAATGAGAAACAAGCAATTCATGCTCAGCTGTATGGCGGTTGTCGTTTTCCTGCTTTCGGCATGCGCTTCTTCCGATTCCGGCCCTGCCGGAAGCCATTATCCCCCCACCGACCAGGTTGCGCCGATTTTTCAGATAAGCCAGGCCCCGGCATCATGCCGGGTGTTCGCCCATCTGTTTGCCACCATGCCGGCCAACATGACCACCAGTGATTTTGGAGCCCGCATCTCCGAGGAGGCTAAATCCAGGGGGGCGGATATGATGCTCATCGGCCATTCTCGGCAATGCACCACTGAATCGTCACTCTCCTTCACCGATTACGGACCGGACCGGGAGTACCCGGTGGCCCAATGGCCGGGCTGGAGTTTCGGGTTCAAAGAGTGGGGAAAACAGGGTGATTGGGCCAGCATAGGGTACAACGAATGGATGAACGGTGATGTTCACTATGATTACCCCATTGTCATGCAGGTTGTCCTGCTCCGTTGCCGGGAATAACCATCGGCGCACATGTCGGCATCGATTATGATTATGAGGTGTATTTGTTTAAGCAATGCTTGCTTTTTGTGAGGTTTTTCAGGCAGGTTGTTGTAACTTGTTGCCAAATCAGGTGAGAAGGTAATCCGGCTGCCGGTGCTGCCATAAAAGCGCAGAAGGGAGATAGCGGGCCAGTGAATCGAATAACTGTTTACCGGGAGGGCATGCCGTTGAACTTCAGTTGTTTTTTCAGCGGGAAGAAATGAACAGCGTTGCCGCCGAGGATCCACTGGTCTGCCCGGGCTGTGACATGATCGTTGCTACCGAAAAGGCGGAGGTCCCCTACGGCAGCCATCTGCTCTGTCCGCGATGCCGGTTCAAACTGCGGAGCCCCCGCAAAGATACGGTCAATCGAACTCTTGCCTTGAGCCTGACCGGTCTGATCCTGTACATTCCCGCGCACTTCATGATCCTGTTGACCTTTGACATGCTGGGGATGGATGAGGCCGGCTCGATCTTTGACAGCATCAGAGCCCTGTACCGGCAGCAATACGGTGTTGTTTCCCTGGTGGTTGTCCTGACCGCCCAGATTTTTCCCCTCCTCAAGCTGGGTATGCTGTTTGGTGTCACCCTGGGGATTTCGCGGCGGATTTATACCGGTGCCTTGCCCCTGCTGCTGCGCTGGTATCAGCATTTCGAGGAATGGGGGATGTCCGAGGTCTATCTGATCGCAATTCTGGTGACCATTATCAAAATGGAACCCACCACCGGGATATCCTATGGGGCAGGGTTTATCTGTTTTGCGGGATTGGTGCTTGTCATGGCGTGCATATCCTCGACTTTTGACCGGCAGTATTGCTGGCGTCGTATTGAGGAATTACGGGCCGAAAGAGACAAGGAGGCAAAGGCTCCTGCCGAGACACTGCACCTGGCAAAGGGGATGATCGGCACCAGGGCCATGACATCGGGCCTGGTGCAGTGCCACTCCTGCCACAAGGTCGTCCGCCATGAACAGCCGCCGGCTACCGGGCACCAGCTTTTTTGTCCGCGCTGCGGGGCAAAAATCCACTGGCGGATAGCGCACTCCGTCGGCACGACCTGGGCCCTGGTGCTCACCGCGCTGATCCTGTTTTTTCCTGCCAACCTTCTGCCGATAATGGAGGTGGTGTTTCTGGGCGTGCCGGAAAAGTCGACCATCTTGGACGGCATAATCTATTTTTTCCAGAACGGCTCCCACACCATCGGCCTGATTATTTTAAGCGCCTCAATCCTGGTGCCGGTCTTCAAGATCCTCGGCCTGAGCGTCCTGCTCTATTCCATCAATTTCAGGAGAGCGACCAGGCTGCTCCAGAAATCGATTATGTTCCGGTTTATTGCGTTCATAGGCCGCTGGTCGATGCTCGACATTTTTGTCATCGCCCTGCTCTGCGCCCTGGTTGACTTCGGTTTTTTCACGACTGTCCAGGTTGCCCCCGCCGCCGTCTTTTTCACTGGTGTGGTCCTGGCCACGATGTTTGCCGCCATCAGTTTTGACCAGCGGCTGCTCTGGGACCTGGTGGACATGCAGGAACAATGAATGTAAATACTCATGGGGCAGAGCAACCACGCATTGCGCTTTTGCCAGGATTTATAGCGGAGTCCTGTGGCCGCTTATCAATGAACCGGGAATACGTATGGAATCACCTGTGATAAAAAAGGGCGGCGGACTTTCGCCAATCTGGGTATTGCCGCTCGTTGCCCTGTGTATCGCCGGATGGCTGCTGTACGCCAGTTACCGGGATGCCGGAATAACCTGCACCATTCATTTTGAGAATGCCGAGGGGATTACCGCGGGAAAAACCCAGGTAATGTATAAAGGAGTTGCTGTCGGCATTGTCGAACAGATAACGGTTGACGAAGATCTCCAGGGAGTGAACCTGACCGTCAAGGTGGAAAAGAAGGCCCGGCGCGGATTGGTCAGCGATACCAAGTTCTGGATCGTCAGGCCGCGGATCTCTGCCGGCAGGGTGAGCGGACTGGAAACAATCCTCTCGGGCAGTTATATTGCCGTCCAGCCGGGGAGTTCGACCGAGTTTGCTACCCGATTCGAAGGCCTCCCGGAAGCCCCCACCCTTCCACCGGACAGCCCTGGTCTGCATATAACACTCATGTCTGACGCGCTCTATTCGCTGCAGAAGGACTCGCCGGTCTATACCAGGAACCTGAAGATCGGCAAGGTGTTGGACTACTACCTTGGTGAAGACAGATCGGTGCTGATCGACCTGTATATCGAACCTGAGTTCAGCCATCTCATCCAGATGGGCACCCGCTTCTGGAATTCCAGCGGATTTTCCTTTGAAGGCAACCTGCAATCAGGGTTCAGCTTGAAGCTGGAGTCCCTGGCCGCCCTGGTCTACGGCGGCATCTCCTGCGGCACGCCGGAACCTCTTGCCGATACCAGCCCGCCGGCCCTCAGCGGAATGGTTTATAAACTCTATCCGGACTATGAATCCGCCGAATACTGGCTGCCCATGACCCTGCAGCTCGCCTCCGGCGAAGGCATTACTGAAGGCAAGACCAAGGTCATGTTCCGGGGAATCGAGGCCGGGATTGTCCGGAAAATACGGGTGAACAATGATGAAAACCTTTCGGTTACCGCAGAAATTCTTCTGGACCCGCGGGCTGAATCCATCCTGAAAAAGGGCACCCGTTTCTGGGTGGTCCGCCCGGAGGTTTCCCTGACCGGGATCAATCAGATCGACACCCTGATCAGCGGTCCATATATCACGTTCGTGCCCGGGCAGGGAGTTTTTAAGGATAATTTCATCGTCGAAAAGGAAGCAATGCCCAGGCAGGTTCTCAGAAACGGCAAACATTTTACTCTTATTGCCGAGGACAACGGGTTTGTTGAGGCTGGTTCGCCGGTGCTGTTCAACCGGATGAAGGTGGGGGAAGTCTATGAAATAAGATTTGGCAAGGACCAGCAGACAGTGCATACCGACATTTTGATATACGATAAATACACCCAGCTGGTAAAGGAAAACAGTGTGTTCTGGAACAGCAGCGGCATCAAGTTTGATGCCGGTTTTTCAGGGGTCAGGCTCAATGTCGGCACGGTGGAATCCCTGCTCAGGGGAGGGATTTCCTTCACCACCCCGAAGGCCGGGGATAAACCTGTTGCTGAGCCTGCCGCCGAGGGCAGCTCTTTTAATCTTTTCTCCAGCCTGGCAGAAGCAACCCGCAGTATTCGCGGCCTTCATCCTCCCGGATTGGTTTTTCAGCTGCAGTCAACGGCTGATCTGCATTATGAGGTCGGTTCGCCTGTCCTGTACAGGAAGGTTCCGGTCGGGGAGGTGATCGGACACCGTCTCAGCGATGACTTGCGGAATGTTCTCTTTGACATCCTGGTATATGAAAAATACACCGGCCTGATCAACGGGTCCACCCTGTTTTATAATAGTTCCGGTTTTTCGGTGGATGCGGGGCTTCGCGGCATTGCTATTCAGGCCGACAGTGTCGCCTCCATTCTCTCCGGCGGTATATCCTTTGTCACTCCGGAAACCGGGGACTCTGTCGGCGCCGGGCACAATTTCACCCTGCATGCGGATTATACCAGCGCCCTGCAGCATGACCGCGTTACCATCACGCTCCGGCTGAACCGGGCGGAAGGAGTCGGAAACAATACCGCCATCAAATACCAGGGCATGGAAATCGGTTCCATCAGGGACGTTCGCTTCGGCCCGGAGATGAAAGAGGTTGTTGCCACGGCAACTGTCAGGAAGGAGGCTGCTTCCCTGTTCCGGGAAAAAAGCCGCCTGGAGCTGATCAGGCCGAGTATTGATTTCACCGGTGTGCGCCATATTGCGACCATTCTGACCGGTCCTTTCATCAACCTGGTGCCGGGCGAGGGCGAATTATGCTCGGATTTCATCCTGTATCCTGACTCGGCGGAAGCCCATGGATCCAGGGGGTTGAATATTATTCTGGAGACGCCGCGGCTCGGTTTCCTCAATATCGGCAATCCCGTGTATTACCGGCAGGTCCAGGTCGGACAGGTCACCGGATACAACCTGTCGGCGACTGCGCAGAAAGTGCTGGTCAGGGTGAATATTTATCCCGGATACGCGAAACTGGTATACAGCGGGACAAAGTTCTGGCTGGCCAGCGGAATGAATGCTTCGTGGGGTCTTTTTTCCGGGTTGCAGCTTGATGCCGAATCGCTGGAAGCCCTGATCGTTGGGGGAATCTCATTTGCAACCCCGGAAAGTGAAGAGATGGGGGAGCCGGCCCGGAATGGGGATCATTTTCAGCTGCATGACCAAAAAGATGCGCAGTGGACCGCCTGGGCGCCGGAACTTGAAATTTTTCCCAGGGAAAGTCAGGTTGACAAGCATGGGGACTCGCAGTAATTCTATGTCATGGACGGATGATTTTTACAAACCATTACCCGGCGGCATACCATGAAAACCATTGACAATATAACTGTGGATGAAACCCGGATCAACGAACTTGCGGCCCGAGCCACACCCGCCCTGGCGGTTGCCGGCCCGGAAAAGGAGAAGTTGATCAAACGCATCAAGGAGCTGCTCAAGGAAAAGAACGCGGTGCTGGTCGCGCACTATTACACCGATGAAGACCTCCAGATCCTGGCGGACGAGACCGGCGGCTGCGTCTCCGACTCCCTGGAAATGGCTCGCTTCGGCCACTCCCATCCCGCCGGAACCATCGTTGTTGCCGGGGTTCGGTTCATGGGGGAAACCGCCAAGATCCTCAATCCGGAAAAACGGGTGCTCATGCCCTCCCTGGCTGCCGAGTGCTCCCTGGACTTGAGCTGCGAGGCCGCGGTTTTCAGCGCATTCTGCGACGCCCATCCGGACCGGACAGTTGTGGTCTATGCCAATACCAGCGCCGAAGTGAAGGCCCGTGCCGACTGGGTTGTGACTTCGAGCATCGGCGTCAAGGTTGTCCGGCATCTCCATGAAAAGGGAGAAAAGATTCTCTGGGCGCCGGACCGCTACCTTGGCGGCTATATCCAGAAGGTCACCGGGGCGGATATGCTCCTGTGGCCCGGTTACTGCGTAGTCCATGATGCCTTCAAGGCTGAAGAGCTGGAAGCCCTGCGTCGCAGGCATCCGGAGGCGGGGGTGCTGGTCCATCCGGAATCGCCCATGGAGGTCATCCAGCAGGCCGATGTCGTCGGGTCAACCACCCAGTTGATCAAAGCAGTGACCGAGTTGCCCAATGACCTGTTCATCGTGGCCACGGATCACGGCATTTTCCACAAAATGAAAGAGGCGGCGCCGGGGAAGAAATTTATCGAGGCCCCCGTGGGCGGCATCGGGGCATCCTGTCTGAGCTGCGCCCATTGTCCCTGGATGGCCATGAACGGGCTGGTTGAGCTGGCCTATACCCTGGAAACCGGGGAGAATGAGGTGCATGTTGATCCGGCCGTGGGCCGGCAGGCGATGGTTTCAGTCAAGCGGATGCTTGATTTTGCCGAGCAGCTGAAAATCAAGGCAACCGGCGAGGCGAACATTATATCCCCTGCCTGAATCCAGGGATCACAGCGGGAGGATGTGAACCTCTTCCCGGACCGGGTGCATGCCCCTGATGAGTGTCCCTGATCGTCCGTCAATGGAAATGGGATCGCCGAACATTATGCGGTGCCCCTCGATCTCCGCGTATTCCTCGGATTCGTAGACCTGCAGATCCCGGCAGCCGACCACGCAGGTTTTCTCCAGGCGGGTGGCCACGACCGCGGCATGGGAAGTCTGCCCGCCGCGGGAGGTCAGCAGTCCGTCGGCCATGGATATTTCCCGGATATCCTCGGGGACGGTATCCTGTCGGATGAGGATGAGCGATGTTTCCGGATCGTCCCGGCGCAACTGCTTGATATTGCTTTCTGAAAATACCGCCCTGCCGCTCAGGGCGCTGCCGCTCACTCCGATCCCCTTGCCGAGTTTGAATGGCTGCACCGCGCCGTTGTCGGCAAAGACATTGAAGCGTTCCATGGCCTTGATGGTTATCATGTCCCTGGTCTGGAGGATATAGAGTTTTTCCGCTTCCGGCCCTTCAAAGGTGAACTCTATCTCCTGGGGATTCCATCCTTTATTGTAGACCAGGTCCCGGGAGATTTCCAGGAGCTTTTCATAAATATCGGGAAACCTTTTTTCCAGACTGTTTTCCTCTGACCGGCCATCGATCTGGGCCTGCTCCACCGATATCGGCTGGCTGGTAACCAGGCCGGAAACAATATCCTCCCCTTGATCGCCGGAGGCATAATCACCCCAGAGCGCCACCCGGCGGACCTTGCGGTAGGGGTGGGCGGTAAAGAGAACCCCGCTGCCCGAGTTCTGGCCCAGGTTGCCGTAGACCATGGCCTGGACGATCACTGCCGTGCCCCAATCCTCGGACAGGCCCATGAGCTGCCGGTATTCGTGGGCCTTGGTTGTGTGCCATGAATCCAGGACCATCTCGACGGCCCCGATGAGTTGGAGCCACGGGTCATCAGGCACGATCAGGCTCTTTGCATCGACCAGTTTTTTATACTCCAGGGCCAGTTCCTGCATCTCGAAAGGGGAAAATTCCCTTTTCAGATAAACGTTGTAGCGCTGCTTATGGGCATTCATCAATTCCTGGAATTCCTCGCGGTCAACGCCCTGGGCCATTGCCCAGGACTGGAGGAAGCGCCGGTAATTGTCCCAGGCAAAGTACCCCCGGCCCGTTTTCTGGACATATTCGTTGACCAGATCCTCATTCAGGCCGACGTTATGGATGGTGGACATCATGCCCGGCATGGACATGGCGGATCCGGAACGGACCGAAAGCAGCAGTGGATTTTCGGGCGCACCGAATATCATGCCGGTGAGCTTTTCCAGGCCGTTGATTGAATTGCGGACCCGCTGCATGAATTCATCCCTGGCCCGGCCGAAACGCCGCACCGCCGACCAGCAGCGGAATATTTCCGTGGTGATGACAAAGGCCGGGGGCACAGGTTTGCCGTCACCGGCCATTACCATGAGATTGAATCCCTTGTTGCCCAGATGGATGAGATTGTGGGTGCGCAGGTTTTCGTCGTACAGAGAGCTGATGGTCATTTCGGGATTATAAGTCATCAGCAGGTCGACATCGTTTTCGTCGAGGATGTCCTTCTGCGCCTCCAGGGTCTGCATGATCCTGGTGATGAAGTTATCCAGGTGCTGGAGGCCGAAAGTGGTGGCGATGAGGTCGCGGAAAAATGTTTCCGACAGCCTGTGGATGGTGACCGACAGTTCCTGTTCATCCCAGTGGGGGCGGTACTTGGTTAGCAGATTTTCCTCGCCGATCTGGGGAATGATGATTGACAGGTTGTTCTGGTGGACATTGGTGTAATAGGCGTAGATTATATCCTTGATACTTTCGGACATGCCGCGGAAAATATCAAGGTACTGCGTATAGGAAAACCGTTTGATCCCGATGGATGAAGCCAGAAAGCTGACGTAGGTATCCAGTTTTCTGCTGCTTATGCCGTCCACGTTGAGCGCCCGGATATAAAGCTTCAGGCACCGGGTGATCCGGATAAAGGTCGCCTGGGTGATGAAGGTCAGGTTGATGGTGTCCGACAGCCGTTCCAGATAGATGTTGGCCAGGTTTTCCAGGCGGAAGGTGAGACCCAAGGCGTCGAATTTCCGTTCACTGTAGCGCCCGTATACCGAGGGGATGTCAACGGCGATATGACGTTTGTGATAGATCTCCTCTCTGGGGGGGAATTTTTCCGGGCTGAGGATGATCTCCTTCAACTGCTCAAGATGGTCCACCACCGCCCCCAGGCAGGTATAGGTATCACAGTCGTCAAGAATTTCCAGAAGATGCTCCAGTTCGGGGAAACCACTCTGACTTGCCTGGTGCAGCTCGTTGCGCAGTTCCTGCAGGCCGAGATTGTACTTGTGGTGCAGGAGTTTGAACATCCTGACCAGCAGTTCAAAACGGCGCCGCTCCACCGGGGAAATATCCTGTTGACGTTCAAGATAGGTCTCGCGATCTTCAGCTTTCCATTGCAGGATATGTTTTGTCTTGCGAAACTTGAGATCATTGCGGATACGGTTGGTCAGGATATGCTGTTCATCAATAAAGGGGCCGGTTGATTGCAGCTGCCGATATATCTCGTCCGGAAGAAAGGGGCGGAGAGCCTCCTTATCGCAGTTGAGCCAGAATGTAAAAATCGCCTCGATAAAGTCGACGATAAGATTGCTCGATTCGACATGGCTCTGCTTGCGCAGAAAATGGATAATGACGTCCCGACGGTTATGCAGTTCATCCAGCTCGGTGGAAACATCACGCAGTTCGCCCTCCGCGCCGATCTCGTTGAAAAAAACCGGCATCAGCTTGGTGAACTGTTTGGCCAGGTTATAGATAGGCTCGATGGGATGATTTAGTAATTCGGTGATATCACGTTGAAAAAGATCTGTATCTTTGACACAGGTTCCGGAAAGCTTCAGGTTGATGATCAGGGCGGAAAACAGGGTTGAACACCATTTGGGCTCCTGCATGATCAGGTTGAGCCAGACCCGGATGTTTGCCAGGTGGGCCGGATTGGTTATGGGCTGCCAGTCTTCATCAACACCCATGACATTGGCGTATTGAAAGCCGAAACGGACGGTTTCCCATAAAAAAGCTTCGACAAGGCGTGAATTGCCCCGTTTGAAAACCTCGCCGCCGATGACCTGGATACACTGCAGAGAGGTATGGGGATAACGCCGGACATTGGCCTTGAGCAGCTGGAAGGTGGTGACAAAAAACTGTTCGATCTGTTCAAAGGACTGCTTGCGGATGAGCTGGACAAGACTCCGGTTTATTTCCCGCAGCGTTTCCTCGTGGATCAGGTGGAGACCTGATGTATCCATGATCCGGAAGAGGAAAAGCAGTTTCCGGTTTTCAATGAACGGGGAGTAGCCTTCGCTTTCCAGGGCCAGCTTGTTGGGTATTTCCCGGTACAGGCGGACAATGTCCATGTGGTTCGGGAGTTTCAGGATTCTGCGGAGTGCGGCAAGGGGATCATCGTCGATCTTGATGCTGTCGAGCTCCGTTTGGTAGCGGTGCAGCTGTTCATGGGATATGGCGGCGAATGATTTGCTGGCCTGCCAGTCCTCGCAGAACTCGCCGCACTTTTCCATGAACCAGGGCAGAGGATCATCTTCGCTCAGCCAGTATTGGTAATTGAGCGACAGGATTTTCTTCATCAGACGGGCAGGGGGCTCAAAATCATAGGTCAGAGGCGAATCGCCGTCGCTGAACGATACCAGTCTGAGGGCCATTTTTTTCATGGGGTGATGCCCCTGGACCATGTACATCATGACCTGGCCGTCAATCTCGTCGAGAACGGTCAGCTTTTTGAAAAATGTATTGAACTCCTGCTGGTAACTGTTGAGGCCGTCCTGGTCGATGGAGTTGATGAGTTTATCTGTATAGGCAAGCATGGCCTCTATCACCATGGCTACCAGTTTGCCGTTTTTGCGGCCGTCGGCCAGGGCATCGAGAAAGATCCCGCAAAAGAGGGAAAAACACACCGCCCCTTTCTGGTGCCGCAGGTAATGGTTCAGATTTTTCAGGACAAAGGCGCGGAGTTCCGGGATGATAAAATTCCAGTTGCGAAAGGGGTGGTGGATTTCCTGCAACAGGTGATCAAGCTTGGCCGAAAGACCCTGATAATTTGCCACAACCTCCTGGCATGGCTGAAACGCCGGATCAACCACCACCTCGCCGGCGGTTTCCGCAAGATTGGCTCGCAGGGCGTCTGATTGTATCTGTTCGCTGTTGCGAAACGTCTTCATGGGCATACATTCACAGAATGAAAAGGATGTTACGTTGTACGTTGAAAAATTCCATCTCCATTGTACAGCAAACGAGGTGTGTCGGGAAGATGAGAATTATTTTTCCGCCAATGGCGGTTGCCGGTGCTGTGGGTTCCTTGCAGTACAAGCTTCTTCGTTTTTTTGAAAAAATAGTATAAAGTAAAAACTGTATTTATGAGATGAAACAATGGATGGACATAGTGAAAATCAAGGGCGGTGAATTGAAGTGACCTCAGCCAGTGTGAAACAGAGACCAGGGCAGGATGAAGAGCTGCAGGCTGTCCTGAAAACCATCCAGGCCTTCACTGCCGCCTTCAAGTCCTACTCGCTGTATCCGGAAGACCATGTCTTCAGCCGGACAAATCTCGAAAAATTCGCCAATCAGCTGGCAGCATTTCTTGCGAGCTACGGAGAGCTGTCCCTTGGTATTGAAAAAAATAGTCTGATCTATGAAGGGGAGAAAATTTTTGCCGGGCCGCCGGAAGAAAATAATCCAGCCTATCTTCTTACCCGGGACGGGGTCATTCGTCTCGATTTTTTTCAGGGGATCGACACGGTCGAGATAGCACAGTTGTTCAGGATACTCAATCGCCACAGAAGCGCCGGGGACGAATCGGGCGGCGATATAGTCACCTCTCTCTGGCAGGCCGATTTTCAGCATCTTGAGTATGAGGAGGTTGATCTTTTTGCCCTGGAGGGATTTAATTTTGATCTGGCATCGCTCAAGGCCGCGCCTGATGAGTCTGCCGCCGCAGCCGTCGACAGGCCTGATGCACCAGGGCCGGACAATTCCAGGACGAAAACCGTCAACACCATTGCCGAAACAACCGGAACGGAAGCAACTGCCGCCCAGGACCAGTCCCCTGCCCGGAGCGAAACAGTCACCAATCTCCTGCGGATGGAACAGGCGCTGAAAATTCTTGCGATAACCCCTGAGGAGGAGGCAATCCTCCGCTCCTATGTGGAAGAAGAGGAGCGGACGGACTATACCAATGATATCATTGAGATCCTGCTCATTATCCTCATC
Organism: Desulfobulbaceae bacterium; assembly: GCA_023544645.1. Lineage (GTDB taxonomy): Bacteria > Desulfobacterota > Desulfobulbia > Desulfobulbales > Desulfobulbaceae > UBA10518. Next base: position 30,428 of record JAMJFO010000006.1, on the reverse strand, counting down.
TCTCAGAAAAACAAATTGCATTTCACCCAGGTTCTGAAGTTCCTGGAGGCCGTTTTTTTTGATACCCTGAACAAGGGGAATTTTCACCTAGCCTATAAACTCTGCAGTAATGTGCTGACTATCAGGAACCGGATCAAGGCGATCAGGCCGTGGACCCTGGACCTGGTGGACAGTTTTATCACTTCGCTGTCTCTGCCGGAACATTGGACGGAACTCTCCTGGGTCAACAATCCGCTCCTGGTGACCACTCTTTTCAAGGAGCATCAGAAATTTCTCTGGCATGTTGTCCGGATGCTTACTCCGGATATCATCTTCACCCTCGGTCCTCTGATGGGCAGCATCGGTACGGACAATATTGATGTCCGCAACGAGCTGTATGAACTTATAGCCGGCAAGGCCAGAAAAGATCCCGACGCATTCAATACCCTTCTTGCGCAGTCGGATGAAAACATCAATCTCCTGCTGTTCCCGGTCGTTGAGGATCTCGGCAGCATGGCCGGGGAAAAAATCAGCCTGCAGATGACCCGGCACGCTTCAGTGGAAGTCAGGAGAGCCGGGCTCAGCGGATATCTCACCCATGCGTCAACCCCTGATTTTGCTGCCTTGTATCACCTGTTGAACGATGAAGATGATGTCATCGTCGGCAGGCTGCTGACCATTCTTCTTTCCCGGGCCCAGCCCGAGGAGGCGGAGGCCCTGCTGCTGCGTTATCTTGAACAGGCTGTGACGGAAGGCATTGAGCATGCACACATGTTCGAATATTATAAGGCGCTCTCCCAATGCGGCTCGTTCCGGTCGGTCAAGCTGTTGCAGCAGATCCTGATGGAGAGCAAATTGACGCAAATGTTCAGCAATATAAACTCCGTGCATAAAAAAGGTTCAGCCATTGCCCTGAAGATTCTGGGGACCGAAGAGGCATTGGCAGTACTGCAAAAGGGGGTCAGGAGTCTGCGGCCGGATATACGCATGGCCTGCCAGTTCGCCCTGGAAAAAGTAAAATGAATACCATCCCTCCTGTCAATCAGACCGTGCAGGCAAAAGACTTCTCCGATGGAGATGGCCTGCAGTTTCTCTATTGTCTGCACATGCTGATCAGTTCCGCCAAGGTCTATGGAGATAACAATCACGTGCTTGTCTCCGCTGTTGAAAATTTTGTCATCACCATTGAGAAACTGTTCCGGGAGGATGACGAAATTACCCTTTTCGCCTCATCCGGCCGGTTTTACCTGCAGCTGGAAAAGGTTCCGCACTCTTCCAAATTCGCCGCCCTGATAAATACCATGCTGGTATTCTTTGAGAAGCGGGGGATAAAAGGACTCCGTTTTTTTCCTTCAGCAGTTGATGCTCCGCTGAAGGATGTCGCATCGTTTGCCCGTCTTCTGGGCCGGTGCCTCCATGAGGAGAATCCCGCTGACTGGCTGGAAGCACAGGTAAGCTCGGCTGAGTATGCCTGGGTCGATCCGATTCCGCTTTCCGATACGGAACTGGAAGAGGCCGTTGCCATTGGAGAGGAACACCGGCAGAAAGACCTGGACAGAGAACCTGTACAGGTAGACAAAGATCAGGATAAAAGACAAAAAGCCCTTCAGGCATACGGGTATGCACTGAATTCCCTCCAGGAAGTCTCGCAAAAAGTTTCAAACGATAAAAATGCGAGCATAAAAAAAGCATTGCGCATGGTCCATATCATGATCGATACGGTCATGGATGACAGCAATGTTCTTTTGAGCCTCAGCACTATCCGTGATTACGACGATTATACCTTCACCCATTCGCTGAACGTGGCCATTTTGTCCATGTGCCTGGGCAGTCGTATCGGCTTGAATAAGAATCAGCTTGAATCGCTGAGCCTCAGCGCCCTGTTTCACGACCTTGGCAAGATTGATGTGCCCAAGAAAATCCTCAACAAGCCGGGCAAACTGTCTGAACATGAATTCAAAGAGATGCGGAATCATTCCATCTACAGCGTCCGGCAGATTATCCTGCTGAAGGCTTCACAGCAACGGAAAACGGAGATGATGCTTCCCCCGTTCGAACATCATCTGAAATATGATCTGTCCGGGTATCCGCAGACACCGCGAAAAAAACCTCTGAGCCTTTTTGGCCGGATAATCTGTATTGCCGATGTCTTTGATGCCATTACCGCCAGGCGGGTCTACCGAACTTTCCCCATCAGTCCTGATCGTGCCCTGGGCATTATGCAGGAGGGTTCGGGCAAGGATTTCGATCCCCTGCTGCTCAAGGTGTTCATCAACATGATCGGCGTGTACCCCATCGGCACCCTGCTCCGGCTTGACAACAATGAGATGGGTTTGGTGGCAAAATACGGCGGTGAATCAGGGGACGGCAAGGAGCTTTGGGTGCAGTTGCTCACGCCTCTTGAGCAGGGAGGGTTTGCCAAGGGAGAGCTTGTCAATCTTGGACCGCTGGATCAGCACACCCGGGGTTTTAACCGACCGGTTCTGGAAAGTCTGCATCCCGCGGTCTTCAATATCCAGCCTGCCGATTATATTTTATAGAATTTTTGTCGACGCCGGCATTCTGCAGCACATAATACTACATTATGAAGTGTCTCTATTTGTTGGTGACGCTATATGGTGTGGTGATCTGCAATTTTTGCTTGACAGCAGCCGGCGCTGTGTTTTATGAAAGGACCTGTACAAGACCTGACAGGTTCCTCCAGCCGAGGATGAAAAGGGAACCCTGTGTGAATCGGGGACGGGCCCGCCGCTGTAATCCCTCTTTTTCATGGGAAAAAGAACAGGTCATCAGCCTGACCGGTATATTGGCGTGCCAAATACCGGCCGGTGTGCCACTGTCTGCCTTTGTCTGCAAAAAGGATGGACGGGAAGGCTGCTGCATGATCGGGAAAGTCAGAAGACCTGCCTTTCAGGAAAAAGGATTTCCCCGCGGACCAGGGAAAGCCGTTATCGTATCTGTGGGTAAAAGGGACATCCCGGATCGGCATCTGTCGGTCCGGGTTTTTTTTCTGCCCGGGCCAGGCATAATCCAGCGCCAGGAGGAGGAATATAATGACCCCGGACAATCGAGCTCTACATTTTGTTGCCAATCAGGAGAATTCCATTGCCAGCTTAACCGCACCAATGCTGATCGGGGACGCGATACATGTCCTCAATCAGCAGGTTCACAGGTCAATGGTGGTGAAGGATCAACCATTTCTCACCGGTCTTGTCAGAAAACAGCTGGCCGCGGGAGCTCAGGCTCTGGCAGTCAACCTGGGGCCGGGCAGGGAAATGGGCCAGCGGACTTCATGGGTCGTGGATGTCATCCGGGACCATACCGACGTACCCCTGTTTTTTTCCGCCAATATCCTGGCGCAGGAACAGGTTCTGCAACGCTGCGGACCGCAGGTTGTTATTAATGCGGTAACCGCTAACCATGATGAACTGGACCGGGCGCTGCGCGCCGCAAACCATTATGGCAGCGGATTGGTGGTTCTGCTTGTTCGATCCGGCGGGGCGACGGCCGGTATCGACGACAGGATACGGTTGGCCAGTGAGGTTCTGGAGCAGGCGGCATTGAGAGGCCTGCCCTTTTCCCGGCTCTACCTGGACCCGGTCCTGGCCTGCCGCCCTGATCCGGCGGCCTGGTATGTCAGCCGGGGTCTGCCGGATGTCGGTTTGGTGGTTGAAGCCATCGACCTGATCCGCCAGCTTGACAACAGGGTCAAAACCATCGTGGCTCTGGGCAATGGTTCAGAGGGGATGGCCCGGGAACAGAAGAGCGGTTTCCATGGCCGGATGCTCACCCTGCTGGCCGGGGCCGGCATTGATGCCGTTCTGCTCAATTGTCTCGACAACAAGGTGATGCGTACCGCCGAGGATATCAGGAGCAGCAGATGCCGCGCGGACGGCGCAGGCAAGGCGCGGATGGTAAATGCTCACGGGGTATGCAGCTAACCGACATGATTGTCCAAAAAGCTGCAAATGATCAGGGGTGGCGCAGCTTTGCCCATGGGGCGTAGGTTCCGAGCGGAAATGTTCGCTATGACTCCCTTATGGGGGGACATGAGCGTTGGTACGAAGATGTGGCGCCTGTGACCATTTACTCCAAATCAGGAGCGGGAGGCCTGCCAGTCCTGTGCGGCCATTTTTTCTGCCTGCTGACGGTAATACCCTGAGTTTTCAGGGTCTATGCGCATGGCCCGTTTTTCAGCGGCCAGGGCTTTTTCAGTCTGGCCGTTGGCCCAGAGAGCGACTGCCAGGGTGTCCAGGATATATCCCTTTTCATCAAGAGATAAAGCCTTCTCGGCCAGGGCGAGGGCCCGGGGAGGATCAAGTAGTGTGCTGTCCCGGGCCGTCAACAGCAGCCAGGACAGGTTGTTGTAGATATCCGCATGATCCGGATTGAGAAGAAGAGCGCGTTCATAGGCTTGAAGAGCGCGGCGCTCCATTTTCTTTTCCTGCATGATGTTGCCCAGAAGCAGGAAAAGGAGGCCGTTCTCCGGTTCCTGATGCAGTTTGTGGGTGATTACCGCCTCCATGTACCTGATTTCGTAGCCTGCCGCCAGTTGCTCATAATCCACTCTGCCAAGAAAAACTGTGGCGGCGGCGATAACGATAAAATAAAGGGCAAGGCTTGCATGCACTTTGCGATCATGTTTGCGCAGCAGTGACCGGTCCTGTTCGCAGCGTTCGAGAAACTCGACCCGTTCGCTGATGCCGAAATGGTGCCAGCTTTTTTGCTCCCTGATATTGCCTGCCAGCATGGCGATTTTTTCAAAAGCACTGATCAGAGCCCAGCAGTGACCCTGGGCCTTGAAAACATGAAGATCTGCCTGTCGTTCAAAGTTGCGGATAAAGTACCCGAACAGAAATCGGAAATACATCAGCATGAGGACCAGAACAGGGACAGCGGTCAATACGGCAAGCACTGGCTCAGGGGACTGGTTCAATTGGTTGGACAGGGCGTAAAACCAATCCGAACCCAGATAAAGAAAGGGCAGCGGTTCAGTGACGGCGCCGGCCAGGACGCTGAACCCCAGAAAAAGAAAAATGTAGAGAAGAAGGTGTTTTTTCTTCACGTGGCCGATCTCGTGTGCCAGCACCGCTTCCAGTTCATCCCTGTTCATCGTGTTCAGCAGCGCCGGGGTGATCAGCAGGTATCGCATTCCGGGCAGGATGCCCAGGATGGCGGCGGTAACGACCTGACCTTCAAAGAGGGGCCAGAGCAGGATTTCCGAAGAAAATTTCTGTTTGCGGAAGAAGGCTTCGATCTCTTGCCGGAGAGGGGATGGCGGCAGGGGGGTGCAGTTCCAGAGCCATCGTACCAGCGGCGGAAAGAAGAGGAGGAGAAAAAAAACAAAGACGGCAAACAGAACCAGGTCGCCGGCCGGGGAATCCAGAATCCGCTTCACTGCGGGAAATTCAAACCAGGCAAGCAGGTCAAAGACGAGGGAGAGCAGAAGCCAGGGAAGGATTATCGGCAGATTGACCCTGGTGTTGGAAACGATAAATGGCAATGGTGAATAGAGCCGCTGAAAAATGACCAGATAGTAGGGACGTGCGCGCAGCCACATCAGCACCAGGAAGAGGTAGAAGAAAAGGAGGCCGCCGATATTTTCCAGAATCGGCAGCCGGTTGTCCAGCGACAGGGGGTGGAGGTAGTATTTCAGGTCGACGAAGTGAAGAAGAAAGACAAAAAGGAGAACCGCTGCCATGGAAAGATTCTTTTCCGCGGAAAAGTAACCGGCAGATCCGGGTCTGGCCCTGCGATGAACCCAGCCGGACAGGAAATAGAAAAAAAGATACAGTGACAGGGTGGTGAAAAACCCGGCAGCAGGAGCGAGCCGGGGAGTTTCGGGAGCGCTGTCAAGTGACAGGACAAATATGACCACCAGGAAATAAAGCAGATTGTTAAATATCATCCCATTCCGAACCGTTGATTATGAATCTGCGCCGCTGTGTATACTTCGTTGTATTCAAACCATTACATAGCACATAAGCAAAAAGCCGTCACGGATTCAGGATTATGCAAGCATCCTTTTACCCCGACGGGATGAAAGTGCGGGAGAAAACATCACGAATGATACCTTTTCTTATACGGCACAAAAAACACTTGACCAAAAAATTTTTTATGGTAGGATTGAATATTTTGCACTAATGGGCCTATAGCTCAGTTGGCTAGAGCCACCGGCTCATAACCGGTCGGTCCCTGGTTCGAGTCCAGGTAGGCCCACCACAAAAATATGAACTCCGGCAGAAAACATACTGCCGCGTTCAACAGATTACAACGATTACACTTGAAGATTCAGTTCGTCCCCGAAAAACGAATACTATATAAACAACCACTAAACCGGTTTAAGGCTAGTTAAAGAGGTACCTCCCCGCGGAAGTACCTCTTTTTATTTGTAATCAGCTCATATGCCAGTCACAGTACAGGATATTCTCAACATCATTGAAACAATTGCTCCGGCCAGCCTGGCCGAGGACTGGGACAACGTCGGCCTCATGATCGGCAACCCCGCCGACCCGGTCGAGTCCATCCTGATGGGTCTTGATCCGACCCTGCCGCTTCTTGAAGAAGCCGGGGCATGCGGCGCCAATCTCCTGATCACTCACCATCCTTTTCTGTTTCATCCTTTAAAATCCATCAATCTCGGCAGTCCTGAAGGAAGATTTGTTCAACATGCTCTCCAGGCCCGGATCAACGTGATCGGCTGCCATACCAATCTTGATTCCGCCACAGGGGGAGTCAGCGATTCGCTGGCCGGACGGCTGGGCCTTGCCGATACGGCGCCCCTGGTAGTCCGTCCGGGAACCGATCAGTGCGGCATGGGCCGCATCGGCGGATACCGGTCACCGGTCACTGCCGATGAATTCATTGCAAAGCTCAAAGGGGCATGTTCTCCGCCCTGGCTGCTGGCAACCGCCAACCGGCCGCCGTCCATCAGTCGGGTGGCCGTCTGCGGGGGGGCCTGCTCTGAGCTTGCCGCAACCGCCTTGGAAAAGGGCGCGCAGGTGTTTGTCACCTCCGAGGTCAAGCACAGTACCGCGCGCTGGGCTGAACAGGCTGGGTTGTGGGTTGTTGACGCCGGTCATTTTGCCACGGAAAATCAGGCCCTGGAGGGTTTTGCCCAAAAACTGGCGGATCAAGTGAAGCGGCGGTTCAGGCCGATGGATATGAACATAACACGGCAGCAGGCTGCCCCATTGCTGCTGTTGTGAACAGGCAGGGTCACAGGTGAAGTGAATAACGGGTAAGATGCGGTTCTATCCGTCCGCTATATATATTTATTTTCAGGTAATGATGAAAGGAGAAGAAAATTGAACGAAGAAATCAGCAAACTTATTGATCTGCAGGCCATTGACTCCGAAATTGACGGGTTTGACCAGGAAATCTACAGCAAAGAGCAGGAGATAACCGACCGGCAGCAGTCAATCGCCGACAAGGAAGAGGAAATGAACCGGTGCCGGGAAACCATGGAAAAGCTGGAGCTCAAACATCGTGAGACCAAGGCCGAACTGGAAGATGCCCAGACCCGCATCAAGGACCGCCAGAACAAGATGATGCAGGTCCAGACCAGCCGTGAACACCAGGCCCTGCTCAAGGAGATTGAGGAGAACAAACGGCAGATTAAGGAGAACGAAGAGCTGCTGCTGCAGCTCATGGAACAGATTGAAAACGAGGAGAACAGGGTCAAGGAGTTGGAAAACCTGTGCAAAGGCGAGAAGAAGCTTCTTGCCGAAGAATCCGACGAAGTGGCCAAGGCCATTGAGCTGATCAATGCCCGCAAGAAAAAGGTGATTGCGCAGCGTGAATCCCTGGCCCCCAAGCTGCGGCCCGGCACCCAGAAACGCTACGCCATGCTCCGGGAAAAGAGAAACGGCAACGCCGTTGTCCAGACCAGGAACGGAACCTGTCAGGGCTGTTTCATGGCCATTCCGCCCCAGCAGTATAATGAAGTCCTCAAGGGCGACAAGATAAACTACTGCCCGACCTGCCAGCGCATTCTCTATTATCTGGAAGAGGAAAACGAAACCGCTGATGCCTGAGCAGAAAAAGGACCGGGAAATTCTGCAGATTCTGGCACAACGCCTGCCGGAAAAAGTACTGCAGGAGCTGTTGCCGTCAGTAGAGCCGGAAGCAGTGCGCCGGCTTCTCGGCCGTCTTGCAGCGGCAGCCCCGTCCGGCGGCTACCCGCTGCAGCAGACCCTTTTTCGCGGCACGGAATCGGCACAGCCTGACACCGCCTGCAGCCTGTATACCGACGGCGCCGCCAGGGGGAATCCGGGCGAGGCCGGGGCAGGGGCGGTCCTCATCGCTGCCGATGGCGCGGAACTCGGCGTCCGCTCCCTCTATCTGGGGCAGAGCACCAATAACGCGGCGGAATACCAGGCCCTTATCGCCGGCCTGGAGCTTGCGGCACAATTTGACTGTAGGGCGCTGCATATCTTTCTTGATTCAGAACTGATCGTTCGGCAGATTGAAGGATCGTATAAAGTTAAAAATGAACAGTTGAAGCCTCTGTTTGACAGGGTGAAGAGTCAGCTGGCGCAGCTGGATAAATGGGATATCCGCCACATTCCGCGGCAGGAGAACGCCCGCGCCGATGAGCTGGCCAACAGGGGAATTGACGACAGAAAATAATAGAGTTGGGCGGGCGCATGATCGCTCCGGCCGTAGTGCCGGAGAGGAAAGTCCGAACACCGCAGGGCAAGGTGGTTCGTAACACGAACTCCGGGTAACCGGGGGAAAGTGCCACAGAAAATACACCGCCGATGGCCTGCCTCCGGGCAGGCACAGGTAAGGTTGAAATGGCGAGGTAAGAGCTCACCGCTTCCGCGGCGACGCGGAAGGCAGGGTAAACCCCACCTGGTGCAAGACCAAATAGGGAAACGCTTGAGGGCTGCCCGTCCGAAGTTTCCGGGTAGGTTGCACGAGGTGCCGGGCGACCGGCATCCCAGATAAATGATCATGATCTGTTCTGCAGATACAGAATTCGGCTTACAGCCCGCCCTTTTTTTCTGCTGCGCATCAGCATGAGGTGGAAGTGTCAGAAACCGACAAACAGGTGATTGCAGCTATTATCCCTGCCGCCGGATCAGGTTCGAGGATGAGGACGGATGTTCCCAAGCAGTTTCTCGAACTGGGCGGTGTGCCCATCCTGGTCCGGACCATTGGCCGCTTCCTCCAGGTCAGCGAAATCCGTCATATCGTTGTCGCCCTGCCGGCGGATCACCGCCTCATTGCCGAGCAGATCCTGCGGCGCTGTTTTTCTCCCGACCAATACCGGCGTCTCATGCTCGTCACCGGGGGGGAAAGCAGACAGGAGTCGGTGCTGGCGGGACTTGATGCCCTGCCGCCGGGAACCGGGTTCGTGCTGGTGCATGACGGCGCCCGTCCTTTTGTCGGTCCTGAACTCATCAGGCGATGTCTGCGGGCAGCCGTAGATCACGGGGCCGCCATCGTGGCCGTCCCGGTTCGCGATACGATCAAGCAGGTGAGCTCATCAGGGGAGATAGCAGGGACTGTGGACCGCAGTCGGCTCTGGCAGGCCCAGACTCCTCAGGCCGCGGCAACCGGTTTGCTGCGCAGAGCGTACGAAGAGGCGCAGCGGGCCGGCTTCGAAGGCACGGATGAGGCATCCCTGCTGGAACATGCCGGTATCCCGGTGCGCGTTATCGAGGGAAGTGAGGAAAACATAAAGATTACCCGTCCGGATGACCTGAAGCTGGCGGCAAACATCAACAAGGAGTCAAATATGTTGCGAATAGGCCATGGTTTTGACGCGCACAGGTACAAGATCGGCCGTCATCTGATTCTCGGCGGCGTGGACATCCCCTTTGACCTGGGGCTTGAAGGCCATTCCGATGCCGATGTGATTATTCACGCCTTTATTGACGCGCTGTTCGGGGCAATGGGAATCGGAGATATCGGCCGGCATTTCCCGGATAACGATCCCCAGTACAAGGATATCAGCAGCCTCAAACTGCTGGAAAAAACCATCAGGCTGGTTGAGGAAAAAAAATTCACCATAGGCAACGCCGACATAACGGTCATCTGCCAGCGCCCCAGACTGGCGCCGTTTGTCGATGAAATGCGCACCAATCTCGCCGCTGCCTGTTCCGCCGATCCAGACAGCATCAACATCAAGGCGACCACCACGGAAATGATGGGCTACACGGGAAGGGGCGAGGGGATCGCCGTCCATGCCGTGGTCCTGCTGCAGAGCCGTTCCGGTCGGGAAAAGGAATGACCCCGCCACTGGTGATCAACCGGGAACGCCTTGCGGCATGCTTTGTCCTCCTGTGCGAAACAGACAGTCCGTCCAGGGAAGAAGGGAAAATAGCCGCGCTGCTCAAGGGGATTTTTTCCGATCTCGGCGCCGATGAGATCCTGGAGGACGATTCCGCCCGGGTAACCGGCTCTGACAGCGGCAACCTGTTTATCCGTTTCCGCGGCACCGCTGAAGCTGAAGGAATATTCTTCTGCTGTCACATGGACACGGTGGAACCCGCCCGAGGCGTAAAGGTTCGCCGGCAAAACGATACCTTTTTCAGCGCCGGGGACACCGTGCTCGGCAGCGACGATAAATCAGGCGTTGCCGCAATAATCGAGACTATACGGTATCTTCGTGAAAACAACGTTCCCCACGGCCCCATCGAGATCGTCCTGACCACCTGCGAAGAGATCGGCCTCCTGGGTGCAAAATCCCTTGATCCAGCCATGATCAACGCTAAAATCGGTTATGCCCTGGACAGTACCGGCATTGATACAGTCATCATTGGCGCCCCGGCCGCCAATCACCTGGAGATAACCGTTGAGGGGGTGGCGGCCCATGCCGGGCTTCATCCCGAATGGGGAATCAACGCCATAACCCTCGCCGCCCGGGCTCTGGCCGATATTCCCCAAGGCCGCATCGGCGACCAGAGCACGATCAACATTGGTACAATCGAGGGAGGCGTGGCAAGCAATATTGTCCCGGAACGGGTCACCGTAGTCGGCGAGATCCGGAGCCATTCCGAGGAATACCTGCAACAGCTCACCGACGAGGTACAAAGAGTCTTTGAACGGGTGGTCCAGGAATGGGATGATCCCAGCGGGCAGGCAAGGGGAGAGCCCGGTCTCTCGTTCACCGCCCGGCCTGAATTTCCGGTCATGAAACTGGACCGCGCTGACAAGGTGATCCGCCACATTGGCAAGGCAGCCCGGTCCATCGGGCTGGGCCTTTCCTACAAAATAGCCGGCGGCGGCAGCGATGCCAATATCCTCAACGGGTACGGTCTGCCCACGGCGATAATCGCCACCGGTATGAACCATGTTCATTCAACGGACGAGCAGGTGAAGCTTGGTGATATGGAAAAACTGACCCGGCTGCTCATCGCCCTGGCGACTGCCTGGTGCGGCATTTGGGACAGGAAGGGGAAAAGTGTTTGAATTTTTGACGCAAAAAAGGCTATAAAAATTGAAACGGTTGGAGGTCAGGGCCGCAGGTTTTGGCAGCACTTCCCGGAAAAGTCATTTCTTATAGCCATCAGGTAACCATCATGAGTCATAATTATGCGGCCGGAAAGTAAAATATTTGTTGCCGGTCATCGAGGTCTAGTCGGTTCCGCATTGCTGCAAAAGCTTGCCGCCAGAGGCTATTCAAATATCGTGACAAGGTCGCGAGCTGAACTGGACCTAACGGATCAGTCCGCGGCGCGGGATTTTTTTGCCGACCAGATGCCGGAATATGTTTTCCTGGCAGCCGCTAAAGTGGGAGGGATCCATGCGAATAATACCTATCCCGCGGAATTTATTCACCAGAACCTGATCATCCAGGATAATATAATTCATCAATCCTGGATGACCGGCGTTAAAAAGCTGCTTTTCCTCGGTTCTTCATGTGTTTATCCCCGCGATTGTCCCCAGCCCATGAAAGAAGAATACCTGATGACCGGGCCTCTGGAATCGACAAATCGTCCCTATGCAGTTGCCAAAATTGCCGGTATTGAGACTTGCTGGGCATATAATCGTCAATACGGTACACGATATCTCGCTGTGATGCCGACCAACCTGTACGGACCAGGCGATAATTACGATCTGCAGAACTCCCATGTTCTTCCGGCCCTGATCCGCAAAATGCACGAGGCAAAGGTGAAGAATAAAGAGAAAATGGTAGCCTGGGGAACCGGGACTCCCCGCCGGGAATTTCTGTTCAGCGGTGACATGGCTGATGCCTGCGTCTTTCTCATGACGTTGCCGGCCAAAGCCTGCCAGCCCCTTTTTTCCGGGTTCACCCCCCCCCTGGTCAATATCGGTTTTGGCGCAGACATGACGGTTCGTGAACTTGCCAATCTTGTCAAAAAGGTGGTTGGTTTCGATGGCGCCATTGAATGGGATTCCAGCAAACCCGACGGCACCCCGAGAAAATTACTGGATGTCAGCCGCATTCAATCTCTTGGCTGGTTCCCTCAGACAGCCCTTGAAGCCGGAATAGTCAGGTCCTATCAGGATTTTCTCTCATCATGCAGCTGATTTCTCATCCATTCAATTCAGGTTTTATCTCCAAGTATCCGCCCAATGCTGTTGCACCGATAGCACACCGCTGTCACTGCACCATTTAATCAATGGTGGCGTTCCGGTACACGCTGTGGGGAAAGTCAATGGCTTTCCTTGTGTCCGGGGTTTGAAAGGTTGTGCCGTACAGACTCTCCCAGCCGCCAGCAGGTCATAAATTCCCTGAACCGCATTCGCGGATCCCATAATTTTCCCTTGACGGAATTTCCAAAGAAAAGTACAAGAATCGTCCTGGACATCAATAGACACATTTGGACAAAAATGGACAACATCTTCATCGGCGTGAAAGAAATGGCTGCCAGCATGGGGGTTTCCGAAAAAACCATTTATCGGATGCTCAATGACAACCAGTTTCCCTTTGCCGTAAAAATAGGCGGGCAGTGGCGGTTCCGCGCCGACAGCGTCAACAAGTGGATTTCCACTCAGACCGGCGGAGAGAATGCGCCGGCCGCCATGAACTACCGGATAACGGTTTCCGGCGCCCTGGCCAACGGCTCCGTCCTCTACCGTATCCACGGCAGAAACCGTGATGAAGCGCTCGATGAACTCCTGTCCACCCTGCCGCGGACAGGTTCGTTCAATCCCCTGGACATTAAATTTTCCATCCTCGACCGGGAAGCGCTTGTCCCGTCCTCCCTGCATGGGATAGCCTGCATGGCCCCGAGCCTGGACCACCCCGTTTATCTTGAACGGTCGCTGATCATCCTCTCCTTTCTCGAACAACCGACGGATTTCAAGGCCATGGACGGGTTGCCGGCCAGGGTTATTTTTCTGATCCTGCCGGCGAATACCCAGGAGCTGGCCATCCTGATGACCAGGCTGCAACGCCTGCTGATGGAGCCGCTTTTTCAGGCCCGAATCATGGAGGAGCCTCCCCGACGCGAACTGCTGGAGGTCATAAAAGAGATGGAAGAAAGGATTCTGCCGCCGCATCGGACAAAAGCAGAATGAACTTTTACCAGACTTCCGTATTCAGCTCTCTGCTCTTTCATCTTCTTCTGCTGCTGGGGATATCTCCCCTCCTGCCGGGGATTATCGCCAGGACCAAGGCCGTGATTGCCGGGCGGCAGGGGCCGCCGCTGTTGCAGCCCTACAGCGACATCCGGAAGCTTTTCCGTAAATCCATGGTGATCAGCAGGACGACAACCTGGCTGTTCAGGGCCGGTCCGGTGGTCGGTTTTGCCGTACCGCTGCTGGCCGCGATGCTTGTTCCTTTCGGCGCCATGCCCGCCCCTCTGTCCTTTACCGGCGACCTGGTCCTTTTTGTGTATCTGCTGGGACTGGCCCGGTTTTTTACGGTGTTGGCCGCGATGGACACCGGTTCGAGTTTTGAAGGAATGGGGGCAGCTCGTGAAGCAACCTTCTCGGTGCTGGTCGAACCCATCATTTTTGTCGCGTTTGTTGTTCTTGCCCGCAGTTCAAACAGTCTTACCCTCAATACCATGTTGAGCGCGGGAGCCGGCGGGGCGCTTTTCTCCGGTCCTGCCGCCATGTCGCTCATATTGATTTCCTTCTGTCTTTTTATTGTCCTGCTGGTTGAAAACTGCCGCATCCCTTTTGATGATCCCAACACCCATCTTGAACTGACGATGATTCATGAGGTCATGGTGCTGGATCACAGCGGTCCTGACTTTGCCCTGATTCAGTATGGCGCGGCCATGAAGCTGCTGCTTTCAGCCGTGCTGGTGCTTGACCTGATCCTGCCGTCATCGGGCAGCATGCTCTTTGACGGGTTTGCCCTGGTTGCCGGCCTGATGGTCCTTGCCGTGTGCATCGGCCTGGTTGAGTCGGCCATGGCCCGTCTGCGGCTGATCCGGATCCCCCAGCTGCTGGTCGGCACAACCCTGCTGTCCTTTTTTGCCTTTATCCTGGTTCTCCGGTGACGGCCATGACCAACCTTACCAATGAAGTCCTGATGGCAGTTATTCTGCTCAATTTCTTTACCCTGGGAACCAGCCGGCTCGGCGCCTGCATCAAGACGGTGGCCTCGCAGGGCATTCTGCTGGCCCTGCTTCCTCCCATGGTTCATGGGATCAACGGCCATTCGATGGTGCTGATGGCCGGGGCGCTGATCATCAAGGGCACCATTATTCCCTGGCTGCTGTTCCGGGCCATCCGCCAGGTCCGCATCCGGCGGGAGATCGAGCCGCGTATCGGGTATATCGCAACGCTGATGATCGGAGCGCTGATTACGGCCGGAGCCTTTATTTTTGCCGATCGCCTGCCCCTGCTGCCGCAGCATTATCATTCCCTGTTCATTCCGGCAGCCCTGTCCACCATGGGAGCAGGTTTTATCATGCTTATAACCCGCCGCAAGGCAATCACCCAGGTCCTGGGCTACCTGATCCTGGAAAATGGAATTTTTATTTTCGGCATCCTCCTGGTTGAAGCCATGCCCCTCATGGTTGAAGCAGGTGTACTGCTGGACATGCTGGTCGCCATTTTTGTCATGGGGATCGTCATGGACCACATCAACCGGGAATATTCATCAATAAACACTGAACATCTCAGACTTCTGAAAGAATGAACTCCGTATCCCTTCTTGTCATCATCCTGCTGCCCCTGGCTGCGGCCGCTGCCGCTGCCGTTTCCCCGGAACGATGGCGGCCGCTGCTCATTCCGTTCACGGCCCTGATCCATAGTGCTTTTGTCTGCCGGGTTGTTTTCTTGCCGGAATCGTATCCCCTGGAGGGCATGCTCGGGCTTGATGCCCTTGGCCGCCTTATCCTGCTGGTGATAAGCCTGCTTTTTCTTGCCTCCTCGTTGTATGCGGTGGGGTATCTCCGGAGCCATCCAACCTGGAATAACCGGGTGTTCATCGTCTGTCTGCTGCTGTTCCTGGGCGCCATGAGCCTGGCCGCGGCGGCCCGCAACTTCGGGTTGTTGTGGGTTGCGGTCGAAGCAACCACCGTGACCAGCGCCCCGCTTATCTATTTCAACCGCAACCGGTTTTCCATCGAGGCGACCTGGAAATATCTGCTGCTGTGCTCGGTGGGAATCGCCCTGGCCATGCTGGGCCTGCTCTTCATTGCTTATGCCGGACTCGGAGACGGCAGCGGGCATGGATTGCAGATTGACCAGATTATGCTCTCGGCCGCTTCAATGTCCAAGCCCTGGCTGCGAACAGGTTTTGTTTTTCTGCTGGTGGGTTTTGGCACCAAAATGGGACTGGCGCCTCTGCACACCTGGAAACCGGACGCCTACGGTGAAGCTCCGGGGCTGGTCGGCGGTCTCCTGGCCGGCGGCCTGACTTCCGTTGCCTTTCTCGCCATCCTGCGCGCCGTGCAGGTCATGACCGCTGCCGGCGAACAGGCGCTGGCCCGCCACTTTCTCCTCGCCCTGGGTATGCTTTCCCTGGTTTTTGCCGCGGTGTTCGTCATCCGTCAGCGTGATATCAAGCGAATGCTTGCCTACTCCAGTGTCGAACATATGGGCATCCTGGTCATCGGTTTGGCCATGGGCAAACTGGCCGTCTACGGCGCCATGTTTCATGTCCTTAACAACGCGCTGACCAAGGGGGCGCTGTTTATGAGCGCCGGCAATATCCACCGCTACTTCGGGAGCAAGAGGATGTGTGAAACCCAGGGCGCCATCGGTTTCCTGCCCTGGTCGACCAGTCTGTTTCTGATCGGCTTCCTGGCCATTACCGGTTCACCGCCCTTTGGTCCATTCATGAGTGAATTCATCATCCTCCGGGGCATTTTCAGCGGGGGCAATCTTTTGCTGGGAATCAGCTTCATTGCCTTGCTGGCCATCATTTTCATCGGCATGAGCAGCACGGTGCTGACGGTGGTTTTGGGTCCGCCCATGGAAGAAGAGACTTCCCCGGACGCTGGCCATGAAACATTCATGACCATTTTCAGTCCGCTGCTCCTGCTGGCGGCCGTACTTGTCCTCGGCCTCTATGTGCCTGAGCCCCTCAGGGTTCTGTTCCAGGAAGCTGCCGAACTTGTCGGAGGTGTCCAATGACTCCCTATCCGGTTATCCACAATGGCGGAACACTGCAGCTGGCCGATCTGCAGCCGCTTTCGTATCAGGAACTGGGCGGAATTCTGGCTCCGCTTCTCACCCGGGGGTGCAGGCTGGTCACCTGCTTTGCCGATCCCGGTCCGAATGATGATTTTCCCCTTTCCATTTATACCGTTGTCGCGGAAGATGCCGCCAATCGGCTCGCAATATTCCGTGCCGTTGGGGAACAGGTGCTGGAATCCCTGACTCCCGGATGCCCCCAGTTTCATCTTTTCGAGCGGGAAATCGGTGAGCAGTTCGGGGTTGTATTCAAGGGCCACCCCTGGTTCAAGCCGGTGCGTTTCCACGCCCCCTGGCCGGGCAAAACCGATGCCTGGAACCGTGATCCCGCCCGGCACCCATTGGCGGGCGACATGGAATATTTTCAGGTGGCGGGGGATGAGGTGCATGAAGTCGGGGTGGGTCCTGTTCATGCCGGCATCATTGAGCCGGGTCATTTCCGGTTTCAATGCTACGGGGAAGAAGTGCTGCACCTGGAAATTTCCCTGGGATACCAGCACCGCGGCATTGAACGGCTCCTGGCCGGCGGTCCGTGGCCGCAGACCCCTTACCGGATTGAGACCGCCGCCGGTGATACGACCATCGGCCACATGACGGCCTACAGCATGGTGGTGGAAGCGCTCAGCCGCACCACGATCCCGGAAAAGCCGGCAGTCATTCGAGCCCTGGCCCTGGAACTGGAGCGGCTCGCCAACCATGTCGGTGATATCGGGGCCCTGGCCGGTGACGTTGGCTTTCTTCCGACCTCCGCTTATTGCGGGCGACTCCGGGGGGATTATCTCAATATGACCGCCGCGATCTCGGGCAGCAGGTTCGGCCGGGGACTGGTGCGGCCCGGCGGCGTTCTCTATGATATCGATCAGGATATGGCCGAACAATTGCGGCAGACCCTGGCCAAAGTCAGCGCGCACACCCGCGGAGCGCTGAACCTTTTTTTTGAAACGCCTTCGGTGCTTTCCCGTCTCGAAGGGGTGGGCAAGGTTTCCCTGCAGGATGCCGCCGCCCTCGGGATGACCGGCGTTGCCGCCAAGGCCTGCGGCATGGATTGCGATACCCGTCGCCATCATAGTGTAGCAAGGTATCGCCGGGAATACATTGATGCAGTCATTGAATCGGGCGGCGATGTGTATGCCCGGGCCAGGGTGCGCCAGCGGGAAATCGACCAGTCGATCAGCCTGGTGAACCAGGGCCTCTACAAGATTCCGCGGGGGCCGCTCCGCATGAAGCCCGGCAAACTGGCAGCCGAATCCTTTGCTGTGACCATGGTCGAAGGCTGGCGGGGCCCGGTCGTCCACGCCGCGGTCACCGACCGGGAGGGCCGGATCAGCCGCTACAAGATAGTCGATCCATCATTCTTTAACTGGAGCGGTCTGGCCATGGCGCTGCGGAACGAACAGATTTCGGATTTTCCGCTCTGCAACAAGAGCTTCAACCTGTCCTACTGCGGGTTTGACCTGTAGAAAATATATCAAGGAAATTGCATGCTGCGCATCATAGCTGAACGATTCAGGCAGGGATACCGGACCAGCGGTTTTCCGGCAACGGAGCCGGTCATTCCGGAACGGTTCCGCGGCCTGCCGAAATTAAAGCCGGAAAAATGCCCCCCGGGCTGTATCGGCTGTTCAGAGAATTGTCCCTTCGGGGCTGTTTCCAGGAAAGGTGACAACATAACGGTGGATCTGGGCCGCTGTTTGTTCTGCGCCGATTGTCCGGCCTGCCCGCACGGGGCCCTGACCTTCAGCAATGACTACCGGCTGGCGGTCAACCGCCGCCGGGATCTACTGCTTGACGGGAGAGGGCCGGCTCTGGCCGCCGCCCTGGAAAAGAAAATGCTTTCCCTGTTCAAACGTTCGCTCAAGCTCCGCCAGGTTTCCGCCGGGGGGTGCAACGGCTGCGAAGCCGATGTCAATGTACTGGGCACCCTGGTATTTGACCTCGGCCGGTTCGGCATCCAGTTTGTGGCCTCTCCCCGGCATGCCGACGGGATCCTGGTTACCGGACCGGTTACCAGAAATATGCATGCGGCCCTGCTGGCAACCTACGAGGCCGTACCCGAACCGAAGCTGGTCATTGCCGCCGGGGCCTGCGCCATTAACGGCGGTCCCTTCCTGGACAGTCCGGAAGCATGCAACGGCCTGGAGACCATCCTGCCCGTTGACCTTTATATACCGGGCTGTCCGCCTCATCCCTACACGACCCTGGACGGGCTGCTGCGCCTGCTGGACAAAAGATGAAACAGTCGCGGCAAAGGCAAAGGGCCGGACATACCGGGTTCGGCAGCGGTTGCCCGGGAGAAAGGATGACATGATTCTCTTCCTTGCCGCTGTACTGTTGCTGCTGTTTTCCAGTCTGCTCGCCCCTTTGAGCCGTAACGGTTCCGTATTCTGGGACCGTCTTTCCCTGGCTGCCGGCCTCACCGGCTGTCTTTTCGGCCTGGCGGCGGCTTTGCTTTGTCTGTTCACCCGGGAGAGTTTTTTGTTCAGCATCCCCTGGCAAACCATCGCCGGTTCCTTTTCCCTGCGCATCGACGGGCTCAGCGCCGTTTTTCTTGTTCCCGCCTTTCTCATCTCGGGCGCGGGCCTGCTGTACGGCAGCGGTTACTGGCCCCACTCGGAGCTGCCGGGCAGCAGCGCCTGGATCCGCTTTTTCTATCCTCTGCTTGCTGCCGGCATCGCCCTGGTGCTTGCTGCCGACAACGGCGTTATTTTTCTGATCAGCTGGGAAATCATGGCGCTGTGCGGTTATTTCCTGGTCATTGCCCAACGGGAGGATGAGCAAAACCTGCAGGCCGGACTTGTCTATCTCATGTCGACCCATGTAGGGACCCTGGCGCTGTTTGCCCTGTTTGCCCTTCTGGGAGAAAATGCCTGCCTGGTCAGTCTTCCTGCCGCCGGCAGTCTCAGCAGCGCCATGACCGGCAACGCAACCATTCTTTTCCTCCTGACCCTTGTGGGATTCGGTATCAAGGGCGGCATCATGCCCCTGCACATCTGGCTGCCGGGCGCCCATGCCGCGGCCCCGAGCCATGTTTCGGCCCTGATGTCCGGGGTCATGATCAAAACCGGCATTTACGGCATACTGCGGGTTACGAGTTTTTTTCAGGCCCTGCCGGCATGGTGGGGGTGGCTGATCCTCGGACTCGGGCTTGTTTCCGGCATTCTCGGGGTCGTCTTTGCCATTGCCCAGCACGATATCAAGCGGTTGCTTGCCTATCACAGCATTGAGAACATCGGCATCATCCTCCTAGGAACCGGCGCAGCCATGCTGGGGAAAGCGCACGGCGTTGAAAGCATAGCCGTTCTGGGCATGGCCGGCGCGCTGCTCCATGTCGTCAACCACGGGCTGTTCAAGGGCCTGCTTTTTCTCAGCGCTGGATCGATGATCAAAAGCACCGGTTCAAGGCAACTGTCATCCTATGGCGGACTCCTTCGCTCCATGCCCTATACCGGCCTTTTCTTTCTCGGCGGGGCAATTGCCATCTGCGGTCTGCCGCCGTTGAACGGTTTTGTCAGTGAGTGGTTCGTCTACCTCGCCCTGCTGCACCCGGGAAACCAGGCGACTCCGTCCCTGAACGGTCTGCTGCTGGCAGTTCCCGGGCTGGCCATGATTGGAGGGCTTGCGCTGCTCTGCTTTGCCAAGGTCTTCGGCCTGTCATTTCTAGGGACCCCGCGCACCGACCTGCCGGATAAGAGGGAGGCGCCGGTCACCATGCTCGCGGCAATGGTCATACTGCTGGGCGGGTGTGTCTGGATCGGCATTGCCCCGGCAACGGTGTGGCCCATGCTGTCCGGGGCGATTAGCCAATGGGCTGGAGTTCCTCCGGCAGGACCGCATATGTTGCCGGCTTTGGCGCCGCTCCCGTATATCAGTTTTACGGCCCTGCTTTTCCTGCTGTTGCTCCTGCTTCTTTTTCTTTTCAGCAAAGGGCGTGGCAACCTTGCTGACCGGCATCTTTCCACATGGGGATGCGGGTATAGCGGTTTCGTTCCACGGGCGCAATATTCGACCTCATCCTTTGCCCAGATGATCATGACCCAGTACAGGCTGATTCTCATGTCGCGGTTTGAAGGAAAGACGGCCACCGGTTTATTCCCGGAAGAGAGCAGTTTCAGTTCTCGTACACCGGACGTGGTCCTGGACCGGCTGCTCGTGCCGGGATGCGGCGCCTTTGCCGGTAAAGTTGTGAGAATACGGCGTGCCATACATCAGGGGACCATAGGTGTTTACCTGCTCTATACGGCTTTAGTTCTCTGCCTACTGCTTCTGTTTTCCATGTTTATCATTTGAAGGGGGTTGGTTGGGCGGAAGTCCCGATGATGGGCAGGAAGACATCTTCAGTGTAATTTCCTCATTCCCGGCGGAGGAAATTATCAACGTCAAAAATCGCAGTTCATGGCATATTTTCTTGAAAAAACTGCAGCAATCTGTATCTTAGAATTTTGGAGAAAAAATCTGAACAAGCAGCAGGCACAAAGGGTCGCTCTTTGTGCCTTTCAATTTTCGAAACCCGGATCAGGCAGAAGCCCCCGGCGCGACTGACAAGATTAACCTGCTCTACGGAACAAGGCCATGCAAGCCGACCATACACAGGACACATCCTCCGGCAGACCGAAACACGAGTGCGGAGTATGCGGTATATTCGGACACGAAGACGCCGCCAAGCTCACCTATTTCGGGCTCTATGCCCTCCAGCACCGTGGACAGGAGAGCGCCGGTATTGTGGCCAGTGACGGCCGGCGGGTCAATATCCACAAGAATATGGGCCTTGTCCCGGAAGTGTTCAGTGAGGATACCCTGCAGAAGCTCACCGGTCATATGACCATCGGCCATGTCCGCTATTCCACCACGGGAGAGTCGAACATTGTCAACACCCAGCCCTTCATGGTGAACTTCCAGGGCACACCTCTTGCGGTTGCCCACAACGGCAACCTGGTGAATTCCATCGACCTCCGCAACGATCTCGAACACAAGGGGTCCATCTTTCAGACGTCCATGGACAGTGAAATTGTTCTCCATCTTCTGGCCCGCTCCCTGGATTCCGGACTTGCCCAGGCAATCAAGGAGTCGTTCGCCTGCATCAAGGGGGCATACTCCCTGCTGCTCATGACCAGGGACACCATGGTCGCTGTTCGCGACCCGAACGGCTTTCGCCCCCTCTGTCTCGGCAGGCTGGAGAATGGCGCCTACATAGTTGCCTCCGAAACCTGTGCTTTTGATCTGGTCCAGGCAGAATATCTTCGGGAGGTTGAGCCGGGCGAGGTCCTGATTATCAACAAGGACGGCCTGGAATCGATATTTCCCTGGCCCCCGCGCCGGAAAAGCCTGTGCATTTTTGAGCAGGTCTATTTTGCCCGGCCGGACAGTGATATTTTCGGCATCAATGTCTATACCGCCCGCAAGAGGATGGGGGAAATTCTCGCCCGGGAGGCGAAGATCGACGGTGATTTCATCATGCCCTTTCCCGATTCGGGCAACTACGCTGCCATCGGCTATTCGCAGGCTTCCGGCATTCCTCTGGAAATGGGAATGATCAGGAACCATTATATCGGCCGCACCTTTATCCAGCCCACCCAGTCCATGCGCGATTTTTCAGTGCGGGTCAAACTCAATCCTGTCCGCTCCCTGCTCAAGGACAAGAAAGTCATTATCGTTGAGGATTCGATCATTCGCGGAACCACCGGGCGCAGCAGAGTCATGTCGCTGCGCAATGCCGGCGCCCGGGAAGTGCATATGCTGGTCAGCTGTCCGCCGACCTGTCATCCGTGCTTTTACGGCATTGATTTTCCTTCCAATACCGAACTTATTGCCGGGCAGAAAACCGTGGACGGCATCCGCGAGTATCTCGGCCTGGATTCGCTTACCTATCTCAGCCTGGACGGGCTTGTCGAGGCAACCGGCCTGGACCGCGACAGCTTCTGCCTTGCCTGCTATACCGGTATTTACCCCATTGAGCCGGATCGAAAGTTTCAAAAAGATGCCTTGAGTAATGACTGCGCCTGCGTGGGCGAGTGTCTGCGTTATCTTTAGATTGCACAATATAAATATTGGTAAAGGGGCAATGTGTGGCTGCCCTGCCTGTGAGTATTTACCTTGGATTTCGTGTCTCCTGTCAAAGGGATTCGCCCCAAGGCGGGTGAGTGCCCCAGAATCATGGTTTTCTTTGTTCGACTTCAAGTCTTTTCTGTGATACCCTGCAAGCAATGAAACAGATCAGTATTGATGCATACCTCTGCAACGGTTGCGGAACATGTATTGAGATGTGTCCTGAAGTATTTCACCTGGATGAATCCACCGGAAAAGCCGCGCTGGTGGTCCCTGACCCGGATATAACCGACGAGGTCCAGCAGGCAGCTGCGTTCTGCCCGGAGAAATGTATAGATCTAGCGTAATGATAAACTGACGAGAATCTATCCCTGGAGGTATGCATGGATCCTTCCGCCCTGATTCCCACACCAGACACCCTTCCCGTCTCCTGGGGGTGGTTTGAACTGCTGTTGATCATTACCCTGTTTCTCCATATTATCCTGATGAATGTCATGCTTGGCACCGGGATAATCGCCCTGGTCAATCATTTTCGAGGGGGGCCGGACTCAGAGCCCCTGACCCGTGAGATTGCCGGAAAACTTCCATTTGCCATAGCCTTTACCGTCAACTTCGGGGTCGCCCCGCTGCTCTTTGTCCAGGTCCTGTACGGCCATTTTTTCTACACAAGCTCGGTGCTCATGGCCAACTTCTGGCTGTTTGTCATTGCTTTCCTGGTAAGCGGCTACTACATGGCCTATATTTATGATTATAAGTATGACGCCCTTCAGGGAGCCAGGGTGCCGGTTCTCGGGTACACCGTCTTTGCTCTGGTGGCCATCGCCTTTTTCATGACCAATAATTTTACCTTGGCCCAGGTGCCGGAGACCTGGACAAGGTATTTTGACAGCCCAACCGGTTTCCTGCTCAATCTTGGCGACCCGATCCTGTTCCCGCGCCTGCTGCATATGATTACCGCGGCAATAGCCGTGGGCGGTATGAGCATCGCCCTGTACTATGAACTTAAACGCCGCCGCGGCGACGAGGAAGCCGCCCGATGGGTCCGGCACGGATGCAGCTGGTTCGGTTATGCCACCATCGCCAATTTCGGCTTCGGATTCTGGTTTTACGGCATGCTGCCGGAACAGGTCAGAAATTCATCAACCCTGGCCGGCGGCATGATTGGCGTCCTGCTCCTGGCAGGTGTCATTCTCGCCGCCCTGTCGATCATCTACAGCCTGAGGGGAAAAATTTTACCGGCCATGTATACTGTTCTGCCGACGATATTGATCATGATCCTGATCCGCGACCTGGTTAGAGCCGCGTACCTCAGACCTTATTTTTCCCTGTCCGATCTGGAGGTTGTATCCCAGCATTCGCCCATGGTGGTCTTTCTGATCATTTTCCTGGGCGGATTGTTGCTCAATTACTGGATGTTCAAACTTGCCTGGCAGGTTATCGGCAACAGGGAGGTGCGGTCATGAATTATCCCGTATGGCAGCTGGACGGCGCGGGCGGCGGCCTGCTGATTGCCCTGATGGCGATCTTTCATGTCTATGTTGCCCATTTTGCGGTGGGCGGCGGGTTATTCCTGGTAATGACCGAAATGAAGGGAATCAGGGAAAACAACCAGGCAATCATTGATTTTGTCCGCCGGCACACCAAATTTTTCCTGCTTCTGACCATGGTGGCCGGCGGCATGACCGGAGTGGGGATATGGTTCACCATCTCGCTGCTGAATCCGGCCGCAACCTCCAAGCTCATTCACCTGTTTGTTTTTGCCTGGGGCATTGAATGGGTCTTTTTTACCGCTGAAATCCTTTCTCTTTTTATTTACTATTATACCTTTGGCCGCATGGACAACCGCAACCATGTGATTATCGGCTGGATTTATTTCGGCTGCGCCTGGTTATCGCTCTTTGTCATCAACGGCATCATCGATTTCATGCTCACTCCGGGCGCGTGGCTGCAAAACAACAATTTCTGGTCTGCCTTATTCAATCCGACTTTCTGGCCCGCCCTGTTTTTCAGATCTTTCCTGGCCTTCATGCTGGCCGGATTATACGGCTTCCTGACTGCGGTCAACCTGAAAGATGTTGTCTTGCGCGTCAGAATGGTTCGCTACTGCGCGCTCTGGCTCATTGCGCCCTTTTTGCTTTTTCTCGGCTCGGCCTGGTGGTACAGGGCCGCCCTGCCGCCTGAACTGCAGGTGCTGATATTTGAGCGCATGCCGGAGATCAAGCCTTACCTGGATGCATTCATCATCCTGGGGCCGATGCTGATGCTCGGCGGCCTGATCATGGCCATCCGGATGCCCCAGTCCATAACCCGGCCGATTGCCGCGGTCATGCTTGTCCTGGGCCTTCTCTACATGGGGTCCTTCGAGTTCATTCGTGAGGCGGGCCGGCGTCCTTATATCATCCGCGACCACATGTACTCGACTTCCATTCTCAAAAAAGATATGGAGCTTATTCAGCAGAACGGGTTTCTCCAGGAGGCGAAGTGGGTCAGCAGCCGGGAGGTCACCAGGGACAACATGATGACCGCCGGCCGGGAGCTCTTCAACAACCTCTGCCTGCCCTGTCATTCCGTTGGCGGACCCTTGAACGACATCAGAAAAGTTACCGGAAATTATACCCCCAGGGGGCTCGAAGCCAAGATCGGTGGAATACATAATTTCAGCCCCTACATGCCCCCTTTTGCCGGCAGTGGTCTGGAGCGAAAGGCTCTTGCCTACTACATTGCCTATGGCCTGAACAACCGGCGGGATAGAATGGATGATGTTGCCATCAGGGAGATTGGTGATGAGGAGATTCCCGCATTCAATGGCGAATCGGATAAATACGTTCTCCTGGCCTGGAGCGACATGGGCATGAAAAGCTATACCGACGCCAGCGGCAGTTGGATGATCCTCCCACCGGGGGGCACCATCAATGCCCAGCTCATAGAACGGGGAGAAACGCCGGATGTGATCGTTGACGGAGTCACGATCAGCTATGCGGTTGACCCTGAATTCAGCGATCCTGCGCAACAAGTTGATTTCTGGCAAAACGCTGCCGCCCTGTATGACCGGGAAATTGCCCCCAATACCGGGCTTTCCGGCAATGGTCTGACAGGCGTCATGAAACCCGGCGAGGAATGGTTCACCGTTTCGTTATTGCCGGTGGTTCCGTACACGGCTGAAAGGCGGTATATGCCGTATCCGGCCTTTACCGTCACCGCTGTCAGCAGCGCGGGAGAGGTGCTTGCCGCAACCCGCGTTGTTGCCCCGGTTGCCACCGAGATGGGCTGCCAGATCTGTCATGGCGGCCACTGGGCGGTTGATAATCGGGCCGGACTCAGCGTCGAAACAGCGGAAAACATCCTGGCCGCCCACGATAGAATAAGCGGAACAAACCTGCAGGGCCTGGCCGACAACAACATGCCGGTCCTCTGTAACTGCTGCCACGCCGACTCCTCGCAGGATGCGCCGGGCAACAAGGAGCAGCTGAACCTTTCCGCAGCGATCCACGGTTTCCATGCCAATTTTCTCGGGGAGCGGGGGGCCATGTATTGCGTCATGTGTCATCCTGCCGACAGCGGCGGGGCAACCAGGTCTTTCCGCGGTATACATCGCGGGCTGGGGCTGAACTGTACATACTGCCACGGCGAAATAGAAGACCATGCCATCAGCCTGCTGAAAGCGGAGCATGAACAGGGCAAGGAACGCGCCGCTGTTCTGCTGGGCAATATCAGGCCGGCGAATTTTGAATCCGTCGATGCGGTTGTACCTCGTCGGCCCTGGGTGAATCAGCCGGATTGTCTCGACTGCCACGAGGGCTTTCAGGCGCCGGAGGTTGATACCACGTTTAACCGGTGGACCGCCGGAGAGGAGGACCTGTACAGGAACCGGACCGACGAAAGCGGCCGGTTGCGCTGCGCGGCCTGCCATGGCAGCCCCCATGCCGTCTATCCGGCCATGAATCCTTACAGCCCCTATCGTGATGTCCTGCAGCCCATGCAGTACCAGGGCCAGTTCTATCCCATCGGGTCCAATATGAACTGCAAGGTTTGCCACACTATTGACATGGAATATGAAATGCATCACCCGAACATGCTGCGGGAATTCAGGAACCAATAAATAATTACCAGGGAGGGCAAAGGATGAAGTATATACAACGCGCCTGCATCATCATTCTCTTCTGTTTTCTTGCCAGTGGTTGTGCAATTTCATCGAACCAGGGGAGAATGGTCCGGTCCGGTGAAGTGGATCAACTCATCGAGTCGGCAGCTGTTCTGCCGGATCATACGTACTATTATACCGGTCCGGGCGCGGAACCGGACGCGATCGTCGCCCTTGACAACAGGTTTACGCTGCAGAGCAAGTACTGGGTCAGGGTCGATGATGTTGCCGAACAATTGAAGAGGTGGGATCTCCTGCTCGACAATGACACCCGGATGAGGAATATATATGAGGGGTTCTGGATCATGACCCCTGACGGCAGGCGAGCGGGAATATGGTATTCGCAATATGATCAGGGTTTTGTCCGGTTCCCGGATGAATCGACGATCATACTCTATACGCCGATCATCCCGGTGGAGGGGGGCAGGCCACGGGGATACTTTATCGGACCTCCTCATTGATGGTGACCTGCAAGCATTCGGGTGAATTCAGGGCTGCAGGCATCCTGTGATCATTCTGGGTGTTCTCTGGATACTGTGGTGCGCTCTGCACAGCCTGCTCATCAGCCGGGCCGCGCACGACATCGCGAAAAAGATCCTTGGCCGACGCTTTCCTCTCTATCGGTTCCTGTATGTCGGCTTCAGCCTCATTACCCTTGTGCCGGTCCTGTGGTATCAGTTCACCCTGCCGCAGCAGGTGATCATACCCGGAACCCGGCTGTTGCGAATTGGCCAGGGGGTGTTGCTCGTCTATGCCGGGTTCATGTTTTATGCCGGCGCCCGGGTGTATGACATGGGTTATTTTATCGGCCTGCGTCAGTGGCGGAGTTTACGGCAGCAAAAGAAAACCGGCAGCCTGCCCTTTCACACTGACGGTATTCTGGCCTATGTCCGTCATCCATGGTACGGCGGCGGTATCGCTTTTCTCTGGGGAGCAGGCTCCATAACCGATGTTTTTCTGCTGACCAGAACTATCCTCACCTTCTATATCATTCTGGGAGCGTTCCTGGAAGAAAACAGACTCAAGAGCGAACTGGGTCAACAGTACAGGGCCTATTGCCGGGAAGTGCCCATGCTTGTTCCATGGAAAAAACCCCCTGCCTTAAAAGGGAAGAGAAAAAGTTCCTGACCTGATTCCCCTCACAGGGAGCAGACCTGCATGACCTGATTGAAATCGGTCCGCCCGGCAAAAACCATCTGGATTCCTTCCTGCATCAGGGTGGTCATGCCCGATGCAGTGGCGGCCTGCCTGATATTGTCCACCGATGCCCGCTCAATGATCAATTTGTTCAATGCCTCGTCCTTGACAAGCAGTTCATAGAGGCCAGCTCTGCCTTTGTATCCGGTATTGTTGCACCTGTCGCATCCCTTTGGCTTGTAGAGGGAGAGCTGTCGGGAGTAGGCAATGTTGACGTGCTGATCAAACAGTTGGCCGTAGAGCTGTTTCAGGTGATCATATTCGTTTTTATCCGGGTGGTATTGCTGCCGGCAAGCGGGACAGAGGGTCTTTACCAGGCGCTGGGCCAGGATTCCCAGCAGGGCATCGGCAAAATTGAAGGGATCCATTCCCATGTCGATCAAACGGGTGATGGTTTCGGAGGCGGAGTTGGTGTGGAGGGTGCTGAAAACCAGGTGCCCGGTCAGGGAGGCCTGGATGCCCATCTGCGCCGTTTCCTGGTCACGCATTTCACCGACCATGATGACGTCCGGATCAGCGCGGAGAAAAGCCCGCATGGCAGCGGCGAAAGTAAGCCCGATCTTGGAACGGATCTGCACCTGGCGAAGCCGGTACTGGGTTATTTCCACCGGGTCCTCGGCGGTCCAGATTTTTTTTTCCGGGGTGTTGATAAAATTCAGGGCGGAATGCAGCGTGGTCGTCTTTCCCGAGCCGGTGGGGCCGACCACCAGGACGATGCCGTAGGGCCTGGTAATGATGGTTTTAAATTTTTCGACGATCCGCCCGGGCATGATATCCTGCAGGGGCAGGGGCTTGCTGTCGGCCAGTACCCTGAGCACAACATCTTCATTGCCGTCGGCGGTGGGAATCGTGGCAATACGCAGTTCAATATCGTTGCCGGTGGAGGTCCGGTATTTAATCTTGCCGTCCTGGGGACGTCGCCGTTCGGCAATATCAAGGTCGGCCAGAATTTTGAAACGAGCAATAACCGAGCGGATATGTTTCTTGGGGACGGTCAGGACGTTCAAGCATTGTCCGTCAACCCGGTAACGAACCTCCGCATCACGAACCTGGCCGTAGGGTTCGACATGAATGTCCGAGGCGTTTAACCTGTAGGCATCTTCAATGATCTTGCTGACCAGTTTGACTATGGGCCGCTGGTCCACATCCCTGCGCTTGATTTTTCGCTGGTCCTGCTGCAGTTCATCGCTTTCTATCTGCTCAATGAGCTCGGCAAAGGAATGTTCGGGTAAAAGTTCTTCGTGGCCTGCCGGAGCAGGTTTCAGCCGGTTGAGAAATTCGTCGATGTCGCTGGGCAGGGTCAGCTGTACGTCGATGTTTTCCGCCCTGAAAACCTGCTGCATTTCGAGAATATTCGAATGGTCATTGGGGTCTTCCGCGGCCAGGACCAGCTTGCCGTTCTCAAAACTGAGCGGAACCTGGCGGATTTTCCGGAGATAGTCAATGTTGATTCCTTCAAACAGTTCGTCCACATTGATCTTGACCGTGGTGAGATCTACATATCCGGTATTGTAAAACGCGGCCAGGGCATTGCCCAGGTCTTCCTTGGGGATCCGGAAATTGTGAATGAGGATATCCTCGACCTCGCTGTCATGCTGGTTGGCAATGGCAAAAGCCCGGTCCAGCTCTTTGTCGCTGATCAGGTCGCTCTTGACCAGCATATCGTACCTGGTCGGAATTTTTTGCGACAATTGCTGCAGGTTGTGAAAAGCGATGCCCAGGGTTTCCGCCAGATCGGCGATAAACTGCTTGTCGTCTTCGGAAAAATCGCCGTTGCGCCGGTTCATGAGTTGAATGACCCCCTGCAGGGAGCGTTTGAACATGATCGGGGCGGCCAGGACCTGCCGGGTCCGGGAGCCGGTCTTGCGGTCCCAGGAGGAGTCAAAACGCAGTTCCGGATCGATGAGGCGCAGCGACGCCCTGTCATAGGCATCATTGATCAGGACGACGTCCCGGGTTGCTGCCGCATAGCCGGATATGCTGGTTTTGTCCACGGGTACCCGGATTTTCCGGAGAAAGTCTCCGGGCAGCATGACCCAGGACACGAGTTCCATCCTGGCGGCATCGATCAGGAATATGGTTGCCATCTCGACATTGTATACATCGAGGATCTGGCTCCGAAGCCCCACCATGATCTCGTTGGGAGAGGTGGCGGTATGTATCGCGTTGGCAAGCTTTTTAAATCGCAGTTCATAGCTGAGACGTTCTGAAATGTTTTCCGGAGAGGAAAGATGTTCGTCCATAATATCACCTGTTGTGGTGCGTGAGATCCATTTTGCGGGAAGGGTTCCGTAAGTATTATACACTTGAAGGGAAAAATACAAAAAGAGTATCCGAGTTACGAAAATCAACCGGAAAGAATTGGTCTGGCAATGGCAGTTTACGCAGAAAAAGAGCAGAGGAGATTGCGTGACCCTCCAGAAAACGGTTTATATCTGGCTAGGAGTCTGTCGGATTATGGATCATACGTGATCAATAAATGACCGCATAAATA
>JAMJFO010000069.1 GCA_023544645.1 Desulfobulbaceae bacterium | reverse complement strand
TAATATTTCGCGCTCCATCTTCAAGCGCTTATTCTCTTTCCGAAGGCGATTCAGCTCTGCCTGCAGCGCCGGCCCCCCTCCTGATAACCCCGAAACCTCCTCGGAGCCACCTTCGATCTCTCGTTTCCATCGCCCCAGCATGTTTTCATTGATCCCAAGATTACGGGCAGCTTCGGTAATCTGATACCCTTGTTCAGTGATCAGTTTTACTGCTTCTTCTTTGAATTCCTGGGTATATTTCTTTCGTTTCTTTTTCATTCAACACCTCCTCGTGGAATATAAATCCACTCTTAAGAAAGTGTCCACAATTACTCTACCACCTCAGTGTCAGGATAGACACCAAGAGCAAGGGTCTTTCGTTTTCCTCTGTAGCGGTAGTCGAAGCGGAAATACTTCCCGACTTTATTGACCAGAAGGTACAGACCCTTTCCATCGGTCAATTTATAGGGCTTCTCGTTTGGCTTGGCGTTGCGTATGGCGGTATCCGTGAGCGGCATGACGGTATCTCTATTGCATGAGTTACTTGTACCGCTATAAATACCGTCACCAATGACGGGATGTCAAGATATTTTATTAAACCTTCTCGGACACAAAAAAGCCCAGAACCGTCGAAAGAACTGGGCTTTTAAGACTTTATCGAACTTGTTTGGACTTTGCTGGATAAGGAAATGGTGGAGGCGGCGGGAGTCGAACCCGCGTCCGGAAATACTCCCCTCACGTATCTACATGCTTAGTTCCCGGATTAAGTTTCGCGCCAGGGTCTCTCCCGGAACCCGGATTTCCTGGTGCTAGCCTGATTAATCTCGTCAGCTAGGCGACAGGCGCGCCTTGCCAACCAACCCACGGAGTCGACGCTCCGTACCGATCCAGTGGGTGAGGATCGGGGGAACGGCAGAGCAGACTAAGCTGCTACTGCGTAGTTATAATCGTCTGCGATTATATTTATGTTCCGCCTGTTTTACGAGCAGACAGAAGCTCGGCATGCAACGATGAGCTTGTATATCCCCGTCGAATCCGTTTCGCCCCCATATCAGAAGACAAAAAAAGAGGACAGAAGACAATTCATCTCATGTGAAAAATGTCCTGCTGTTTATTCTCCCTTTATTACGTGTTTATGTGTCGCCTTTCTGGCGCGTTTCTCTTTGGAGCTCACGATCGGACTGCTTTTCCTTGAGAGCTGCTCGTTTGTCGTAGAGCTTTTTGCCGCGGGCAAGGCCCAGTTCAACCTTTGCCTTGCCATTAGATAAAAAATAAACACTCAAGGGGATAAGCGCAATGCCTTTCTCGTGCAATTTGCCGATAAGTTTCCGTATTTCCCGTTTATGCAGGAGCAGCTTGCGGGTCCGCAGCGGATCGGTGGGATTGTGGGTGGCATAAACATACGGGGAGATATGAACGTTATACAGGTACACCTGGCCGTTCTCCACCTTGGCGTAGCCATCCTTGATGTTTGCCCGTCCGGCCCGCAGGGATTTCACCTCGGGCCCGTTGAGCACCATACCGGCTTCCAGGGTTCCTTCGATATGGTAGTCATGGAATGCCTTTTTATTTCTGCAGACGACTCGTTTTCCCATGGGATGATTCTCAATACCTGCTGTCGGAGCTACGCTTCGCCGGTTACCCGGAGGGCTTCTTCCAGGGTGGTCACACCCTTCCTGACCTTGGACCAGGCATCCTCACGCAGAGTGGTCATGCCCTCGCGGATTGCCACCTGGCGCAATTCGGCATCCGGGGCTTTGGCAGTGACCAGTTTTTTAAGCTGTTCGGACATGGGAAAGACCTCAAAAACCGCGCAGCGGCCGGAAAACCCCGTCCCCCGGCACTGATGGCAGCCCTTGCCCCGCTGCAGCACCACTTCTCCTTTTTCTGAAACCGGAAAACCCATTCGCTGGATCTCCTGGGCGTCGACCTTGTACGATTCCACACAGTGCGGACAGATACGGCGAACCAGCCGCTGTGCCAGGGCGCCAAGCATGGTCGAGGCGATCAGGAAGGGCTCGAGCCCAAGATCCTCCAGTCGGATAATGCTGGAAACGGCATCATTGGTATGCAGGGTGGAGAAAACCAGGTGGCCGGTCAACGCGGCCTGGGCTGCATAAACTGCCGTCTCCAGGTCGCGGATTTCGCCGATCATGATAATGTCCGGATCCTGGCGCAGGATATTACGCAGGATGGTGGAAAACGTCACACCGATTTGCGACTGTACGGCGATCTGGTTGAACTCGTCGTATACCATTTCCACGGGATCTTCCACGGTGACAATGTTCTTTTCCGGGGTGGCGATCTTCTTCAGGGTGGAATAGAGGGTCGTTGATTTACCGCTGCCGGTAGGTCCGGTCACAAAAATAATGCCATGGGGAGCGCTGGTGAAGCTGTTATACACCACCGCGTCGCGCCTTGAAAATCCCAGCTCGTTGAGATCCTGAAAAATGACGTCCGAGTCAAGCAGCCGCATGACCGTTTTTTCACCAAATGCCACCGGCACCGTGGAAACACGAATCTCCACATCGCTGCCTTCATCGCTCTGACCGACCTTGATCCTGCCGTCCTGCGGTCTTCGCTTCTCGGCAATATCCAGCCGGCTGAGGGTCTTGATCCTGGAGGTGATCGCCGAATGAACCGCCTTGGGCAGCTTGTAAATGCTGTGCAGCACCCCGTCAATCCGGAAACGGATCTCGCAGGCATCGCGCTTGGGCTCGATATGGATATCGCTGGCCCGCTGGTCCAGCGCATAATTGATGATGTGGTTGACCGCCGATTTGATATGCTGGTCGCTGGACGAGAGCTCCTTGGCGGAAGAGAGCTTGATATACTGCTCCAGGTTGCCGATATCGACCCCCGGCCCGACTCCCGGAGCGCCGAACTGCACCTCGGCGGCGGAGATCGACTGCTGGAACCCGAAAAACTCCACCAGCATCTTCTTGATATCGCTCCTGGTGCTCAGGTAGGGACGCACCTTGAGCTGGGTGGCCTGTTCAATATCCGCCAGCACCGTCTGATTGTCCGGATTGCAGGTAACCACCTCAAGCACCCCATTGCGGATATCAAAAGGCAGGACAAGGTGGCTGACCGCAAATGTTTTGGGGATTGTCTTGGTGACGATCTCAATGTCCAGCTTCAGTGGATCAAGCTTCTTGAATGGAATCTTTTTCCTGAAGCTGACCGCCCGGAGAATAATCTCCTCATTCAGTATCCTGCCCTTGTTGCCGCCGATCTCCAGGCGGAGCGAAACGATGAGATCCAGCAGTTCCGGCTCGCTTTTATCCACCTTCCGCTTGTCGTCCCGGCGGCGGCCGCCATATTTGCGCAGCAGGTTCTGGCGCTGTTTGTCCCGTTGCTGCAGGACGAACTGGCGCTGCTTGTCGGTCATCAGCTTTTCTTCGCAGAGGAGATCAAGCAATGCTTCGCTGTTCAAAAAACTCATAAACTGTCCTGTACGTTGATTCGTGCATTTATTCCGACTGTGTGCATATACCGGATGATCAAGATATTTCAATCATATTCTACCGCAATCCGCCACATCTTTCTTCCGGTGGCCGGACCGTCTCATGAACCGCTCAAGAGAAGGAGGCCACGGGGCACCGCATTTTCTTTGTCATCGGTCTGCCCGCATACCTGATGTACAGGGCGCAGGCTTCTTTCATGGATCCGCACACCCGGCACCCCTCTAAATGTAGGCAGAAGCGCAACACGTGGTTGCTCTACTCCGTGAGCATTTACGTTGAAAAACAGAAAGGCAGACCATGCAGGCCTCGCGGCAGGCGGGCAAAAAAATCCGACAAAAAGCGTACGACCCGCCGACGTTCTGTTGAACTTTCCCTTGAACTCATGATAGTATAACAGATAAGCAAATAAATTTCCGCACCCGGACCATCCCCTGCCATTCGGCCCGGGGGCGACAACAGGAGGTTCCGATGAGTTCACTTGTAAAATGGATTATTGGCGGTATTGCTGTCCTGGTTCTCCTGATCGTCATTATCATGATCAGCATTCCGTTCTTCATCGACCCCAACGACTACAAAGATAAAATCACCCGGAACGTGCAGGAACAGACAGGGCGGGAGCTCTCCATACCCGGTGATATCAAACTGAGCGTCTCCCCCACCCTGAAGGCTGTTTTCCGCCTGGGCAGTATCTCTCTCTCCTCCGGCAGGGACTTCCAGGACACCGAGTTTTTCTCCAGCGAACTGGTTGATATCAACCTGGCGCTATGGCCGTTGATCAGCCGCAAAACGCTTCAGATCGATAATGTCACCCTGAAAGGCGTGAACGTGAATCTGGTCCGCAAAAGCTCCGGCGCGGCCAACTGGCAGGATTTTTCCGGCGACCGGACCAAAGAATCCGCTAAACAGGAGGCCCCTCCCGCCGGGGATGAACAGCCTGCCGCAAAACCGGCCAAAGCCCTGCCCAAAATCGATATCGGCGGGATAGAGATCGCCGACATCAACGTGACCTATACCGATCAGAAGGAAGGACGCACCGTCAAACTGAGCAATTTCAACCTCAATGTCGGCCATCTGGTTGAAGGAAGTCCGTTCCCGTTCGACGCCGGCTTCTCCCTCTCCATGGACGACGGCAGGCAACTTCTGACCGCGGCAACCGACCTCAAGGGCAGCTTGACATTTGACCTGGACAGGCTTCTTTTTACTATTGATCAACTCAAGCTCAACACCGATATTACCGGCGCGCCGGTGCCGGTCAAGGTCATCGGCCTGGAGATGTCAGCCGAAGCCGACCTGGGCAAGTCCCGGATCAATGTCAGCGGCCTGCGAATGAACATTGACGACACCACCATCACAGGGACGGCTTCGATTACCGATCTGCAGAACCCCTCCTACAAGGCCGCTCTCCATATCGACAAGCTGGACCTTGACCGGTATAAGACAGCAAAGGAAAAGCCCGCTGCTGCACCAGCCGAAGCTCCGGAAGCAAAACCGTCGGCGTCAACGGCTCCTGCCCCGCAGCAAAAGACGACCGAAGAGCAGCCCATTATCCCGGTGGATCTGCTGCGGAGCCTTACTTTCGACGCCGAATTAACAATCGACCAACTCAGTGCAGCCAAAATGGCTGCCAGCAACATCCTGGTCAAAGCCATGGGCAGGGAAGGACTGGTTCAACTGCAGCCGTTCTCGGCAGACCTCTACCAGGGAACCATTACCGTCAATGGTGATATCGACGCCCGGCCCGATGTTCCCGCCATGAAACTGACCCCGATCCTCCAAGGGGTCGAACTCGGTCCCATGTTCATGGACATGACCGGTAAGGAGGAAATCAAAGGGACTGCCGACATCAAGGCCGACATCACCACCAGGGGCCTGACCCGGAAAGAACTGACCCGCAACTCCAACGGCGCCATGAACCTGAACCTGGCCGACGGCGAGATCGCCAAGCTGAAAATCATCGACACCATCCGCGTCGCCAAACAACTGTACGAGGGCGGCTCAGGCGCACTGACCGGTTCTTCGCAGCAGAAAGTTCAATCAGGGCGGCCGACCTCCTTTGCCGATCTGTCTGCCTCGGGAGTAATCACCAACGGCGTTTTCAACAATGATGACCTGCTGGCCCAATCAGAACTCATGAAGGTCACGGGCAAGGGGACGGTGGACTTCAACACCGAACAGATCGATTACCTGCTGACCATTTACCTGGCCAGAAAACTGGAACGGGACGAAGAAAAAGACCTGGTAGAAATGGCGAATACACCCATTCCCTACAGGGTAACCGGCACCTTTGACAAAATAGAGCAGTCAGCCGCCCTGAAGGAGATCCTCAAGGCCGGGGCGGTAAAATTCCTGTCCAAGGAGCTGGACAAACAGCTTGGCGGAGATGATGCCGAGGAGGGGAAAGAGAAGGATTCATCCGGCAGCACGGAAGAGCTGATCAACAAGGGACTGAAAAGCCTGTTCGGCAAATGAAACTGCAGGGGGTTCCGAGGCTATGCATCAGCTGCCAGGGCAGCCTCATAAATATTGAGCGTTCTCTGGTCGAAACAGACAAATATCACCTTTTCCAACTCCGTGTTGTCCCGGAGGAAACGGCGGGCTTCATTCACGGCAATACGAGCGGCCAGTTCCATGGGAAAGCGGTATGCGCCGGTGCTGATGGCCGGGAAAGCGATTGTTTTTATGTTGTTCTCCCGGGCAAGCAGCAAACTTTTCCGGTAACAGCCGGCCAGTAGATTCTCCTCATTTTTGCCGCCGCCGTGCCAGACCGGCCCCACCGTATGGATGATATGGCGGGCCTTGAGGTTGTATCCTCTGGTAATTTTGGCTTCACCGGTGGGGCATCCATTGAGCAGCAGACATTCTTCAACAAGCCCGGGTCCAGCAGCCCTGTGGATGGCCCCATCCACCCCGCCGCCGCCCATAAGGGTATTGTTTGCCGCATTGACAATGGCATCGACATCCAGGGTTGTGATATCTCCTGCCCTTAACTCAATCTTTCCCTCCATGCGATCAGTCTCCTTTTTTACCACTGTTTTGCTTTTTCTCCGCAACAGGTATGCCATAGGTGCATGCCACTCCGGCCTGGCACAATCCGCAGGCATAGGTGTCAAGCCCAAACTTTTTCCGGATATAGCTGTTCATGGTATGTTCGGTGTACTGCATGCATTTTCTTTTATCATGCCCTTGTGCGCTGAGGGCATTGACCGGGCAGCGCCCGACGCACTCCCGGCATGTCCCCTGGCTGAAATGAAGACAGTAGGCATGATGGTCGCTATATGGCCGGGGAGTAGGCGGCAACCTGACCTTTGCAATAACCGAACCGATACGTACCGCCTTGCCGAGGGGTGTAATCAGGCCGTCGCACAGGCCGAACGTGCCCAGTCCCGCGGCATAGGCAGCGTGCCGCTCCGACCAGTTGGAGCAGGGAGCATATGGTCCATCATCCGATCGGCTCCACACAGGGGAAAGTAGAGGGGCAAAGGCCCGGACGCCCTGCCGCCGGAGCTGTTCGACGACATATCGACGCAAATGGTTGTTGAATTCCTCGCCCAGAGCGCGGGTCCTGACCCAGCGTTCCGACGGATATTTATCCTGGCCCGCCTGCTCTTCCCGAGTCTTTGCGGTAGATGGAATTATCCAACTTATAACAGTCAAATCATCTGCCCGCGTACCAGCATCGGGAAAAACAGCCGTGAACATATCGCAGGGGGTATAGTAAAATTGTCCTATATGTTCCCGGAACTCCCGGTAAAGGGGATCAGCCCCGCTGGAAAAACCTGTCAGGGGCGGATCAAACGCCGGCTCACCGGTCGCCAGGCCAAGCGTATTCTCCGAACTGGCTGCGACAAAATGCCGTATTGCCTCCTCTATGACCATTCTGTGTCCTTTTTCAATTTTTACATGCTTGAATCAATCAATTTCGTATTACATAACCTTACAAAAAAATTGGAAAAACTAAAATAATTTAATAAAAGTTATCAATGATCGTTGACAAATTACGAAAATGTGCTAGCTTAATATTTAATTAGAATAGCAGCAGGAGCTAAATATGACAAAAAAGAAACGAACAAGAAAGGATTCACAAGCGGTAGCTGCGTATTCCCAGCTATCAAAAACTGCAAACATTGTCTCCACAGAGGTGCACAGGCCTCTTGGCAGGCACAAACTGACAGTAAGCCAGTTCGGCGTGCTGGAAGCGCTCTACAAGCTGGGACCGATGTACCAGCGCGACCTTGCGCGTGAGATCGTCAAGACCACCGGCAACATCACCACGGTTATCGACAACCTGGAAAAGAATGACCTGGTCCGGCGCGAAAGAGAAGCCAAGGACAGGCGTTATTTTATGATTGTCCTGACCGAAAAAGGCGAAAAGCTGATCAAGAAGATCTATCCGGCTCATGCCAAGCAGGTCGAACAGGTCATGAAACGCCTGACCAAGGCCGAACAGGAAAGACTGCAGAAGCTCTGCGAAAAACTGGAAGGCGCCGAGCAATAAGTCTTCAGTTGTTGTCGGGAACCTGGTTCCTTTTGCGCGGAGCAAAACCGTTGCCAGGGCAACCGATGGATTTTCTCACTGTATTTACCATGCAGCATCCAACTTTTCCGGGCAGATTCTTCTGCCCGGATTTTTTCCCCTCGTTTCACCCATGCAGCCGGTTCAGCTTGAGACCTCCCTGCGGAAACAGCTGACAAATCCTTTTTTTCAGGGTATAATGATAGGTTTTCGGTCCGCAAGTTCTATGGTCCGTTATTATTCATTTTTTTAATCAGCACTCTATCAGCAGGCAGGTAGTAAATTGAGCAGTAAAATTAAAAAGGAAATACAGCGGCGCCGCACGTTCGGCATCATCAGTCATCCGGATGCCGGCAAAACGACCCTGACGGAAAAGCTTCTGCTGTTCGGCGGAGCCATCCAGATGGCCGGCGCTGTAAAATCCAGAAAAACAGAGAATCACGCAGTCAGCGACTGGATGTCCATCGAACAGGAGCGCGGCATATCGGTCACCTCATCGGTGATGAAATTCAACTATCGCGACTGCGAGATCAACCTGCTGGACACCCCCGGTCACCAGGACTTTTCCGAGGACACCTACCGGGTTCTCACCGCTGTGGACAGCGCCCTTATGGTCATCGACAACGCCAAAGGGGTCGAGGCCCAGACCATGAAACTGATGGAAGTGTGCCGCATGCGCAACACCCCCATCATAACCTTCATCAATAAACTTGACCGTGAGGGCCTTGACCCGCTGGACATCCTGGCCGACATCGAAGACAAGCTGCAGATCGAATGCACCCCGCTTTCCTGGCCCATCGGCATGGGCAAGGGCTTCAAGGGAGTCTACAACATTTACCAACGGCAGCTGCATCTCTTTACCCCCAGCCAGTCCACCCGGACGCAGGACGGCGTTGTGGTCAAGGATATAGATGACCCTGTTCTTGATGAGCTGCTGGGCAGTCAGGCTGAAGCGCTCCGTGAAGACATTGCCCTGCTGGAAGGCGCATCCAATCCCTTTGACCACCAACAATATCTCAAGGCCGGGCAGACACCGGTCTTTTTCGGCAGCGCGGTCAACAACTTCGGCGTAAAGGAAATGCTCGACGCCTTTATTGAGCTGGCGCCCCCGCCCGGCCCCCGGGCGGCCGCCGAGCGGATGGTTTCACCGGAAGAAAACTCCTTTTCCGGTTTTACCTTTAAAATCCAGGCCAACATGAACCCGGCTCACCGGGACAGAATCGCCTTTTTCCGGATCTGCTCCGGCAAATTTACCCGCGGCATGAAGATAGCCCATCACCGGCTCGGCAAAGAGATGTCTCTGTCCAACGCCACTATTTTCATGGCCCAGGACCGAAGCAATGTTGATGAGGCGTATCCGGGGGACATTATCGGCATCCATAATCACGGCACCATTAAAATCGGCGACACCTTTACCGACAAGGAACCGCTCAAGTTCACCGGCATCCCCAACTTCGCCCCCGAGCATTTCCGCAGGGTGCTGCTGAAAAATCCGCTGAAAACCAAACAGCTCAACAAGGGGCTGGAACAGATGGCCGAAGAAGGCGCGGTCCAGCTGTTCAAACCCCTCATGGGCAGCAATTACATTCTCGGCGCCGTGGGGATCCTGCAGTTCGACGTGGTTATAGCCAGGCTGAAAGCGGAATATGGCGTCGATGCAGTCACCGAACCGGTTGAGTACTCCTCGGCACGATGGATCTACCACAACGACCGCAAAAAACTGGACGAGTTCACCAACAAAAACCAGGCCAATGTGGCTGTGGATGCCGAAGGGCACCTGACGTTTCTTGCCACCAACAAGTGGTGGCTGGAACGGACAATGGAAAAATTCCCGGACATCATTTTCCAGAAGACCAGGGAATATAATTAACATTCAAGCAGTTAAGGGGATAACACCCCTTCAATTGAATGACGTGGCTTCACGAGAGGCCCCGCCAATCTGACAGGCGACGGCACTGGATAGAAATGGATGAGGCCGGTGGGCGGCATCATCGGAATGATGATCACCTGTTCCCGGCATTTCGATCTTCAACGAGCCGGCGACGACGGCCTGATTTTCTTTCAGTTCCAATCATCGCCGGCAGCCTGGGGCTGAAGCCTGTCTCCGGGCAGCAACCGCTGCTATTTCCCGGTCTGGGGAATTTTAGCGTCCACCTCGCGCATGATGATTTTAAGATTATCGTAGTCGCTGGCCTGGACCAGGGCAAACCCCTCCAGACTTCCCTTGATGGAAGTGTACACCTTCGGGTCTTTCACGTTGAGCAGGGCCTGTTGCACCTTGTCACCAGTCGCCTGATCCACATTGGGGCCGATAACAATAACATGCTCATACACCGGTTCCGAGGTGGCGATAACCTTAAGCCCCTTTCCTTCAAATTCCTTGGCCACGCCCGGCTTCAGGCCGCCGGCGGCAAAGGTGCCGTTTAAAACGCCCTTGGCCACATTGGTGTGGGAGTTGAGAAACTCGTAGGTCATGCTGTCGAACACCCCGGCCTGCATCAGCATGTACGCCGGCATATAGCAGGAGAGGGTTGATTCGCGGTCGCCGAAGGCAAATCGCTTCCCCTGCAGGTCGGCCAGGGAATTGATGGCAGAATCCTCCCTGGTAACAATCACCCCGCGGAAGGTCGGATCACCTCCTTTGTTGGCCACGGCTGCGGCAATCCTGATCTTGCCCGGATTCTGTTCATCGAGAATGGCAACCCCGGAAGGGCCGAGATAGGAAAAATGGACAACGCCATTGATCAGGTTGTCCATGGCCGTGTCGTAATCCCTGGCGCTCCTGAATTCCACTTTCGCCCCCAGTTGCTCGCTGAGGTAATCAACCAGAGGCGCAAACATAGTTTTCAGCTTGGTGGGCGACTTGAAGGGATGCACACCGAACACATACGTCTGCTCCGCCTGGACATTGAATGCCAGCAGAATGGACACCAGAACAAAACCGAGAACCATGTTTTTCTTCTTCATTACTTTTCCCCTTGTGTTATTGGTTTGTAGTTGCAACCTGCAAAACGCACGGCCGCGGAACAATGCAAAAACAACCGGCGCGCGCAACAGTGATTCAATGAGTTTGCCACACTGTTCTTTGGATTTGCACGCGTTTTTGCAAAGCCGACATGTCAGCAGTGCGGGAGGCTACCCCACAGATCTGCCACTGCCGGCTGCCAGGAGTTCTCCTCTCCCGGCGTAACTGAAAAAAGTTCTCTGTCTTCGTGGTGGGCCAGGGCTCAGTGCTCCCCCTCCCGCTTTACTCTGCGCCTGTTCTAATTCCATTTTCAGTATATAAAAATATACTGCCTGGAAGTCAAGATAGACAACACAGGTGTTTTCAAATAAATAAACGGGATCACAAAACATTTCTTCTTTCCTGACCCTGCAGCTGCTTTGCCGGCCGCGGTATCTGAACACCAGGAAAACAAGCAGTCAATAATCCTGATGTTGTGTCGACCTTCTCAGCTATCGTCTGATTACGCGGCCTTGGGGAAGTCATCAGGATGAGGGGAAATCCATGCATCACGATCTACAGGCGGCAGACCCCATTTAGCCCGGGCCTTGTCGCACCTCTTGTTCAATTCCCCGTTTTCCCAGGACGGCCGCAGATTGCGGCACCCGGATGAACGGCGCTGATAAATTTCACAATAGACCTGGCTGCCGATAACACCCTTCAGGGAAATACATCTTGGCGTCGGCCTGTCAGTCCCTTTCATCACCAGGAAATGTGTATGAAGATGGTCTGCCAGGGCATGCGGCACACCTCCCGGAGCTGCAAGATCCGACTCTGTCCAGTAAAAGGACACCCGGTAATAGGCGCAGCAGGCGCCGCAGGAAACACATGGATTGTACGTATCCATTACACAACAGACCCCACACAAGATGAATGAGAAAATATCCGGCGGATGTATATGTAGTCGTTTGTGAAATAACGCAAGAGAAAAGCGCGCAGCTCTCAACGATTTCTCCCCGGTTTCCCTCTCAGTGGCCTGATTTTTGACAAAAAACACCCCCGCTCTCCATGAAAACCGGATTTTCTACTGCTCCAATTAGATTGTAAAATATGGGGTTACGAAGCGGCCAGGTTTCTGGTGATGATCTTCTTGAGGGACTCGATGAGTTTGCTGGCCTCGGACTTGCTCAGCTTGTCAACGGCGTCAGTGTGGTAGTACTTCTTGAGGAAATTCATGAAATGCAGGTTGTCCCAGCCCAGGTCCTCGACCAGGTGGCGGACATAGAGCTTCTGCCGGAAGGTCATGCCGTCGGCGTTGATCCGGTAATGTTTGCTGCGGGTGAAATACCGCATCAATTTTCGGAAACCAGCCTCGTCCAGATCCCGGCTGCTGCGGACCCCGGTCACTTTTTCCAGGGTGTCTCTGTACTCCCGGTCGTCAAGACCAAGCTCTTTTTTGGTAATATGGATGACGGCGAGCTTTTTGTGATCGAGCATCTCTTAGCGTCTGAACAAGGTTATACTGCACATCTTCTGAAAACTGAAAAAACTACCTTGTAGATGATAATCATATCTCCGCCCCCAATACAAAATGATTTTTGACCAAAATAGTGATTACTTAACAAAAAACCATAACCGGACCTGGCCGATCCCCTTGCTCACATCCAGGGGGTGGGCAAAATTCCCAACAATATCTGGCCATAACCCCATATCCGCCCTTGTCCTGTCTTTTGCCCAGCGGCTCAAAGCCTGCTAATTATCTGGTATTAATAAACATTACTGTTTGCATGAACAGTGGCTCAGTTATTGCAAACGTAACATATTGGTATAGTTACTCTTTCCAACAACGGAAATAAAGTTATGAAAACGGGTTTATCTCTGAGAATACACCATGTTCATCCTCACATTCATGCCTGCCTGCTGCTGATTTTGCTTTTCCTGGCCGGCACCTCAATCCGGGCTGCGGAGCGGCCGCTTTTGCCGCTGGTGGAGGGGGATTGCCCAAAATGCCATTCATTTAAAATCAAGAAGATCAAAAACGCCGGCGGGAAGCATGCAGAAGTGAGCTGCCTGGACTGCCATCCCCGTCAGCATGTCCCGGAAAAAGGAAGCACGGTAGCTGCCTGTGAAAATTGTCATTTTAAGCAGCCGCACTATGAAATTAAAGACTGCCTGCATTGCCACGCTGATCCGCACATGCCGATGGCCACCCTGCGAGACCCGGCCAAGCCGGCCCGGGTGGAATGTCTTTCCTGTCACGGAGAGGTGGGAAAAGAGATGGAGCAGGCTGAAGGTTCCCATGCCCAACTTTACTGTACCCGCTGCCATAAACGCCACGGGTACCTGCCGGAATGCCTTGACTGTCACAAGCCGCACATGCGATCCCAGCCGGCAGCTGCCTGCAGGCGCTGTCATCGTCCGCACAACCCGCAGCAGGTCAATCCTGCGGGCTGGGTGCCGGCGATATTCTGCGGAGCCTGTCATCGAAAGGAAAGTGAATATCTTGCTTCAACCACCAGCAAACACGGTGTAATCACCTGTGTCTACTGTCACGAGGGAGCGCACCCTTCGAAACCCCGTTGCCATGATTGCCACGGCCTGCCCCATGACCAGGCGCTCCATCGTCAATACAGAGGATGCCTGTCAGACTGTCATGGCGATGCTCATCGGCTGGTAAGCAAAAAATGAGTCTTTTTCGTATTGATGCGTAAGGCCGGCAACTGCTGGAAGTCTGAAAAGTCCGTAGCTGTCATAGAGCCTGACAACGAAAACAGGGTCTAATGTTATTCCTTGAGCACCCTGATATCAATGGTGCTCAAGCAGGTCCGGCATTGTTAACTGCTTTTTATTTCGATCTGTTTCACATCAGGTTTTGGCAGCTGTTT
This sequence comes from Desulfobulbaceae bacterium, assembly GCA_023544645.1. Classification (GTDB taxonomy): domain Bacteria; phylum Desulfobacterota; class Desulfobulbia; order Desulfobulbales; family Desulfobulbaceae; genus UBA10518. The sequence continues at coordinate 3,389 of JAMJFO010000069.1, read as the reverse complement.
CTTGGGCATTTTAATGGTCAGAACACCCTTTTTGAACGTGGCCTTGACATTTTCCTGGTCAGCATCTTCAGGCAAGGACAGGACGCGTTGAAACGAACCGTAGGAGCGCTCAACACGATAGTAGTTTTTGTCCTTTTCCTCTTTCTCCTGTTTCTTTTCACCGCGGATTGTCATGGTGTTGTTCGTTATTTCAACCTTGACGTCTTTTTCATCAACCCCCGGCACCTCGACGGTGATGGAATATTCCTTTTCCGTGGCGCCGATGTCCACCTGCGGTTTCAGTAGACCGGCGGCAGTCATCGAGGGAAAAATATCCGTCTTGAAGGGGGCTATGCCAGAACCCCGGAATGCATCCTCAAAAATCCGGTCGACCTCCCGGTGCAGCTGGACTATCGGGTTCAGGACACCTCCTTCGGTATACACGGGCTGAGTATCAGTTTTTTGTACCACAGGCACCCTGGCGCCCGCTTCCTCTTCTTCCTTCTTAAACCAGTTCCATGGCGCAAATTTTTTGATATCCATACGTTACCTCCTTCTCCTTCTTTATCCGGTTAAAACGCCCAGCGGGAAACCATCCAGGAGATGATTTCCCGCTCCAATTTCCTCCCTCGGTGAACAATCAGGAAACCACTTCCTGTTTGGCCTGAAAACACCACCTTTTACCTCATATTAAGCAGCCTTGATTTCAATTTGTTTCGGCCTGGCCGCTTCGGACTTTGGCAGGTGAAGCCGAAGCACCCCATCCTTCAATACCGCGTTTATACCGGCCACATCTATAGTTTGCGGGACCGAAAAGTTTCTCCGGTATTCAACGTTGCCAAACTCCTCCCACTGCGCCGCGCCCGTTGTTTCTATCTTTCTCGTGCCGGTCAGGGTAAGTTTTCCGTTGTCAATGCTGACCGTAATGTCATCCCTGATAACACCTGGCATGTCGGCATGCAGCAGTATTTCATCATCATTTTCATAAATATCCACAAGGGGAGCAACTGCCGGAATTTCACTGGTTGCATCCGGCATGGTCTCTTGCCGCTTCATAAGGTCACTTCTCTCGCTCATGGCAACCTCCTCACTTTTGCTGTTCCTGTTCTCACTGCTTCTTAATTTATAGCTATCTGCTTGGGTTTCGCCGTTTCTGATTTGGGCAGGACCAGTGTGAGCAGACCGTTGCTCAGGGTTGCTTCAACCTTTTCCGAATCAACATCCGCAGGCAGGGTAAAGCTCCGGGTAAAGGTTGTCATACCTCTTTCCACTCTGTGCACGGTATAGCCTTCAGGCGTATCTGATTTTCTCGAGCCGCTTATCTCCAGATAATTGCCCTGCAGCCTGATATTCAGGTCTTCTTTTACCATGCCCGGTACTTCAACCTTCAATTCCAGATGATCCCCCGCATCAGAGAGGTTTGTTTTCGGTCCGCTCTGGGCAACATCCCATGTGACGGGAAACCTCCCGATCCTTCCGTAATCGGGAAACATTCTGTTCATTCTGTTTTGAAGCAGATCCATGGCATTAAACATCCGATCGACATCACTCCATCTTGTCCACATAACCTACCTCCTTTGTCTTTTTAAGTTTGTCAGCTCCTGCAAACAGTGAGTCAGCCGTATTATCCCGGCTACCTTATTGCCTAAATTGAAAATAATTACGAAAATCTTTGTGTCAATATTGTATTAATATTTTTTTTGGTTGTAAATCTATATTACTTTTATTATTTTTTAGATAAAAGTAATAGATAATTGCGTGTCTGGCAGGCGGAGGATGGACATGAATGATTCAAAAAACGGAAAAAATGTTTCAAGCAAATCAACCTTGTCCATTTCTGCAAAGGGGTTAAAAGGGAGACAGTCTGTCCGGGCGACCTTCAGATTGCCGGAGCATATAATAAATCTGCTGGGAATCGTTGCAGCGCAACTGGGAATCAAACAAAAGTCGTTGTTTGACCAGCTTGTGGAGGATAGGGATGTGCTGACAAAGGTTGCGGAAAAAGCACCGGATATCGTTCATGAGCAGAAAAAAAAACGGCAGAAAACCTTTGTTCTCAGCAGAAAATCTCTTGATGTGCTCGATTCCGTCGCGAGACAGCAGAAGATCCCGCGTGATTTTCTTGTGGAAATATCCATCGAACGATTATTACCGGTAATCAATTCAGAGCAGGAAAAACATAAAAAGCGCAAACTGATCTATAAAGACATGGAAGCATACCTGCATCAGGGGAAGAAATTGTTGCGAAAAACAGAACGCCTCCTTGGCAAGGAGGACCAGGTATCACTCAAATTGAGGAAGATAGTGAACACCTGTGAAGCGAATGCGTCTGAACTGGCTTCAACCATAGAGGACGGCCGGGCCATGGAAGATTTTGTTGCGATTAAGCAATAAGGGGAAGCTGCGGATTATTCTTGAAGTTGCAAAATTTTAAGGAGGATCTGTCATGGCAAAAAATTACTACATTATTTTAGGAATACCTTCCGATTCATCCCAGGGTGACATCAGAGAAGGTATGAATGTTGGCGTTGCAGCGGCGCCGGTGCGTTAACCGGTGAATATCCGTTTATGATAAGTTACCCGCCCGGTATTCCGGATAACCATTCTGCGCAGTTATCTCTGGAGCGCAATGGGATGCGCAACCTGTACCTGACCGTGAATTTCAGAATAAGCACGAAGTAGCTGCAGAAAACCGCTCGCGGAAAAGACAATCATTCCTGCCTTGGGCAGATTAACCGCGACTAAGCAGAGAAGCAAGGCAGGGGCAGGATCCTGGCAATCTGGTGCACCAACGACAGTCTGCCTGGTGCCTCTCGGCAGCAGTTAAAAGTAGTAGCCGAAGTTGATGTTAAAGCGAGTGTGCCACCCTCATCAGCAACAGGATCCCCCTGGGCCAGGGAATCGGCCCAGCCGGGACCAAGCCAGGGGTGATTCCTGCCCATGGCAATGTCGATATAGGTGTAGACCGGGCCGGCCGAAACCGCCATACCCAGAACGCTCTGCCGGGAGTCGGCATATCCTTTTTCATCCTTATTCAGGATGGAAAAATCATCGTAAAAGGTGAGCTCGGTGATCGGTCCCCAATTAAACGGCAGAGTGTAGCTGAGCCCGATCATATAGATATTGCCGGCCCGGGCCGCCTTGTAGGCAAAGTCATAGGCCCCCATGAAGACAAACCGGTCATCCAGGCCCGGCGGGTTGTCCTGGTTATACTGATAGCGGAGGGCCTCCAGCATCAGGTTCCAGCGCTGAAAACCTGTATTGAGGTGAATGGCGCCGGCCACCCGGCTGCCGTTTCTGTCGGTGATGCTGTTGTAGAGCTGCCCCACCTCGCCGGAAAGCCCCAGCTCCGTACTGCCGTTTTCGCCATGGTCAAGAGTATAGGCCAGCCGCACATTGAGCTGGTTGCT
>JAMJFO010000068.1 GCA_023544645.1 Desulfobulbaceae bacterium | reverse complement strand
GTTATGTAAAAAAATCCTTGCAAATCGTCACTCGTGTCATTTTGCAAGAGGCTCAGCTGATTAAAACAAAAAAATTGGACTATCCATTACAATCGAGGAGGGAAAACATGCTTAAAAAAATACTTATTTCCATGGCGCTGTTCCTGGCAGGATCCACAGTTTCAGCTCTTGCCTCCGGCTACAGGATACCGGAACAGTCTCTCAACGGCACTGCCCTGAGTAGTGCCTACCTTGCCAATGCCAATCAGGCAGACGCGGCATTTTACAATCCCGCCAATATGTCGTGGCTGGACCAGGGAACCTTGTTTGAAGCCGGCTTCACCTATATTCACCTGCCGGCGATCACCTACGATGATTTCAGAACCAGCGCCTACAACGGTGAATCAAAGAGCGAAAATTTTTTCATCCCCAACCTCTATGTTGTTTCACCGGACATGCACAATTTCAGGTTCGGCTTTGCCGTTGTCTTTCCTGCCGGGCTGTCCAAAAGATGGGAAGAACCTTTTCCCAGAACATTTGCCGAGGAATTCAGCATGACCGTTGTGGAGACCAACCCCTCTGTTTCCTATAAAATCAGTGACATGATTTCCGTGGCCGGGGGTGTCCGGTTCGTCTACAGCGAGGCAACAGTCAAAAGCAATGGCACTGTCATCGCGGCTGCTCCTTCAGCTGCTTCCCCGTATCCTGAATACGTCACAATGAGCAGGGACATGGATGGCGATACGTTTGAGTACGGATACAACCTTGCGTTGACAGTCAAACCCGTTGACAATCTGAGCATTGCAATGACCTACAGGTCCGAGGTTGACCTCGATATGGAAGGAGACGGCCGGCTTTACGCTTCGCAAAGTTTTCCCGGCGGGATGATTCCGGCCGGTTTCTATGGCGGGCCTGGTTCGGTCAGCGTTCCGTTGCCGGCTGTTTTCGCTGCCGGCATCGCCTATACCCATGGCAGGTCGACGGTTGAGTTTGAATATGACAGGACCTTCTGGTCGGATTATGAAACCCTGGATTTCAGCTATCCGAGAAACCTTGGCCATCCCGTCCTGACCAGTGCCTATGACAATCCCATTGCCAAGGACTGGGACGATGTTGATGCTTTCAGACTCGGGTACACTCTTCAATGGGACGACAACCTGACTTTGATGGCCGGCATCGGAATAGACGGAAACCCGGTACCGGACGCCTCTCTGTCCTTTGATCTGCCGGACTCCGACGCCTGGTTTCTCTCATTTGGTTTCAGGTACAATCTGAACGAAAAATTCAACTTCGGCGCTGCATATCTCTACGCCAACAAAGAGGACCGGACCGTGCAGAACAGCACGTTGGACGGCGAGTTTTCCGGGGCATCAAGCCACCTGTTCGCCGTGTCTGCCGCATATGTATTTTAAGCCATGATGTGCAAAGGGATAAGCGGAGAAAATCGTCGACTTATCCCTTTTTTTTACCGCGGCAAATGACCAGCGGCGCATAGGTAAAACGCCTGGGATCGGTAAAAAAGGTCTTTGCCTCGGCATAAAATTCTTCGAAGCCCCCTTCATATTCGTCAAAGGCAAAATTGATTCGTTTCGGCGCCACTTCGATCTTCTTGAGAATATTGTAGACATCGCCGTCGCTTATTTCGCCGAAAACAGTCTTATATATTTCCACGTTGACGTCTATATCATCAAAACCAAGGTCATACAGGAACGAATAAAGCTTTCGGCCGATAAAGGGATCAAAATCGTGCTTCTCCTGCAGCTCAGCCATGATCCTGGAAAAAGTCCGTTCAAGTCTTGGCGGCGTTCCATGGCAGACAAAGGGATTATGGTCGAGATCCGAGAGGCAGAGTATGCCTCCCGGCTGTAAACATCGCGTAAAATTCCTGACAAGATCGAAACTTCCGGACAGGTGATATTCCAGGACGAACCGCACCCAGATAAAATCAAATTCCCCCAGGTCGTGGAGGGACCCGGCCAGATCCCCAGCTTCAAAAAAGATGCCGTCCCTGCCATATTTTGTCCGCGCGTATTCCAGGCGATCCGTGGAACCGTCCACGCCAACAACGCTGCCGCCCGGCTGGACGAGTTCATGCAGAATTGAAGTTATATTGCCGGGACCGCAGCCAAAATCCCCAACCCGCATACCGGGTTGCAGGCCCGCCCATTTTGCCTGGCGCCTGATATTCTCTTTTTCAACTTTGACATCAAGGCGAAATGACTCGGCGCCATTCTCCATGAGATATTTCTTTTCCATGATTGAAAAAAATCATCCGGTAAAATTTTTCAGCTGTCATTACCGTACCTTGATGAGAAGACTGTAACGCAGCAAGTAGATGTACATTGTGAATCTAAAAATTTTACCATTCATCGCAACCGAATCCAACCAGATAAACAATAAAAGAAAATAATGTCTTTACAGCAGACGGTTCAGCCGCTGTTCAATATCCGACTGGGGGGCCGCGCCGACCACCTGATCGACAACCCGGCCCTGTTTGATGAATATCAAGGTCGGCACGCCCCGAATCTGAAAACGGGATGCTGCCGCCTGGTAGCGGCTGGTATCATACTTGGCAACCACTGCTTTACCCTCAAACTTCCGGGCCAGGGCATCGATAACCGGGGCGAGCATGCGGCACGGGCCGCAGGTGGGAGAGTAAAAATCCACCAGCACCGGCAGCGAGGAACTGCCGGTTATCCGGTCAAAGGAACCGTCATCAAGCTCCATTACTTTTCCACCGGTGACGCCACCCAGGGCATGACCGCAACGGCCGCATTTTGGCCGCAGGTGCTGCCTGGCCGCCGGTATCCTGTTCTTCACGCCGCAGGCTGGACATTTGATGATCATATCGTTCATTTTATGCACCTCAAACATTCAAAAATCAGTCAGTTGGTTAACACCCGGTAGATTTCGGGCATCCTGTGCGGTAATTTTTTCACATCATCGATCTGAATATAATTGACACTGCCGTACATATGGCCGATGTATTCCTGGGCATGGCGGTCAACAGTGATACAAAAGGGATGGATCCCGGCGGCCTTGGCCTCGATCAACGCGTGCCTGGTGTCCTCAATTGCATATTCACCTTTGTAGTCATCATAATCCTCGGGCTTGCCGTCGGAAAGCGTGACCAGAAGCCTGAGCCGCGAATCAACCCTGTCAAGAAGTGTTGTGGCGTGGCGCAATGCCGGACCCATCCTGGTATATTCCCGCGGCGCGATACTGCTGATCCTCTGCTTTACCAGCTCGTCGTACGGTTCATCCAGGTGTTTGATATGAAAAAAATCGGTGCGCAGCCGGCGCATTCCTGAAAAACCGTAGATTCCGTACCGATCGCCGACGACTTCCAGGGCCTCGCAGAGCAGCACCAGCGATTCCTTGATCGCCTCATTAACCCATCCTTGCGTGGAATTGGACATATCAACGAGAAAAAGAACGGCAATATCGCGTTCATCGCGCCGGAGGCGGATGAATAAGCGGTCGGACGGCGCCAGACCGGCTCGTGAATCTGCCAGTGACTCGATCAATGCATCGAGATCAATATCATCGCCGTCCCTTTGCCGGCGGATGAACCGTTCGCTGGTCCGCATCAACTCGAACTGGTAACGGAGCCGATGAATTTGGCCATGATATTTCTGCAATGTCAACGGATAAAAGGAAGAACGGGTCAAAGGAATGGGCTTCTCCAGGACATTGCACCATTTTTTCCGGAAATCGTTGCGCCGGTAATCCCATTCATCATAAATAACAGGCCCTGTCAGCTCAGGTCCCTCCTCATTCGCGCCTGCCGGAAAAGGGGCGTATCCTTTCCCGGCCCGCCCCACAGCGCTGGAAACGTACTGCTCGGGGAAATAGCCCAGGTCGCTGATGATAGAGGAGGCCAGGCGTTGCAGTTCATCATTCAGTTGCACCTTTTCATTGTCAATGGTGATGACCACCGTGGAATCGGAAGCGGTTAAAGCATCCTGCTGCCGGGCATCGACAACCACGGCTACCCCTTCCTTATCCGGAGCGGCGCCGGGTCCTTCGGGAGGCTGCTCCGCGACGGCCGTGCTCCCGGCCTGCCCCTGCTGCAGCAAAAGGGTGGCCAGGGCGTCAACAAACAGTTCCCTGGACTGCTCAAGACGTTGACTACGGGCATGTCTGACCCCATCCAGGCGCATGACCCCCTGGTACAGAAGCGGCTCAACAGGCGTATATTCAACCGCTTCTTCATCCATGATCCGGTACAGCGTTCGCGTTAGCCTGGCCGAGTCCATGGCTGACCGGGCATGGGTCCTGTGGCGCTCAGCAAGGGCAAGGCATCTTTCATGGAGCGATGTATCTGCAGACCGATTGTCAGCGGCATGAAAAAAATCCCGGAGCCGGCATACAGGTTCACTGGTTACCGAAAGAGGAAGTCCCCTTGATTGCTGTTGGTCAGACAATGACCTTTTCCGGCGCATCAGGCCGGGCAGTTCACTCTCCAGGAAAGTCGTCACGCGTATGGTTTCGAGCAGATGATACAGGTCACCGGCCAGACGGGGATCGGGAAACGAATCGATAAATCCCTGCAGCCACAGCTCTTCGGTGGAGCTGTCCTGACCCTGCCTGTTCGAACCTGCACTCTCAGCCACCGTATAGGAGGAGCAAGCGATAAAGGCCCACTGGTAAGTGACGATGAGTTTGTAGAAAAAAATATTGTCGGCATCATCGGTGAACAGGGTTATTTCGTGCGGTACGTACACGGTGGAGCTGTCGGTATAAACAACGTCATGCGGCGCCAGCTCAAGGGAACTGCCGCTCAGCCCCCGCAGATAGGGGAGGAGACGTCCGTGGACACGCTTGAAGGGAACCCCGCTTTCACCACGGAGCGGACAGAGAAAATTGCCTTCCACATCCGCCATATACCGCTGGGCTGCCCGCAGTCCCTGTTTTTCATACTGATCAAGGGTACTGTTGACCCATTCGGAAAGATTATCGGCTGCAAAACAGTCCAGGGCCGATGTCACCGTCTTCAGGTAATCAAAACACAGGGAATGACTCACCGGCCATATCACCTGCACCTGGTTCAGGGCGGAACGACATTTTTCCTCATCAAGGGAGGCAAGATTTTCCACCGCTTCTTCCACATCCCAGTCATTGGGAATATCAGGTGAGACCAGGGTGTAAAACGTTTCTTTCAAGGTTTCGACATTCATAACCAAACCATGATTAAAACACGGAGCTGACCATTTCATCGATGGCCTGCAGGAGCTCCCGGTCGTCTGTCAGGGCCTCGGTGACGGCGTTGTTGCAGGCTGTCCGAACATCAATGCCGTTTTCCATCAGTTTGCCGGCCTGGATAAGAAGCCTGGTGCTTGCCCCTTCCGGCAGACCGGAATCCTTCAGCCCCCTTGTCATTGCCGCAAGCTTTACCAGCGAACGGGCAAGGCTGTCGCTGATACCGCTTTCCCTGGCCACTATTTCGGCCTCGGCATCGGCACCGGGATAGTCAAACGCCAAGGCGACAAAACGCTGCCTGGTCGACGGTTTGAGATCCTTGATCACGCTCTGGTAGCCGGGATTATACGAGACAGCCAGCATAAATTCCGGCGGGGCGACAAGCAGCTCGCCCCGTTTTTCAATGGGCAGTTCCCGCCGATCATCGGCCAGGGGGTGGATAACCACGGTGGTATCTTTCCGGGCCTCAACAATTTCATCCAGGTAGCAGATCGCTCCGGAACGGACCGCCAGCGTCAGGGGGCCGTCCGTCCACACCGCCTCCCCTGCCCTGATCAGGTAGCGGCCGACCAGATCGGATGTGGACAGATCGTCATGACAGGAAACCGTAATCAGCGGTCTGTCAAGCTTCCAGGCCATGTACTGCATGAATCTGGTTTTGCCGCAGCCAGTCGGGCCTTTGAGCAGGATGGGCAGTCCCGTTATGTACGCGGCTTCGGCCAGCTTCACTTCCGGACCCAGGGGCATATAAAACGGCTCCTGCTCAATCCGGTGTTCCTCCAGACGCATATTTCTCTTCATAATCACCTCAATAACAGTATTTATTTTTAATAAACGTAATGCATCCCGGACAAATGACAAGAATGACTGAAGTTTGAAGCGCTCTATCAATTGATGATTGCGCAGACCGATCAGGCCAGGTAGAGTGAACATAAATTCAACTATTACAATACCATGTGCATTGACCTTCATCTTCATTCATATTATTCCGACGGGACGGCATCTCCGGCTGAGCTTGTGCGGACAGCTCTCGATTCAGGGCTTCGGGCCATCGCGCTTACCGATCATGATACCGTGGAAGGCATCGATGAATTCCTTGCCTGCGGCCGGGAGAGCAATCTCGAGGTAATCACCGGGCTTGAGATAAGCGCAACCCACCGTGAATTTTCCCTGCATATACTCGGCTACGGAGTGAACCATACCGACCCCGGGCTTGCTGAATGGCTGAACCAGCTGCAGGAAGGCAGAACAAGCCGCAACAAACAAATAATCAGCAAGCTGCGGAACATGGGCCATAATATTCAGCTCGAGGAACTGCAATCACTTTCACAACATGGCCAGACAGGTCGACCGCATATTGCGCAGCTGTTGAAAAACAGAGGAATTGTTCCATCCGTGAATGATGCCTTCAGTCTGTACCTGCGAAAAGGAGGCCCGGCCTGGGCCGACAGATTTGCCTACACCGCAGTTGAAAGCATCGACATGATCCACCGGGCCGGTGGCCTGGCGGTTCTCGCCCATCCCGGAATGCTTGCTCAGCAAACCAGGGCATTCCCCTTGGTGCTGGCGGAACTCGTAGAACGCGGACTTGACGGGATCGAGGCATATTATCCCGCGCATTCCCCGGCCATGGAAAAAAGTCTGCGCTCATTTGCCCGAAAATATCAGCTTGTCGTAACCGGCGGAAGTGACTATCATGGTAAACACAGGTCATTTTCAACAATGGCGGGCAAGGATAAAGGATTCTGCCCCCCGGAAACGCTTCTCGAACCTTTCCGGGAACGACTGCGAACAAGACAACATGTCAATGTACAATAGGGACCCTGCAATAGACCATGCGAACTATACTCGTTGTCGATGACGAACCCAATTACCTGGTTGTTTTATCTGAAATTCTTCGGGAAGAAGGTTTCGAGGTTTTCACCGCTGAAAGCGGCAACGAAGGGCTGCCCATAGTCCGGGATACAGACCTTGACCTGGTCATCTCCGACATGAAAATGCCGGGCATGGACGGTATTCAATTCCTGGAGAATATAAAAAAGATCAACCGCCAGCTGCCGGTCATCCTGATAACCGCCTATGCCGATGTGGAAATGGCTGTTGAAGCCATGCGGCTGGGGGCATTCAACTACATTGCCAAACCCTTTTCCAACGAGGCCCTGCTGGCCAGTGTCAACAAGGCCATGGAGCACTATGACATGGTGCGGGAGATCAGGCGGCTGCGCGACGAGGTTGCCCCCAAATCCGGTTTTGCCGGGATGATCGGCAAGAACGAACGGATGCGTTCGGTGTACCAGCTCATTGAAAAGGTTGCCCCTGCCCCGTCATCGGTCCTGATCACCGGCGAATCCGGCACCGGCAAGGAACTGGTTGCCAGGGCCATTCACACACTCAGCCACCGCAAGGACGAGCCGTTCATCTCCGTCAACGGTGCCGCCCTGTCCGGCAATCTCCTGGAAAGTGAACTCTTCGGTCATGAAAAAGGCGCTTTCACCGATGCCATTGCCATGCGCAAAGGGCGTTTTGAACTTGCCGACAAAGGAACCCTGTTCCTCGATGAAATCGGGGAAATGCCGCACTCCCTCCAGGCCAAGCTGCTCCGGGTCCTCCAGGAAAGAAGTTTCGAGCGGGTCGGCGGCAACCGATCCCTGCATGTTGATGTGCGCATCCTGGCCGCTACCAACAAGGACCTGCGGGATGAAGTGGAGAAAGGCGCATTCAGGGAAGATCTCTACTACCGCCTGAATGTAATTCATATCCATATGCCTCCTCTCAGGGAAAGGGTTGACGATATTCCGCGTCTTGTGACTTTCTTTCTCGAAAAAAACAGCAAGCAGCTGAACAGACAGTTGGAAATTTCCCCGGAAGCTCTGCGCCTGCTGGTCAGCCTTCCCTGGGAAGGCAATGTCCGGGAGCTGGAGAACACCATCGAACGTGCAGCCATTCTCTGCAACAACAACCGGATAGAGCCGGAAGACGTCCAGCCTGACTCAAGCGACCTGGGTACGACCCACGAGTGGAGCTCCGGAGTTGACATCAATCAATTCATCCCTGAACACCTGGCCCTGTCCGATGTCCTCAACGGCATTGAGGAAAAGCTGGTTCGCAATGCCCTTGAGGAGGCAAACTTTATCCAGGCCCGGGCCGCTGAAAAGCTCGGGATAACTAAAAGTCTCCTCCAGTACAAGATGAAAAAATACAAACTCCAGCGTAAAAAAACGTAAGAAATTTTTACGGTCTGTGAAGTAATCCCTCTGGTCCCTGCTCCTCAGTCAAATAATTCCGTACTCCTCCAACAATGTTGTCTCAGCCTCATCAGCTGTCACAAGTGTTAACTTTTCAACAACAGTTAGCAAGCACAGTGTTAACTTCTGCGTAACTATTTCCTGCAGCTTCTATTGTTATCTGCGTAAAAACATGATATTAATACTAGCAATGATATTCAATAACAATTGGCATAAATATTGCTGAACAAATGAGTTTATACCTTGAGGTGACCTGCTGTTGCCGGAATACCAGGTCCCCGGATCCGGATACACTGATCCAACATAAGCGACCGCAGGCCGCCGCGTTCCCCTTGTCATCGGCGCCTGCCCCATACCTGATGGAGATGAGGCCGGCCTCATCGCGGATCCGCGCCACCCTGTAACCGCTATAAATGTGGGAGAAGTGCAATGTTTGGCTGCTCCACCGCGTGAGTATTTACGATCCAACAAACCGGTTATCCGTGCTTCATTCCACTTGATCACTTCTTGACCAATCAGAACCACAACAAATCCTCAGAGAATGAGATATGATAAAAAATTACTGCAAACCTTACGGTATCTGCAAGATGACCTTCATCCTTCTCCTTGCCTGGACCTTTGCGGTAGGGATCTCCATGAGCTGGAACATCTACAACACCAGAAAACAAACCCTTGAAAGGGCAAGGATCGAAGCCAGGACCATTTTCCAGCACAACCTGGCATACCGGAAATGGAACACCATGCATGGCGGAGTGTACATGCGCACCGGCAACGGTATCGAACCTAACCCCTACTTGCACGCTGAAGACCGGGACCTGGTGACCGAGGACGGCGAAGTGCTGACCATGATCAATCCCTTCCAGATGACCCGTGAGACCTACAGGCTTCTCAGTCTGGAAATGGAGAAACCCACCCTCAACCGCACGGTCAGCCTCGACATGGTCAATCCGGAGAATGAGCCGGATCAATGGGAAACGCAGGCGCTGAATGTTTTCCAGAATCCCGACGACGAGGTAAGCGAGGTGACGCTCATCAACGATAATGCCTACCTGCGGTTGATCAAACCATATGTGACCGTGGAGGGCTGTCTCAAATGTCATGGGGACCAGGGGTATGACATCGGTGACTTCCGGGGCGGCATGAGCATTGCGGTCCCCATGGATCCCTATTATACGCAGGAAACCAAACTTATCGTCAATTCCATTATCACCCACCTGCTGCTGTGGGCCGTCGGCATTGTCTCCATTATCATGCTGACCAATAATATCAGGAACCGGCAGCAGGCAATTGAAAACAGTGAAGAGAAATTCAGAATCCTGGCCGAGTTTTCCAATGATTGGGAGTACTGGCTTTCTGAAGAAAACAAAATGGTCTTCACCTCTCCGTCCTGCCGCCAGATAACCGGATACCGGGAAGAGGATTTTATCAATGACCCGGACCTGCTTACCAGCATAGTACATCCCCAGGACCGTCATATTTTTGACAAAACAATGGCAGCGGCTGACGATCCACGCCTCAGATCCTGCCAGTTCAGGATCATCAGGGCGGACAACAGCACCAGATGGCTCAGCCTGGTGTGGAGGCCGATATATCTCGGCAGCCGGTATGCCGGGAAACGGGTCAGCAACCGGGACATCACCGACCATGTCGAGTTGCGGGAACAGTTGTATCAGTCACAGAAAATGGAATCGCTCGGGGTCATGGCCGGCGGCGTTGCACATGATTTCAACAATATCCTTACCGTAATCCTCGGCTATTCAACACTCATGAGCATCAAGGCTGAAACCCTTGGCGACGCTGACCTGAAAAAATATATTGAAACCATGGAACAGGCGGCAAAAAAATCAAAACAGCTGATAGGCAGCCTGCTTGCGTTCAGCAGGAAACAGGTAATGAAGCCTGTGCCCACATGCATCAGCGAAGTGGTGAACACCTCGGCTAAACTCCTCCATCGTCTCCTGCCCGCGGATATTTCCTTTTCCATAACCTGCGCCCAAAATGAGCTGCCGGTGCTTGTTGATCCCCACCAGTTTGAACAGGTACTGATGAATCTGGTGACCAATGGCCGCGATGCCATGCCCAACGGGGGCAGGCTGACCATTGAAACCAAAATCGTGACCATTGACAGTGCGCATTCGGGTCAATACAATCTGCCACCGGGCAGGTATATGAAAATTGCCGTGAGCGACACAGGCATGGGCATTGACAAGGAACAGATGCAGCGGATCTTCGAGCCTTTTTATACAACCAAGGAAAAAGGCAAGGGAACCGGCCTTGGACTTGCCATGGTATACGGCATAATCAAACAGCAGGACGGTACCGTCACCGTCCAGAGTGTCAAGGGAGTGGTAACTGTTTTTTCCGTGTATCTTCCGGTCATTTCCGAAGGATTGCCTGAAGATACCGCTGATGTCAGGAAACCGGAATTGAAGAAAATACACCACGTCGGCCAAGGAACAATCATGATTGCCGAAGACAACTCCTCGGTGCGGGAATATCTCCAGGACACCCTGCGTTTTTTCGGATACCAGACCATCGCCGCCTGTGACGGCGCTGATGCCCTGGAACAGTATACCAGAAACAGGGGAGCAGTGGACCTGATCCTTCTCGACGTTATCATGCCGAAAAAAAATGGCCGGGAAGTCTATGACCAGATCAGAAAAGACGCCCCGGAACAGAAAATCCTGTTCATGAGCGGATATACCGAGGAAATCCTGTCATCCAAAAGAATTTCCGAGGAAAAACTCGAATTTATCCACAAGCCCATTGTTCTCGAAGAATTACTCGGCAAAATTGAACAACTCATGGAGGAACCGGCGGCAGTCCGATCGTAGGCGGTCACAAGCGCTGCATATTTTTTGTTATCAGCCAGCCCGCATACCTGACAAAGAGGGGGCAGGCCTCTTTCGCGGATCCGCGTCCCCCTGTAACCGCTATAAATGTCGGCAATAGCGAAATGTGCGGCTGCGCTGCCCCGTGATTATTGCGGCCGATTTCCGCAAAACTCATGTCATTGCACCGGATCCTTATCCCCTCCACCAACCTTTGCCGGCAGCGGGAAACAGGTAGCGCGCCCGCCCCAGTTCAGCTTGTTGCGAAGGATGGTGAAATAGCCGAGCCTGGGGGAGCTGTACAGCTTCAAAGGCTTCCGGGCCGCTTCGACCACCAGACAGTCGCCCTTGCTCATTTCCCATGAAAACCGGCCATCCACCATCACCTTCACATCATTTGCCGGATCAGCCAGCTGGGTGGTGATCCGGGTTCCGGCAGAAAGAAGAACCGGCCTGCTCTCCAGCATGAAAGGACAGATCGGAGTGAGCAGCAGCGCATTGAGCTGGGAATGAACTATGGGTCCTCCTGCCGACAGGTTGTAGGCTGTTGAACCCGTCGGCGTGGAAATGATCAGGCCGTCCGCCTTATAGGTTGTTATGTATTCATCATTGGCCCACGAATAAAGGCGGATAACCTGCTCCACGTTGCCCTTGACAATCGCCACCTCGTTGAGGCCGAACAGAAACCCGCCGGACTTGTGCCCAGTACCATTAACAAGGTGAATCTTGAGCATCATCCGCTTTTCCAGGCGTCCTCCTCCGGAAAGGACTTCTTCAAGGGCCTGGAACATTTCATCCTCGGCTACCTCGGTCAGGAAGCCAAGGTTGCCGAGATTTATGCCGATAACGGGTATGTCATGACGGCTGGCCCTGTCCGCAACATGCAAAAGTGTGCCGTCTCCGCCGAGAATGACCAGCATATCCATTTCCGGTTCGATCACATCCAGCTTTGCCGCAATCCCTTGCCGGCCAAACCAGTCAACAAGCTCTATGCCGACCTGTTTTACCCTGGGGCTGTCGCGTTTGGTAATGATGCCAACGAGCGCGGCGGTCATTCTCCCAGTTCCCTTGAACGTTGTGCCGCAGCATCAATGGCCGACATGACTGTTCCTCGAAAACCAGACTCCTCCAGTACGTGGAGACCGCTGATGGTTGTGCCCCCCGGCGAGGTGACCCGGCCCTTCAGGACCGCTGGAGCTTCTCCGGTTTCCATTGCCAGTCTGGCTGAACCGTAAACCGTCTGGAGAACCAGCTTTTCCGCCACCGGCCTGGGCAGCCCGGCAAGCACCCCGCCATCAATCATGGCTTCAATGAAGGTAAAGACATAACCCGGTCCGCTTCCGGAAAGGCCGGTAACCGCATCAAGGAGAGATTCATTCACCTGCACGCAGGTTCCCACGGCGGAAAAAATCTGCAGGGCCGCTTCCATTTCTTCAGTGGTTACTCTCGCATTGGGACTGAGCGCCGACGCGCCGGCAAGGACCAGCGCCGGGGTATTGGGCATGACCCGCACAATCTTGACATTCTCGCCAAGTCCCATCTCCATGGACTTGATCGTCACACCTGCCGCTATGGAAATAATAAGATGCTGACCGGTAATAAGTTTTTTATACTGTTCCAGCACCTTGCCCATGATCTGCGGTTTAACCGCCAGTATGAGAATGGAACTGAACCGTACCAGCTCATCTGCATCTTCCGTCACCTTGACGGAATAGGTCTTACGGAGATATATCCGTCTATCACCGTCCGGCTCGGCAATCATTACGTTATCGGCCTTCAGCAGACCCGCCCCAATCATGCCGCGGACAAGTGCTTCTCCCATTTGTCCGCCTCCCACCAGGCCGACAGAATCAAAACCATCCATAATTGCACCATCTGAAATATAATTAACAAGGGAATGAATCCCGGCTATACTAGTGTCTGTCCATAAATGGTCTTTTCGCCCGATTGCTGTGTTGCTCGGTTGTCTGAAAATGCTCACGTACAGGGGGTACGCTCCGCTTTTCAGCCGCCCTCGCGCCTTACCCTCGAACGAAAATCCTCATTTCTGGACGGACACTATACTAACAGTGACAAGGGTAAAAAGGCAAAAAAAAAACCCACTGACCGTGAGATCAGTGGGATAAAAATTCGCTCGGGAAAAATATCAGGCGGCCAAGGTGTGCTGGACACCTGTGGAACCCTCGATTGAAGGAGCAAGCAGCTGGTTTATCCTGTCACTGGCCGACCTGGTTCCCACCACGACCTGTTGCAGCATCGAGCTGCCATTTTTTTTGAACTTTACATATTCCCAGCAGTCCGGGTTATCAGCGATGGCCTTCATCAATCCGAGATGGAGGCTGTGTCCGGACCGGTCGGCATAAACATGTCCCAAAAGCGGGCTGCCAAGCAGAGCAAGATCGCCTATCAGGTCCAGCACTTTATGTCTGACAAATTCATCATCAAAACGCAACCCATCCTCATTGAGGATGGAGCGCCTGTCCCAGTGAATGGCAATAACACTTTCCAGGGTGCCGCCCAGGGCAAGGCCGTTGGCCCACAGGTTCTCTACCTGCTCGACAAAGCCGAAGGTTCGTGCCAGGGCTATCTCCTTACGAAACCTGTCCTTTGTCAATTCAATGGTATAAACCTGATCACCAATCAGTTCGTTATCAAACTCGATCCGGCCGGTTACCTTGAAGCCGTCATATGGTTCAATGCGGATGGATTTGTCGCCGTCACAGTAGGTGATCGGACTGGTGATTCGCAGCACCTTGCGCAAAGCTCTCTGTTTTTTGCGGCCGCCTTTCGTCAGCAGGTGAATAAAAGGTCCTGCGCTGCCGTCCATTATCGGGACTTCATATGAATCAAGCTCAATTTCAGCATTATCTATGCCGAAACCGCTCAGTGCGGCAAGCAGATGCTCTGTTGTTGCGACGCTTGCCGTGCCGTTACCCAGGGTCGTGGCAAGGCGGGTGTCAACTACCTGGTTCATGTGCGCGGGAACAGTCTGGTTGGAGTCGAGATCAGAGCGGTAAAACCGGATACCCGTATTAGCCGGCGCCGGCTTGATGGTGAGATTGACTGTTCTGCCGGCGTGCAAGCCAACACCGCAACAGCTCACCGGCCGTTTCAATGTATACTGATGTGGTTCGATCGAAGCCATTTATTTATCCGTTTACCTGAAATATCAATAAAAAATACTATATTTACATAACTCTATATACAAGTATATGCAAGCAGTGGACCATTTTGAAATTACAGCACCAATTCACCCGACAATGTTTCAGAACGGTGTAACTACGGATAATTAATAGCAATTACGCGATGTAACCTGAAAATTCACCCTCACTAGCGAGTGTGGCAAAAAAAACACACTTTCAGGGTTTCAGGCCAGATTGTTGCCTTTTGCACACACCCTGAGAACATCAGGAACCCTGGATCATGGCAACAAGGAATTCTTTGAAATCGTTGCCGAATTCCACCTCCATACGGAGCGCATACAGGGGGAGAGGGCTGTCTTCAATCGCCGACAGCTTGACCATATCCTTTTCGGTTGTTATCAAGGATGCTGCACCATGTTGTTCAGCCTCCAGAAAAATATCCCCCAGATCATTTGCATCATAGCGGTGATGATCGGCAAACGATTTGAAACCGCTTACAGTCAGTCCTAGCCCGGCAAGGGTATGTCGAAAATTTTCCGGATGAGCAATTCCGCAGAACCCGAAAAGATCCTTACCGGTTAAAGAGTCAATGGGCAGCGCCCGTATCACGCCCTGCGCATCCCGGTGCAGGATTGACGAAGGAAGATAATCGGCCATGAATACCGGATGGCTGGGAAAATGTATGGCCAGAAGCTCTGCAAAACGCCCGGCACGCTCTTTGTTGCGCTGACAAACTCCTGTAATAATAAAACCATGGCACCTGTTAAGCGCCTTGACAGGCTCCCGGAGATCGCCCCCGGGGAAGACTCTGCTGTTGCCGGCAAGGAAATCCGCATTGAACAGAACCAGATCGACATCCCTCCCCATAGCCAGGTGTTGAAAACCGTCATCCAGGACCAGGATATCCGCCCCGAGATCCACCGCACGGGCGGCAGGATATTTTCGCACAGCTCCGGTCAGCACCGGCACCCCGGGAAGGGTATCCGCCAGGAGCCTTGGTTCATCTCCTGCTTCCAAAGCGCCCAGGAAAACCCGGCTGCCATCCGACACCAGATTCACCCTGCCCCTGGCGGAGCCGCTGTAGCCCCGGCTGACAACAGCCGGATGCCAGCCGTTATCCTGCAGGAAACGGGCGATGAACTGCACCACCGGTGTTTTGCCCGAACCGCCGAGTGTCAGATTCCCAACACTGACCACCGGCACACTTGTCCTGGTTATCCGCAGGATGCCTCGACGGTACAGGGATTCCCGAAACTGCATAAGCAGACTGTAAAAGGGCGAGAACGGCCGGCCCAGCATATAGAGTTTTTTCATTTTTTTCATATGACCAGAAATACCGTAAACATGAACAATGCACTATAGCATGTTTTATCTGGAATGGAGACAAAACTTAGCAATACAGGAGGACCACAATAGTCGATTATATTTTCAGTGCAAAATAAAAAGATTTTGGTAAGTATTACAAATAACAACAAATGAGTGAAGAATGCAGATGAGTTTCAACGCACTGGAGGAGCAACGCGTGAAGATGAACAGGTGCAGCCCGGTCCTGGCCGGCATTTTTATCCTTGGATTTTTCTTTGCCGCACCAGCCATGGGGGCTGATACCATCAAAATCGGCGTGGCCGGAGCGCATAGCGGCGACCTTGCCTCCTACGGCCTGCCGACTGTCAAGGCCGTGGAGCTGGTGGTTAATGATTTAAACGCCTCGGGCGGCATCAACGGAAAAAAAATTGAACTGCTGGTCGAGGATGATGTCTGCAAACCGGAAGTGGCGACCAACACCGCGACCAAACTTGTATCCCAGGGCGCCCACATTGTAATCGGCCACATATGCTCCGGCGCCACCAAGGCGGCCCTGCCCATATACCGGGACGCGGGCATCATTGTCATGTCACCGTCGGCGACGAATCCGGCTCTGACCCAGAGCGGAGAATATCCGAATTTTTACCGCACCATTGCCGCTGACGACGCCCAGGCGAAAACCGAGGTCGATTTTGCCATCAATATCATTGGCGCCAAAAAAATCGCGGTAATCCATGACAAGGGGGACTACGGCAAGGGACTGGCCGAGTTTGCCAAAACCTTTATCGAACAATCCGGCAAGGCGGAAGTAATTCTCTACGAAGGCGTGACGCCGGGGGCATTGGATTATTCAGCGGTTGTGCAGAAAATTAAGCGCTCGGATGCCGATGCGGTCATTTTTGGCGGATACCATCCCGAAGCCTCCAAGATCGTCACCCAGATGCGCAAAAAACGCATGGATACCGTCTTTATCTCCGATGACGGGGTCAAGGACGAGACGTTCATCAAGGTGGCAGGCAAATATGCCGAGGGCGTGTACGCCACCGGACCGGCGGATGTCACCTCCAACCCCATCACCCAGGCCGCCAGGAAAGCGCATAAAAAAACATACGAATCAGACCCTGGCGCTTTTTTTGACAATGCCTACGCCGCCGCCCTTGCAGTCACCAATGCACTTGCCCGGGCAGGCTCAACAGAATCCGCGGCCATCGCCGAGGTCCTGCGGCAAGAGGATGTGGCGACACCGTTCGGCCTCATCCACTTTGACGAGCAGGGCGATGCCACGGGCGTCGGTTTTTCAATCTACCAGGTCCAGAACGGCACATACGTCCAGGTCAAGTAACGGTGTTGCCACGATGAACGAAGGGGTGAATTCGAACCGCCCCTGCGCTTGTATTGCCCGGATTTTATACCTTTTGATCACACTTGCCCGCACATGCTTTCCTGCCCCATTATTCCACCGCGATCTACCCGGGAATTGACGACGAAATGGATTATTTTGTAGAACTCCTGTTCAGCGGCCTTACCCGCGGGTCAATTTACGCCCTGATAGCCCTGGGCTACACCATGGTCTACGGCATCATCGGCTTGATCAACTTCGCCCACGGAGAGATCTACATGATCGGCGCCTTTACCGCGCTTATCGTCTCCACGGTGCTCTCCATATACAACATGCCCCTGCCGGCGATCATAGTCCTGACCGTGGCGGCATCAGCAATCTGGGCCGGCGCCTACGGGTACACCATTGAAAAACTTGCCTATAAGCCCCTGCGCCGGGCTCCCCGGCTTTCACCGCTTATTTCAGCCATCGGCATGTCCATTTTCCTGCAGAACTATGTCCTCCTTGCCCAGACTCCGGATTTCCTGCCTTTTCCCGCCCTGATCCCGGATTTTCCCTTCATGGAGCCCATTGCCGGCATTGTCGGGTCATCCGACCTGGTCATCCTGGCCACCACGACCGTCATCATGGTGCTGCTCTCGCTGTTCATCAAGTTCACCCGGACGGGCAAGGCCATGCGGGCGACGTCCCAGGACCGGACCATGGCCATGCTTGTCGGCATCAATGTCAACAGGGTTATTTCAGCGACCTTTATCACCGGTTCCGCCCTGGCGGCCATCGGCGGGCTGCTCATTGCCTCCCATGTCGGCCAGATCAATTTTTTCATCGGATTCATTGCCGGGATCAAGGCCTTTACCGCCGCCGTGCTCGGCGGAATAGGCTCCATACCCGGCGCGGTACTCGGCAGTCTCATCCTTGGCCTGACCGAAAGTTTCGCCACCGGCTACGTTTCCAGTGACTATGAAGATGTGTTCGCCTTTTCCCTGCTGGTGCTGATCCTCATATTCCGTCCATCAGGACTGCTCGGCAAGGCTGCCGCGGAAAAAGTGTAACCATGCTCACCCGGCGAGACATTCGCAGCGCCCTGCTCGTAGCCCTCTGGTTTATTTTTCTCACCTTTCCGCTCATGGTGATCAAGGTCGATCCCATCGAACGGCTGGTTACCTGGCGCTGGCTCAATATGCTTTATGTCGGCGCCGGCAGTTTTGTTCTTTATCTTGTAAGCCGTGCATTTCTCGCGCACAGCGAAAAAAAACGGCAGCGGATAACCGGCGGGCCGGCAAGGGAGACAGCCGGCATTATCCTGAAAACCATGCGCAAGCGGGAAATTGCCCTCCCTCTTCTTTTTGGCCTCAGCGTCTT
>JAMJFO010000067.1 GCA_023544645.1 Desulfobulbaceae bacterium | reverse complement strand
CTATAGCCTTAACAGCTAACAGTCTATTCCAAAATAATTAATATATAAATACTTCGTGATTTCAGACAAATAGACCAACTCAGAAAGTTGAGTTCTTAAGTTAATGACATTGACTTTTCATTCATTGCGTATCTGCCTCAATCTCTTGCCGGACAACTTGTTTATTGTCACAGACCTGTGGGCCGGATCAATTTTTCCTGCTGCCTGGAGCCGCCTGTAACGGCGGGGATAAAAAGGATCCAGGGTGATTTTTTGTCCCAGTTCAGGACCACGTTGCCCTGGCTGTTGTCATAACCGTCAACAGCGATATAATAGGTGGTTCCGGCAAGGACCGGGAAGGTGATCCTGCTCTGGATACCGGTATCGGCATCGTCATTGTCTTTCAGCCTGGTCAGGCCGTCAACGGCTGTGCCGGTATAGGCGGCCATGGTGGTGTCAAAGTCGCTGCCAAAGGTGTCAAAGACGGCTTTTCCGGAAAAAGGCGCGGTCCATGCGAACCAGATGGACGCGTAGGGCCCGTTTGCATCCCCATGGGACGGCTCCCCGGTCTCTGTTGATGCCAGAAACGTGTAGGCAGTGGTTGAGCCGGTTTCTCCGGAAATGGGGGTGGCATCACCAAAATTATCGTTAGGCGGCAGTTGCGCCAGTTCCTGCCAGTTCAAGGCTACGCTGCCCTGCAGTCCCTGATACCCGTCAATGGCGATATGGTAGATCGTTCCGCCCGTGGCCGAAAAGACAACCCTGCTCTGAAGACCGGAGCCTTCATCGTCATTGTCTTTCAGCCTGGTCAGGCCGTCAACGGTTGTGCCTGTATAAACAGCCAGGATCGTGTCAAAATCACTGCCAAAGGTGTCGAAGATGAAATCGCCGTCAGCAGGAGCGGTCCAGGCAAACCAGATCGATGAATATGGAGCATCATTGTTGATATGATGAATGTCTTCTCCACCCTCCGGAGTCGCATTGATATTAGTGCCGCTTGCCGTGCCGGTATCCCCGGATATTGGCTCGGCGAAATCAAAATTATCGTTGGCGGGAAGGAGGGATGACGGTCCCCAGTTTAAGGCAACAAGTCCCTGGTCGCATGATAAACCATCAACAACGATATGATATGTTGTTCCGGCCGTGGCAGAAAAGAAAAGCCGGCTTTGCAAATAAAGAAAATTATAATCATCATTGTCAAATACCGCTGACAGTTCGTCAATCGCAGTCCCTGTATAAACTGCAAGGATGGTATCAAAGTTACTGCCAAAGGTGTTGAAGTAATATTCTTCAGTGGAAGGGGCTGTCCATTGATACCAGACCGAACTGCAGGCATTGGTTCCGGAATTCTGATAAGAAGGTTCGTTTATTTCTGTGGTGGCATCAATATTGTCCCCGCTCATTGTCCCGGTATCGCCTTCAATAAGCGCGGCATCAGCAAAATTATCATTCACAGGGACTGCCCGGGCACTGGTTGCGCCCATTGCGCAGAGGGCAATGCAGCCGAGTAATACAAAGCAGGATCGGTAAGGGGTGTTCATTCTATCCCTCCATTTGGAGTATGCATCAGGTGTCTCTTTCTTCGGAACTCTTCTGTTGATAACCGAAGGGATTTTTTATAATTTTTATACCATTGACAGCGCTATCCATATATCAACCCTTTCCGGATTAAAAGGGCACGAAATTACGATGGGCAAAGCATGGTAAATTCCTTTTGTAAATTTATATCATTATGAAAGGAAAATCAAAAATTTATCTGAACGCAGCTGTGGGTAGAGCAGGTTGGAGCTATTTATGGCCATTTCCTGGCATGGTGAAGAACCCGTAAAATTTGAACAGCGCCTTCGCGTACCCAGTAAACAACGATAAATGGTGTGCCGGAAACCACTAATTCACGGGTTCCTTCGAGTCGGCCTGGTCTTCCCATGTGAGGGTGTTCTGCCAAATACTCCACACCCTCTTGAACTCTTGAAGCCATTCTTTTTGCTGCGGTCAGATTCTCTTCAGCAATATATTCGCCAGCTGTTTTGAGATCGCTGATCGCCGGGAGCGACCACTCTATCTTATCCACGTTTGCCCCAACTCTTCAGAACAGCAACCGCCTGTTCATGGGAAACGACATCGCCCCGTTCAACAGCGGCAATTCCTTCTTTAATTGCCTGGACATGGTATTCCTGCAGGTCGACAAATTCTTCTATTGCCTGAGCAGCAAGAAACGATTTTGATCTATGCATTGTCTTGGCAAGATCATCCAGTCTCTTTGCTAAATTATCAGGAACGCGTGCTGATACAAGTGTACTGGACATAACACACCTCATCATTTTGTATACATGTTTTTGCTTATTGTACACATGTGCTGAATCAATTGATAGAAAAATTTTTGTGTGCGAGGCTGCAAAAACTTTCCGGGCAGGAAAAATACAGGATTCGGCAAGGTGATTATAGGATAATTTATTCTGATCTGGACAACGAACTCACCGTCTGGGTCGTGAAAATATTTTTTGCGGTGTCATTTTGAAAACCATACTTTGTTTCGCTTATCTCCAGTTGAAAATGAAGTAGAGGTTTTGAAAGCTCTATGGTTCCACGATTTCCTTCCAGCCGGGAAAGGATATGTGGGGATAGAAAACTCAGGGGGTGTTTTCGGAGCTCTTTTTTTCTTCTTTGGTTGCCAGGAGTTCGATCACAATCTTGTGCCCTCTTTTCCTGGCCTTATCCAGCGCCGTTTCCCCCGTGTTATCCTTCAGATTTCTGTCGGCTCCATTATTCAACAAGTGTTGGACAATATCAAAACGTCCTCTTTCGGCCGCCAACATCAGGGCGGTTTTTCCCTCATTGTCCTGCTTGTCGATGTCAAGACCCTTGTCAAGCATGTATTTAACCACATTTATATGGCCGAAATCAGCAGCATGGATCAGCCCGTTCCAGCCGTATTGATCGGTGGCTTTGACATCCGCCCCTTTTTCGACCAGAATTTTCACGATTCGCAAGTGACCTTCAATTGATGCTTCAAGCAATGAGGTCAGGCCGGCCCTGTCCCTCATATCTACCTGGGCGCCATGAGCAATCAGCAAGCGGACAATGTCGGCATGGTCATGTACCGCAGCCATCATGAGGGGGAACTCCCCGCTCTTACTCTGTGTATTCGGATCCATGCCGGCCTTGAGCAGAAGCTCAATTGAATCGATATGCCCCTTTCCGGCTGCGATCATTAATGCGTTCCGCCCAAATTTATTCCTATTATTGAAGTCGGCGCCGTTGGTCAACATTAACTCAATCAGGTGGTTGTTGCCGTTGTCTATTGCCAGGAGGAATGGAGTTCGACCTACGCTATCGCGTTGAGTAATATCAGCTCCCTTTTGGAGCAGTATTTTCACGGTGTCGTTTTGTTCGTGCGCAACAGCAAAGAAGAGGGGAGACCATAAACCAATCCCTTTCGCGTTAATATTTCCTCCCTTTTCAATCAAGAAATCCACCCCTTCGTTCCAGCCGTTTTCTGCCGCAACCATGAGCGGAGTCCTGCTGTTATTCCGGTTTTGATAATCGGGATCGGCGCCTTCATCGATCAGGTTCATTGCCTCTTCAAGGTTTCTTCGGCCGGCGGCAAGCAAAAGTCTGTCACCGAGGATCTCGTATCTGGGATCGTCTTTGGTTATTACACCACTCCCCAGCGCAACAGGAATGTTAACCGGTAAAAAAGAGAGTATTGTTATGGTCAACACCACTGAGACCAAGCCTGTGTACTTTTTAACATACCAGCACATTTTGTGTCTCCCATCGACTTGTTTCTAAGCAACCTGATTACACGTACTATTCTACACTATATCAACTGGACCTGTCTTCTTTCTATTTCCACAGACATTAAAAAAGGGAGTGCCGGAACCGGCACCCCCTGGTCTAGGTTGAGCTAAACAGCCCGGCGGCTTCTTATCCTCGCCATTATGGCAGGCTCAGCGGTACCACCGGCATAGCTGTGGGGATATTGTTTGCTCCATACCAGGTTCCCAGGTCTTTAGTCACACTCCCCGGCGTTGCGCCTGCTGCTGGAGCGTAATCATCCCATGGCACATTAAATGTTGTCTGGTAGCTGCAATCAGCCGAGTCATGGACACCATTGTCAGCGGTATAGAGTTTGGTCCCGCCAAAACCGGAGTTTGTCTTGTAGTGAGTCTTGCCGTCAGCCTTGTTCAGGTTCACCAAATCAGGTATTGCCCCACCCAGGGCCATCCAGCCGGGATGCCTTCCGTAGGTATGTGCCCCGCTATTGGCAGTGGTTTTGGTCGGGCCACTGTATATGTTGATAAAATTGGCCGCATCAGGACCAGTCGTTTCCGAGTCACCGTTATAGGTAGGCCCAAATCCATGAAATGGAACGACTTTGAAGCCGCCGCCTTTGGAGGCAAACGAGGCGCCGTGGCAATTCAGGCAGGCCGCGTAATCGGAAATCGGGGTGGTTGTATTCTCGCTTATAGCATGGGAAGCGATTGGAACAACCGTGGCCGCCTGGTTCGGGTTGATAACCGGATCCCAGCTGACTCGATGGATCTGGACCTTGCCGCTGGCCACATCATAACCATTGCCGGGTCCGCCTTCATCAGTAGGTGTATTCCAGTATAGGTGGCACCAGTTACAGGCCAGCCCGTTGGTTCCAAGGTTGCCCAGGGCCAGGGTCGAAGGATCAACCGGGCCGTTACCCACATCCGGCCAGTGGCATCTCGCGCATTCACCGTTTTTGGCTCGACCGGTTCTGGCAGTCCCGACAGTTCGGTCAAATCCATGATGGCCTGTCGCGGTGTTGGCTATTGTCCAGTGGCAATTTTCGCATGTTCCACCATTCGTGTTGTTGGTTTCCCAAGGCTCCCAGAGGGCACCGCCACCGGTGGAAGAAGTATGGCAGACACTGCAGTTATCAGTACCACCTGGGTTTTCGGTTGCATCATATACCTTATGGATAACATATGGATGAGCAGTACCGCCGCCATGGCAAGAGCCAGTCGTACAGTTGGTGCTGTTCTGGATCATGGAATCCGGGTTGTTGTGACCGCCGTGGCCTGCAGATTTGTCAGTATGACAGTCGAGACAGGATACAATACCCGTTCTGCCGGCATTATTGAGTATTATAGTTTGTACGCCAACACTACCAACTGTATTTGCAGTCCGGGTAGAATCATGACAAACCTGGCAGGCATCAGCCGTAGTCGTGGACTTGTCATGTCGTGCAAGGATCAGTGCCCAGTCGTCTCCTGCAGCACCAGTATCAGCAGAATGGCAGGAAGAACACAATGATCCACCAGAAGTATCTCCATCAACTGCTACAGTATGTGTTGCTCCGCTATCAGTGGAGCCCTCACTATGTTTTGATGCCGCATTGGTAAAGTAGTCATTGCTATGACAAACCATACAGTCACTGATACTGAAAATAGTATGGTTTGTAGCGCTGCCTGTAAACCGACCATCTGTAGCATTTATTGTAATAGTATCGATATGGCAGAGTTCACAGTCGTTATTATGATTAATAGGTGCAGTTATGATATCACCGGTATGACAATCATCACAGTCATTACTCTGGATGGTCGAGTCGGGAGGTGCAGTAACCTCAACATGGGTTTCAGTGGTATGGCCACCGGCAAAGTCATCATCCACGGCTTTATGACAGTCGATGCATGCGCTCTCTGAGCCGACTGTATGGCTTGCCGCACTGCCTATTAAAGTACCATCTGTTGCTCTGTCGTTATGACAGCTTTCACAATTATTGTTATGGGTGTGGATGCCGACAATAATAAAACCGTAATGACATGTTGTACATTCAGCAGACCCTGTGTTGGTTAATAACGTATGGTCTTCATGCATGTGGCCGTTCCCGAAGTTCGTGCTGTAGGTAAGGTGACACGATGCGCAATCTCCAGCACCGCCTGTTGCATCGCCCCTGTTCTCATCAGTACCAGTAGGGGCACCATAAGAACCGCTATTAACACTGCCATCGACCAAACGACCGTCGGTGGTTGTATTGCTATGGCAATTCACGCAGTTGTCTTTGTGGGTGTTAGTAATAATATTTGCTGCTGAAGATCCGTCATGACAGTTGGTTGTACAACTTGCAAGGGCAGCCACGCCAGTATGGTCAACGACATCATGTGCAGTTGCGAAGTTTTGCGAGTAGTCATTGCCGGTAATGCTGTGACAATCAGCACATGTGGACACAACTGTGATATCATGTCCAGCTGCTGTACCTACTGCCGTTGTGCCACCAGGATAGGGCAGGCCATTTTCAGTTCCGTTTAACAGCGTACCATCACTTCCTAACGCATCCGCATGGCACCATGCGCAGGCATTATCATGAGGACCGCCGGTGGCATATACACTTCCGGTATGGCAGTTGGTCGTACAGCTCGCAGTTGAATCAAGCTTGTCATGGTCCGTCAGTCGCTGGTGTGCGCCAAAGGATCCAGAATATGTACTGTGACATTCAATACACTCCCACTGGAAATCAGCGCCAGCTGCTACAGTCGCATCACCGGCTGCATACGTATCTCTGGTACTACCTGCTTTAGTTCCATCCAGAAGCCGGCCATCTGTCGTGGTATTCTCATGGCAGAGAGTACAGGCAGCATTGGTTCCATCACCATGGGTACGAACATCTGTGAGAATGTTGCCTGTATGGCAACTTGAACATTTTGTTGAGCCAATCAGTTCAACATGGGTTTCAGCATCATGGGCCGTTTCAAACTGGGATGCATAGTCAGTGTGACACTTGGCACAGTCTGACGGGGTGTTGAAAACATGATTCTGTGCATTGCCGTTGGCTGCGTTAACCAGGGTTCCGTTCGTGGACATATTCGTATGACATCTTGCACACCCTGTATGGAGGCTGCCGGTTATCTTGGCCAGGTTTGAGGCGTCATGGCAGTTTACTGTACAACCGGCTGTTGCTGTCAGCACATCTGCCAACGCTGTTGTCTGGTGATCGCCTTCATCATGCGCAGTCTGGAACTGAGAATCATAGTCGTATGGGGCGCCATGACAGTCAACACAAGTGGATTGGGAATCAATGGTATGGTTCAATGCAGTACCGTTTGTGCCGGATTTTAACGAACCATTGGTCGTGGTGTTGGTGTGGCAGTTGGTACAGGTATCATAGTGGGTATTGGTTATGATGTTGGCTGCCGAACTGCCGTCATGACAGGTGGTTGTACAAGACACCGCACCCAGTAAAGAATCTGCCAGGGCATCTGTTTTGTGGTCTCCGATCAGATGGTTAGGGAACCAATCCCCATGACAACCGTTGCAGTTGCCGCCACCAGCCGGCATTACCGATACCAGCGTGCTGGTTGCCGGATCAATGAGTTGCCCATCGGCACCCGGAGTGGAAGCTATCACATGGCATGATGTACACTGATCATGAATTTTGTCGTCAGAGGCATTGAGTACAGCTGCGCCTGTGGCGCCGGCAGTGTCTGCATGGCAGCCGCTGCAGTTGGTTGTAGCAGTAACCGTGGTGTTGTGGCTGCCTTCATGCCCGGTAACGGTATGGCATTTTGTTGTACACTGCGCTTCTGTAACAACACCATCGGTTGCATTATCGTGGTGGATGCCGCCCATCGAAGCTGCATTGACATCCGGATCGGCAACATTGTGACAGGTAGTACAGGTTGCCGCCCATGTGCCGGCATCACCGTTTGCCAGGGAGGCGTCGCCGTCAACGCCGTTTGCGACCGGCCCGGGGCCTTCACTGGAGGCGTCGGTGGTCCCTGTCGGATTGGTGTGGCAGAGGTCGCAGTTGTCGCCATGGATTACACTGACAATGGCTTCGGTCGGGGAACCGGGGGTGGCGCTGTGACAGTCATCGCAGTTGCTGTCCCATCCGAAATCAGTGTCGCTGTGTCCTCCGGTAGCGGCAAAGCTGCCGCCGGTGGCATTGGTTGCTTCATTGCCTGTGCCATGCTTATGGCATGCTTTGCAATCGGTGGTGTTGGGCGGACCACCGCTGGAAAGCTTATGATCCGTGCCGGTATCAATATTGTTATGATACTTATTATCCCTATGGCAGGATTGGCAGACGCCGTTCAGAGGTGTACCCACGCCGCTGCCCTCGTATTCACCAAAATGATTCGGGTCTTCCTGGAAAACAGTGTTGGTCAGCGCGCCGGAAATATATTTGGCCATATTGACGCGAATGTACGCGAGGTTTCGTGCAATTCCGCCGCCGGCTTCAAGCTCTGAAGCATCGGACAGCAATGTGTTTTTATGCACTTCATGGCATTGGCCGCAATCAACATTGATGATAGTTGCAGGGGCTGTTTCAGTCGCCACGGTATGATTGGCAACGTCCCATAACCGCTCGTCACCGGGATCCGGGAAAGTGGTCGAGTTATGGCATTGGGTGCACGCCGTATACACTTCATTTTCGGTGGGCACCATGGAACCACCGTGGAAGGCGTGGCAGGTGTTGCAGTCAAGAGAAACTCCGCCGTTGACGTCGTAATTGTGGCCGATGAGGACCGCGGTGTCTGTGATGGTTATCGTGGTCGGTCCTTCAGTGTCGCACAGGCCGCCGTCATCGCAGACCCGGATGGCCAGATCGCAATTTCCTGCTGCTGCCGGGATGAATGAATAGGTTCCGCCGGCAAAAGTGCCGCCGCAGGTGTCAGTGCCCGGGACGGTCCAGTTGGCGCCGGTTCCGTCCGGGTCGCTGACGTTCGGGGTGTAGTTGTAAGTCACGGCGACAACGGCGGTGGTCGGCGCGCTGCTGGTGATCGCCGGCGGGTCGTTGACCGCGGTGATGGTGATGGTGGCGGTTTCTGAATCGCACAAGTCGGGAACGCCGCCGTCACAGACCTGGATTGCCAGAGTGCAGCTTGCCGGCGGGGTGGGGCCGGCTGGGGTAAAGGTATAAACCCCTGTGGAAGCGTTGATAGAGCCGCCGCAGGTGTCCGTACCCGGAACGGACCAGGTCGCGCCGGGACCGTCAGGGTCGCTGAGGTTGGCATCGTAGCTGTAGAGGGTGTCCTCCGTGGCCGTGGCGGGTGCAGTGGTGGTAATGGTTGGCGCTGCGTTGCCGGCGGCCGAGATAGTCACCGTAACCGGTCCTTCAGTTGCGCACAGGTCGGGGCTGCCGCCGTCGCAGACCTGGATGGCTACATCACAACTTCCCTCTGCCGCCGGGGTGAATGAATAGACATTGCCGGCAAATGAGCCGCCGCAGGTGTCGGTGCCCAGAACGGACCAGGTCGTTCCGGGGCCGTCATCATCGGCTGCGGCCGCACTGTAGCTGTAGAGTTCGCCTGCCGTGGCCGTGGTCGGCGCGCTACTGGTGATGATTGGCGGATCGTTGACCGCAATGATGGTGATGGTGGCGTTTTGCGGAGTGCAGGCCGGAGCGTTGTCACAGACCTCAATGGATAAATAGCAGGAAGCCCTGCTGGGAACAGGGCCTGGTTCGGTAAAGGTGTAGGCATTTCCGGTAAATACACCGCCGCAGGTATCATCTCCCAGTACGTTCCAGGTCAGGGGATCGGAATCCGGGTCCGTGGCTGCGGCGGTGTAGCTGTATTCAATATCTTCCGTGGCCGAGGCCGGCGGGGTGCCGTCAAAGGTTGGGGGGCTGTTGGCTGCTGGGGGATCGTCACAGATGATGCGCACAGAGCCGACCTCAATTGATTCACCGTCTTTTGCGCCTCCGTGGGAAGACGTCAGGGCGACCTGCAGCGTATCCCAGCTTCCGGTGGTTACGGTGAAGGGCCCAGAGTTATACAGGGTGAAGCCGCCGCGGGTGAGAGTGATGGGAACCGCTCCCCCGGTGACCGATATGTCGCCCACGTAGATATCAACGCTTAGGCTCTCCGGGCCTTTCTGGCCGGCCTGGACATTCGCGTAAAGTTCGACTGCGCACTGGTTGTTTGGCGCCGGATCAGGGACGGACGCCAGATTAAGAATAGCCGTACCCGCGCCTGTGGACTCGGTGATGAAAGTTCCGGTATCCGGGAAGTCGTTGATCCTTGACCAGAGAGGTGCTGTTGTCCAAGTTCCGGCGGAGGAATCGCTGATCGGCGACGTGGTTGCGGCTGATGAAAAGGCAGGGGCCAGGACAGCCAGGATGGCCGATATCGTGAATGCACGAATCAATGTGGTTGCTTTCGCTTTCACTGTGGACACTTTCATTACCAATTTCCCTTTTGAATATCGTTGACAGTCAGAAAGCGACTGCATCTGTAAGCTCTCTTTTTACTGCACCGTATAAATCTGTTCCACCCTTCGCGTGGCCACATTGGTCATGATGACCCTGCCCTCGGGGCTGATGTCGATATCGAGTTGCAGGTGGGCTCCGGTATCTTCGAGAAACGCATTGTAATGGTCGATATAGGCGCCGGTGACCGGGTCCAGGATCTGGACATTGTCCTGGAATGAATCCAGGGCATGCAGCCTGCCGTGCTGGTCAAAGGCCAGGCTCTGGATGCCGACAAACCTGCCCTCCCATACCCATGTCGATCCGCCGCCGAACCAGCTCATCATGCCGCCGCTGCTTTCTTCAACAGGGCCGCCAAAGGAGCGGAGATAGTTGCCGGCCAGGTCAAATACCTGG
This sequence comes from Desulfobulbaceae bacterium, assembly GCA_023544645.1. Classification (GTDB taxonomy): domain Bacteria; phylum Desulfobacterota; class Desulfobulbia; order Desulfobulbales; family Desulfobulbaceae; genus UBA10518. The sequence continues at coordinate 8,427 of JAMJFO010000067.1, read as the reverse complement.
ATGCGGGAGGATTTCTTGTCGGCCACAAAAAGTTCGCCGACCTCGACTTCGTTGTCCATGCGGTAATTAAGGGCCATGGCGATGGGAAAGGTGAACTGCCCGTCTCCGCTGCCGAAGTTGCCGATGCGGCGGAGAAAGACGCCGTCGGGATTGTACACCTTGACCATCTTGTTCTGGCTGTCGAGAACGTACAGGTTCTGCTTGCGGTCCAGGGCAAGATCATTGGGCATTTTCAGGTTGCCGTTGTCAATGACCCGCAGCAGAATACCGCCGGCGCTGTAGATTTCAACGTTGTCGCGGCCGTTGTTGCCGACGTAGATTTTTCCTTCGGAATCGGAAATAACCGCCAGCGGTTTGTTCAGCCCTCTGAGCTGTCCGGTCAGGCTGCCTGTACTGTCATGGATGAACATGGCGTCAACCTTGCTGTCAGTGACAAAATACCCTCCATCCGGAGTCCAGGACAGCCGGGTGGGATAGAGGAGCCTGGCGTTGTCCGGGTCAAATGCGAAACGGCTTCTATAGCCGAAATCAGCCTGGGCCAGCAGCTCGCCGGGCGGGTTGAATTCCGCGGTCAGGGGTACATTGTTGGTGATGAGGCTGTATTCCTCGGCGAGGGTTGATTCGTCGATGTGGATCCAGTGCTGGCCGAGGGCTAATTCACCCAGGGAGTAGAAGCCAAGATCATCCGTGGTTGCCGCTGGTTCATCGTCGTCACGGACTTCGCTGCCGTTGATGTCGGCAAAAACGGTGACACCGGGAATCCCCTCGTCGCCGTCATCGAAAATCCCGCTCCGGTTCAGGTCGCTCCATACATGGCCTTCGACAGTTGCAGGTTGGGCGGTCGTCGTGACGGTGACTGTATTGCCGTCGATGGTGATGGTCACGTTATATCCGTCCGGGAGAGAGCCGTCCATGACGAGGACGTCAAATCCTTTGTTGGTAATGCCCTTGAAGATAAAATTGCCGTTTTCGTCGGTGACCGCAATGGGTTCGCCTTGGTCCCATATCCCGTTGCCGTTGATATCGAGGAAGAGGGTGATGCCGGCCCAGGCGTAACCGGTGTCGTCCACAACAGAGCCGGAAAGCTCGGGCGGGCCGCCAACGCTGTCGGGAAATGCCAGGAACTGGTTGACATGAAGGTGGCAGTTGGTGCAGGTCCGGCCGATGTAATGGCCATGATCACCTTTGGGTTTGTTCCGGTGATACTTGGTCTGGGTGTGGCAGACCTCGCAGATGCCGTCAAAGCTGCCGTTATTATCTTCATCACCATCAGCAAATGAGTACATGGAAGACTCGCCAACATCAATGCCGCGGCTTTCAAAGACAACAAATCGCTCCCCGCTGTTGGGGGTGTTGATGGTTGCGTAGACCGACGACCTGTTGCTGCCGATGAGTTTTATGTTCTGCCCGTCCACATAGTTGGGAGGATTAAAGTGGGGGTCATGGCATTCAATGCAGCCGATGGGCCGCGCAACATAGTTCTGCCTGCCGTGGATGTTGGCCCTGGTTGCGGTAATGCCCGCCGGGCCGTGGCAGCCCATGCAGAGCAGGTCGATCTTGTCGGCGGGGATTTTGGCGGGTGAAGCTGTTTTGCCGTTTTTTTCGGCGTTGGGAGGGCCGGGAAACCTGTCATGGCACTGGGCACAGGAGCTGTGGCCGTCAATTGCCGGGACAACGGCCCTGGAATAGCTTGTTCCAGCGGCTGGAAACAGGAAAAAAAGCGTTGTGCCGAGGAAGAGTAAACAGGTCGCATGCAAATTTTTCCGCCTCATCAGATTCCCCCCGCTCCTGCAAATACTTGAATGCTTGCCATCATGTTGTTGGTGACAAACACGTCATTGGTCGCGCTGTCGATTACAAGGTCCAGGGGCATCTTCATGGCGAATACCCCGCTGTCTATGCCTGAGCCTTTTACCTTGCTCAGCAGATTGCCGTTGGTTGCGTCAAAAATATGAATTTGCGCTGTCAGCGAGTCTATCATGAACAACTGCTGATTTTCGTTGAGAGTCAATCCCTGGGGCATGGTAAATCGGTATTTGCCGCCGGCGCCGGAGGTGATTGAATAGAGCAGGACGCCGTCAAAACCGAAGACCTGGATCCGGGGAGCAATGGCCCTGTCGCCGCCGAGGTCGCCGTAATCGCTGACAAAAATCTGTTCGTTGATGTCGTCAAGGGCGATGGCGGTGGGGTTGGCCAGCATGTTGCGGTCACGCCCTGATTCGGGGATGGCGCCGACATAGGCCCCGTCCCGGGCGAATATCTTGACGATTTTTTCCGAGCCGTCAATCACGTAGACATTGTGGTCGCTGATGGCGATATCCTGCGGTGTCTTGATGGGGTGGTCGCCGTAGCCAAGGATAAATTGTTCCTGTCCGGCTCCATTGTAGACTTCCACCTGGCCCGTGGTGGTGTTGCCGACATAGATAAGGTCGTCGGCCCAGGCTATGCCAAGAGGCCTGCCGTTGACGTTCATCTCGCCGATGATCTCCAGGGTGTCCGGGGCCACGGTGAGCACCTGGCCGAAGATGTAGTCGGTAACCAGCAGGTCGCCGCTGCCGTTAAAGGCGATTCGGGCGGGGGAGGCATCCAGGGTGGAGACTGCCTCGGCCTGCCCGTTGACGGGTAAAAATGTTGTTACGCAGCACAACGTGGCGCCAATAACGGCCCGGGTGAAAATCTTCGCTGTTTTCATTATTTTTACCTTCCTGCTCCGTTTGCACGGTTCCTTTTTTGTCGCGCGAAATTCGATATTGTAATTTGAGAGATTTCGCGTATTATAAATATAATTGTCCGATTATAACGCTATTACAAGTAGTAGAGATAAATGTGGCAGATTGCCGCGTGGCAATTTGTCGCATTTGCTTTAAATATATGCACTTGCTGTGCCTGACCACTCAATTCTGCAAAATATCATAATAACCGCAGGGGGATATCTTGGTTCGGAGGAAAGATCTCACATTCGTTGGAGACAGTTGGCATGGTCATTCTCATTGCGCATGCCTCGTGCCCCGGAATGAGACTTTTTTTAATTGTTATTTACTCAATGTCATTCTTAATCCACCATGTAATCCCCTCTCCCCGGGGAGAGGGTTAGGGTGAGGGCGTAGTCGAGTTGTGAAGGTAAAAAGCGGCGTCAAAAAATATTGCGATTACCAAAAATCCTCAGCTGCAAAATTTCCATGGTTTGTAACCGATTGATTTGGCGTATTTATATCATTTCGACTACCCCCTTCAAGGGCACTCTTTTCAGTCCCCCCTTGAGGGGGATAAATTCCGGGAGAAATTTTGGTGCGTTGAGGGGGAGATCTTTCGCCTCCGTTTATGCCCTTCAGTTTTTCGAAATAACAGCGTATTTCCAGGCGCTGGCAATAAATTTGCTGCGTTTCGTTCATTCGTAATCAGAAAAATATTCATGGCGGCAAACAAGGGATTTTAGTTTCAAAAATGTAATAACGGGTTGTCTTTTTTTTCTTGACCACCGTCGCAACATGTGGCAAATTGCCGCACAATAAATTTACGGGTGTTTTTTTTGCCCGTGTTACAATATTGAAATAGTATCTACAATGTAAAGGCCAAACCCATTGAAAGGTGGGGACGGAAAGCCACGGATCTCGACGAGACAGCCGGGTTGCCAGCGTATAAGGCAGCCCGGCTTTTTTTGTGCGCGCCGGGCAGAAAGGGCGGAGGTAATCCGCCTTGAGGCAAGCTGAAATTTATATGGGGGGCGAAAATAATGACCAGGGGATTCAATTACATTACCAACATTGGACGAAAAGCGTACCTCGTCAGTTGTATGCTCGCTGTTGCTGCAACAGGCATGTTTCTGCTGGATGGGGCGGCAAACACTGTCCACGCTGAATTAACAAATGCCGATTGCATGGCATGCCACGAAAATCTGATTCCTGAGCCTTATGTGAGTAATTTAGACTATCATCATAATTATATAATTTATAAAATTAACGTGTTCTGCGGTGGTTGTCACAATAATCCGGACGCCCCGTCCAATGATTACACCTGGTACAGTGATAATTGCGGCGCCTGCCATTCCCTCCAGGGGCACGAGGCGCAACACGATAAAACCGATGTGCCGCAGGCATTGTGTGCGGATTGTCATCTTCCCAACGTGTATACCGAGCATCAGGACCGCCCTTTGTTCCAAAACCCCGATAACACCTTTAACTGTGGTGTCTGCCATGAAAGCGCCAATCCTGATGTTCAGGACGCAATTGCCGCGGGCAGGGGCCCGGTGGGCCAGGTTGTGTTCTGTGACGACTGCCATACAAATATGACAGGCGCCAGCAGTCACACCGCCCAGCATGACAATGTATTTGCCGATTCCACCACCTGCACCCAGTGCCATGCCGACAATGTCGTGACCGAGCATCTTGAACGGGGCTGGACCTGCTCAAACTGTCACAGCGGTGAAACGCTGATGCTTGACCCCGCCGTTGTCCTCCAGGTCATCGATGACGCCGCCAGTACCAATCCAACTCCGCAGACGCGGTACTGCACCGACTGCCACACCGGTTTCGGCGGACATGAAGCCGACCACAACCAGGGCTTTTTCCTGGCGACGCCGTCTTCGCAGGACTGCACCCGCTGCCACGCATCCATGAGCTCCGCGGATTCCAATCAAGCCAACCTGGTAACAGAGCATGTCACCAATCGCGGTCTGACCTGCGGCGCCTGCCACGACAGAACCGATCATGTCTTTGATGCCATTAACAAGGGCAGGCTTCCCAGCGACCAGCCGGTCTACTGCGTTGACTGCCACACGGACTCGGGTCAGGGCGAGGGCCATGCACTCGTCACGGTTGAGCCGTGGAGCGAATGCACCTGGTGCCATACCCTTGATATATTTGAGTACCCGGAACACACCATGCATTTGGCCGCGGCCCGGGATATGCAGCAGGACTGTTCAGTCTGCCATGCTCCTCAGGGAACCAGGCCCGACTGCGTTCTCTGTCACGCGCTTGAGCAGACCATATGGGATCCACTGCCCATCCACAGGACCTCGCCCAATGACAGCCTGAATATCATCGGACCGGGCACCGAGGATCATGACCGGCACACCGACGGCATAGCCTGCACCTACTGCCACGTCAATGGCGTGCCCGGCAGTGATCCGCTGCCCGTGCCCTACAGCGAGTGCGCAAACTGCCACAATAGCGGCGGGCCGGGCAGCGATATTGCATATGGCTCCACCGTGCATACCGCACATATTGCCGATGCCCAATCGGCTGGACAGGGCTGCGCCTACTGCCATTCGCAGACTCCAGCCTGTATCGATTGTCATGCAATTGCCGGCCCCAACATGGCGCAGCATGATACGCATACGGACACCCTGCTGTATACCTGCACGGAATGTCACGTTAACGGCATTGCCGGCAGCGAACCACTCCCTGCTCCGTATAACCAGTGCGCGGACTGCCATAATTCAGCGGGGCCGGGTTCGGATATTGTTTACGGCTCAACTATCCACACAAACAATCATATTGCCGGCGGAGAAACCAGTGGGCAAAGCTGCAGCCTGTGCCACGGGCCGGCAGCGCCGGACTGCTCCTCCTGCCATGCTCCGGGGCATCCGCCGATTCCGGCGCCCTATAACCAGTGCTCAACCTGCCATAACGGCACCGGAACCCTCAAGGATATCGCGTACGGGCAGCCCGTTCATGACACCCATATGATTGAAGCAAACAACAACTGCGCTGTCTGCCATACCGAGCAGCCCAACTGCATCCAGTGTCATACCGACGGTGGCGGCGATACCCATAAAAGCGACCATGATAATGCCGGAGTTCCTTCCCCCGGCTGCGCCAACTGTCATGATGCCAATGTGGTGATTGAGCATGTTGATAACCGCATGTACACCTGCGCCACCTGTCATGACAGTGTTGACACCAATGTGATCAACGCGATCAATACCGGCAAAGCCGGAACCTTTGTTACCTGTTATGACTGCCATGCGCAGAATAATCACCATTCGACCACCGAGTCCCAGTCGGGCAACTGTACTTACTGCCATGCGGATCCGCGCCTTGAGATTGATCCCAATGCGCCCACAGGTCAGCTGGCCTGCCGCCAGTGCCATGGCGCCAATCAGCATGACAAGGGCGGACCGATCCAGGACTTTGGCGCCTGTTTTGCCTGCCATCAGCCCACCCCGTATCATGCCAAACCCGCGACATGGCCTGGCTGGCATGAGGAAAACACTGCTGCTCCGGGAAGAGGATCGTTCAATCTTTTTTACAGCGAGCTTCGGCCGAACTGTGCCGGCGATTGTGAAAACACCCTTGAAAATCGCAGCGGCTATGGTGAGCATAGCCAACCGGAAGAGGATCAGGGCAGAAACTGGCGCTATCCTTCCATCAGTTTTAATATGGTGACGTTTTTTGATTATTTCACTACCAACCAACAATGGACTGTGCCCACATTCGGAGCCGGCGGCGGATCCGGTGACGGAGGAGAACCGCCGGTCCAGAACGACTCCGTCAATATCACCCGGGCAAGGTACGACAGCGGTGACGACAGGCTCGAAATCCGGGCGGAGAATTCCCTGGACAACAATGCCCAGCTGACGGTGATGTATGATGGAAGAAGCTATGATATGCGTTGGGATTCCGGTGATGACCGCTGGGAGCTCAGAATAGAGACTTCCCGGTGCAATGACTCAACTATAGAGGTGGTATCCTCTGCCGGCGGCAGCGACTCCAGTTCCGTTGAGAACTGTCGCAGCTATTACAGCAGCTGGGACCACTAAAACATTCCGGTATTTTTTCCAATAAGACAAGGCCGCAGCCTTTACTGGTTGCGGCCTTTTTTTGTGTTGCAACCCATCCGCCAGCCTGATTTCCGCTTTCTGATTCCGGCGCCGCGGCTCCGGTTTCCGGGGTGGTCCCCATTTTTTCCCGCGTTTTCTTGTTTCAGTGGGCGGTTATGGTTTATAATGTAAGATAAAGTATTACTGGATAGATGTATCTAACGGCTGTTGCCATAACTCGTCCAATAAAACAAATCAGGGAGGGGAAAATGAAACTGTCAGTAAGTATTGCCTGTTCCACGTTCACCGCCTGTGCCGCCATTCTGCTGCTGCAGGGGCCGGCATCCGGCGCGGAAGAAGCCCCGACATTAGTTGATGCCTTCAAACAGGGAAGCGTCAAGGGGCAGCTGAAATCATATTATTTTACCCAGACGTTTGACGGCGAGGGGCTCGATGACAGCGAGATCTGGGTCAACGGCGGCAACCTCTCGTATACCACGGCCATGTTTTACGGCTTCAGCTTGGGAGCGACCTTCCAGGCCTCATTCGTGGGGCATAAGGACGATGATGACGGCAGGACAACCGGCAGCATGGACGCGGAAGGCGCCGTGCTCTCGGAAGCGTATCTCGACTACACCTGGAGAAATACGGAATTCAAGGGTGGTCGGCAATATGCATCATATCCCCTGGCTGCTGTTTCCGGGTCCAGATTTATCAAGGAGTCTTTTGAAGCCTATCTGCTGAGCAACAGGGATATTCCTGACACCACAATTACCGCCGGTCTTGTGACCAAGTATCAGACCAGGTCGGACCAATCCAGATATGGTGATAACTGGTTTGTTGAATTCGAGCAGAACGGCACCGGAGATCCGGGTGATTTTTATGATATCGGCGATGACGGTATGTTTATTCTTTACCTGAAAAATTCCTCGGTCAAAAACCTTGCGCTGCAGGCGCAGTACGGCAATGTTTTTGATGAGGTCGCAGGGTACTATGCCGACGCAAGGTATACCATCGATGTGCGGTTCAAACCCTATATCGCCGGTCAGATCTATTACACCGATTACGATGATTCCGCCAGTGACGACAATACTCTTTTTGGTTTCAAGACAGGAGCGTATATTTCGGATTTCGAAATATTCGCCGGCTTCACCTCCGCCGGTGGGGATGAGGGTGATGAAAGAGTTTTCAGGGGTGTCGGCCAGGGGGCATACTACCATTACACCGCGACAACCAAAACATCGGGAGCCCCGGCTTTCGAGGCAGACACCGATGCCTACCAGGTGGGCGCTGCGTATACACTTGACAGTTTATCCGCCAGACTCCTTTACACAGTTTTTGACAACCCGGCTGCCAACGCCGACCTGGATGAATACACCATGAATTTTTTGTATAAATTCGGCGGATGGGCGCAGGGGTTCAGTGTCTCCATCGATTTTTCCATCCTCGACTATGAGGCCGGTGAAAAGGATGCCACAGATCTGCGAACGCGGCTGGTATATTCATTTTAACAAAATCACGGCGGAAGAAAAGGTCCTGAACTGGTCTTCCGCTGTGTTTCATGGCGTTGCGACCTGAATATTTTGCGCGTCTGTTTGCGGCATAGATTATTTATTGTACATATAATACCTGGTCCTTTGGGCCAGGGCAGAGACATAAGGCTATGC
>JAMJFO010000066.1 GCA_023544645.1 Desulfobulbaceae bacterium | reverse complement strand
TTCCCGGTACAGAATTGCGCCTGGTCTACGAGCTGGTATCATAACAGTTTCCTTGAGGTCCGGAGGTCTGAAATTCTATTTCTCCCCTCCCCTTTCCTTTACTGGAGGGAAAAGCTGTATCCTCGAATTTTCCGGAAAAGCGCAGCTTCTAATGAGAAGACCGGAAACAGGGAGAAACTGGCCTGGGGATCAGTCGCTCTTGACCTCTCTGCTGGTCACTCGGTTACGGCCGTTTTCCTTGGATTTATACAAGGCCTCATCGGCAGCGCCAAGCAAAGCCTCCGGGCTCGATCCCCTCTCCGGCAGCCAGGTGGCCACTCCCACGCTGATGGTAACATGGTCGCTGACCTTGGAACTTTCATGGGGAATGTTTTCCTCCTCCACCACGGCCCGAAGGGCCTCGGCAACCTCTCTTGCCCCTTTTGATCCTGTTTCCGGCAGGATGGCGGCAAACTCCTCGCCACCATAGCGGGCAATGGTATCGGTTTCCCGCCGTGCTGCCGATTCAAGGGCCTTGGCCACCCGCTTCAAACATTCGTCGCCACCCTGGTGGCCGTAGGTATCATTATAGGGCTTGAAAAAATCAATATCGAGCATGATCAGGGAAAGGGACGTCGAATGGCGGATAGCCCGCTGCCACTCCTGTTTCAAAACCTCATCGAACCGCCGGCGGTTGGGCACGCCGGTCAAACCGTCCAGGGAGGACAGTTTTTCCAGGATCTTGTTGGCCGCAGCCAATTCCTTCTGGCTTTTTTCCAGAGCCCGGAAAGCCTCGTCACGTTCCATCTGGTTTATGTATGCCCGGGAATGGTAGCGAATACGGGCGATCAACTCAACCTTGTCCGGAAGTTTGACCAGATAATCGTTGGCGCCGTATTCAAACGCCTTACTCTTGATTTCCGGTTCTTCCTTGGTTGAAAGAACAATAATGGGTACCTGGGCAAGAGTCGGATTGGCCCGATAAAACCTGACCATGGTCAATCCGTCGATCTCCGGCATAACCAGATCCTGGAGAATAATGGTCGGCTCCAGCTCCAATGCCTTTTTCACGGCTTCCGTGGGGTCCTGACAGTAATAAAAATCAAGATCCTCCTCTGCCAGAGCCCTGCGTACCGCCTCAGCGATCATCGCCTGGTCATCGACCAGAAAAACCGTGATCCTGAATGCATGCCTCTCTTCAACATCCGCTTCGTTCTCTTTCGCCTGTCCAATCATACTCTTATTCTCTCTCCAATGTCAGCATTCTCCTGATTCGCGATCCGATGGCATCAAGCGGCAATATCTCACGGGCGGCGCCCAGCTCGATGGCCGCCTTGGGCATGCCGAAAACCACCGAACTCTGCCGGTCCTGGGCAATGGTCATATGCCCCTGCTGGTGCAGGGCAAGCATACCCTGGGCGCCATCCCTGCCCATGCCGGTAAGAATGGCCGCTATGCACCTTTCCCGCCAATATCTGGCCACACTATTGAAAAAAACATCCACCGAAGGGTGATAAAAATTCAATTTCGGCTCCTCAGAATAGCCCAGACTTTTATTGGGGTGCATGACCACGTGGTGATTGGTAGAGGGGATCAGCACCGTAGCCGGCGCTGGCCGGTCACCTTCTTTCATGATCCGCACCGTAAGCTCCAGTTGGCTGTTAAGCCATTCCGCCAGTCCGCCGGTAAACTGTTGATCCATATGCTGGACAACTACAATAGAGCCGGAAAAATCACGAGGAAATTCCCTGAGGACCTGAAGCAATGCCTGGGGCCCGCCGGTGGAGCAGCCGATGATGACCAGGCAGTTTCCTTCATGCGGCTTCGTATCCACTTTCACCGGCTTAACAGGGGTTTTCGGCACAGGCTTATCCTTGATCCCGATAATCCTGCCGATCCTTTCAATCTTCTGGAGCAGTTCCTGTCCGCCGGTGCTGTTTTCCCTGTCATGAATCGGGGTAGCCACAACATCAAGAGCCCCGGCTCCCATGGCTTCAAACACCATGGCGCTGTTGCCGGTAACACTGGCCGTAACGATAAGTATCGGACAGGGACTCAGCTTCATAATCCGTCGGGTGGACTCAACACCGTTCATTACCGGCATGATCAGATCCATCAGGATCAGGTCCGGAACTTTTTCCGCACACTTGTTAATGGCGATCCTGCCGTTCTCCGCCGCCCAGACAACTTTGTGCCGGTCATCGCTTGTCACCACCCGGCGAAGGGTTTCCGTCGCCATGGGCAGATCGTTTACTATGCCGATTTTCACACGCACCTCATCGAGGACATTTTGTAATTATAATCTGTTCAGTTCTTTTTTTTGGGGAGAACCTATTAATTCTTCAACGGTGCGGACCAGGGTCTCGTCTTGAAAGCTTCCCTTGGTCAGATAAAAATCAGCACCGGCTTCCAGGCCGCGAGTGCGGTCCTCCTCCCGGTCCTTATAGGAAACAATGACCACCGGTATGGACTCAAACCTTGAATCCTGCCGGATCTGTGTTACCAACTCAATGCCATCCATGCGCGGCATATCAATATCGGTGACCACCAGGTCAAACTCCTCGCTGCGCAAGGTATTCCAGCCGTCCAGACCGTCAACGGCAGTGTGCACATCATATCCCTTGTTCGCAAGCATCTTGCGTTCAACCTCGCGCACGGTAATGGAATCATCAACCACCAGTATTCTTTTTATCGTCCGCTCCACCATCAGGTCTTCTGTTCCAATCCGCCGCAGCCGGTTGCCCGAGATCAGGGAATCGATGGAGCGGACCATGTCCTCCACGTCGACGATCAATACCGGCGTCCCATCCTCGAGAATGGATACCGAACTGATATCCTGCACCTTTTTCAACCTGCGGTCCAATGGCTGGATTACCAGGTCGCGGATTTCCAGGAACCTGTCGACGATCAATCCGTAGCGGTTATACCGGTCACTGATAATAACCACAAGCAACTCATCCTGATCATCCTGCGCGCCCTTTTTTTCCTCTTTTTCCAGCACCTGTGCTGCTGAAACCAATCCGATACGCTCATTGTTAAAAGTAATGTACTGACGTCCCTCTATCTCCCGGACATCCTCCTGGAGCCTGATGACATGATCAATGGCGACCAGGGGAAAAGCATAGATTTCATCGCTGATCTCAACCAGAAGGGTCCGCATGACCGAAAGGGTCAGAGGCAGGTGCAACTCAAAGGAGGTGCCGGCGCCAAGCTCGGTGCTGGTCCGGATGATTCCCCGGACCTCATGCACGGCGCTGTGCACCACATCCATCCCCACGCCGCGGCCCGACACCTCACTCACCGAATCTCGGGTGCTGAAATTGGGCAGAAAAATAAACTCAAGCAGTTCCAACTCCCTGAGCTGCGCAGCCATGTCCTCGCCGATCATTTTTCTGTCAACGACTGTCCGGCGTAATTTTTCGATATCTATGCCGGGTCCGTCATCGCTGACGACAATATTCAGCATGCCGGCGCTGTGCCTGGCCTCAAGACGGATGACTGCTTTTTCGGGCTTACCGGCCTCAATGCGTTTTTCGGGCGGTTCAACGCCATGGTCCAGGGCGTTCCTGATCAGGTGATTGAGAGGCGCTTCAATCTTTTCCAGAATATCCCTATCCACCAGAGTATCTTCGCCGATGACCTTAAATTCCACATTTTTCCCCAGTTCCCTGGCAATATCACGCACCATCCGGGGAAAAGCACGGATACCATCGCTAAACGGGCGCATGCGGTTGGCGAGGACTTCCTGGTACAGGTGATGGGAGATTTCGGTAGCCCGCCGGGCATGGTCTTCCACCTCGGCCAGGATTTCATTGCCAAGGTTTCGGCACAAATCCATTTTGGCGATCAGGTTTTTAAAACCGCTCCTGCTCAGCTCCTCGGAAGTCCCTTCATTCATGGTGCCGGCGTAGATATTCAACAGGCGGTGAACATCGTCCTGCCGGTGCTTGAGACGAAGTATCTTCTGGGAAAAAGAGGGCAGCCAGCGGGACTCAACCTGCACTTCTCCGGCAAAGCCCATGAGGCGGTTCATTCCCTCGGCCGATACCCGCAAAGATCTGTCAGCCGCCTTGGAGCCGGTTTCCTGCGGGGGCGTTGTTTTGTCAACCGCCATTCTCTCGGGTTTTTGAATATCCTTTGCGTCTTCGGACTTGGCCTTTTTCGCTGGTCCAGGCACCGGCGCGGCCGCTGATATTGTTCCAGCCGGTTTTTGCGCTTTTGCCGGACGCTGCGCCACCACCGCGGCACCCTGGCCGGCAGCTATTTGCCTGAATGAGTTCTCAAGTTTTTTTATCTGCTGTTCCTGTTCTCCAAACCAGACATCGAGTTCGCTGTCCTCCTGGTCGGCAATATCGGCAAACATATCCGTGCCGGTCAACAGCAGGTCAACATGGTCCCGATCAAGGATTATCTTTCCTTGCTGGGCGGCAACAAAAACATCCTCCATGGTATGAGCCAGGCCGACGACAATATGGAGCTCAATAACCCGGGCCGCACCCTTGATGGAGTGGGCCGCCCGCATCAATGCTGCCAGGGCCTCCGGATCTTCGGCGTCTTCCTCAAGGGACAGAAGGTTATCCGTCAGGGTTGCACAATGAATCTCGGCTTCCTGGCGGAACAGATCCATCATGGACATGGAACTCAGGTCAACAGGGAATTCTTTTTTCGGCCTGGCTCCAGGATCACGACGGCGGGACTTCACCACTGCCGCTACCGGTTCTTCGTCCACCGGAGGCTTCTCTTCAGCATCTACTTTCTGCTGCAAACCCAATTCCGCTGCTTTTTCTCCAAATGACTCTTTTTGCGCAACAGGTTCTTTTGCGGCAGTACCGCCGGCTATGGCTTCAAATCTCTCTTTAAGCACCTCCATTTCTGCCTGCTGTCCCGCAAGCCAATCTTCCATATCCTCATCTGCAAGACCTGCCACACCAACAAGTTTATCCACTCCCTTGAGCAACAGGTCAATATCATCCGTATCCAGGATGATCTTTTCCTTCTGAGCCGCGACAAACACATCTTCCATGGCATGGGTAAGGGCGACAATGGGATGGAGGTCCATTATCCGGGCTGCGCCCTTGATGGAATGGGCCGCCCGCATAAGCACTGAAAGAACCTTCTGATCGCCGGATTCTTTTTCCAGCGCCAGAAGATGCTCCGACAGGATGGCGCAATGATTTTCCGCCTCCTGCCGGAACAGTTCCATCATGGACATGGAAGTCAGGTTCTTGCCTTTACCGTTCATCACACATTCCTCTTCAGTGCTTCATACAAGAGGGCATCATCAAGCAGACCGACGTCAAAATTCTCCACGCAAAGAATTCCCCTGGTAAATGCGGCCCTGGAACCTGACACGGTTACCGGCAGCGGCTGCAGCATCCCTTCTGCGTAACGAAAAGACCCATATATTTCGCTGACAGGAAAAACCACCCGTTCACCGTCACGTTCTGCAACAACCAGCCTGGGAGGCGAGATATATTTTTCATCCTCTTTTCCCATCTTTTCTAAACGTTCGATACCGAGTATCGCACCGATGGAGAAACAGAGTTCGAGTTTGCCGCGGATATTAACAACCCCGCGCAATATAGTGCTGTTCCGATGGGGGAGGCTGTGAATAACCCCCATGTCCACCACTTCCTGGATAAGTTTCGCAGGCAGGGCAAGCCATTCGCCACCAGCCCGAAAAACAAATGCCGAATTGATATTTTCCTGTTTTTCGACTTTGACCCTGGCAAATACACTGGTCCACTCTTTAACGTAATTTTCAGGGACCTGCCGGTCCAGCAGATACCGCCCGGCAGCAGCATATACAGAGCAATTCCGACAATGCATTACTCTGCCGAGCTCGGGGCAGCGTTCTTTATTTACGCTCCAGACACCGATCCTGTTCCAGCAGTCATCAATTGTTATCGGCTGTTCAACCATATTTTTTTCTGCCACCGGTTAGTTTTTCTCCTGGATTTTCCTGGCCCGTCGTTTATAATTTTCCGCCGTATCCATATTGCCCGCCCGTTCCGCCAGCAAAGACAACTGAATCAGGCTCTCAACATTTTCCGGATCAAGATAAACTGCTTTGCGGAAAAATTTCAGTGCTTCCTCTGCTTTCCCCTGGCTGTCACGGATTACTCCAAGAAGATAATACCACTTGGCCGAAGGGCCGTATAGCCGCAGATATTTTTCACTGAGACGGGCAGCTTCCTCGAGATCTCCGGCATCAGCCATTTTCTGCACATGAATAAACTCATCTTGCTCCTGATTGGTTTTCCGAGGGTCTGGTGAGGTTGCTTTGACAAAACCGCTCCTTTGTATATGGGACCGCGCCGGGACAACAGGTCCAAACGTAACCCTGGAGGGCATTTCAGGATTCTGCTCCTTCAATTCCTGGTCTGCGCTCTGCTCCGGTTTCCAGGCTGCCGTCCCCATCTGCGTTTTTTTATGAAAAGCAAAGGCCCGGGAATGAGCAACCGGCACAAATCTGGTGCCCATGAAAAGGCTCGCTTCCGAATGCCCGGTAAATAAAAGTCCCTGCGGCACCAGCAGGTCATAGAGACTCTTGATAGCCTGTTTCTGGGACTCCTTGTTAAAATAGATCAAAATATTGCGGCAGAAAACCACATCATATCGCCCCAGGCCGTCGAGAAAACCGGACTGCAGTATGTTACCCTGAAGAAAACGCACTTTTTCCCTGACCATGGCATTCAACGAATACCCTTCTCCGGTCTGGTGAAAAAAATTGTCCCGAAAGGTCATATCCTTTGTCCGGAAAGAATTGTACGTATACAGACCCCTGCGGGCCACTGCAAGAGCACGCCCGCTGACATCAACACCGTCAATATAAAAACTTGCCGGCTTGAGACCTGCTTCCAGCAGGGTCATGGCAATGGAATAGGGTTCTTCACCGGTGGAGCAGGGTAGACTGAGGATGCGGAAAATGTCAACTGACAGGTCCTTGGCAGAATTCAGGACATATTCTTTCAGATAGGAAAAAGGTTCCTGGTCGCGAAAAAACCATGTTTCCGGGATAACAACTTCTTCAACCAGGCTCCGCAGCTCCATGTAGGAAGCGATAAGCTTTTCCAGGTACGCCTCATCATCGCCGATCCCCAGAAGTCTCTTGCGATTATTCAGAGCCCTGATAAACGTTGAAGCTCCAATGGACCTAACGGTCAAGCCTATTGATTGTTCAAGGAGTTCGGCTATTTTCTGGGTCGCTGCTTCCATGCGATTATGTTTGCCACAACCAGGGGACGGAGTTTAAAAAAGTTCCCGCACAACATCTTCGGGGATCATCCTTCTGATATCAAACAGCTGAACAATTTCTTCCTGGCCGGAATCATCGGTTTCGAAAAGCGGATTCTTTTCCAGCAGGATTCCCGAAGATCTGACATCGGCTTCTGCGCATCGGATAACATCCGTTGCCCGTTCCGCTATCAACCCGACAAGCTTTTCCTCTTCATCCAGGGGATAACGCACCAGGATAATCCGGGTGCTGTAAAACTGTCTGCTTGCTTCATCACCTTCGATGGCAGAGAAATCAAAAACAGGTACCGGCACGCCGTGATAGTTGATCATTCCAGTGACAAAAGCAGGCGCAGTCGGAATCTTTTTCGTGTTCAGAAGAGGAATTATTTCAACTATATACTTTGAGTCAAGAGCATAACGGCCTTCACTTGTTTCAAAGAGCAGGAGCAGCATATCGTTCAGCGAATCATGCCACTTTGAATCTGGATATCGCTTCCTGCAATCCCTGGGCGGCCTGCTGGAGTCGTTCGATGGTCTGGCTCACCTGGCCGATGGATTCTGCCGACTGCTGGGCCGCATTGTTCAACTGGCTGGTTGCCTCACTGATCTGTCTGGCTCCAAGGGACTGGGCCTCAATTCCCTCATTGATGATCTTGACCTGGGGCTTAAGCACCTGGACCTGTTCAATAACCCCCTCGATCCGCTCGCTGCCGTCCCGAATATTTTCGACACTGTTGCGAACATCCTTGGCAAATTTGTCAATCCCCATAACCGAGGAGGAAACCGCAGACTGCACCCCCTGCACCATCTGCTCGATATCATAGGTGGCCACGGCGGTCTGGTCGGCCAGGCGGCGAATTTCAGTGGCAACCACGGAAAATCCCGTCCCGTATTCACCGGCCTTTTCCGCCTCGATGGCCGCATTCAAAGAAAGCAGGTTGGTCTGGTCAGCCAGCTTGTTGATGGTTTTGACCACCCCGGCAATGTCACCGGCCTTTTCGCTCAGGATCGACAACTTTCCGACAATCGCCCCTGTTGCTTCTTCCATTTTCACCATGGTCTGGTCGATATTGATCAGGCCGGCATGGCCGTCTTCCGCCGCCGCCGCTGCATTCATGGTAAGGCTGTTCACCCGTTTCATGGTGGTCATGAGGTTTGCCGAAGTAGCGGCGATCTGATTGGTGGAAGCCGCTATTTCACTGGCAGTGGCGGCATGCTCTGTTGCTGTTGCCTCCTGCTGGCGGGTACTGGCGGCGATCTCGGTAATCGAGCTGGTTACCTGGATCCCGGCATGCTGGATCTGGGTAATAAGCTCTTCCAGGTAACCAGCCATCTGGTTGAAACCGGCGATCAGGGCGCCGAATTCATTTTGCGAATCATACTGAAGTTTATGCGTGAGATCCCCCTGCTTCATGATATTGATGGCCCTGGTAATTTTCATCAACGGGTCATTTATGCTTTTCATCAGCAGAAAACCGACAATCAGGGCGACAAAGACCCCGACTATAATTGTGAGAATGAACGCTCCCTGGGACAGGGCGTAGCGCTGTTCGGCCCGGTTATATTCGTCCTCCACAGCTGAAATCCGCCCCACGATCAAGGTATTGATCATCTGCCCGAATTCCTCCTGGAACGGTTCCAGACGTTCGGCAAACAGGGTGTCCACCTTGTCGACATTTTTCTTTTTCAGGGCGGCAAGCACTTCCTGGATGACCACCTTGGCCTCCAGTATCCTGGCCCGGTCCGCGGCAAGCCAGTCATCCCCCATACTGGTGCTCTTATCGCTGACAACGAGCAGCTCATTAATCTTTCCTTCAATCCTGTCATATGCTGATGCGACTTCTTCAACAGCATCGTCCCAGATTATCTGTTCATACAGTATCCGTTCCACGGTTGTGACCACGTCAAATTTAAGCAGTTCATTGATCTGCCGCAGCTCGTCCATGGGCTTGACGTGATTATTGTACACCTTGGAGAGCGACTCCTTGGTGTCGCGCATCCCCAGAAGACCTCCGGTGCCGGACATAATAATAAACAGGAGCAGGCAGAAGATAAAACCCAGCAGCCGCCATCGCACACTCAAGTCTCGAATAAACTGGAACGCCATTGTTTCCTCTTTCTCATGAAGTTAAATGATATGCTGAATAGACAGGCATAGCAGCCGAACCGCTGCCGCAATATTCGATGCAGACAAACGAGGAGATGGTCCATTCTGCCTGGTGCGGTATTTCAGGCAGGCCCGGTTCGGCCATCTTTTCTCCAGATCAGGGGATGATCTTTCCATCCCTTGAAACACCTGTCATTTTCAACATTACTGACGACTTACTTTTTTAGTTATATCAAACATCTTTCAGGGAGACAAATTTAAAAAAATTATTCCCTTCATCGCCCCATGAAGTGACATTTTCTGTCAAAACATCTGCTTTGTGCCCATTTTTGTCACTTCACCCTCATAGTGGAGCCATTGGAAAAAATAAATACTTTTTCCCCCAAAAAAAGACCGCACATTCATCTGAATGGCTACTCATGGATATCAACCCGAAACAACGTATTGGTCCGACCAGCCCACAACAACTGATAATTGTTCGCGGTACCGACGGGGTCAGTACCATATCACAAAACAACTAAATACGGAATGGTAATTGCAAGTTATCTGACAGAACTCTTATTACCTCGGCCGCCGGGTTCGCCCTGCCGGCAGAATCAACCATGGAGGCTGGACATGGATGCCATTGATCATTTGGGACTGCTTGCGCAGCTTGAAAATGAAATCTGCGAACTCAATCATGGCCCCGGGGCCGGCAATGAAAAGCGTTCCGCGGTTGATTACATTATTCAACCGTTCGGATATAGTGCTAACGAATTGGAGGAGGTTGCCGTGCGCGAAATGATTGTACCGGTATGTGCGGATTGCGCAGATGCTCTGCAGGGGAATGAGTGGACTCTTTTCTACTGCTTCGAGTGCTGCAGCAGCCAATGGGTCAACAGAAGGTACGCAAAAAACCGCTATCGCCACAACATCCTCTGGCTGCGGGGGTGCCCGGAATGCAGCGAAGAATTCGGAGGACTGTATTTTACCGACATCAAAGCCATAATCGACCAGCCGTTTTTTGTCAGCCGGATTCGCCGTTCCGATGCTGCCTGAACCAGAAAAAAAAAATTGCATATAAACCTTGACGCCCGTGACACACTGTGGTATCAAGATAATACTGAAAGCGCTTCAGTAAATTTCTCCTTGATGGACCAAGGTGGTTACCTCCTGCCTTGGTCCAATTTTTTTTGACCCACCGTTTGTTTCCTCCTCTCTTCTTTTCGCTATGACCATATCCAATCTTTTGTAATAATACGGTTGTCCGGGTATACTGTGATCACCCATCACCAACAATGTACAACTGTCATATTATGATTCCTTTCTATCCTCGAACAGCAGAGCTTTCCCTGATACAGCGCCCCACACTGCATCCTCTCTTCCAGCAGCTGCCGGACGGGATTTCCGAATTCACCTTTGTCAACCTCTATCTTTTCCGAAAGACCCATAATTACCTGGTAACGCAACTGGAAGGCGGGCAGATAATCTTCCTGGGACAGGACCAGCAACCTTTCTTCATGGCGCCATTCGGGCTGCCTGATCCAGGCGCCCTCAACAAACTTTTTGCCCGTCACCACTCCATGAAGTGCGTCTCCGAATCACAGGCCGGCAAGCTCCAAACCCTGGGATACCGGGTAAAAGAGGATCGCGACAATTTTGATTATCTTTACCGGCGCCGGGATCTGGCAGAGTTAACCGGCCGGAAATTTTCCAAGAAACGCAATCTGATCAAGGCCTTTCTCAACAACTTCGATTACGAAGGCAGACCTCTTCTTGACGAGCACATCCCTGATGCCCTCAACGTGCTGCAACAGTGGCGTTCGGAACGGGACACCCCCGGTGATTATGAAGCCGCGAGGGAAGGCCTCGAAAACTGTGAAGAACTGCAACTCTGCGGAGGCATCTATTACAGCGACGGCAGACCTGTGGCATTCACCCTTGGTGAGGAAAACATGCTTGGCAGGAGCTTCATCATCCACTTTGAAAAAGCTGTGAGCGGCTACAAGGGATTGTGGCAGTTCGTCAACCAGGCCTTTGCCTCAATCCTCCCGCCTACATATGAAACCATCAACCGGGAACAGGATCTGGGCGAGGAAGGACTGCGATCAGCCAAAATGAGCTACAAACCCATCGGGTTTGTCAGAAAGTACAGGGCGGAAGCGCAGTGATGCAGAAGATAAGGACTTTGAGAATGTACGGACAGAGAAACGCCGGAGGATCGACCTTTTCCGGCTAAACCCGGATGGAATGAGGAGAGGCTACTCAGCTCTGTTCAATTCCACACAGAACCTGGCGCCTGTCCCCGGCCCCTCACTTTCCGCCCAGATCTTTCCTGCAAAGGCGTTGATTATATTTTTAGCCATGGGCATATTCAACCCGAAGCCCTCCGGATGCCTGTCTTCCCGGCTGATCACAAAAGGTATAAACAATTTTTTCAGATTATCCCTGGCTATCCCTTTCCCCGTATCGGAAATGCACAAACGAATCCTCTCTTCAATGGGGCCGCCGGTTATCCGTACATGGCCACCTGCTTCGGAAAAAACAAGAGCGTTTTTGGCCATCGCCCCGATCACCCTGGCAAGGTAATCGGGTTCGGCCATCACCTGCGCATCGGTATCGACATTTACATCAAGAGCGATTCCGGCCCGATCAAAATCGGCCCGCATCCCCTGGACAACGGAATCAACGACCTGGTTAAGGCTGACCGGAACCATGTTGAGCTGCAGCTCGGAAGCAGAAAAAGCAAAATAGGCCAGCAGTTCTTCGGCGAGTTTCTGTATCCGGTCAAGCGAGGAATCCATCTCCTCTGAAAGATAGATGAGAAAATACATCTTGTTGGCATCCAGCATATTAAGCCTATCGTATGCCTTCACCAGTTCGGCGGTTTTCTCCTCCACCATTTTTTCAAGGTTTTCACTGTATTCTTTCAGCTGGATATTCTGTTGAGCCAGTTGTATTTTCATGTTGCGGTTCTCGAGGCCCTTTTCAATGACATTCAACAGCTGCTGCCGCTCTGTCGGCTTGTACAGAAAGCTGAAGAGATGCCCCTCGTTGACGGCCCGGACGATATCATCCTTTTCAGCCTGACCGGATAAAACGATATTACAGATATCGGGGTGCTTGCTGTGGATCTTTGCCAGCAGTTCGCTGCCCCGCATTTCCGGCATCATTTCATCCGAAATGACCAGATCCACTTCATGGTTATCAACAAAATCCTCCGCCTCCTCAGGATTGGCAAAAACATGCACCTTATACATCCTGCCCAGAAGTATCTTCAGTTCTTTGAGAATCGACTGCTCATCGTCGACAATGACTATGGTGGCTTTTTTCCGAGTTGTAGCTATATCCTGCATGATCTTGCGCAGCCTCTCCTGTCAGGCATTTATGGATCCTTTCCGTCCTTTTCTATTGCTTGGTATATCGGTACTGAGCAAAACAGTAAAGGTGGCGCCGACACCATACTCACTGTCCACCTTTATCCATCCATCATGCGCTTCAACAATCAGGTGGGAAAGATTGAGCCCGAGCCCCGTTCCCATACCGAACCCCTTGGTGGTGAAAAACGGATCAAATATCTTTGTAATCACATCTTCCCTGATACCGGTACCATTATCCCGGAAGCTTATTTCCAGCTGTTTTGTCTGGGGATTATATTGCGTTTTTATGACGAGCAGCGCTTCGTTCCTGCCGAGCTTTTTATCTTTCATGGCATCCCGGGCATTGATGATCAGGTTAATAAACACCTGGCCCAGTTCCTGCGGCATCCCCTGAAACAGTGGAATATCCGGGGCCAGGTCAAGCTCAACGCGCATGTCATACTTCACCTGGTTGTGGGTAAGGGTTACGGCGTCGTTGACAATGGTATTAAGATCGCACTCGGCAAAATCATCTTCAAAATGGGCCATCCTTTTGGTGCTTTTGATAATCTTGTTAATGCGGACAACCGATTCAATGTTTCGCTCGGCTATATCATCGATGTCCTCCAGGACAAGATCAAGGTCGAGCTCCTCCACCAGCTTGAACAGGTGATCTCGTTTACGCACCAGGTTCTCGGTATCATCTGCAAAACACCTTTTTAATTCTTTCAGAAATTTCTTCACATACTCGGCATTCATTTTCAGACCTTCCATGGAAAAACCGATGGCCTGTGCCGGATTGTTTATTTCATGGGCAATGCCCGCGACCATGGTGCCGAGAGAAGCCAGCTTCTCCTGTTTGATCAGGTATTCCTGGCTGTCGCGCAGAGCTTTTTCAGCCTCTTTGCGCCCGGTGAGATCCCGGACCATGAGAATGGCCAGAAGATCTTCTCCCACCTGTGTCTCACTCAACGATATTTCCACCGGAAAGAATGATTCGTCCTTGCGGCGGCCAACCAGCTCATAAGGAGTATTGGTCGCCAGGATAAAATCCTCATCCATATAGGTTTCCCGACCGCTCAACATCCTGTATTCGTCGGGCAGGCGAAAGAGCCTGTACACGCTTTCTCCCACCATTTCTTCGGTCTCATACCCGAACAACCGGGTAGCCGCGGGATTAAAGGATTTGATACTGTTGTTTTTGTCCAGGGTTATAAGGCCGTCCAGCATATTATCAATGATCGACTTGGTCCGGGCCTCCATCTTTTCCCTTTCCTGAATTGTCAGGGTCAGCCAGTAGGTTCCGAGCAGGATCCCTGCCAGCCCGAGGAACCAGAACATTATATGCGCGGCAGAGGTGGCGAAATTATGCGCCCTGGCAATGCTCAATAACCGTGCCATGGGAATGGCGACACTGATACCGCCACGAATATCACCCACTTCATATCCCTGAACGGCATGACATTTAAGACACCCTTTTTCAGTGATCATCGGGCGCATATACCTCAGATAGGGAATACCGCCGATGTTTTCCACAGACACGGCATCTTCCGCCCCTTCATCAAACGATTCCAGCGCCCTGGTCTCCCACACGTCCGCCGCATTCTCGGGCCGCACCGGATCAAGGCTTGTAATATGTTCAATGGGTTCAAAATCACTGCCCTGCATATTATAGACCTGCCTGATCATGTATTCGGGATTGATCAGGGTCAGCTTGTCGCCTGAGGTGGTGGTTATATTGGCGCCCGGAATATGATTGAGGTACGGATTGGGCTGAGTCTTGTCGGTGATTGGAACAAAAACCCCGTCGTGCTGGGTCGCCCACCGATGATAAATCAGATCTTTCTCGTATACTGTCCGGGCCTCTATGGTAGCGAGCTGAATCGTTTCATTCTTCTGGCGGTTAATATTCCAGATCAGGGATGCTGCCATGATGATGGTTCCCATAACAATCCAGAGAACAGCCAGTCCCCATGTATAGGGGATAAGACGTGCAGATTTGACTTTCATGGCCTAGGCATCACCGTTTACCGCTTTATTGCTCCAGGATTTCACTGTCTGAAATTTTATACGCGGAAATCTTTCGTCTGAGGGTATCCTTGGAGATACCGAGTTCCCGGCATGTCTTCATTTTTTTATACTCATTGCGCCTGAGCGACTCAATAATAGCCTTACGTTCAACATCCTTCAAGGTCAGGGGACCGGTCACGGAATGATCTTCTTCCTTTCCGCCGGTCAGCCACTCCGGTAAATGTTGCGGCAGAATCAATGCTTCGTGGCAGAGAATAAAGGAATATTCGATGATGTTTTCCAGTTCTCTGATGTTGCCGGGGTAATCATGATGAATAAGAATGGACAGTACAGCTTCGGAAACGCCATCCACATGCCGGTCCCGCTGCTGGTTGAATTTGTTGATGAAATGTTCAACCAGCAGGGGAATGTCTTCCATCCTTTCTCTGAGAGGCGGGAGATCTATTTTGACAACATTGAGACGGTAATACAGGTCTTCGCGAAAAATTCCCGCGCTGACCATTGCCTCGAGGTTCTTATTGGTGGCGGCAATAATGCGCACATCCGTCTTGACCGGCTGGTTTGAACCCAACGGTTCATATGTTTTTGATTGAATTACACGCAGCAGCTTGACCTGCATGGCCGGGGAAATATCGCCAATCTCATCAAGGAACAACGTGCCTTTTTCCGCCGCGGCAAATCGGCCTTTCCTGTCTTTTCTGGCATCGGTGAAAGCGCCGGCCTTATAGCCGAAAAGTTCCGATTCCAGAAGAGTGTCCGGCAACGCTCCGCTGTTGACGGCAACAAAGGCATGATCACTGCGGTGGCTCTGCGCATGAATAGACTGGGCGATCAGTTCCTTACCCGTACCGCTTTCCCCCAAGACCAGAATCGTCGCATCGCTCTTGGAAAATTCAGGCAATACCGACATGATCCTCTGCATTTTCGGGCTTCTCGTCAGCACACCCTTCTGCGATTCGCCACTGGAAGCCAGCTTGCGCCTGAGTTCAGTGATTTCGGTAAGATCTCTGATCGTCTCCACGCCGCCGATCACATTTCCATCCTCATCCGTCAGGACATTGGAAATAACGTTGACCGGTATGGAACTGCCGTCCTTGTTCTGCAGGTTGGTATTATGAACCGCCGGCACACCTCCGGATGATATCGCCTGGATCATGGGGCAATTTTCTGTTCCGCACAATTCGGACTTGAATATTTCCCGGCATTTTTTAGTCAAGACTTCTTCCTGGGTGTAGCCGGTAATTTTTTCCAGAGCCTTGTTGAACGAGGTAATGTTCAGATCCTGATCCACGGTAAAGACCCCGTCGGTAACACTGTCAAGGATGTAACGATGCTGAATCTGATGGGTCACATCCCGAAAAGTCTGCACGGTTCCGATAAGGTTGTCCTGCGAATCGAGCATGGGCACGCTGCTCATGGATACCGGAATGATCCTGCCGTCCCGGACATTGAGATAGAGATGCTTCTCTATCCAGGGATCAAGCTTTGCCTGATGCCCCTCAAGCTGCTTCATCCTTTCCCGGCAGCTGTCAGAGGCAAACATTTCATGACAGAGACGGCCGAGCACTTCTTCCTGGGGATATCCTGTAATTTCTACCGCCGCCCGGTTAAAGGAATTGATCTTACCGTGCTTGTCGGTCGTAAAAACACCATCAACAATATGATCAAGAATCAAATTGCTCTGAATCCTGTCGGTATTGTCGCGAAAGCTCTTTACCCCCCCCAAAAGAGTACCCCTGGCATCAACAAGGGGCGCCGCTCGAACACTTACCGGAAGGATGTCACCGGCAGCGGTTTTGAAATAAACGCATTCCTCAACCACCGGACGACCGCTCTGGACAGCCTGCTTCAAGGGTGTGATCCCCATAGCAAGTCGTTGTTCCGGCGAATAAAAAATTTCATCAAAGGGTTTTCCCAGGACCGCTTCCTGGGAATATCCGGTGAGCTGTTCGGCCGCCTTGTTAAAAAGGGTGATATTAAATTCCAGGTCCACAGTGACCACGCCGTCAAACGCACTGTCCATGACCAGCTGACGCTGGAAAATTTCCTGGATTTCCTGGAAGGACTGAACTCCGCCAACCATTTCACCGCTGTTGTCAGTCAAGGGCGAAGCGCTCACCATGACCGGGATCAACCGGTCGCCTACCTCAAGCTGCCGGGTCTGCTTGGTTATTGGACGTTTTTGCTGCAGCACCTGACAGATGATACAGAAATCCTCATCCTTAGAGGTTGCAAACAATTCAGTGCATTTTTTGCCAAGGGCATCCTTTTCCGCGATACCGGTAATACTTTCCGCTGCCTTATTAAAAGAGGTGATTTTTACATCCTTATCAACCGTAAAGACAGCCTCTGTAAGATTATCAAGGATAAGCTTGCGCTGGATAGCGTCACTGAAAATGGCCGAGGTCAGCTTATGTAACGTTCCCAGTACATCTGAGAGTTTATCATCCTTGATCATCTACAGGCTCCTGGTGCCGGAAGCAAAAATAGTTTGCTCTGCAAACCTGTTGGAATGAAAAAGAGTGCAATTAAATAACAAAATACGTTTGAAAAAGGAGTTAACAATATTCATACGAGAGTAATTTTATCCGGTTAAAAAACACGGTTTCCTGTCTCCACCACTATTTTGCTTACAGAATTTTATGTGAAATGGCAAGTAATTTGCCTGAAAGCCTTGAACATGAAAGTATAAAAGACAAAGACATAACCATTTGAGAAAAAAGAAAAAAATTAGTACCAAGGTACTATGGACACTTGACCAGGATCTTCTATAATAATAGTAATAGGACTATAGTCAGCTTGGAGGCTGTTCACACTGCTCAAAGAAACATATGATAATCAATCGATATAAAAGAACAAACATATCATCACCGCAGAAATCATCGAGGTAAGTAATGGCTGAAAACGAAACAACCACCGATACTGAGACGACAGGAAACACCCCCGTCGGAACCGTACACATCACCCACGGAACCGTAAAAGCAGTCTCACCGGATGGCTCTGAACGGATACTGACCGTGAACAGCCCTGTTTATGCTGACGAGCAGATCGTTACGGGCGAGGACGGGATGGCTTCCATAATTTTTCATGACGCAGGCCTGACCAGACTTGATGTGGGCAGAGAATCCACTGTGACCCTTGATGAAGATGTTTATCTCGGTGCCCCGCCGGAAGACCTTTCAGAAGTAACAGCCGAAGTCGAAGAAATCCAGCAGGCAATAGCTGCAGGAGATTTCGATCCAACCATTGAGCTTGCAGAACCAGCGGCCGGTGGAGTCATTGCTCCTCATTCCGGCGAAACTGAATATGTTGTAGAAGACTTGGACGCAATGCTGGGAAAAGTCACCGCCGGACTGGAAACAACCGGTCCCGGGTTTGATTTTCTAAACCCACCTCCAGGGGAAGTTTTGGCTGCTGAAGAACCTGGGGATACGGACACCGACACGGATACAGACACTGACACTGACACGGATACCGATACGGATACAGATACGGATACAGACACGGACACCGATACAGACACGGATACGGATACGGACACGGATACGGATACAGATACGGATACTGATACCGATACGGATACTGACACCGATACCGACACTGATACCGACACTGACACCGATACGGACACCGACACGGATACTGATACGGATACAGATACGGATACGGACACCGATACTGATACCGATACGGATACAGATACGGATACCGACACAGACACGGATACAGATACGGATACAGATACGGATACTGACACCGATACCGACACTGATACCGACACTGATACCGATACCGACACTGACACCGATACGGACACCGACACGGATACAGACACTGACACTGACACGGACACCGATACGGATACGGACACGGATACGGATACGGATACCGATACGGACACCGACACGGATACAGACACGGATACAGACACGGATACCGATACGGATACAGACACGGACACCGATACAGACACGGACACGGATACGGACACGGATACGGATACGGACACAGACACGGATACCGATACAGACACGGATACGGACACGGATACGGATACCGATACGGATACGGACACGGACACCGATACGGACACGGATACAGACACCGATACGGACACCGATACCGATACGGACACTGACACGGATACAGACACTGACACTGACACTGACACTGACACCGATACGGATACGGACACGGATACGGATACCGATACGGATACGGATACGGACACGGATACGGATACCGATACGGATACAGATACGGATACCGACACAGACACGGATACAGATACGGATACCGATACGGATACTGACACCGATACCGACACTGATACCGACACTGATACCGATACCG
>JAMJFO010000065.1 GCA_023544645.1 Desulfobulbaceae bacterium | reverse complement strand
TGTTATGTAAAAAAATCCTTGCAAATCGTCACTCGTGTCATTTTGCAAGAGGCTCACTTGTTACAATTTTACGCCTATGAACAATATCACCGCTGTCATACTTGCCGCCGGCAAGGGAACCAGAATGAAATCCAGCCGGGCCAAGGTCCTGCACGAGGTCTTTTTCCGCCCAATGATCCATCATGTCATGGATGCGGTTCAGGCGGCGCAGGTCGACGCAACAGCCGTCGTGGTGGGGCACCAGCAGAATCGTGTTC
Organism: Desulfobulbaceae bacterium; assembly: GCA_023544645.1. Taxonomy (GTDB): domain Bacteria; phylum Desulfobacterota; class Desulfobulbia; order Desulfobulbales; family Desulfobulbaceae; genus UBA10518. The sequence continues at coordinate 18,998 of JAMJFO010000065.1, read as the reverse complement.
TTGAAGCCCTGCAACAATACACGTTCACCCCGGTCATCCAGCAAGAACAGCTGGGCACCGGCCATGCGGTGCTCTGCGCGGAAGAGGCCTGCGCCGGGGCAGATACCGTCCTGATCCTCTGCGGCGACACCCCGCTTATCCGAACCGAAACCATTGACGCCATGATCAACCACCATCAACGGATGAACTCGGTGCTGACCCTTATGACCACCCTGGTCTCCGACCCTTACGGCTATGGACGGATCATCACCAATGACAACGAACAGGTGACCGCGATCATTGAAGAAAAAGATGCCGATGCCAATCAGCGCCGGATAAAGGAGATCAATGCCGGCATCTACCTGGTAAACCGGGAATTCCTGTTCGAAACCCTGGGCATGGTCGGAACCGCCAACAGCCAGGGAGAAGTGTACCTCACCGACATCGTCGCCCTTGCCGACAACGACGGGCACACGGTCAACAGATTTCCCCATGCCGATCCCGTTGACGTGCTTGGCGTAAATTCCCGGGTGGAGCTGGCCCAGGCCCATGCCGAACTGCAACGGCGGCGCAACACCGACCTGATGCTCTCCGGGGTTACCATGTACGGACCGGACACCATTTATGTTGCCCAGGGCATTACGGTCGGCCCGGACACGGTCATTCATCCCGGCGTCCAGATCACCGGCAGAACCACTGTGGGCATCGGCTGCATCATCGAGTCCGGGGCGGTTCTGAAAAACTGCGCCATAGGCAACAACGCCATCATCGGTGCCTGGTCTGTCCTGCAGGACGCTACCGTTCAACCCTCGGAATTTATTTTTCCCCGAACCGTCAGGCCGGAAGAATTTCCCGATGACTCTCCCCGGCCGGAGTGCCGCCAACCTCCAACGTTCGAATAAGAATTAAACGCCGGGCGCCGCATTCCGGTCTTCCTGCTTCAACATTTTTAAGGCATAATCAGAGTTGGCAAGAAGCCCATATCGGATTAAAATACATATTTTATCATCAAATCCAATCAAGAGAACACAACGAACCAATGAACATTACTTGTAACGGCGAACAACGGGCCGTGGAAAAAAACAGTTCACTGAACGACCTGGTTATTTCCCTGGAACTGAACCCCCAGGCCCTGGTCGCGGAAGTGAACGGCAAAATCGTCGAGCAACCGAAATTTACGGAACAGATGCTCCAGGACGGCGATCGGGTCGAGCTGATCCGTTTTGTCGGTGGCGGCTGAGATGCTGACCATCGCAGGCACACAGTTCTCCTCCCGCCTCTTTGTCGGCACCGGCAAATTCGCTTCCAGCCGGGAAATGAAAGAGGCCGTAGAGGCCTCGGGTTCGCAGATGGTCACCGTTGCCCTGCGCCGGGTGGACCTGAATAACCCCCACGATGACATCATGCAGGCCCTGGACCGGACAAAAATCCATTTTCTGCCCAACACCTCGGGCGCCCGCAATGCCGAAGAGGCCATCCGTCTGGCAAAGCTTGCCCGGGTCGCCAGCGGTACCAACTGGCTGAAGCTGGAAGTCACCCCTGACCCCCGCACCCTGCTGCCCGACCCGGTAGATACGTTGAAAGCCACCGAACAACTGGTCAAAGACGGTTTTATCGTTCTGCCCTATATCAATGCCGACCCCATCCTTGCCCTGCGCCTGCAGGACGCAGGCGCGGCGGCGGTCATGCCCCTGGGCTCGCCCATCGGCACCAACCAGGGTATCATGACGGCCATGCAGGTGGAGATTATCATCCAGCAGGCACGGGTTCCCGTGGTGGTCGACGCCGGCATCGGCGCACCATCGCATGCGGCCCGGGCCATGGAGATGGGAGCGGATGCCGTGCTGGTCAACACCGCCATTGCCGTGGCCGGCGATCCGGTCCGCATGGCTGGAGCGTTCAGGGCCGCCGTTGAGGCAGGCCGGGAAGCCTATGAGGCCGGCCTGGGAAAACCTTCGAAACAGGCCAGCGCCTCTTCACCGGAAGAGGGCATGCTGACGCCGGATCTCGACTTTATCCAGGACTGATGTTTACCGTTCCCGATTTCGCCCACCTACAGCAGTGGATAATCCGGTCCACGGAAGATGATGTCCGCAGAGCCCTGGACAGGGAGCATGTTGACATCCACGACCTGGCCGCCCTGCTCTCGCCCCGGGCGGAAAAATACCTGCCGCAGATGGCTGCCAGGTCCTCCCGAATCACCCTGCAGCGGTTCGGGCATGTCACCCAGCTGTATGCCCCGCTCTATCTCTCCAATCTCTGCGTCAACCGCTGCGCCTACTGCGGCTTTTCGGCCGGCAACAGGATCCCCCGCCGCACACTAACCCTGAACGAGGCAGAGCAAGAGGCAATGATCCTTCATGAACGGGGCTTCCAGCACATCCTGCTGGTTACCGGCGAAGCGCCGAAAGCAGCCGGCGTGGATTATCTGGAAGAACTTGCCCTGCGGCTCCGGGACCGGTTTGCTGCGCTGTCCATCGAAGTGCAGCCTCTGGAGCAGGCTGAGTACGAGCGTCTGTTCCGGGCCGGGGTCACCGCAGTGGCCGTGTACCAGGAAACCTATGACCGCGCCATCTACCAGCAGGTCCACCTGGCAGGCAGAAAATGCGACTATGACTACCGGCTCGACACCCCGGCAAGGGCGGCGGCGGCAGGCATGCGGGAGATCGGCATCGGCTCCCTGCTCGGCCTGGCCGACTGGCGCGCCGAAGGACTGGCTTTAGCCCTGCACCTGCAGTGGCTGCGCAAACAGTTCTGGCGCACCTCCTTTGCCATCAGTTTTCCCAGGCTGCGCCCGGCCGCCGGAGAATTCCAGCCCCTGGCCCCGGTCAGCGAAAAAAACCTGAGCCAGCTCATTTTCGCCCTGCGCCTGTTCGACCATAATGTGGGACTGCTGCTGTCGACCAGGGAAGAAGAACGATTCCGCAACGGCATGATCGGCCTCGGTCCGACCAGGTATTCCGCAGGCTCCTGCACTGCGCCGGGCGGCTATTCCCAGCCGGACATCGAGGGCGAACAGTTCAGCGTCGGCGACCACCGGAATCTTGCCGAAGTGAGCGACGCACTCATTGCCAAAGGATTCGATCCGGTCTATAAAGACTGGGATAAAGAATTCCAAGTTTTCAACTTGGAAAGTTTATCAAGTTGAAAGTTTATCAAGTTATAAAGTGAAGATTGAACGGTTTGAGGATATTATTGCCTGGCAGAAAGCCAAGGAATTAACGATTGCCATTTATTCACTCTTCAAGGAATGCAAAGATTACGGTTTCCGTGACCAGATTTGTCGGGCAGCAGTTTCCATTATGAATAACATTGCCGAGGGTTTTGAGCGGCAAACCAATAGAGAACTGAAACAATTTCTGTTCATAGCCAAAGGTTCCAGCGGTGAAGTCCGCTCCATGCTTCATCTGGCCAGTGAATTGAATTATATAGCGGTACACGACTATAAATTGCTTCGTGAACATACCATAGAGATCGCCAAAGTACTTTCCGGCTTTATCCAAAAACTATAACCACTTTATGACCGTGATGAACTTTACACACTTGATAACTTTACAAACTTGATAACTTTACAAACTTTCAACTAAAGAGAGCGGAGCGAACAATGAGTGATATCAAAAAAATGTACACAAACATTCTGGGCGACAGCTTTCCCAACAGCATGACCATCTCCTTTGGCGGCCATGAACTGGTGTACCGGAAAAGAACCTGGAAGATCACCATGGAAGACGGCACCACAGAGGAGCGCGGGGTCCGCTACGGCGAAAATCCGGACCAGGAAGCAGCGCTGTTCGAGCTGGTGGGCGGCAGCATAACCCTTGGCGACTGCAAATTCATCGAGCCGAAAAACGGTCTGGTCAGCGCAATCACCGTCGAAGACATGCTCCAGGTCGGCAAGCATCCGGGCAAAATCAACCTCACCGACGTGGACAACGGACTCAATATCCTCAAGTACCTGATGAACAAACCGGCAGCGGTTATCCTCAAGCACAACAACCCGTGCGGCGCTGCAATCGGCAGCAGCCTCGCCGACGCTTACAACAAGGCCAACCGCGCCGACCGCATTGCCGCCTTTGGCGGGGCGGTGGTCCTGAACCGGGCAGTTGACAAGGAGACCGCGAAACTGATGGCCGAGAATTATCTCGAAGTTGTCTGCGCCCCGGAATTTGAGGACGGCGCCATGGATATCCTCTCCCAGCGCAAGAACCTGCGGGTCATCCGCATGGAGGGCATCAAACGTTTGGCCGATTTCGAGAAATTTCGTTTCGTTGACTTCAAGAGCCTGATCGACGGCGGCATCATCGTCCAGCAGTCGGCCGTCAACTCCATCCGTTCGGCCAACGATCTCAAGCCTGCTGTTTCGACCTATAAAGGCAAGGAATACAAGTGCGAGCGCCAGCCCACCCAGGGCGAGATCGATGATATGATCTTCGGCTGGGCCATCGAGCACGGCGTCACTTCCAACTCGGTCATCTATGTCAAGGACGGCTGCACGGTCGGCATCGGCACCGGCGAGCAGGATCGGGTCGGGGTTGCCGAAATCGCCGTGCATAAGGCATACATCAAGTACGCGGACATTACCTGCTTTGACAAATTCGGCATCCCCTATGCCGACCTGGCCCTGGAAATCGAGCAGGGAAAGCGGGACAAGGCGGACAAGGAAGAGATCGACGCCAAGGTCAAAGCCGATCGCGCCGGCCTTCCCGGTTCAGTCATGATCTCGGATGCCTTCTTCCCGTTCCGCGACGCAGCCGATGTCGGTATCCGCGAGGGCGTCACCGCTATCCTCCAGGCCGGCGGCTCCATGCGCGACTACGCCTCCATCGAGGCCTGCAATGAGGCAGACCCGCAGGTGGCCATGATGTTCACCGGCCAGCGGTCCTTCAAACACTGATCGCACGACATGCATTATAATAAGGCGGTCCCCTTCCGGGCCGCCTTTTTCATTGCCCCCTGGTTCCCAGGAATCAGTTTTCAACCAGGAACAAAAAAGGTCGCCATGAAAACAATCATTATCGGTTTACTCTTGCTGGCAGCATTACCTTCAATGGCCTTGGGGAACAACGCTGCTCCTTATACCGAAGATGCCCTGCAGAAGATAATCGATGCCATGAATGCTTCTCCCAAGGAAGAGTATAAAGACATCATATCCAAGGAAGATTTTCATAAAAATCTCATTGAGTATTTTTCAGATATTTATGCAAAGGCCGGTTACAGCTTAAATGACACAATCGAACAGATCGTTGATGACATGAAAAATCATCCGGAAGTCATCCCCCGGGACCGCCCCTCTGTGTACGATGAAGTATATATGCTCCTGCTGGTGCTCATGTATGAGTGCAAAAGCGACAATGTAGACTGCCTGCAGTTTTTCCCCCGGGATACCGGAGATTCAATTCAATGGTTCATGGAGAACAATGAATTCAGCCGGCAATTTAAGGATTCTCCCCATGGGGGAAGGTAAACGGTTACAGGGCAACAGTCCGACAGAAAAAAACCTTTCCGCCCTACCGATCATTTTTCTTTTGCGGTTCCCGGTTCAACAGGTTCAGCAGGCACAGCCTCGTCCATTTTTTCCTTGAATTCATCGCCGAACCCCAGGGTGCCCTGCAGCTTTTCGCGCTGTTCGCCGGGCACCGGCATTCTGAACATCATGATCTCTATGCCGGAAATCGTTTCTCCGGCTTTTCCCATGAGTGTTGTCGGCAGATCATCTCCGGGTCCGATATTCTTACCTTCAACTTGCGGCATACCGCTGGCAGGCTGGGCAGGCCGAGCATTGCCGATGGGTAAAGCGCCTCCTTCGGCAATGGGAGATATCGAGCCATAAGTGCCGACATAGGTGCCTGGCACGGGGCGTCCCACAGCACGCTCCCTGCCCAGGAGATAATAGGGGGTATCGGCCGGAAGCCGCAGGGTGAACTTTCCGTCCGATCCTGTCCTCTCGGAGACAAAATCGGGCCGGGCATTGTTCATATCAGTCTTGACCAGGACAACACCGCCCTCAAACGGCTGAGCGTCCTCAACCACCAGTCTGCCCTCAATGGTTACCAGGTTTTTTGCCAGGGGGAAGGTATTTGGCAGGGCGCCAACTATCCGGCCGGCATCCTTAACCTCTTTGGTTGCAAGGGTAAATTCACGCAAGTTCCCTTTTTCATCCCTGGCAAAATAAAAAGTCTCGCCTTCACGCGGCGGGCCGGGCCCCCGGTTGGGATCGGTAATAATCAAGGCGCCCATATAATAAGTGCCGGGCAGCAGTTGAACAGTAAACTTGCCGTCCTGGCCCAATTTTCCAACCATGTCAGGGATGCGGTGCATATTGGAAACAAGGGGAGGGATTCCCTTGCTCGCATTAAAAAAAGAAACAACACCCCCGGGCACCGGCTTGCCGTCCTCGCTGACCACCTGCCCGGAAAGCGTCCCCATCCGCTCCTTCATAAAGCCCGGCACTCCTGCCTGAACGGCCAGGGGAATGGTTATCACGAAAAACAACAGCAGAAATATCCATTTTCTCATCGGCTCGCCTCATCGGGAAAAAGATTCATGTAACCGGACAGAAATCTAACGTATTATATATTATATCAATGCTGGTGATAAGAATCTATCTACCTTGATCCTTTTGCAAATTCTTTTTGCAAAAAGATCCTTCTTCTTTATTAAACCTGCTGCAATCAGAGTTAATTTCGTTCAGGACAACTCCCTCTGCACCAGTAAACTGAATCACGGCAGCCATGATATCTGAATTTCATTTTCAAGGAGCTTGAACTCCGGATCGCCGGTAAGGAGAACTGCTTTGCACTGCGCGGCTAATGCTGCGGCAAAGCAATCAGCGTACGCTATACGGTATTTCCCTTTGAATCGAGCAGCCGCCAGGGTCAGACTTTGTTCGGCCTCGATAAGTCTGAGCGGATAATTGTCGAGAAGGTCTACGATCTGTTCGGCAATATCCCTGCCCTGCTCGCGCATTGTGATGTAATAAATCTCACCCCAGTTTATGATACTCAATAACCCTTCTGCCCGGCCATTCATGATCTCGCGCAGAACGTTTTCAACCTCTTCGGCCCCGGCCTCATCCTCAAGAAAGGCCAAAACAGCGTAACTGTCAAAAACGTAGCGCTTCACCTGTCAGCCTCGAATTTGCGATCAGCCAACAGATGTTTGATAGCCTTACCTTTTGTTTTTAATATCCCGCGTCCGGCTTTGATAACATCGTCCGGCAGGGGTTCCATAATAATCTTGCCGTTTTTTTCCACGACCTTCAGTTTGGTTCCCCGGATGATATTCAATTTTCTCCTGAGCGCGGCCGGAATAGTGACCTGTCCCTTTATAGTCGCTGTTGTTGTCGTCATAACACCCTCCACGCATTACCTTTTTGTTAATATTGTAATGCGATGGCGACCGCAGGTCAAGTTAGTTTTGTGATGGGTCAGCAACCTCTGCATTGCCCTGTTATGCCACTCCACTTCCACCCACACAATCTCCAGGAGCGGCAGGAATTTCAATTCCAATGGGACCGAGCGGGACGACCTGTATTTCACACCCTGGATGAGTTATGATTGCCCGATGCCCACGTGGTGTGGCGAATAGTTGTAATATTTTATAAATCAAGGGCAAAAGATAATGCATCACCCCATTCCTGTTCATCATCCCAGGCACTGAACTCATCATTTGCAACGGGCTTTTTTTGGTAACCTGCCTTATGTGCCTTTTCGAGGTGTTTGATTCTTACTTTTTCCAATGCATCACGAAGAGCATGCCGGGTGAATTCGGAACGGCTTGTTTTCTGCTGTTTTGCTACTTTGTCAACAGCCTTAATAAGATCATCATCCAAGGTCATCTGTACGGTTTTCATAGAAGCACCTAAATGTTTATTCTACTTTCTAAACAGATCAGAATGCGAACCAGTTCGGACAAGACATAGTTCGCTCCCTTCGATCCTGTATACAAGCAACCAATCCGGTTCAATATGACATTCCCGGCAATCCTTGAGGAGTCCCTTCAATTGGTGGTCCCGATATCTTGATTCAAGCTTTTCTGCGTTCACAAGTGATCGGATAATTTCTTTCAACTTTTCAATTTCCTTGCCGCGCTTCTCCATGCGTTTGACATCACGCTTAAACTGAGTATCGCGTCTGATAGATCGCATACAGCTCAGATTCCAAGGTCATCAAAAAGTTCTTCTTCAGTTGCAAATTTTTTGCCTTTTCCCTGGCGAGAATTTTCTATCGCCTTCATAGTTTTTTCGTTCGGTACCTTTAACTCGAATGGTAATCCTCGATTAGCGATCACCTGGCGGTAGAACAACTCATAGGCATTTGAAACAGACAAACCAAGGCTCTTAAGAATGGTCTCTGCCTCTTTTTTTACTTCAGGATCAATGATGGCTCTTGCTGTTGCTGATTTTGTCGTCCCCATGAAAGTATCTCCTGTTTTATAACAAAACTACTTATAGCATATAATATGCCATCAGGGCACCTCTGTCAAGACAACTCATATCCGGTAGACAGATTACATGTTGATATATTAACATGCGAAAGTTCTTGCCAACTTTGGACTTCCAACTTTTTCCCGTTTCCAGTACATTAAGTATCTATTGTTTTTTTCCACAAAAATCCAACTATATGAAAAACAACTCTACGCAAAATAGCAAAATCTCTCCAACAAAAAAACTTTTGCTCGGGGTGATATTCTTTTTTCTCATTCTGCTTCTCCTGGAATTTATCATAGGTTTTGCCGGACTGGAGAGATACGATCACAAATTCATGCCCAGAAGCTCCTACCCGATATTTGTCGCGGGCAAGGGAGACATGGCGGATTACTATGTTACCAATCCCCATTTCGGGGCATATATCAACAAACAATCATTTCTGCGGGTAAAGCCGGCTGACGTGTCCCGCATCTTCGTGGTCGGCGGTTCAGCGGCGTACGGCTTCCCGTACACCGAGGAATACGGCTTCAGCGGCTATATACGCCGCGCCCTGGACCAGGCTGCACCGAACCGGTTTGAAATAATCAACGCTTCCGGCATGTCCTTCGGCAGCCACCGGGTTCTCGATATCCTGAAGGATGTGACCCTTTACGACCCGGATCTGGTCATCGTCTACAGCGGCAACAATGAATATGTGGAGCAGAATGTTCTGCCGGAAATTAAAACACCCCCTGCGGCCATAGAAAAGATCAGCGCTGTTTTCAACCGGACGGACATATACCGCGCCATCCGCCTTGGTCTTTTGAAAGCAGCTCCCGGGGTTTTCGAAAGCCGGATCAAGCAGGATGTGACCGACATACGGTCGGATCCCCAGGTACACAGGGGAAACATCGGGCGAAGTTCGCACACCGATACTTCAATACTTGCCAATTATCGCAATAACATAGCGGCAATGAAAGAACTCCTGATACAACAAGGCATAAAAGGGATTTTCTGTACCGTTCCTGTTGATCTCGGCGGCTGGCTGCCGCAATCCGATCTGCCTCAGTTTGTTGATGATGCCGCGGCCGTAAGGTGGATGGAATTGCTGGAGTTACGCGATGCGGCTTTCCAAAAGAACGATACCGCGCTTGAAGTGGAATACCTGCGGAAGATACTGGAGATCACCCCGCAGGATCCGGGCATGCTGTTTAATTACGGCAAAGTGCTCTGGATGCTCGGTCGATATGAAGCCGCCTACCAGGAATTGGAAAAAGCAAAGGATTTTGACTTCCGGCCCATCAGGGCGTTGAGTTCATTTAACCAGGTAATCCGCAACACTATAGATGAAAATAACGCGATTTTTCTGGCTGACCTGGCAAGCCTGGTCAAGGAAAAATATATCCGGGGGCAGGCCAGAGATATCTTTCTCGACTATTGCCATCTTACGGAAACGGGCAACAAACTGGTTGCCGAATTGCTTCTGCCGGTGCTGTCAAAAGCGGTCGGTACATCACGTTTTGACATTGAGGACCTGGCAGGCCTGATCCATAATGACCCCAAGGCAAAAAACAAGGATGATATTGTCCGGGGTCATGAGCTCTACGCCCAGGCACTCACTTTCGAAAATAACGGCAGAAATGATCTGGCTGAAAAAAACTACCTGCAGGCTTTAGCTTATCTGCCCGATTTCGATCAAATATATGGAAATCTTGGTCACTTATATGCAGAGCAGAACGATGTAAAGAAAGCAATGGAAATGTATACCACGGCATTACAACTCAACCCGAAAAGTCATCTGATATTGCTCGCGCAAGGTTATATCAGCCTTCAGGAAAGCCGGTTTGATGAAGCTGAAAAATTCTTTATTAAAGCCTTAAACATCACACCGGATCTTCCCGGAGCCTATAGTGGGCTTGGAGATATAGCCATGCACCGGGGAGAATACCGGCTAGCCGTTAAATACTATAATGATTCCTTACGGTTGGGAGAGGACAGCGAATGGCTCAGGAAAAACCTGGCCCAGGCATATTTATCGCTTGGAGACAGGCAAAATGCTGTCCTCAACTGGCAGAATGCCCTGAAGTACAGCCCATTCGACCAGGAAACAAGGGAACTGGTTAAGAAATATTCACAAAATCGATAAATTTTACAGATAAATATGAATCAACTGCTCGAAGCGTTCAAAGACCTTTGGGGGTATTTCAAGGCGTCCAGGAATATAGTTGTCGCCCTGTTGATTGCCCTCCTCCTGCTTCTCGGTACGGTGATCGTTCTGACCGAGGGGACGGCCGTCATGCCGTTTATCTATACGATTTTTTAACTACTCGGGTCCCCTTTTCCTCAAGTATTTGTGCCTCTTGTATTAAACTATTATTTAATGGTAATATTAAAAATATCCATTAACAGAAGACACAAAAGGAAAGACCCTTTATGAAACGTGAAGATATATTAGCCTTATTGGCCAGAGAGAAACCCAACCTTGCCAAAGAATTCAAAGTAAAAGCTTTAGGGCTTTTTGGTTCGTATGTTCGTGGTGACGAACATCCAGGTAGTGATATAGATATTCTAGTGGACATCGATCCAGCTATAGGCCTTGAATTTGTAACCCTTGCAGAACGCTTGGAAGATCTTCTTGGTGAACGGGTTGAACTTGTGTCAAAACGGGCTGTAAAACCCCGCTTCATGAAACATATTGAGAAGGACCTCATGTATGTCTGATCGTTCTGCCGAACTTCTTTTTGATGATATCAAAGAATCGATAGGAAAAATTGATCGATACATTCTGGGACTGTCTGCTGCCGATTTCATTAAAGATGAAAAAACAATTGATGCTGTTGTAAGAAATCTTGAAATTATCGGTGAAGCAGCCAACAGGTTGCCCGAAGATTTTACCAACCAGCATCCGAATATAGAATGGCGTAAAATTATTGGTTTACGTCACAGGATCGTTCATGAGTATTTTGGTGTTGATTTGGACCTTGTCTGGCAGATCGTTACAAACAATCTCCAAAAACTCAAGAAAGACCTTTCTCAAATTCATCCCTGAATAAATTACTCCGAACTGAAGACTGGCGCCTTCAAGCTGGGATCTTCTTCAAGACGAGTAGATTCTCATCCCGGCTAAGACCGGAAAACCGGGCGAGAAAATCTTCCCGGTCAAACCGGTTCCGAAATATCTTTGCCCGCTTAATCCCTTTCCCCATGATATGGTGCAAGGTTCCCGGAGCATCCATTCCTGGTTGTCTCGGCATATTCTCGATAATATCCAGCTTAAAACGAAAAAGTAAGGATGTTTTGCACCAACGTCCCCCAATAGGTTCATAGGCAGAACAAAACGGCAAGATGCCCATTTGTCAAGCCTGACCCTGTCCTGTGCTTATTAAGCATAGCAATAACATCCTTGGTTTGGATAATTTATATTATTACCCAAATTGAATAAAAAACTCCCGGTTGGTGCACGTGGAAGGGTAGCAATTAAAAAGGGCCAACCCTTACGGGGTGACCCTTTTCGTTTGTATGGCGCCGTCTGATGACGGTTTAAAATTTAAAACTTCTCTACAGATATCACTAACAGTGATGACCTGGAACTTGCTGTGCCAGTATTGGCAGGATTGACTGTTAGAGAAGCATCTGCATTGTATTCATTGCGTTCTTCAATACCGAGATGCCAACCACCGGCAACATCATCCTCAACCAGTGTTGTCCAGGAATCTGTATTCGGGGAAGTCAGGAAGGTTCCGGTATCAGCACCGTTCCACGAGGATGCATAGATGACCCTTGCATCGGCAGGAGTGTTGATATCGACCGTTAAATTATTATTCGTACTTGTAGCCTCCCACCAGAGTGACTGCGTTTGCGCTGCACCTTCATATACAGCAGCCCAGGCATAGTCATCTGCTCCGGCAGCAGACATGTCGATGGTTATATCATCAGTGATTGCGCCGCCAGTACCTAAAGGAATATAGCCAAACCACTGCGTGTTCCGACCATTAGTCTGCTGTCGGATAGTGGTTGGATTCTGCCCGTTGAAGGTAGATGTTGCAGCATTTACGGTGGTACCGGTAGTGTCTTCATCGCCAACATAGATGATGAGTACTCTGTTCGTTCCCGCAGGTACAGTAAACCCGCTGATTACAATGGGATCAGACCCGCCAAGACCGCCAGCCGCTGCTATCGCTGGTGTACCTATTATTGTAGGTGTTGGAGGTCCGGTTGTATCCGTCACTGCCACACCGGTATCATTGGTGCCGGCAAGGTCTGTCGTCACATCCACTGTAGCCGCATATGGTACCGAGCTGAAAGTGATTGTCCAGTTGGTACCGGTCCAAGTCATGGCCGTGGGCCCGCTGCCGTTGTAGTCGGCATAAAGCTGGGCAGAATCATTCCAGGTGTTGGTGGCGGTGATCACGGTGTCGGTGCCGTCCCATTCGGCGCTGGTCACGGTCACCGTATCCCAGGCCGGATTCCCGGTGTTATTGGTAGCGGTGATATTGAGGCCCACCGGATCGAAATCGGAGTAGACCCACATGGCGCCATCGGTATAGGTGTCGGCCAAGTCCGTGCCGGAGAAGGACCACTTGTTGCCGCCCAGAAAGGTCAGATCATAGGTGTTGCCCTCATACTGGGCATGGACCACGTTGCCGAAATTGTTCCCTTCGGTGTTGGCCGCCAGGACATTCAGGGTGGCGGTACTGGGGGGTGGGCAGTTTGTCGGATCAAGTACCGTAAAGGTGCCCGGCGCCGGTGTAGTGCTGCCATCCGTCAGCGCGCTGGCATTGGTGCTGATAAAGATGCCGTCTGTTCTCTGGTCTGCTTCACGTGGCCACATGGTTAATGAGTGTGTGCCGGCGGTGATAAGGGTGGAATTGGAGCCGGTACCAGCCTGCAACGCATTGGCCCAGACATAAGCACCTGTACTGGTCTGAGTCAGCGCGCCTACCTGAGTACCGTCAAGACCGATAAAGGTTGAATTGCCGGCGAGCGGATTTTTGGCAAAAATCCAGAAATAATAGGTGGCATCCGCTGGAAATTCAAGATTGCCATAATCTGTTTGCCCGCCGGTGACCGTTGCATTGGTGCCGCCGGCAGTGGTGTACATGTACGAACCGCCACTGGCCGCAGCATCGTCAGACCTGACTTCCCAAGCGTACGTACCGGCGCCGGGCCCACCTGTGAAGTTTTCAGCTTCAATGTAGGTGCCGGCAGGATTAACAGTACAGCCGCCAACCGTACCCGGAGTCCAGTTGGCCTGGGCGGCGACGATCTGGTCGGCGCCGATGGAGATGGTCACCGTGGCGGTGTTGGACACGTCGCTATTGCCGTCGGTGATCCGGTAGGTGAAGCTGGTGGTGCCGGTGAAGGCGCCGGGATCATAGGCAAAGGAGCCGTCTCCGTTGAAGGTCAGGCTGCCCTCGCCGGCCGGTACGCCAGAAACTACAGCCCAGGTGTTCGGGGTGTCACCCTGAGTGTCGTTGGCGGTAACGTCGCCGTTCAGGACAGTCGCCGGCGGGGTGGAGACGGCATCGTCAGCGGCTGCCGGGGTCAGATCCATGACAGTGATGCTCACCGTTGCCGTATTGGAGACTTCCAGGTCGGTGTCGGTAATGGTGTAGGTGAAGCTGGTGGTGCCGACAAAGGCACCGGCATCATAGGTGAAGAAGCCGTTGCTGCTGAAAGTCAGGGTGCCCTGGCCCGCCGGGACGCCGGTCACCACCTCCCAGGTGTTGGGCGCCTCGCCCGGCGTGTCGTTGGCACCCACATTCTCGCTGATGGTGCCGTTCAGGCCGGTGGAGTATGCATCATCGACCGCCACCGGCACCTTGTTGGAATTGTCGGTGATCGCATTGCCGGTATTGTTTGTGCCGGCCGCGTTTGTGGTTTCGATATCCAGGGTCACCCCGGTGATGGAGCCGAGGGCGAAAGTGCCGGTGCACGGCACCCCGCTCAGACCGCCGGCGGCTATCCGCTCCACCCCGTCGGGTCTGGTCCGGACCGAAAGGGCGTTGCAGCCGTCATCGTTCCAGGCCTTGACCGTCACCGTCGCGCCGTCCCAGCTGGCCGAAATGAACTCGACATTATCCGGGATCACCGGGGCGGCGATATCGGCGAAATAGACGGCCAGGGATCCGGTCTGGCCATCAAAGTTCGAGAAAGAGGCATGCAGCGGCACGCTCACCGTGCTGTGGGTTATTTCGCTGTTGAAGTACCAGGCAGTAGCACTTGGCCCGACATTCTTGAAATAATCCTTGCCGCGGCTTGGTGATCCACCTGCTATTGTCCGATACCCATTTTGGTATCGCAATCTATGGTTATTCCAGGCCTGGTTGTTGTCATTGGAGCCGCGGAGCAGATTGAATACCGCCCGGCCTGGAGCGTAGCGCAGGGTATCCCAAGGTACGGACTGAATATCCGCAGTTGCCGCTGGGTAGTCAGCTACGGGTACCGGGGCGGCATGCATAATCTGAACGCTGTGGCAGCCGAGACAGGCGCCGTAATCGTAGACATTGATCATGCTGCTGCCGTTGTTGGCGTCAATACGGTGGATCGTGTTCTGGGTGATCCGGGTAGCATTGACAGTTGGCGTACTATTGTTGGCAGCTCCGGACAGACCGGCATTAAAGTTATTGGCATAAACGGTCAGGCCGGTGGTCCGCTCCGTGTCAGTGCCGGAATAGCCGGTAATGTTATAGCCGTGGTTGCCGTTGCCGCCGGACACGTCTACGGACCAGGGCGTACCGTCGCCGACGGTACCGTAGTTTGTATGGCAGAGTCGGCAGGCCGCCTGCTTGGGAATCGGCGTTGGCGTGGCAGTGTTGTAGTCATCCAGCCAGCCGTCATTCAACGTATTGCCGTCGCCGTCGCCGTCAACGAATCCGGCGGTGGCCGCGAAGCCGTCGGTGATGGCTGCCGGCCGCGGGTCGCCGTGGCACCAGGTGCAGTCGCCGGCCTGGGCATGGGTAGTGGTGTGATGACGGATGCCGTCATACTGGTACATGTAGGTGTCGTTGGCCGCTACCGCCGGGTTGTTGGCGGGGGCATGGCAGGTCTCGCAGTTGGTGACCGTGCCGCCGGCCCCCTCGTCAAAGGGGGCGCTGCCGGCGCCGGCCGCGATCTCGGGGCCGACATTGGCATAGCCGTGGCACAGCAGGCAGTTGCCAAGATTGTGCTCCTGGATCCGCTTCTGCTGCTTCACCACCGCCGCATCGGCTGCGTTGTCGATGTCATGGCAGTCGTTGCAGTTGTAATCGGCTGCAAGCAGACCGCCGTAGGCGCCGCTCAGCTTGCCTGTGTATGCCGGCACCCCGGCCTGGGCCTGGGAACCGGTGGAATTGGCCAGGTTATTGTGCTCGCCATGGACGGTATCGGGACTGGTGCCGTGGCCGCGGCCGTATGCATCCTTAATTGCCGCGGTATCAAGGGTGGCCAGATCCCAGGTGGCATCGCCGGCGGCAAAGTCATGGTCGGTGACATGGCAGGTGTCGCAGTTGACCACAGAGGCAGAGCCCATGAAGCCGTTGACATTGGAGCGTCCGGCATTGATTGCGTTTTTGACGACCGTCAGGTCGCTGTCGTGGCACATGGTGCAGTCATTGCTGTGCAGGGCCACGATTTCCAGCCAGGTGGTCAGCGTGCCGTGGCAGTTGTCACAGTTGTAAGTCGCCGCATAGGTGGTATCCACCATGTCATGGAGGGCAGCCGCCTGGTTGGCATTATTAACGGTGTGAACCGTATACGAGGTGTCATGGCAGACCACGCAGGAACCGCCGCCGTTGTCCGTGCCGGCGCCGCCATCAGGCATGGCCGTGGCCAGGGTTGTGGTACCCTGCAGCGGGTTGGGAATACCGGCATGACACTTGGTGCAGTCGCCGCCATGGGTCGTGGATGAATAGACCACCTCGGCGCCGCCGTCGTCATGGCAGACCAGGCAGTCAGGATCAGTGCCGGTCCCGTCGGCGCCGGTCCAAGTGACCACGGTGCGGTCCGGACCGGCATCATGGGACAGGTAGCCGTGATCGGATGCAGGATCCGGATCGAGCTTCGGGGTATGGCAGGTGGTGCAGATCACCCCGGCGCCGCTGGCAATAGTAGTATCATTGGTGGCCTGCGGCGGGGTACCGGTGCCGTCATCGGTATAGCTGTGACAGCGCGAACAGCCGGTGACGTGCTCGCTCAGGATATCGGCCCAGCTGTCGAGGGCTATACCGTTGCCGTCGGCATTGTTTCCGCTGTGGCAGTCGCCGCAGGGGTTGTCGCCGGGGGTGGACACCTGACTCAGGTCAAATAGTGCATTGTAGGTCACGTCATGCTCGACATACCCGCCAGTGGTGCCATGCACATGGCTGTCAAAGTAGGCTGCGGTATGACAGGTGCCGCAGTTCCCCCTGGCAATGGGCTGATTACCGTAAATGGTATTGCCGGTGCTCAGGGCGCCGCCCTGGACATGACATGCCGAGCAGCGGTCATGGACCTTGTGGTTGATGGGGCTGACCGGCATCAAACCATTGGGTCCGCCGGCCGTGGCGTCATGGCAGCCGACACATTCGGCAAGACCGTCAACACGGGTGGTGTGATCCACCCCGGGAGCTCCATTATGGATGGTTCCCCAGGAACTGGTGACAGTATGGCAATTGGAACAGCTGCCGGCAGTATTCTGGTCGGCATTGATGAAAGGTCCACTGTTGAGGCTGCCGTCATTGCTGCCGGTGTGGCAGGTGGCGCATGCATTGGCGGCATGCACTTCGCCGCCGGCAACAAACGGACTCGTTGCGGCGTCGCGGGCGTTGGAGGTACTCGGCGTCGGGTTGCCGTGGCAGAGGGTGCATGTGGCGTCGGCCTCGACCCTGGCTACATGGGTGACACCCGGCGCACCGGTATGGATCGTTGTCCAGGTATCGGTATGGCAGTCAATACAGCCTGTAGCAGCCGCGTTGCCTATTGCCAGGCTTCTCAGGGCGCCGGTGCCGGGGTCATGACAGGTGTAGCAACCTGAGACCGCGTGAACCTCGCCTGTGCCGGCAAACGGCGCGGCAATGGCGTTACGGGCATTGGAGCCGTCGGTGTTGTCAAGATTATGGCAGGTCGCGCAGTCCGCGGTAGCCGTGAAGGTATGGCTATGGCCGTGGTTGTCAAAGTAGCCGATATGGCAGGTCTGACAGTTTGCGCCGGCGCCGGCGCCATTAGCGCTGCCTATGAGCAGGCCGTCGGTTGCACTGTGGCAGGTATAGCAGGCAAGAGATTCGTGAACTTCTCCGGCGCTCAAATAGGGGATGGTGGTAGCGGTATGACAATTGAGGCAGAGCGCTACCGTGCTCATGGTATGTTCGGGAGGACCGGTTGTGCCGTGCTCATGCCCGTCAAAATAGGCAGTATGACATTCGGTGCATGTTCCGCCGCCGTTGCTGGTGGATGTTGTACCATCACCGTTATCCATGGTGGTAACCCAGCCATTAGGTGTCGGTATGGAGACCGTATCGATGAGGTCGCCGCTGGGATTAACGTGGCAGGAGGTACAGTAATCGTGGACTGTATTGCCCGGCGTGCCGTCAACGGGAACATTGTCGCCTCCGCTGGCCGGTGTGGCGGCATGGCAGACCTGACAGTTCGGGTCCTGCATGGCAACCAGGGCATCATGGTTGCCGGCATGGCCGTTTGCGGTGTTATGGCACGATGTACAGGCATTGGTCGGGGTTGCGGTCGCATCCGCGGTATCATGATGGATGGATATTTTCGAGTAGGTAGCGCCAGGGTGGCAGGTCAGACAGTCACCTGCTCTACCGCTTGCCAGGGTAGCGTCGCCATCGATGCCGTTGGCGGCATCACCGACCGTGCGGACGGTATAATCGCCGCCGCTTAAATCATGGCAGATGGTACAGTCGCCGCTGGGGTATGTGGCTGCGTCGCCGCGATTATGGATGCCGGCAACCGTGCCATTGCCCCCGTCGCCGTGGCAGTCCACGCAATCATTGGTGATGGCGGTGAAATCCCAGTCTGTTACGGGATGGCCGCCATGAGTTCCGTCGGCAAGTCCCGCGGGCTTGGTGTCATGACATTCGCTGCACAGAATCGGAACGAACAAACCGACATCGCCAATGGTATATCCGGAGGCATCCTGAATCCGATTTGATCCGTTCCAGCTGTAATTGCCGTCATCGGTTAACGCCGTATACGAGTTGCCAGTATCACCGCCCACAAAAGGCGTCGTGTTGATCGCCGGAGGGCTGGCGGTATGGCATGTTTCGCAGCTGGGATGGAGGGAGGGATCGCTGACCACAGCGGCATGACAATCTATACAGTCACCATTTGCGCCGGTATCACCGTTTATGAAGGTCGAATGATCGGCGCCGCCCTTGAAACCGCTGGCATGGGTATGACAGGTTATACAATTGGAACCGGCATTATGGGTATGATCGCCGGCGGCATTATTCTGGTGATACGTGGTCTCAGTGTGGCAGACTTCGCAGATGCCGTCATAGGTACCGTCTCCGTCGGCAAACGACTTCGGACCGGTCGGGCCATTGAAAATAATCGTTTTTTTACCGCTCTTGGGGGCCTTGGCGCCATAGACTTCAATCTGGTCGAGCCGGGCAAAATTCCAGATAAACTTGCGGCC
>JAMJFO010000064.1 GCA_023544645.1 Desulfobulbaceae bacterium | reverse complement strand
CACTGCTGTAATGGCAACACTCACCGTTGCTGCTGCCGAATCCACAGCGCCGTCATTGACCTTGAAGGTAAAGGAATCACTGCCGGTAACGTTGGTGTTCGGCGTATAGGTAAAGGCTCCGCTGGTGGAATCGGTGATGACCGCGCTGCCTCTGACGCCGTTGCTGACTATGGTGTAGGTCAGGGGATCGTTGTCCGGGTCGCTGGCAGGCAGCTGCCCGGTTAACGGTGTATTTTCAGAAGCTGCAAGGGCGACGTCAAGGGCCACGGGGGGTGAATTTACCTGACTGGGAGGCAGCATAATTTCATCGGAGAAGCCACTTTCTTCAGTTCCCCGATAGGCGGTAAGGGCAAAATAATATGTATCCGTTTCTGACAAGCCGTGCAGGGTGAAACCGGTAACATTACCGGTTGCCACCGGAGATGAACTTTCCGATATTCCGGTGCCGTCATACGGAGGGCCGCTGCTGCCGGTTTTATAATACAGCCGGTAGCCGTCTACGGTTTCAGCGTTTGCAGTCCAGACAAAAGAAATATCACGCCCGGTGGACCCAGGAGATGCCGGAAGGAGCACGATTTCTGTTGAATACGGACTTTCCTCTGATCCCAGATAGGCTGTAAGGGCAAAATAGTATGTTTCGGTGTCCGACAAACCGTGCAGGGTAATAGTCGTGACATTCCCGGCTGTTACCGGAGAGGGACCTTCCGTTATTCCGGTGCCGTCATACGGAGGGCCGCTGCTGCCGGTTTTATAATACACCCGGTAGCCGTCAACGGTTTCAGTGTTTGCAGTCCAAATAAAGGTAACATCTCGGGCTGACGCGTTTGCGAGAGGAAGCAATACAAAGATACAACAAACAAGATATAGAATAAAAAACCTGCGCCTGTAATCGCCCTTTTTGAAACTCGTATGCAGTATCATAATGTAAAGTTCCTGTCCTGAGCTTGAACAATATTTGTTCTGCTATAATATATCATCAATTCTTTAATGAAGACGAAAAAACAGGATATCTCATTTAAATCCGCCGGTTGCAGGCAAAAATATGGGCATTATCTATCACAGATAAACCATGCAACTTTTACGCCAATCGCAAGGGCAACTATTTAATTTACAGAGGCACGTGGAGACACCGAGAGCCAATGTTCGCTATGATCACCGCGGGCTTGAGTGATGGTGCAAAGGTGTAGTATGTGACCATGTACGCAGAACACTTGGCCCATAATCGAAAGAGGATCGAAGAAAAAAATCCATTAAACAGATTTAACCCGCATATTTCACAGAAATCGTCGCGAAAGGCTGGAAAGTGTTATGGATACAGATAGCGAGCCTTGCGCGATCTTCGAGGCGCGTGCTGGAAAACACCCACAGGCATACTCGGAGTTCGCTTCCTGCAGTATGTCGAGGATGTTTTTCAAGCGCAGGTAAGCGACCAAAGGGAGACTCCGACGCAGTAGACGTAATGCTTTCCAGCTTCGCATTTTGACGTGTCGGGATGAAATTGACGGGTTAAGCCGGCTGCTGCCTGCTGCAGTTTATTTCCGCCACAACTCCTTGCTTGCCGACACCAGCACCATGACTCGGTGGTCATCATAAGAATCGCGCACCAGGTCACCGTCCTGTTGATAATATACATAACGGAGAGTGGCAACAAACCATCTCAGGAAGCCGTAATCCAGACTTGCCCCCGCAGAATAACTCTCCCTGGAATATGTCACATCGCCAACGTCCTGTTCTGTTCCCGGATCCCTGCCATCCAGCGCCTCTTGATAGTAGATTCCTTGAGGATCAATAATATCTTCGTATCGATAGGCCAAAAAGAGTGTTGAGGAAACATCCCGTGAAAACTGATAGGTCATATCAACTCTTACATCGGTCATGTCCCGGAGCCCGGTATCGGTGGATCCGGTAAAATTCCTCGAGCTGTATCCCTTATTGGCTGAAGCGCCGATATTCCCATGCTGAAAAGCCCTGTTCACCTTGAAATAGGCGTTGAACCCCCACTCGCCATCCAGCTCGTCGGCATCTATGTACGACGGCCCTCCTCCAAGCTCCATGCGGGTCCGCTCATCAAAGGCATAATCCCATCCCGCCGACAATTCGTGAACCCATATATCCCGGCGAATACCTTCATAATCGGTTTGCCCGAACCTGTAGCGGAAAGGAAAAGTATTATTCACATTCCGGATATGGTCGAGACCCAAAACTGCCTGATATTCCTCCAGATCCTCAGACGCACCCAGAGAGCTGCCTTCCAGGGCCTCTGATTCCCCACTGTCTTCAAACAATCCCTTGATATATCGAAGTTCAACATCCGAATGCCAGGATGGATTGAACCGGTGAGCCAGGAGTCCGAAAAATTCATGCCGATCATACTCAACATAACCAACGCCGGGTCGGCTATCGTCAGACTCGTTGCGCAGCACCCTGTTGGAATACCCAAGTCCTGCATCACGGTCTTTGCCATAGGCATATTCGCTCTCAACAAGCAGATTGTTGGTCCAGTAGCGCCTTCTCCCGAAATCCTGGGTTATTTCATCCGGGGCCTCCTCAACCGGCTGCACAGCCGCGTCCTCATCTTCCGTCAGCCCCGCACTGCCGAAAGGAGTACCGTATCTTGCAGGATCATCCGAAAGGACAAAGTTGTCACTGAGAGAAATTTTCCACTCTTTTGTCACAAACCGCTCTCCGGCCACAGCAAGATAATGATCCACCTCAGTGGTATAAAAGAGGTCATCATACCTGAATACCGGCGCATAGCGCAGGGATAACGAGTCATGAATGCCGAGGGACTGCAGTTCTATCTCCGGACTTGCCGTCCACATGCGGGCATCACCCGCATCGTCGGCTACCGTCGCCTCCCCCTCACCCGCCTCGTCATACGTTCTTTCCCAGTAATCATACCCCAGCACAAGAGAACCGATGACAATGGTCTGTCGAGCCGCGCCGATATCAGGAAAACCAACCGTGACCACCACTGACGAAATGAGCGCGAAACGCAGCAATCTCCTGTTCAACATTCTCCCCTCCAATGTATTTTTAATGAACAACAATCACGTCCCCTGGCCTGATCAGGATATTTTTCTCCAGATTCCGGCCTTTGAGAAAATCACCGTAATCAAATGTAAATGTCTGCCCTTCCCCGCTTTTGGATACGTTTCCAGCTGAATTCTCCCGAATAACAGTAATTTCCGACTTAGCCCATTCCGTAAAACCTCCAGCCCTGGCCAGCGCCTTGACCACTGTAAGCGGGTAGTCAAGGTGATACAGGCCGGGGTTGAGCACCTGTCCCATGACGGTGTATTGCTGGCTGTTGCTCTGGACAAGGGTGACAGTCAGAACCGGATCTTCATAAATGGTGCTGTACAGCTGTTTTAAATAGTCCGCCACCTGGGTAAGGGTCATCCCGACCACGGTCACATCACCGATATGCCGAAGGGACACCCTGCCGTCAATTCGAACCTCAATCCCCCTGCCGCGTCCGCGAAGGGAAAACCCACCGGAAGCATTACTGTCCCGCTCGCTTATTGCCGCCTGCGCCTCAACACCTTCGCCCACAGCCATGGAGCCTTCGCCATAGACACTTACATATAAAATGTCCCGATAACCGACAACATATTCATTGTCGGCTGTTTGGGCTGCGGATGTGCCCAGAATCTGCCGGCGCGCTTTTTCCTTTAAAGCTGCGTCAGCAGATACATCGGCTGTGGATTCAGCGGCATGGCACACAGGGGTGAAGATTATTGCAAAGAAAAAAAGGCCCAGGAGATGTAATGCTGCCTGTGCTGATATCGTTGATTTCATTTTTATGTCACCTGCAAAAATTGAGTGATAAGAAAAACATTCTGCGACAATCTATTTACTGGAAATTACATAAGTGAGCAGGTTGGTCAAGCGCTAAATCACGGTAGTGTTGACCATATTGACGTTAACGTATCCGAGCTCCCTAATTCCTGAAATCCGGAATATTTTTCCGG
This sequence comes from Desulfobulbaceae bacterium, assembly GCA_023544645.1. GTDB lineage: Bacteria > Desulfobacterota > Desulfobulbia > Desulfobulbales > Desulfobulbaceae > UBA10518. Next base: position 16,520 of record JAMJFO010000064.1, on the reverse strand, counting down.
AAATAAAAGTATCCGGTCATCCCATGCCGGAATGAAAAATTCATATGAAAGAGCTGTCAATGACTGCCTCTCCCTGTAGCCGGTGACCGATTATATTGGTTCCGAGACACCATATCACTGAGTATTATTGCCGAGAATAGCGGGCAGAAACATGGGCCAGGAGAAATCCGAAGGACAGCGCGCTCCCCCCTGGGTGGTTGTCCATTCTCCACCTTTCAGGACAAGAAAGGCATTCAGGTCGGGGTCGCATGCATAGAGATAATTGTTACTTATAAATAATCCTGGACCATCAGGATCATCAAAATTGAAAAGGTTCACCAGCTGCGACAGACTGGTGGGTATCATTCCTTGAAGAAGATTATTGCTGATAACCAGATAATTAAGGTTCACCAGATTGCCTAATTCAGGGGGAACTGGACCGTTTAGCTGATTAGAGTTCAGGAACAGCCTGGTCAACTGGGCCATATTGCCAATTTGCGGTGGTATAGGTCCACTTAGTTGGTTGGAACTCAGATACAGATGTTCCAGATTCACCAGGTTGCCCATTTGCGAGGGAATGGAACCGGTCAATTGGTTATCGAAAAGCATCATTTGCAGCAAAGCTGTCAAATTGCCGATTTCCGGAGGAATGGAACCACTGAGTCCGTTTCTCCTTATCCAGAGATACTCCAGGTTTGTCAGGTTGCCGATTGCCGCAGGAATGGTACCGGTTAGTTGATTATCATCCAGTTTCAAGTCTACCAAATTTGTAAGATTATAAATTTCAAGAGGAATAGAACCGGTTAACTGGTTTAGGTTGAGATTCAGGTATCGCAGATATGCCAATTGACCAATTTCAGAAGGAATAGAGCCATTTAGATTTTTTCCAGCAAGGTAAAGAATATCAACATGATCACTGGAACACGTAACACCGGAAGCCGAACACGGGGAATTTCCGCTCCACCCCGAATTATCGGTCCAACCGTCACCGCTGGTGCTATTATAGAGGGCATTCAAGGCTTCACATTCTATGTCAGGAATCTGGGTTTGGGTTTCATCACAAACAAACTGAGCAAAGACATTGCTTAAGGAGAACAGAGCTGCAGACAAAGTGATAAGGCAGGTAAGCATTACAGTTCTCATGGAGGCCTCGCTTGAATTATTTATGTATCAATATGCTTTACCAGCAAAACGCGGCCACTTGCGGCAATAAAGGATTGTTCGTTGAATGCGGGTAAGATTTCTCACATTCGTTGAACATTTATCCCCAGGCCCAAGATGATCCCTGCTGCGTTTCAATGGTGATCAATTGACTTATACCTGCAACAATTATACCGCAAACAGACCGTCAGACACAAGCAAAGGGCTTTTATTTTAAGAGAGTTACACATCAGCGATGTCGTAAAACATATACACAAAAACATACATGACGGGACAATTACCTTCGGTGTATCAAGGTATTAGAAGCGGCGAGCAGGCACAAAAAAAGGGTTCCAGCCTGAACCGGCTGGAACCCTTGATGTTTCCATGGTGACCCCAAGGGGACTCGAACCCCTGTTCCCGGCGTGAGAGGCCGGTGTCCTAGGCCACTAGACGATGGGGCCTGATGGTAGAGACTCTTTAAAGTATCCTCATCCCTTTGTCAAGATGTTCTCTACCGGGATACATCCTGCCGGCTCTCCACAATAGCAGCGCCAAATCTTGCGGCCCGGGCAAGCTCTTCCGGAAATGCTCTTATCGCCCCCTTTTTGTCCGCGCCACGCACAACCAGTTCTCCGCCATAGGAAAAATCCATGGCATCAAGCGCGTACTGAACCGTCAGGATGGCGCCTTCGAAGACTCGCTCCCCTTTGGTTGCGGCAACACCGACAAAATAACCGACCCTGGGAACGGTTGGCCGGGAGCGCATATTAAGTATGTATTTCCTGCTCCACATTGTCTGGCACCGGTCAATAAAGGCCTTGGTCTGGGCGGTGACGCCGTAAAAATAAATGGGCGAGGCAATAATAATCCTCTGGGCGGCGGTGATCTTCGGGTAAAGATCCTGCATATCATCATTGATGACGCAGTTTCCTTCCTCTTCACACCCGCCGCAGCCGATACAGGGATGAATCTTTTTTTCCGCGAGCCTTATCAGTTCGCTGGCACCGCCGGCCTCCGCAATTCCGGCCATAATGTTTTGGACCAGGATTTCGGTATTGCCGTTCTTTCTCGGACTTCCTGAAAAAATCAACACATTTATTGTATGCATACACTCACTGGTTGCGGCAGCCACGTTTTGCGCTTAAGCCAACTTTCCTCTGTAATCAGGCTGTCACCAAGCCTGATGAATAGCGGACGGCTCACTTTCACGAATCCGCGGCGCCTGTAAACGCTCATCATTTTGTCACCGGGCCTGCGTCAGGATCAAGCCGGCTCGGAAGCCTGCCAAAAAAAGAGGCCTGATCCTTGAGCGATGCAGCCAGCTGATCGGTCAGATATTGCGGTGCGCAACGCCAGTTCCAGTTTCCTCCGGACGTAGCCGGTTTGTTCATACGGCAATCATTGCCAAAACCCAGAATATCCTGCATGGGCAGAATTGCCAGCCTGGCGGTGGACGATAATGCAAGGTAGATTATATCATGGTGCACAGTTGCAATATCTTCATTTGGGCTGTTGGCAGTTCTTTTCAACTGCAGCTTGGATGATCGAGGCACTTCGGGATCAAGAAACCAGCCAACAGCCGTATCGTTGTCATGGGTGCCGGTATAGACAATGCAATTTTCCGTATAATTGAACGGCAGGTATGCATTATCGGAGGCGCCGTCAAAGGCAAAAAGCAAAATCTTCATTCCCGGGTAACCCAGTTTATCCCGCAACGCCACGACTTCCGGGGTAATGTATCCCAGATCCTCGGCAATAACCGGCAGAGCGCCGAGTCGCTTCTTCATTTCCAGGAAAAACTTCACTCCGGGACCCTTTTTCCAGACGCCGTTCTCCGCGGTTTTATCTCTGCCGGGAATGCTCCAGTAGGATTCAAATCCGCGAAAATGATCTATCCGCAGGACATCGACCATGCTGAACATGTTGGCAAAGCGATTTGCCCACCATGTATACAACTGATTCTTGACAGTTGCTTTCCTTGTGTTCCACCGGTACAAAGGATTTCCCCAGAGCTGCCCTGTTTTGCTGAAATAATCGGGCGGAACCCCGGCCACCCTGGAAGGCCTGCGGGTCCGTTTATCCAGCTCGAAAATTCCCTGATTGGCCCAGACATCAACACTGTCCATTCCCACGTATATGGGCAGATCGCCAATGATCCTGACTCCCTTCCGGGCGGCATGGTCATGAAGCTGTTGCCACTGGCGGAAAAAAAGGTACTGCTCAAATCTGTAGTAATCGACCTCATCTGCCATTGCGGCAGCCGCAACCAACAGGTTTTTCTTTTTGGCGCACCTGATCTCCTCTGGCCATGTATACCACGGCGAGTTGTCATATTTATCCTTCAGGGCCATGAACAATGCGTGATCAAGAAGCCAGTCATGCTCGTTGCAGAACGCGTCAAAATCCGACTTGTCCGGCTGGGCTTGAAAACGCGACCATGCTTTCTGCAGCAGATTCCGCTTCCAGGGAATGACCCGGTCGAATTCAAGGACATAGGGGGAGAACTCCGGCCCATCGGTATCTTTTTTGTTCAACAGTCCCTGCTCATGGAGCATATCCGGATTAATGAAAAGAGGATTGCCGGCAAAGGCGGAAAAACTCATGTAGGGAGAATTGCCGAAAATCGGGCTTGTCGGATTAAGAGGAAGTATCTGCCAATATGACTGCCCGGCAGAGGCCAGAAAATCAATGAAGTCAAACGACTGGCCGATATCCCCTACACCGTGGGAGCCAGGCAGGGAAGAAACGTGGAGCAGAATACCGCTGGAGCGGTCAGAAATTACTTGTCTCATAATCGTATTTTTGATTTAATTTGAATACAAATACAATGAATATCAACCCTCACAACTTCTTCTTACTCAAAAATATCAAAAATCACCACTATTCAAAACTCTTGATTTGCTATTTCAGGCAACATGTATTAAGCTATAATATTCTTTGACCCTTGTTCGAAAATAATGCGCAACATGCGTAACTAATATTATTTATTGGAGTAATTGCCAGGTGCTATCAGGTATTAAAGACGACCTTCTCGATGCTGGTAAAGACGAAGGTTGCATAACTTTTCAGCATCTCAATGAGCTGCTTCCCGACGAAGTAAACGATCCCAAAGCCATTGAGGAAATTTTCGATTTTCTGGGCGAAAACAATATTGAAATCGTAACCCAGGAAAAATCAGGCAAGAAAAAAACCCTTTCCGGCGAGGAATGGACCGGTAAGTGCAAAGGCCCTGCCGAGGATTCCGACGGCGATTCTCTGCCCGACAGTGAAGAGCATGAAAGCGAGGAGACAACCACGACCTATCTGCGTGAAATGGGTCAGTTCGAGTTGCTCACACCGGATGATGAAGCCCGCTATTCCAAGACCATCCGCGAAGGTTTTGATTCCATAATCAAAGCGATACGGGATGACAAATCCGGCACCAAGGAGATGCAGATGCTTATCGAGCGCATCGACCTCTGGGAAAAACGCGATCCCACGCTCAAGCCGAAAAAACAGCAGCTCAACTATATGCGCCACTGCGTGACCAGGGTTGCGATGGGCTATCCCGATATCCGTGAGCTGTTTGAACTTAACACCAAGCTCGAAGCGTACAACCGCTCCATAGAAACGGCCAAGGATGCCATGATCAGGGCCAATCTGCGCCTGGTCGTCTCCATTGCCAAACGGTACATGCACCAGGGCCTTACTCTGGCCGACCTTATCCAGGAAGGCAACCTGGGACTGATGCGCGCGGTTTTCCGGTTTGACTATAAAAAAGGCAACAAATTCTCCACCTACGCTTCCTGGTGGATACGCCAGGCCATAACCAGGGCTATCCTGGACAAAACCCGGACAATCCGGCTGCCGGTTCATTTCCTGGAGCTTCGCAGCCAGTTCTTCAAGGCCTTTTATTCCCTTCTCAAGGAGCTTGGCCGCGAACCGACCCCGGTTGAGATTTCCAAGATGACCGAACTGCCCATGGATAAGATCCTGGCCATCCTGGAAGCCTCGCGTGAACCCATTTCCCTTGAAACACCGGTGGGCGACGACGATTCGACCCTCGGCGACTTTCTCGAGAACCAGGAATCCGAATCACCTTATGATGCCGTCCAGAACAGAGAGCTTGCCCACCGGGTTACCGAGGTGCTTTCATCGCTGACCGACCGCGAGGAAAAAATCATTCGCCTTCGGTTCGGCATCGGTGAAAAAGCGGAATACACCCTTGAAGAAATCGGCAAACGGTTCAATGTCTCCCGTGAACGCATCCGCCAGATAGAAAAGAAAGCGCTCAATCGCCTGCGACACTCCAGCCGAAGGGAAAAACTGCGTTATTTCCTCGATTAACCCCTGCCCTTTCAATAATCATGGATTCATTTGTTCAGGAAGCCGGTTTCGGCGCTATTCTCGATAAGGTCCGCGCCAACGAGCGTCTCAGCCTTGATGACGGCAAAAAACTATATGAATCCAACAACATCCTTGCCCTGGGGTACATGGCCAACCTGGTTCGTGAACGGTTGAACGGCAATAAAGCCTACTTTATTTACAACCAGCACATCAATTACTCGAACATCTGCACAAATCTCTGCAAGTTCTGCGCTTTCGGCAAAGACAAGGAATCGGATCTTGCCTACGAAATGAACGTCGACGACGTAAAGCAGAAGGTTCGCGAACGGCTGGACGAACCGATCAACGAAATCCATATGGTGGGCGGCATCCATCCCGACCTGCCATACTCCTACTACCTGGATATACTCAGAGCCATCAAGGAAATTCGACCGGATGTTCATATTCAGGCCTTCACCGGCGTGGAGATATATCACCTGGCCGAACTGGCCGGCAAAACGGTCGGCGAGACGCTGGAGGAGCTGAAAGAGGCGGGGCTCGGGTCCATGCCCGGCGGAGGCGCCGAGGTATTCAGCCCCCGCATCCGGCAGATCACCTGCGAGAAAAAACTCTCCGGGGAAGGGTGGATCGACGTGGCCAAAACTGCACACCGCCACGGACTCAACACCAATGCAACCATGCTCTATGGCCACATTGAAACCATTGAGGAGCGTCTTGAACACCTTGACATCCTCCGGCGGACCCAGGATGATACTGGGGGATTCCTGGCTTTCATTCCCCTGGCCTTCCACCCCAAGAATACCGAAATGTCCGACCATTCGCGCACCACCGGCATTGATGATCTGAAAAATATTGCCGTGGCCAGGCTGATGCTCGACAACTTCCCCCACATCAAGGCTTACTGGGTGATGATCGGTCCGAAACTGGCGCAGATAGCCCTGTCATTCGGAGCCGACGACATGGACGGCACGGTCAAGGAAGAGGTGATCACCCACATGGCAGGCGCCGAAACCGAGCAGGCGCTGGGCCATAAGACCCTGATCCGGCTCATCAGGGAAGCCGGCCGTCAACCCAACGAGCGGGACACCCTGTACAACGTCCTCAACACCTACTAATCCCATGAATGCTGTTGCCCGGAAAATAGCGACCGGCAGCCGGATATCCGGCGATGAATTCCTGGAACTGGCGCAAAGCAGCGATCTTTATCTCCTGGGCTTCCTGGCCGACGCGGTCCGCCGCCGCCTCCATCCCGAACCGCTGGTCACCTACGTTATCGACCGCAATATCAATTATACCGATATCTGCATCTCGGCCTGTAAATTCTGCGCATTTTTCAAGGCTCCGGAAGACGGCAACGGCTCTATCCTGACCAATGAGGAGCTGGCCCGGAAAATCCTGGAGACCAAATCCCTGGGCGGAACCCAGATCCTGCTCCAGGGTGGGCTGCATCCTGACAAACCCCTGGAATTCTACGAGGACATGCTCCGGTTCATGAAAAGCATGGACATCCATATCCACGGTTTTTCTCCTCCTGAAGTATGTCATTTTGCCCAACTGTCCGGTCTCACCATCCGCGAAGTCCTGCAGCGCCTCATCAGCGCCGGCCTTGACTCCATTCCCGGGGGCGGCGCCGAGATACTCACTGACCGGGTACGGCAGAAACTGGCGCCGCGCAAATGTTCAGCAGACCGCTGGATTGAAGTCATGGAGGAAGCGCATAATCTTGGACTGCGGACCACAGCCACCATGATGTTCGGCCACATTGAGACCATGGAGGAGCGCCTTGAACATTTGCAGCGGATCCGGGACCTGCAGGACAGGACTTCCGGATTTACCGCCTTCATTCCCTGGCCGTTCCAGCCGGACAACACGGTCCTTGCAGCAGGCGAGACCATAGAGAAGGAAACCGCCTTCGGCTACCTCAAGATGCTGGCCCTGAGCCGTATCTTTCTTGATAATGTCGCCAACATCCAGGCGTCCTGGGTAACCCAGGGACCTAAAATCGCCCAGCTGTCACTGTTCTTCGGCGCCAATGATTTCGGCAGCACCATGATCGAGGAAAATGTCGTTGCCGCGGCAGGCGTTCATTTTCGCCTCTCCGAGGACGAAATCCGCAAACTGGTTCACGATGCAGGTTTTGAACCGCGCCAGAGACTGATGGACTACACTCTGGTGTAGTCTGTGGTACACCTGTGCAGCCGCCGGTCATTCATCGAGCCTCCTGGGTCGTTCCCGTCTCAGACCCCGTCATCGCCGACGGCGCGGTTGTTGCCGACAATGATCGCATTATTGCAGTCGGCAGGTTTCACGAACAGTGCGAAATTTTTCCTGATGCGCCCATCAAGGATCATGGCCGCAGTGCACTGATACCCGCCCTGGTAAACGCCCACATCCACCTTGAACTTTCCCATATTCCCCTACCCGCGCTCCATAAAAAAATATCCGGCTTTACAGGCTGGATCGAAACATTGCTTGCCATGCGCGCGGAACTTGGTGATACGGGCCATGCCGCTGAAGAGGCGGCTAAACAGGCAATGCGCCGGCAGCACCGGCTCGGGGTCATCGCTCTTGGCGATATCGGCAATACGGATATGGGAGCAAAACTGGCCGGCGAATTTCCCGGACTGATCCTCCATTTTCATGAACACCTGGGCCGGACGACCAAAACCAGGCGGGCCATACTGGAACGCGTGGCGGCAGCGCCGCAAGATAAGCTCTTTACGGCCCACGCGCCCTATTCCACTCACGCCGAGCTCATCCGGGAGCTGAAACGCCGGGCATCAGCGCTGGGCCATCCTTTTCCCATCCATGTTGCCGAATCCCCGTCGGAAAACGAAATGCTGCGCCGCGGCAGCGGCGAACTTTATACATTTCTCCGGAAACGCGGCTTTATTGATGACTCTTATAAACCGCCTGCCGCAATTGACAACCAGGGCTCTGTGCAGTACTTACATGGGCTCGGGGCGCTGGACAAACAGACCATCTGTGTGCATTGTGTACATGTAACCCCTGGAGAGGCGGCAATACTTGCTGAAACCGGCGCCGCCATATGTCTGTGCCCCGGCAGCAACCGTTATCTGCGAGTGGGCAAGGCTCCGGCGGGACTGTTCCTGCAGAACGGATTGCAGCCCGCGCTGGGCACCGACAGTATGGCCAGCAACCCGGAACTCTCGCTCTGGCGGGAAATGAACATTCTCCGCCAAGACCACCCGGAGATCAATGCCGCCGATATTTTCCGCATGGCTACTCTTGGCGGCGCGACAGCTCTGGGCATAGATGCACACTATGGCTCGCTGGCACGGGGAAAATCAGCCCGTTTTCTCTCCATACCGCTGGAAAAGGAAATGACCGACGAAACAATGCTCTTCAACCTGCTCACAGCAGACAAAAATATTCAACCGCTATGGGTGATCGGATAATGAGCAGGGTTCGCATCGGCATGGTCAACTATATCAATACCGCCCCGATCTACGAGGAATGGAAGAACTGCTCCATTGATCCGGAATGGATCGTCACCGAGGCGCCGCCGAGCACCCTGAACACCCTGCTGGCAGAGGACAGGCTCGATCTGGGCCTGGTATCCTGCTACGAATACGCGCAGCGGCCCCTGAAATACAGAATATTGCGGGACCTGTCCATCAGCGCCACCGGGCCGGTGGGCAGCGTATTTCTCTTTGCCACCGTTCCCCCCGAAGAATTGTCCGACAAACTGATCCTGCTGACCAGACAGTCTGAAACCTCTGCCGCCCTCGTGAAAATTGTCCTGGAAGAATTCTATTCCGTTCGTCCCCGCTATCTGGTGGGAGATATTTATGATCCCGGAAATAAGCAAAAAGAAATCAGCGCGGTATTGGCCATAGGCGATGATGCCCTGCGTTTGCGGGAAGAAGGGCAGTATCCCGTTCAACTGGACCTGGCGGATGTATGGAACAAACACACCGGCCTGCCTTTTGTTTTTGCTGTTTTTGCCGTCCGCGAAGAATTCGTTGCTTCACAACCGAAAGTCCTTACCCAACTGTGGCAGACGCTGATAGAGTGCCGCGACAGGGGTAAATCCAGGCTCAAGGAGATCAGTCGGCTGGTCGCCCCGCGCATCCCCATGGACATGGAATCCTGCCACAGATATCTGCGGCAGATAGAGCATAACCTGGATCTGGAGCATCAACAGGCCCTGAAGGCTTTTTTTCAGCACCTGATCCGGCGCGGGGAAATTTCCGCCAATGCCCTGCCCCTGAAATTTTTTCCGGACCAATTGCCTGGAAGCTGAAACCTGGAAGCTGAACAGGGTGAAGTAAAGTAAATATCCGAGCCCAGAGGACCCGGCCTTAATTGCCCATTGAAGGGGCAAGATTTTTGAGTTTCCCATTGGCATTTGTTGAGCACCGGAAAAGATGCCGAAAGGGAATTTTCACTGTTTGAGCGAAGCGAGTTTGAAAATTCCCGGCAGCTTTGAGGAGCGCAAAGAAGTCCGAAGGACCAAATGCCACGGGCGTCGTTTTTTTGGTTCGTTTTTTGGGACGAGCAAAAAAATGAACAGATAAATCAAGTGATTGGCAGAACCTGTTAACTCTGACCTGGCCCGAAGGACCAGGTTTCAAAGAGCTGAATAAAATTATGCAGCAACCTGAAGAAAAAAAGAAATTCGTCCGCGACAAATTTGCTTCGATAAGCTCCCGCTACGACCTGCTCAACTCCCTGCTCTCCTTTCAGGTCGACAGGTACTGGCGCTGGAAAACAACCCGGCAGCTGAGCCGATTCCCGGAAGGCGCCGTGCTCGACCTCTGTGCCGGCACGCTGCCACTGTCCCTGGAACTGACCCGGCAGCAAAAAAAACGCCGGGTCCTGGCGGTGGACTTCTGCGAGGATATGCTTCGCAGCGGCGTTAAAACCCTGCCCACCGATGACCGGCGCAACCGCATCTTCCCGGTCTGCGGCGACGGGGAGGAAATCCCGGCCCCGAACAACACCTTCTGGGGATGCACGGTGGCCTTTGGCGTGCGCAACCTCTCCCAAACCCAGCAGGGACTCAATGAAATGTACCGGGTTCTTCGTCCTGGAGGCAAATTACTGGTTCTTGAGTTTTCAAGGCCGACCAACCCGATCATCAAACCGCTGTACAATTTCTACCTGAACAAGGTGCTGCCGAAAATAGCCGGTCTGGTTTCCGGCGACAAGGAGGCATACGAATACCTTGCCAGTTCCATTGCCGCTTTTTACGAACCAAAGGAGCTCCTGCAGATGATCAGAGCGGCCGGTTTTTCCTCGGCTGAACACAAACCGCTGACATTCGGCATCGTAACCCTCTACATAGGAGTCAAATAGCCATGAAACAGGTAGAGCGGATTATACTGGCAATCACCGGCGCCACCGGCATGCTGTACGTGCCCCCTTTCCTGGAGATCATGCGCCGGGATAATGTCAGGGTGCATGCCATTATTTCCGACGCCGGCCGCAAGGTGCTGCAGCTTGAATCGGGAATTCAACCTGCCGATCTGCCTGGAGTAGACCGCTGGTTCGCCATTGATGAATTCACCGCCCCTGTGGCCAGCGGTTCGAGCAGCTACGATGGCATGGTCATCCTGCCCTGCACCGTGGGGACATTGGGAGCCATAGCCAACGGCTATTCCGGCAATCTTATCCACCGCGCCGCCGACGTAACCCTGAAGGAGCGCCGACCGCTGATCCTGGCGGTCCGGGAAACCCCCCTGAACCGCACACATCTGCGCAACATGCTCAACCTGCACGATGCCGGAGCAACGATCTTCCCGCCCATGCCGTCTTTTTACCACAAACCGGAGAACATCGAAGCCATGGCCCGCCAGTTTGCCGGCAGGCTCTGCGATCAGCTGGGCATTTCCGTCCCAGGCCTGAAAAGGTGGGGAGAATCATCGTAACGATGATCGGAAAAAGAGGATTTTCACTTGACTTCTGAGGGTGTTCCCTCTATTTTATGCACCTCATGCTGGGGGATGGTCTAACGGCAAGACAGCAGACTCTGACTCTGCCTATCGGGGTTCGAATCCCTGTCCCCCAGCCAATTATCTCTTTTCCTTTTTTCGCCTGCAATCTGTTGTTCCGCAACCACCCCTGCCACATTTCCAACTGCATATCACCCTGCCGGCAATAACGGCGTAATTTTTATTTTGAAATACCTTTGATCTGTCTGCCTTCGGCAACTTTTCATCTCTCATTTTAGCCTCTATTTTCATCCTGTCATGACATGCCCCATCCCCATTATTTTTTATTACTTTTATGTAATTGATATGCCATTAAAATTGCAGCCCTTTTAATTACAAAATTGTTCCCGGGCATGAAAATTGCTTTGAGATTTCTATAGTTACTGTGGTGTTATGGCAGAAAATATTTACTCACCTCGACCTGCTTCCACCCTGCCAGCAGCACTATTCTACAGTCAATCGCGCAAACAAAGTTTTAACCGGAGACAGCCATGAAATTCGGTATAGATAAAAAAATAGTTCTCGGTTACCTCCCTCTTATCCTGGTTATTTTTATCATTGCCTTGTTGTCGGCCCGGAGTCTCAATGAACTTAATACCATAAATAAAAGCATCATTGAGGAGGATACGGTTCTTGTGCAGATAGCCGGCAAGATGGAAGAGGCTCTGCTGGCCCAGGAATCCTATGGCCGCCGCTTTCTGATTCTCGGGAGTCCGCAGATGCTGGAACTTTTCCGGCAGCGAAAATGGCAGTTTGAAAAACTTGTTCACCAGGTGCGCGAACTGCCCGAACAGGGGGGCGTTCCCATCAAACAGCTGGCAAAGTCGCACACAGAATTCAGCGCTCTGTATACAGACTCCGGCGATCTTCCCGACAGCTCACCCCTGAATCTATCCGAGGATTTTGATAAACAGATCAAAGTAAAATTTGATGAGATAATGACCCTGCTGCAGGTAGTGGTTAGTATTGCCAAAGAGAATCAATACCAGAAAATGGAGAAAGCCAACAGTATCGGACTCCAATACTTTCGGATTACTTCTTTGCTGTCGATCATGGGAATAATTCTCGGCCTTGCCGCAGCCTCCCTCATCACCCGCAGCATATGCAGAACCATTAACCGGTTGAAGCGGACAACGGAAATAATCTCCGAGGGCAGATATGATCAATTTCCGCAAATTGATTCACATGATGAACTGGCGGATCTTGCCGGTTCCATCAAGGTAATGGCCATAAGCCTTTCCAAACTTGAAAAACTGTATCTTGATTCCAATCCGCTGACCAGAATGCCCGGCGGATCGGCCATTGAAAATTCACTGCTCGATCGTCTGAAAAAAGATACACCCCTAGCATTCTGCATGCTTGATCTGGACAATTTCAAGTCGTATAATGATCGATATGGCTTTGCCAAGGGAAATGAAGTCATCAAGGCTACGGCCCTGATCATCGAAACCGCTCTGGCAAAGCACGGTGATAAAAACGACTTTGCCGGCCATATCGGCGGAGATGACTTTGCCATTATCACATCTGTCGACAAATATGAGATGATCTGCAATTCGATCATCTCCCGTTTTGATGAAAATATTGCCTTTTACTACAACGAAACCGACAGGACGCGGGGGCATATCGTCTCCAAAAACCGACAGGGAGAAGAGATGCTGTTTCCTCTTATGACCATCTCAATTGGCGTTGTGACCAATGAAAACATCAGGAAGGTCAATCCCATTGAAATGGGTAAAACCGCCGCGGAATTGAAAGAATACGCCAAGTCAATACCCGGCAGCATTTTTGTCACCAACCGGCGGGAGAACCTCAACAACGGCCATTATCCTTCAGCACAACCGACCTGAACAATACAATAGGAAACATCACCATGCAGCCGGGCAAGACAATACGAACATGCGGTTTCCTTTTACTCCTGCTGCTGCTCATTGCCGCCTTGCTGGTGGGGGGCTGCGTCAATGGCCCCAGGCCTGTCTGGCGCCTGAATTATTTCAAGGCCCTGGAAAAAGGGACAATCGAAAACGAGATCCTCCGCTATGAAACAGATATCATCAACAATCCGGACAATCCCCAATCAGCTGCTTCCTACTTTTACCTGGCCATGCTCCATGCTCACTATAACAATCCTGCTCCTGACTATGCCCGCGCCCTGTCCATGTGCGAAAAATATCTTTCCCTTAATCCGGAAGGCTATCGAACCGGTGAAGCACAGTACCTGAAAACACTGTTGCGGCAAATAGCAAAGGCGGCAAAGGACCGGGAGGAGTACGGCAAAAAAGTGCAGAAACTCGAGCAGACTGCTGAAAAATTACAAGAAGAAAATGAAGCGCTGTTGCAGGAAAATCATAACCTGAAGGCTGCCATAGAAAAACTTGAAAAGCTCGATCTCCGCCTGGAGGAGCAGAGACGGGATCTGTAGCCCAACGTCCGCGTTTCCGTAAAAAACTCCAGCCCGCATTTCTCACAAGGGTTGTCGCGAGAAGCCGTAAAGTGGTGTGGATACAGATAGCGAGCCTTGCGAGACCTCCGAGCCGCTGTAGACATGGAGCTTTCCGGCTTCGCAGTCCCGACGGGTCGGGATGAGAAATGCGGGCCAGCTCACATCCTGCCGTGCCGGACAATGGACAGCAGCAGCCAGAACCCCATGCATCCTGCCATGAGATAGCCGATCAGGCCGATTATTGGAATGCCGTACCACTTGGGCGGGATGCCCGAGAGGACTATCAGCGACGAGCCGATGACCAGGGCAGCGAGAACAATGGCAAAGGCGATACGGTTTGAAGCCTGGTCCAGCGCGGCCCGCAGATTTTCCAGGCCCAGGTGCTCGAACTCGATCTTCATCTTTCCCTTGCGGATCTGCACAAGGATGGAGCGCAGTTCATCAGGCAGCTCACGGATCAGTTTCAGGTATTCGGAGGTTGTCTCTCCGGTTTCATTCGCAATCCTGCCGAGGCGCATCCTGTCGCTTTTGACCTTCCGCATGAACGGCTCTGCCAGCCGGATCAGCTCCAGTTCCGGATCAAGCGTCTGCCCCACCGCTTCGGCGGTGCTCAATGACTTCATCATGAGATACAGATTGGGCTTGAAATAGATCTTGTGGTGGGAAACCAGTTCCATGAGGTTCTGGAATATTTTGCCGGCTTCAAGCTCCTTGAGGGGGAGATAAAGATACCGATCCAACATTGCTGAAAGGTCACGCCCCAGAGCCTCCTTGTCCACTTCTGCGTAATGGTTGGTCAGTTTCAACACCCCTTCGGTCACCTTACTTTCGTTCCTGCCGACAATATTGAGAAGAAGGTCGGTGAAATCCTCCCGATTCTGGCGGCTCAACCGGCCCATCATTCCGAAATCGATGAAGCAGATAACATTGTCGGGCAGAATGAAAATATTGCCGGGATGCGGGTCGGCATGAAAAAATCCATGGACGAATATCTGCTCCATGATCAGATTTGTTCCCCGTTCGGCGACCAGGGACAGGTCAATGCCCTGCTGCCGAAGGGTATCAACCCTTGAGGCCTTTACTCCCTTGATATTTTCCATGGTCAGGATTCGCTCGGAACTCAGCTCCCGGTAGACCTTGGGAACATAGATGGTCTCATTGCCTTCAAACTGGCGGGCAAAGCGCTGGATATGGGATATCTCGACGGTGTAGTCGATTTCACTGGAAATGGTCCGGGCAAATTCCTCAACCACGGAAGTGGGGCGATGTCCCTGCATTTCCTCCACATATATTTCCATCAGGGACGCAAGATGGGCAAGTATCTCCAGATCCACTGCAATCAGCTGTTCAATGTCGGGCCGCTGCACCTTGACAACCACATCCTGCCCGTCCTTGAGCGTGGCGCGGTGCACCTGCCCGATGGACGCGGCCGCCACCGGTTCTTCCTCAACCCGGTAAAACAGTTCAGAGGGTTTGCGGCCGGTTTCATCTATAAAGATCTCTTCCACTTCGGAAAACGAAAAAGGAGGAACCTCGTCCTGCAGTTTTGCCAGTTCGTAGAGATAATCGGGCGGAATGAAATCAGGGCGGGTGGACAGAAGCTGACCAAGCTTGATAAAGGTCGGACCCAGCTCCTCAAAAGCGAGCCGCAGCCGTTCCGGTCGGGACAGCTTCTCGATCTGCTCCCTGGGCTTGCGGTTGATCATCTGCAGGCCGGATTCCAGGTACTGGTCGATATGGAGCATTTCAACCAGGTCTTCAAATCCATACTTGAACAGAACCCGGAGAATACGGTGATACCGGTTGAGATGCCGGTATGTCCGGCCAATGGCGCCTAATTTTCTGATACTGAACATGGTGTCAGCGCTGCGGAATTCTGCCGATCAACTCTTCTTCGGTTTTTCAACCAATGCGCGCAATTCCTGGATCTGTTGACGGAGGTCAGCAAGATCATCACCCGTGGCCACATTCATTTTCTCAAGCCGCTCGGTGACTGTGCGGTTGATCTTGTCGTCGATCTCTTTTTTCATATCCTCAGATTTTTTCATCAGTTCATCGACAAATTTTTTCCCCTCATCCTGAGTCATTTTGCCTTTTTCAACCAGTTCGTTCTTCAGCTCTTCGATTTTCTCCTTGGTAACAAAAGCAGCCCCGGCCCCGAGGTAAAATAGATTTTTTATCATTTCCTGCATGTGTTCCTCCTTCCAAATGGTTTATTAATAACTCAACTATACCTTATTTATATCTCGGTGGAATGTTTCCACTGCGACACCATGCTTCCTGAGCATCTTGTCCAGGTGTTCAACCACAGCCACCGAACGATGCCGGCCTCCGGTGCAGCCGACAGCCAACCGAAGCTCCTGGCGGTCGGCGGCGGCATGGCCCTGGATAAAAAAAATGAGAAAGGGTTCAAGATATCTGAAAAAATCTCCGGCCAGACTGTTGTCCAGAACATAAGCGGCCACTTTATCATCGCGTCCAGTTCCGGGAGAAAGCTCCGGTATATAATAAGGATTCGGAAGAAAACGAACGTCGACCACCGTATCCGCCTCCGGCGGAGCATGCTTGAAACCAAATGAAAAAAGAATAACGACCATTTCTCGAACAAAATTCCTTAGTTTGTGTCCATCCAGAAACGAGGATTTTTGTTCGAGGTCAAGGCATGCGAAAAAAAT
>JAMJFO010000063.1 GCA_023544645.1 Desulfobulbaceae bacterium | reverse complement strand
CATTGAACGGGATCTGCGGCTTCTCCGAAACCGACATGTATGTTGTGGGCGCCGACAGCCTGATCCTGCATTACAACGGCAGCGAATGGAGCGGGGTTGACGTTGGAACCGGCTACGACCTGAACGATATCCGGTGCGCCGGGACCGGCGACATCATTGCCGTGGGCGATGGCGGGACCATTATCCAGGCCACGGCCAGGACAAAAGGCAAAGGCAAGGACAAGGACCAGGGCAAAGGGAAAAAATGAAAAGCCCGCTTATGCTCGGCTGGCAAGCAGGATCCTCGGGAGCAAGCCGCTGGAGAATCCTGCCGGCCGGGTATCATGAGTGATACGCAACCGGACAGGAATGGAGGATTGTTTTTCATATACCATTTCTAAACAACCTGATGAAGAGAAAGTAAAAAAAGAAACAGGACCCGGAAGATGAGAACGATAAATCCGTATTTAGTCCCAGTCATGATGATGGCCACCCTGTTGTGCCTGACGGCGAACGCACATGCACAAGGTGTGCTTGAAGCGCCGCATCATAACGTCACCTCCCCCTCGATCAGCGGCTGTCTGGACTGCCATGACCTGACAGCGGTAGGGTGGCCGAAGTTCATCCCCGAACCATATCCGGGCTATGTGCCGCGTGATCCCGCTGTCCTGGAGAATGAAAACACCCCCTTTAACCTCAAGTGCTGGGAATGTCATAGCGGAACGACGGTAACTGCGGGCGGCACCCCGGTAACCCTGGAGAATATGGCAACCCACTCCAGTTTGACGATGGGGAGCACAAAGTATGGGGAATGGGCCGTGGGCTGTACGGTCTGCCATAATGCTCATTCGCAGGGCGGGCAGCCGGGCCGCAAGTTTATCTGGAATTTTGCCCGGCTCGACCAGATTGAAGTCTATGGCGGCAAGACCCCCAAGAGCGGCAAAAAAACGATTGTTTTCAATGGTCCGACAGGTCCGAATTCATTTGCCGACGGCGACGGGACCTATGACGGCATCTGCGAAGTCTGTCATACCCAAACCAAGTATTTTCGCAATGACGGAAGCGGCAGCGATCAGAATCACGGCGGCAGGAATGGCAGCAACTGCATGCTCTGCCATAATCATGTCAACGGCTTTGCCCATGGGGGCGGCGGTGACAACACGGACTGCGCCTCCTGCCATAACACCGCCAGCCATTCTCAGCACCTGAGCCTGGATAACAACTGCTTCCACTGCCATGATCAGGAGAACATGCGGGATGGCGACGGCAATATCGTTGATCCGCGGCTCGGAACAGCCTGCGATGCCTGTCATCAGGACGGGCGCGGCGGGCCGCCCAACCAAACCGATTACAAGGCCAACTGGGCCAATGCCTCCTATGACCTGTCCTGCGACGGCTGCCATAACGGCCGGCCCAGCCTCGACACCCTGGTCATGGCAAATGACGGTCATGATCGTCTGGTCGGCGAGGCGGGCATCCGGCAATACCCCTGCTATTACTGCCATGCCGAGACCGTGGATTCCTCCTGGAACCTGCTGGCCAGACACGCCGACGGTTCCAGGGACGTGGCGGTGGACGAGCAGTGGGAAATCGTCGACCAGACGCCGCCTGCCGAGCCCCATTATGACCCGGACACCCAGGTGTGCACCAATATCTACTGCCATACCGACGGCACTACGGTTGACCCGGAGATGCGCCCCTATCCGTGGAGCGGCGGGGCCCAGTCCTGCAACTCATGCCACGGCCATGATCCATCCAAGACCGACTGCACCAGCTGCCATACAGGTTCCATGGCCTGGGAATCCGAGCAGGAATGGCTGTCGGCCATGCCAATGTATGCAAACACCGGCCCAGGCACCAGCCGGGCCAATTCGCACTTCCGTCATCTCTTCACCGGTTTTGACTGTGACGACTGCCATGCCGACACCGTGGTCGGCGCCTGCCTCACCTGTCATACCGATGCCAACGGCAACCCGGTCATCCCCAGCGGCCAGATGACCGATATAGCCCATGTCAACGGCGCCTATCACGTCAACAAGGAAAAGACCGTGGTGTTCAAGGATGGCGGCACCTATGACATTGCCAGCAAGACCTGCTCTTCCACTGCCTGTCACAGCGGCGCCAACCCGGTGTGGGGCGATTCGGTGAACAATGCCATCACCTGCCTGGAATGCCACGGCACCACCGGCGCCGATGTGGATGACTTCGGGGTGTTCAACGGCTCGCAGGCCAAGATCAACCTGTCCCAGTGGACCATCACCGGCCACGGCCGCACCGCCGGCTCCGGCAATTATGATTCCGGCAACCCGCCGGCGTCCTTTCCCGGCATCGGCTGCTGGTACTGCCATGACAACCAGGTGCTGCACCAGGTTGACGAAGACCCGTTCCGCCTCCGCCGGCACGAGCATTTTCAGAACCGTTTCCAGAAGGAATGCGTCTACTGCCATATGGTGGGCGAAGATGAGGAATGCCTGTCCTGCCATGATTCGACAAGCTCCCTGGCACCGCAGATGGCCGATATAGATGCCCAGCCCGGCACCATCAATCCGCCATATACCATCGAACGGCCCGATCACAACGGCTATACGGGCGGCTGCGCCAGCACCACCTGCCATGTCAACGACGATACCCGGCACAGGTCCGGTTCGCCTCTGTGGAGTGCGGACCAGAAGCATGACGTGCAGAACAACTACATGCAGATGGGAGTCTGCTTAAAATGCCATGACGATGATTCCGGCGGCCAGTGCACCTCCTGCCATGCTGCCCCGGCCGATAATCCGGCCACGCCCGAGGACGAGTCCCTGAAATATGCCACAGGGTTCGATCCGGGCCTGCCCGGCACTACCTACATCAAGCCGCAGCGTGCCAGGGCCTCTTCGGTCCATTTCGGCTACAAGCATTACATCGGCTATGAAGACAGCATCACCACTTCGCTGGACAGCGGCATTGTCAGCACCAGTGCAGGATCGGCCACCGAGTTTACCGACGGGGCCAAGTCCTGGACCGACAACCAGTGGACCGGCTACTGGGTGCGGATGATCGACGGGGGGAGCGGCGACGAGACGCGCCGGATCAAGAACAACACCGCCATCTCCCTCACGCTGGAGGAGGGGTTCACCAGCGCGGTCCAGGCGGGAGAACAGTACGAGATCCTCGATCCGGTGTGGAAGGGAGGCAAATTCTGCTGGGACTGCCATGACCCCCATGGCGACGCTAACATTTTCATGATCCATGACAAGGTGGCCACCCGCACCGACGGCATCTACGGCCGGCCGGTCACCAGGGCCGACGTGGTATTCACCAGAAATCAGAGCGGCCAGGATTATGCCCGGATATCGGCCCCGTTCAACGGCATCTGCAACATCTGCCACACCGCCGGCAGCCAGCATTACGCCGCCGACCGCGGGGATGGCCACAATGCCGGTCGCATCTGCACCACCTGTCACGAGCACCGTTTCACCGATAGCCACTCCTCTGGCCGGACATGCGATTCCTGTCACCAGAACAAGCCGGTTCCGCGCCACAGCTCATTTGGTCTGCCGCGGGACTGCACCAAGTGCCACCAGGGAGCCATCGGCAAGCGCATGGACATCATGGGGCAGTTCAGTGCCAACTCCCATCACATTCAGCGGCCGGACGGCACTATCAAAAACACCGACTGCTACCAGTGCCACTGGGAATCCACCGACAACGGCCTCATCGATGTCGACTACCACCAGGGCTATAATTACAAGAACCACGCCAGCGTCAAGAATGGTGATGTCGATCTGGTGATCTGGAATGGGGAGGAAACACCCGGCGGGGTCTATGACGACACTGATCCTGCCCTGGGCAGCCGGCCCGTGGTATACGATCTGGACGGCACCAATCCTGACGGTCCGGGGATGGCCACCGTCACCCGATTCCTGGCCGCCAACATGGATACCACCCAGGCCGGGGTCACCCTGGTCGACCAGCGCGGCGAGGTGGACAAAATCACCCTGCACTGCTTGGGCTGCCACAGCGATCAGAATAACGACAGCCAGCCCTTCGGCGACTGCAAGGTGCCGCGCCAGTATGCCTGGGACGGCTCGAGCATCGATGCCCGGTACTCGGATACCGGCTCCGCCACCTGGGGAAAATACATCGGCAATGCCGCCGCGGCGCAGAAGAATGTGGCCAAGGCGTTCTCGGCCCACGGCAATGCCGTGGCCGGAGGCGGTGGCTGGAGTGCAACCACCGGTGTTGACGGCGCCATCTCTAACACCCGGGCCGGAGCCTATAACGTGCAGTGTTTTGACTGCCACAGCTCGCACGGCTCCAAGGTGGCCGGGATCACCTCCAGCTATATCACCTTCAACGGCACCAGGAACGGGGCCAACCTGAAGGAGACCCAGGCCGGCAAGGGCGGCTACGCCATGAGCTACAAGGCCTCGGCTAATCCCGATCCAAATTCGGTGAATCCTTACAACGCCGGTGCCGGCCAGTGCTTCGACTGCCACGAAACCGCCACTTCCGGCTCCACTCCGTGGGGATACAACGAAACCTTCGGCGCCACGGCGCCGGTGATCGGCTACCGCGACAATGCCAGGTTCTCCGGCAGCTACCCCGGCCAGCGTTTTGCATACCGCAATTCCATGGCCACCCTGGGCGGGCACCTGAACGCCTCCAGCGACCTGACCACGCCGGCCATGTACTCCATCGACGGGCTTTGCTCCCCCTGTCATGATCCGCACGGCGTCAGTCCATCTCTGGGCGGCAAGAAGGAGTATGCGGTCCCTCTCCTCAAGGGCACCTTCATGACTTCCCCTTACAAAGAGGATTTCCCTCAGGACGATACCAACAATTCTGAACGGTATACCGGACAGAAGGTGAACTGGGCCACCGACCGCAACACCTTCGGCGGCGGCGCGGTTTCCGAGGACGAAGACCTCTTTTCCGGCCTCTGCCTGCGCTGCCACCCCAAGGATCACCTCACCGACGGCATCGACAAAAATACCTCCTTCAAGACCGTGGACCGCATCCATGAAACAGTGAAAGGGTGGGGCAGCAATGCCGAGCACAATTTCACCTGCGCCAAATGCCACCAGCCCCACGCTTCCGGTCTGCCGCGCCTGATGGCCACCAATTGCCTTAACGGCAGCCATCGCGGTCTGGTGGAATCAGGCGGCGTGCCCTACCAGCGCAGCGTAGGCAGCAGGGGCGGCCGTTTCCCCATCGGCTCCAAGCACCTTGGCGGGCTGTGGGACGGGAGCTTCGGCTGCCACGATTCGCCTGCGGCCGCGGGCAGTCCCTGGAATGTTCAAGATTGGAACAACGTGACGCCATGGTGATCGATATGGTGAGCAAAAACAACAGGACGGGAGAAATCATGGATGGCGCAGCAGTGACCCTGAAAAGTGCAGCGGGACAGTCCGGCCTTGCCCTGGCGAGGCTCATAGTGGTTGCGGCCTGCATCGCCACTCTCAGCGGCATGGCCCTGGCTGCCGGCGGCGACACTCTCTGGCAGTACAATGATGCAGTTGCAGGTCGGCAGGAGGCCCTGGCCTCGGTAGTCGATTCCGCGGGCAACATCATAGTCGTCGGCTACACCAAGGGAGGTTCGGAAGACTTCTACACGGTCAAGATCAAGGCTGACGGGTCCGGCACCCTGTGGTCCGCTTCCTTTGATCTGGCCGGGAGTATCGATCGAGCCACGGCAGTGGCGGTGGACCAGGATGATGATGTCCTGGTCAGCGGCTATGCCTGGAACGGTTCCAGCTACGATTTTCATACCATCAAGTACAACGGAGCCGACGGCAGCCTTGCCTGGCAGGCCACCTTCGACAGTCCGGCTGCCGGATCGGATTTTCCCACCGCCATAACTACGGACAGCCTCAACAATGTCTATGTCGGCGGCTATGCGCAGGGGGGCTCCGGCACCGATGATTTCCTGCTGATCAAGTACGGTCCGGACGGTGCCAACCCGGACGGAAGCCCGGTATGGCAGCAGAGCTATAACGGCATCGCCGGCGGCCAGGACAGGATAAGCGCCATCGCTGCCGGTCCGGACGGAGTAGCTGTCTGCGGCTCTTCCCAGAACAGCGCCGATTTCGACTACCTGATCATCAAATATGGATTCGACGGCGCCCAGGCCTGGCTCAAGACGCATGACTCCGGATTTGGCGATGACCGTGCCCAGGGAATTGCCCTCGATTCAGCCGGTCATGTCCTGGTCACCGGCCAGGTCAGCAGCAGCACCGACCTGGACATGCTCACCATCAAGTACCAGGGCAGCGTCGGCACAGTCCTGTGGTCGGTGCCCTACGACGGTGGCTATGCTGACCAGGGAAGATATCTGCAGCTCGATGCGGCAGACAATGTTTATCTTTCCGGCTCGACATTCACCCTGTCGGGCTTCACCGACCTGTACACCGCACGGTATGCGGGCACGGACGGCGCCCCGGCATGGCAGAAGGTCTATAATTCCGGCGGCGACAATACCGACGTGCCGGTCGGCCTGGGTATTGATGAGGCGGGCGAGGTCTATATCAGCGGCTATACCGACAAGGCAGGCGCGGACATCGACGTGTTGGTGGTTAAGTACAAGAAGGACAACGGCACCCTCCTGTGGGAGTCGAGTTTCAACGGCGCGGCGGGCAAAGATGATAAGGCCGTGGGAATGGGTATTGATCCTGACGGTAACGTGCTGGTCGGCGGTTGGTCAGACATGTGGACCGCCGGCGCCAGCGACTATGATTTTTTCGGCGTGAAGTATGACGCCGGCCTGCTGAACCCGCCCACCGATCTACAGGTTTTCACTATTTCCGATACGGCCATAGACCTGTCGTGGACCGACAACTCTGCCAACGAGGATGGATTCAGAGTCTGGCGCAAACAGGGGGAACTGGGTGCCTGGTCTGAGGTTAGCACCGTAGCCGCCGATGTCACCGCCTACAATGACAGTGGACTGCAGACCGGTGTCTGGTATCATTACCGGGTGCAGGCCTACAGTGCGCTTGCCGGCGACTCCCACTTCACCAACGAGGCCGATGCCCTGACCCTCTATATCACCTATCCGTCGCCTGACTGGAGCTTCATCTACAATAATCCCGATAATGCCGACGATTACGCCTATGCCGTGGCGGTCGGCCCGGACAACCATCCGGTCATCACCGGCTCCAGCCTGACAGCGGCGAACGGCACTTCCATGAGCCAGGATTATCACACGGTCAAGCTGAACCGCGCAGATGCCACTGTCCTGTGGAGCGTGGGCTATAATGATGTCGATGATGAGATGGATATTGCCACCGGCATCGTGGTCGACGACAACAACGACGTGACGGTCACCGGCTTCTCATCGCTGTACAGCGGCGGAGCGAGCAATACCAATGACATTTATACCCTTAAATATCCAGCTTCCGAGCCCCCACTGTACGGCAGCCCGGAGCTGTGGGCCGACCAGTATTACGGACCGGGCGGCAGCGATGACCGCTCCGAAGCCGTTGACGCCGCGGTGGACGGTTCCAACAGCATCGTGGTCACCGGCTATGGCAAGAACGTGTCGGGCAATGACGACATCTACGTGATCAAATACCTGGCCGACGGCACCAGGCAGTGGGCCGCCACCCCGTTCAACGGGGCGGCAGACAGCAATGACTACCCTGCGCAGGTGATATTCGATGCCATGGGCGATGTGCTGATCACCGGCCGCACCCACAACGGCGCCGACTTCGATATATTCACCCGCAAGATGAACGGCAGTGACGGAACGACGACGTGGACGGTTATCCATGACTCCACTTACGGCAGGGATTCGGGGCGCGATATCGCAGTGGACAACGAGGGCGATGTCTATGTCACCGGCGTGGTGGTCAATGCCGACGGCAATGATAACCTGTATCTGGTCAAGTACAGCGGTGTTGACGGCAGTGTGCTCTGGGAGAAGAAGACAGACGGGCCGGCAAACGGCAATGATATCGGCGACGGCGTGCAGGTCGACGCCAATACCAACCAGGTGGTGGTTGCCGGGACCGTGCTGGCCTCAGCAGACAACAATGATTTCTATGTGGCCCGTTACGCGGCCGACGGCACCCTCATCTGGCAGAATCAGCTTGAACGGGCATCCAACGATGATGTCGCCATTGCCATGGGTATGGATGTGTCCGGCAATGTATGCGTGGCCGGCAATACGGACAACAATTTCTCCATCGACCTCCTGGCGGTGACCATTGACACCGGAGGCAACGTGGTCGGGGGGACCCTGTTCAACGGGACGGCAGACAGCGACGACGATGCCTTTGCCGTTGCCGTCAACAGACTGGGCGAGCAGTTTGTCTCCGGATACACCACCAACGCCTCCGGCAATGCCGACTACCTGCTCATCAGATGCATGGGCGACGTTGTTCAGGCGCCCTCTCCCTTTACCGCCGGCGCCGGGTATACTTCGGTTGACCTGTCATGGACGGACAACAGCACCGATGAAAACGGCTTTAGCATTGAGCGCAAACTCGGCGGCTGCACTTCGCCCAATCCCTGGGCCTCGGTCTACACCGCCGCCGCCGATGGCACCTCCTACATCGACAGCGCCCTCAACACCTCGACATCCTACTGCTATCGTATCCGGACCTTCAAGAACAGCGGCGGGGTCTCCGCTTGGCTGGAGCAGGAAGCGGCCACTACCGAACCGCCGCCGCCTTCCGGCTTCACGGCCACGCCGGCCAGCACCACCGCTATCAGCCTGTCCTGGACCGACAACACCAGCGGCGAGGACGGCTTCCGCATCGAACGCTGTTCAGGGACCGGATGCAGCGATTATGCTCTTCTGGGGCAGACCGGAGCGGATGTGACGACCTACAGCGACGACTCGGTCTGCGAGTCCCAGGTCTACAGCTACCGCATACTTGCCTTCAAATCAGGCGACTGGCAGTCCGACTACAGTATCCCGGACACCGACAACTCCACGCCATCTATGGCTGCTCCCACCGGTTTCACTGCCATGCGGGTGTCCGAGGGTGAAATCAGCCTGAGCTGGGCGGATAATACGGCGGACGAATCCGGGTTCAATATCGAACGCTGCACCGGCAGCAGCTGTAGCGATTTTGCCTCCCTGGCCTCGGTGGCCGCTGATACAACCACATACAGTGACACATCCGGCCTGGCGCCGAACACCACCTATCGCTACCGGATCAATGCCGCAAAATCAGCATCCTGCCCCTGGACCAGCGCCTGGAGCCCGGCTGCCGAAGCAAGCACTACCCTCGTCGCACCCATCGGCCTGATCGCCAATGCCGTGAATACCACCCGCATCGACCTTGCCTGGACTGACACCTTCGGGTTTGAATCGGGGTTCGAGATCGAACGCTGTGCCGGCGCAGGCTGCAGCGATTTTACCGCACTGGCCAATGTAGGAGCGGATACAACCAGCTTCCAGGATACCACAATATGCGAGGCCGGCACCTATGCATACCGGCTGCGGGGTTTCCGAACAGGGGTCCCGGCCTGGACATCCGGCTGGAGCGGTTCAGCCCAGGCCACGGCTCAGGCGAAGACTGCACCAGGCAACCTGATCGCGGCCAGGGTGAGCGAAGAGATACTTTCCCTCTCCTGGAACGACACCACTGCTGATGAAACCGGATTCGAAATCGAGAGATGCGCCGGTGCCGGTTGCGACTTCTCGGTCAAGACCACGATAACTGTGGCAGCGGATACGACATCCCATATGGACCGGGCACTGATTCCGGACACCACCTACCGGTACCGGATCCGGGCATACAAGAATAGCGACTGCTCCTGGCAGAGCGCCTATTCGGCCGCCGTCGAAGCAACCACCACCCTTTATCCCCCTGCTAGCCTGACCGCGGCTGCCGTGGATACCACCACGGTTAACCTGACCTGGACCGACAATGCCACGCATGAGACCGGGTTCATCCTGGAGCGGTGCGCAGGAACCGGCTGCAGCGATTTTGCCGAGGTGGCGGCAATAGAGGCCGATGCAACCGCCTATACCGATACCACTGTCTGCACAAATACCGAATACAGCTACCGGATCAGGGCCGTGGACGAGGGACTTTCCAATAGCGGCGGCAGCTGCTGGACCCGCCGGGCGCCCCTCACCGTCTCCGGATTCCAGGCCGGCGGCACCATGCGCATCGTCGTCGCCTATGATGCGGACATGCAGGCCGACTTTGGAGATATCCGCTTCTTCGACCAGGCAGCCGGCGAAGAACTTCCCTACTGGATTGCCGACAAAACCGACAATGTCTCGGCAACCGTATGGATCAAGGCCGGAGAAAACAGCGACATTGCCATGTACTACGGCAACAGCCTGGCGGTAAGCTCCAGCAACCCGGCATCTTTCGGCATCGAATTCGCCGAAACCTTCCCTGGCACGGTCATCGACACCGCCGTTTGGGCGGAGATCGATCCGGATAATTCCTTTGACCAGAATGACGATCTGATCATCAATGATGTCAGCGACAGCTGGTCCAAGGCCCTCATCTCGCAGCAGACCTTCAGCCGGGCCGCAGGCCGAACCATGTACATGGACCTGACCACCGGCCCGGATACCGCCGGCAACAACCATATTATGATCGGCTGGGAAAACAACCAGACCGCCAACCCCAGCTACAACCAGCTGGTGCACGCCCTCTACTGGAACAACACCAATTTCACCACCTACCAGTACGGCGGCCACACCGGGTATACAACCAATCCCCGCTATACCTGGAATACGGACTATGAAATGAAGATCACCCTCAAGGCTGCCGGCGCCGAGTATTATCAGAAAGCGGCGTCCGCCTCTGCCTGGACCATGATCCAGAATAGAAACGACCGGACGGATGCCACCATGCGCATAGGCTTTGCCCAGTATTCCCACCAGCTTGCCGTCCATCTGGTGGCCGTGGTGAGCGATGGCGCACTTCTGCCCGCGGCCAGGGCCACCGCCGGCCCAGAAGAACAGAACGCCTGCTATGCCTTCGCCACCTGGCAGAGCGGTTACAGCAACACCGCCACCGCGAATACCCCGGACGCCGGCGCACCCACCCTGCTCACCGCCACTCCGGTTTCCGAGTCGCAGATCGATCTGGTCTGGACCGATAATGCCACCGATGAGACGGGCTTCAAGGTGGAACGGTGCGAAGGGACAGGCTGCAGCGTCTTTGCGGTCGTCGATACCATGGCCGCCGATACCGCCGCCTACAGCGACACCGGCCTGACCATGGCCACCAGCTATACCTACAGGGTTCAGGCCTTCAAAGACTCGGTCTGCGCCTGGGACCAGGTTTACAGTAATACCGTCAGCGAAACAACTCTGGCGCCGCCGCCGCCGAGCGACCTGACCGCCGCGGCATTGAATACCACCGAAATCATACTTGCGTGGACCGACAACACGGGCGCGGAAACGGGTTTCACTATCGAGCGGTGCGAAGGAGCCGGCTGCAGCGTATTTGCCGAAATCGACACCGTGGGGGCCGACGTCACCGGCTATACCGATACTTCGGCTGCCCATTCCTCCAGCTATACCTACCGGGTGTTAGCAGTGAATACGGCGGTGCCGTGGACCTCGGATGTCAGCAACAGCGCCACTGCCGCCACGGCGACTCCGGCGGCCCCGACAGGGCTGACCGCATTGCGGGTCTCCGAGGTGCGGATTGATCTTGCCTGGAGTGACAACAGCAGCGATGAGACCGAGTTCCGCATCGAACGCGGCGCCGGCGACTGCACCGGTTTCGTTGAGATAGGCACCGCCGCCGCCGATGCCACGGCCTATCAGGATACCGGCCTGGCGGTGGATACCGACTATTGCTACCGGGTGCGCGCCTACAAGGCAGCTGCCAATCCATGGTATACCGCGTATAGCAATACCGCTACCGCCAACACTTCCATCGCCTCGCCCGGCGGTTTCACGGCCGTGGCGGTGAACACCACCCAGATCGACCTGACCTGGATTGATCAGAGCGAATCGGAAACCGGCTTTGCCATCGAGCGCTGCACCGGCGCCGGCTGCAGCGACTTCGCCCTGCTGGCCACCACCGCTGCCGATGCCGTATCCTACTCGGACACCGACTGCATGTATTCGACCGCCTACAGCTACCGTGTGCGGGCGGTCAACAGCAGCGTTCCATGGAATTCCGGCTACAGCGCCGTCCAGTCGGTCACCACCCCGGCGCCGGGAGCCCCGACCGGTCTGGTGGCGGCACGGGTCTCGGAAGCCGAGATCGGTCTCTCCTGGAGTGACAACGCCAATGACGAGACCGGCTTCAAGATCGAACGCTGCCTGGGGAGCGGCTGCAGTGACTTCGTCCAGATCGGCCTGGCAGCCCAGGATGCAACCTCCTTCCAGGATACCGGTCTGGCTTTCGCCACCACATTCACCTACCGGGTGCGGGCATATAAAACCACCACCAGCAGCTGGGATTCGGCCTACAGCAACTCCGGCGAAGCCGCCACCACAGTTGCCGCCCCTTCCGGCCTCACCGCCGCCGCTGCCAATACCACCGATATCGATCTTGCCTGGGTTGATAATACCGCCACGGAAACCGGATTTGAAATCGAACGCTGCCTGGGAACGGGCTGTGTCGATTACGCCCTGGTGGCGACGGCAGTCGCCGACGCCACCGCCTATACCGATACCTCGGCATGCAATGGCCAAGCCTACACCTACCGGGTACGGGCGGTCAAGGGAACGGATTGGAATTCACCCTACAGCGGCACCGCCGGAACCGCCACCCCGGCACCGGCATCCCCCTCAGGTCTCGGCGCAGTCAGCATCGCCCAGGATACCATCCAACTCACCTGGACCGACAATGCCCCGGATGAGACAGGGTACAGCATCGAGCGCTGCCAGGGGAACGGCTGCGCAGATTTCAGCGAAATCGCAGCAATCGCCGCTGACAGCGCCTCCCATATCGACAGTGCCGGCGTCCTGCCTTCCACCATCTACTGCTATCGCGTCCGGGCTGCCAAGTCCGCCTCATGCGGCTGGGATTCGGGCTACTCCAATACGGCCTGCGACCTCACTATCCAAGCGGCAGCGACCGATCTGACTGCCACCGCCGTCGGCTCCATGATGATCAGGTTGGACTGGATCGACAACGCCGATGACGAAGAGGCATACGAGATTTATCAGAAGGTGTGGAACGGCGCCTATTCCCTGATGGATACCCTGCCGCCGGATTCATTCACCTATACCAAGACCTTCGGCCTCGAACCCGCCACCGGGTACAACTTCAAAGTGCGGACCGTGCGGGGCTCCGACTACTCCGGCTTCAGCAACGAGGCCTCGGCAACAACCCCGGCATGGCTGCCGAACGACGGGACCTGTCAGGAATGAACATGACCGCATACGGCATCACCCGCACCTGGACCCTGCAGCTGTGTCTCTGTGTCACCCTGCTGGCCTTCATGGCCGCGGTGCAGGATAGCGGGGCGGCAACCGTCACCGGCCGCATGCTGATGCAGGATGGAACTCCACTCTCCGGCGGCTTTGCACTGGCCTTCGACCTGCAGAACACTCTGCCGCCGGACCCGGCCAGGTACCTGCAGCCTCCCGCTTCCATCGCAGATATAGGCGAAGACGGGTCATTCACCCTGGACCTCTCCCCCGGACGTTATGCCATAGCTGCCGTCAAACGGCGGGACGGTCATAGCGGGCCGCCTCGTGAGGGGGATATCTTTTTTGCCCTGGAAGACGCCAACGGGCTTGCCAGGGAGGTTGATGTTCCTGAGCACGGCCGGGTCAAGCTCGGCAATCTGGCCGGCGCCAGGATATTCAGGCCGGTATCAGACCCCCTGCACCCGACCACCAGCGTCAGCGGCACGGTCAGGGACAAACAGGGAAACCCGGCGGCAGGAATGGCAGTGGGCGCCGTACTTACCAGGCAGGAAAGGGAAGATGCGATCTTCTTTTCCCATGAATCAGACAGCATGGGCAGCTACACCCTGCTCCTGCCCCATGGCGGCGGTTACCGGTTAGGCGTGTGGCAGAATAACTCCCTCGAAGACGCCGCCCGTCGGTTCACTCTGCCGCTGGAAATCGAAACCGGCGGCACGCTCACCGATATAGACCTGCATATGCCTTAGCGAGAGACGAGGGACAAGCGGTCGCCTCTCTTTTTTCCCCGTTCCAGAACGATATTCACCACCCATAGATGGCGATGCCCACGGCGATAACCCTCTGGAGAAATTCCCGGGGAGAGGAAAACCCGCCCATTAATGTCGTCATAGTCCTGCCGCCCCTGCGGGCACACTCAATAATACAGATGCGGTCTGTAAATCCCTCTTTGACAGACTAATGCTGTCGGGCCAAGCTAACACCTTGTATTAAAATAGGAAGAATCCCAAATAGAGCTGTTCCCCAAGCTTAGATTCTCCTTTTCAGCTAAAAAAAATTGTAAGGTACCGCAGGTTCCTTTAGCTCAAAGCAGAAATCGTTCGCAATTGGTTTTCTTCCGACTGCTTTTCCGGCTAGTTTCTCTTCCGAGGTTGGGAAGGCCGATCTTTCGACAAATCGTGTTTTCATCGATGGGGAGTTCCAAAAATACAGCTGCGATGTAACGCGGCGTCACAGCGCCGCTCCACAGAACTTGCAGTGTTTGGCGTCGGCATCGTGTCCTTCCGCGCTGCACTCGGGACAAACCTGGTTTGCAACTTTACGGTTGAAGGCATGAGACATCTCCACCGTCACAATGCCCGTAGGTACCGCTATAATGCCATAGCCGAGAATCATTATCATCGAAGCAATTGTCTGGCCGAGGATGGTTTGGGGGGAAATGTCTCCGTACCCGACAGTGGTCATGGTGACGATCGCCCAGTAGATGCTGCGCGGAATGCTGGTGAAGCCGTTCTCGCCACCCTCGATAACATACATCAGTGAACCGAAGATAACGACCATGGTCAACACAGCGAAGAGAAATACGAAAATCTTGCGTTTGCTCGACTGCAGGGCCTTCATAAGGAATTGCGCTTCTCCGATATAGGGGGCCAGTTTCAGGATACGGAAAATGCGCAGGATCCTGAGAATCCGAATAACCAGCAGATAATGGCTTCCCGGCAGAACAATGCTGATGTACGTTGGTATGACCGCAAGCAGATCGACCAGTCCGTAAAAGCTTAGCGCGTATTTGACCGGCCTGCCGACACACAGGAGGCGCAAAATATATTCCGCGGTAAAAAGAAGCGTAAAGAACCATTCGATCCCATAGAGCAGACTCATATGCAGGGCCCGGACGGAATCTATGCTGTCCAGCATCACCGCAGTGACACTGAGCAGAATGGAGATGATAAGCACAACGTCAAATGCCTTGCCGGCAGGGGTGTCTGCCTCGAATATCACTTCACGCAATATGGTCCGCCAGCGAGAACGTGACGTCAGGTTCTCCAGGCGTTCATCTTTCTGTCGGGTCATTGTTTTGTATTACAAAGAACTTTTAAGGAGCGATTCCGTTTGATTAGCATGAGCAGCGATAAAAGTCAAAACCAGAGGCAGGGTAGAGCGTGTCTATTTTTGATTTGCACATCTATTGTCAACGTTCCTGTATCACATTGTGGTCGTTTTTTTTTGCGGCAATCCTTGACAAACCGCCTGGGAAAATATAATGTGAATTTAAATTCACATGAGGGCTAAAGGATGACCACGGAAAAATTGCCGACTGATGTGCGAAGGGAACAGATAGTTGCATCAGCTCTCCAGGTAATGGGGGAGAACCCTGACAAGCATCTGCATATTAAAGATATCGCGCAGCGTGTGGGTCTGGCCCCTTCCGCCCTGTACAGGCATTTTAGGAGTCGTGATGCAATCATGAGCGCGATTCTTGAACTCATAAGGACAAAATTATACAGCAATATTGAGACAGTGCGTCAGGCAAGTGAAGATGCTGAAACACGTTTGCGCGAATTGCTTGAGCGGCATATTCGAGTGATCAGAAGTGAACACGGCATCCCCAGAATGATTTTTTCCGACGAATTGTGGGGGCAGAAACAGGAAAAAAGGCAAAAAATGTTTCGTATCATAACAGGGTATCTTGCTGAAATTGTGGATATCGTCAGGGAGGGACAGGCTAAAGGCGAGATCAGGCAGGACGTGAATCCGATGGCTGCGGCCAGAATGTTTTTCGGGATTGTCCAGCCGGCAGCTCTCCTGTGGCACATGAGTGAAGGGCGTTTTGATATTGATGAACACCTGGCGATTGCCTGGCCGTTTTTCTGGCAAACGATAAAGAGCTAGAGCTCTTTTGTCAATAATGTGAATTATTATTCACCAAAAAGCGCATTCTGCTGATCACTTTTCCAGCTGCAGGCGGCGAATTGACAGCAGGGGCGGGCTTTTAGAGTAACAATATTCGTATAACAATGGAATTGGGGCAAAAATACAATGATTATACTTGCCCCTGGCTGCGGGTCAGGTCCGCCTGATGCTGTTGATCTGATCGAACAACTGATTATGGAGGATTAAACCATGAAGAGGAAGCAAATTACGGCTGGAATCATAACCACATTTTTATTCCTGATGACCGCGATACTGGTACCGGAAGCGGTGCGGGCCCATTGCGATACGCTCGAAGGCCCGGTGGTCCAGGATGCCAGGACTGCGCTGGAATCAGGCGACATCACCCCGGTGCTGAAATGGATCCGGGCCGATGATGAAAAGGCAATTCGGGCAGCTTTTGCTCAAACCCTGGCAGTCCGGAGCAAAGGCGCGGAGGCAAAGGGACTTGCCGACCTTTATTTCTTCGAAACCCTGGTGCGCATTCACCGGGCCGGGGAGGGCGCACCCTATACCGGGCTGAAATCCGCTGACACTGTGGATGCGGCAGTGGTCCTGGCTGACCAGGCCCTGGAAGCTGGCAATGTCGACCATCTGGTCACTATCCTGACCGGAGCCATGGCCGAGGGAATACGTTCGCGGTTTCAGGAAACCCTGGAGAGCCGGAAGCACGCCAATGACAGCGTGGGAGCCGGCCGGGAATTTGTGGAGCACTACGTTGTTTTCACCCACTACGTTGAAGGACTGCATGGCTTGATTAAAGGCGGGACTGCCCATCACGGGGCCGGAGAAGAAAAACATTGAACAGCAAACGGCCATTAACACCGTTTGTCGGACCGGGGAAATTTGAAGTGTTTCATGCTGGACGTGATTTTTCCGTCAACCAAAGGGAGGAAACGGTATGACTTTAAACAATGCCAGATTGGTCTTCTGGGTAGGAGCCCTGGTGTCAGCAGCCATTTTTGGCTGGATGACCTACGATTTTCATCAACAAGAGGAAAAATATGCCCACAACAGCAAGATTGATGAGCAGGTTGTAGCCGGCAAAAAGGTCTGGCATAAATACAATTGCAACGTCTGTCATACTATTCTCGGCTTTGGCGCGTATTATGCGCCGGACATGACCAAAGCATATTATCGTCTGGGCGAAAACAACATTATTTCCATCGTCATGGAACCGGAAAAAGTGTACCGGGATTCTTTCCGTAAAATGCCCAATCTCGGTGTGAGCGAAGAGGAGGCGCGCAATCTGGTCAGGTTCCTCCACTGGACCGCTGATATTGAAAACAGGAACTGGCCGCCGCAGGATGAAAAATATGTGAAAGCGGCAAAAATGCGCGCTGATCAGCCCGCAAACGTCGAGAGGACGGATATTGTGCTGGGAACGTGCGGGGGCTGCCACTCCTTTGTCAATCAGGGACGTAATGTTGCCGGCGATTTCAGCGACCTGGCCCGGGAGAGCAGTTTTGATCGTACAACCCTGATCCGCTTCATGCAGGACCCGCAATCGGTAAACCCCGATTCCGACATGCCTCCGCAGAACGTTACGCCGGAGACAGCAGGAATTATTGCCGATTTCATTCTGAGTTTACGCTAAAGGAGGGGTACAGATGACAATACAATATCAAAGCCAGAAAGTGGCGCTGCCCTATATGCAACTTTCACTGCTGCTGTTTATTCTCCAGGTGGTCATGGGGCTCTGGCTGGCATGCAATTATGCCTTTACCCTGCCCCAAGGCCTGGTGGATGTCTTTTCCTTTGCCACTTCCCGGGCCATTCATACCAACCTGCTGGTCGCCTGGATGCTGCTGGGATTCATGGGCGGGGCCTATTTTATCCTGCCGGTGGAATGCGAACGCGAGCTGCACAGTACCAAGATAGCCTGGCTGCAGCTCATCCTGTTTGCCGGCGCCGCGGTGATAGCGGTCATCGGTTTTCTGTTCGGCTGGACCCAGGGAAAACCCTTGCTGGAAATCCCTGTTCCGCTGGACATGGTCATTGTTGTTGCGGCCCTGCTTTTTCTCTACAACATTCTCATGACCGTATTGCGAGCAGAAAAACAATCCGTCCTGCAGTGGATGCTGGTCGGCGGAGTTCTTTTCCTGGCCCTCATGTACCTGTTCGGCATCCCTTTCTATTCCAGCCTCAATGCCGATTATTATTACTGGTGGTGGGTTATTCACCTGTGGGTTGAAGGCGCCTGGGAGCTGATTACCGCGGCCATCATCGCCTTTGTCATTATCCAGGTAACCGGGGTGAACCGGAAGGTTGTAGAAAAATGGCTGTATGTTGAAACCGGCCTCTTCCTTTTTACCGGTATCGTCGGCACCGGGCATCATTACTATTGGATAGGCGCGCCACACTACTGGCTCTGGTGGGGAGGCATCTTCAGCGCCCTGGAGCCTTTGCCGATTCTGCTGATGGTCATCGACACCTGGCTGCATATCCGTGAACGTAAGAACCCTGTCGTTAACCAGTTGATATGGGTTTACATTGTCGGTCTTGCTCTTTATCATTTTGTCGGCGCCGGAATATGGGGCTTTATTCATACCCTGCCACCGATCAACTACTATACCCACGGCAGCCAGATAACCGTCTCCCATGGTCATATGGCGTTCTTCGGCGCCTATGCCCTGTTGAACCTGACGGTCTTTTATTTTGCCCTGCCGCAATTCAAGGGTATTGAGAAATATGAAGCAAAAGCCGGATACTGGGGATTCTGGACCATGGCGGTGTCGATGTTTTTCCTCTGCCTGGTGTTTGGCGTTGCCGGCATCCTCCAGGTGTATCTGGAGCGCATGCTTGATATCGGCTACAGCACCGCCCACATGATGATGATGTTCTGGTTCAAGGTGGCGCTCTTTTTCGGGGTATGTTTTCTTGCCGGTGTCCTGACTACGGTCTATCATCTGTTCACTCTGCAGCCGGCGGTGGAAGCCCGCCAGGGCTGATCAATCAACACGGATGAAGGCGGATTTCACCGTCTTCATCCCCTACTTGCAACAGTTTGCCGGAGACGTGGTGATGAAAAAGAAGGAAGACCCAGGTAGCAGTGGAATGTTGAATGAAATCCCGGAAAAATTTAAAATTTCCGATGAGGATATCCATGCAGCCATGAAAGAAATTCCCGGCTACCTGGATATAACAACCAGCGATTTCAGGGAGCTGTATTCGCATTCATACCGGCATGCCCTTGACCGGGTGATCAATTCAGTCAGGGCGGGAGATATAATGACCAGAAACGTGGTTAGCGTAAAACCAGAAACTCCGCTGCGGGAAGTGGCCGACCGGATGGCGGCTGCCGGTGTTTCAGGGATCCCGGTGGTTGACCGGGACGAGAAAGTCCAGGGTATTATCTCGGAAAGGGATTTTCTTCAGCACATGGGCGCGGAAAAAGGATTGTTCATGTCGGTTGTCGCCGCCTGTCTGGTGGGTCAGGGCTGCGCCGCGCTGGGTATTCGCAAAGGCGCGGCCAAAGATATCATGAGCGCTCCGGTGATCACGGTGAGCGAATCCGCTTCAGTGGCCGAAGCAGCAGCCCTCATGACCCGGTATGGTGTTAACCGGCTGCCGGTGCTGGATGAACAGGGAAAAAAACTACTCGGCATCCTGACCAGGGGCGACCTGGTCAGGACCCATGTGTTCGATTGAGGTGCGATAATGCAATATTTTCAGAAAATGAAAGGGTTTTCCAGCAGTCCGCCCGCACCCGGGATCCAGGAAATATCCTGGTCCTGGCTGGGCGCTTTCCTGGGAATCGCCACGGTATCGCTTATTCACTACAATCTCCTGGAACAGACTGATCTGATAATGGTTATCGGCAGTTTCGGGGCGTCGGCAGTACTGATTTACGGGGCGATCAGGAGCCCGCTGGCCCAACCGCGGAACCTGCTGGGAGGCCATATTCTATCAGCAATCATCGGTGTATTCTGTTACCAGACATTTCAAGGGGAGATGTGGCTGGCCGCCTCTCTTGCCGTGGCAACAGCCATTGGCGTCATGCATGCCACCAAGACTCTTCATCCGCCCGGGGGCGCCACCGCCCTGATAGCTGTCCTGGGAGGCGAAAAGGTGCACGAGCTCGGCTATCTCTACGTCCTTGTTCCAGTGGCCTCGGGGGCGCTCCTGATGCTGGTGGTTGCCCTGCTGATCAACAATATTCCCAAAACACGAAAATATCCGGAATTCTGGCTTTGAGAAAAATATCATGTGGAGTATCGCAAGCCCGCTTGCCTCGAACGCATGGTTTAAATCTCAACCTTCTGACTTATGCTAACTTGCTGAAAAGAATAAGAATGTGTGAAGATTCAACTGGCTTGTTGACCATGCTGTAGGCTGAAGACTATTAGGCTACTTGCGAAAACCGCCCTTAAAAGCCTATAGCCTTAACAGCTAACAGCCTTCCAGCATAATTAATATATAAATACTTGATGGACTAGGAGTCTGTCGGATTATGGATCATACGTGATCAATAAATGACCGCATAAATA
>JAMJFO010000062.1 GCA_023544645.1 Desulfobulbaceae bacterium | reverse complement strand
CTGTCTTGTCAAGGGTAATCCACGGCTGGTCGGCGGATGCCTCCCAGGCCTGGGGTTCTTCAACGGCGCTGGTGAGCGCCAGCAGCTGGCCCTCGGGCGCTGTGCCGGCAACTGTCGCCAGGTTCAGGGAGGCGGGAGCTACCTGCAACGGGTTGGGGTCGACCTGGAGGACAACCTGGATATCTTCCGCCGCGCCGGCGCCGGTGTTGATGGCAACGCTGCCGGTATATTTGCCGGGGGCCATGCCCTCCGGGACAACTGCAACCGCAAGCGATGACGTCTCGGCAGCCGCCAGGGTGCCGGAGGTCGTGCCAAGGGATACCCAGCCGTCAGGCGTGGACGCCGTCCAGCTGAAAGAGGTCTTGCCCTGGTTGCTGATCGCGGCTTCCTGCGCAGGCGGAGCCGTGCCGGTTTCCGTGTGTCTGAAATCGACAACCGTCGGGGCGGCAAGCAGCGACGTATAGTCGTCAACGCCGATAACT
Source organism: Desulfobulbaceae bacterium (assembly GCA_023544645.1). Classification (GTDB taxonomy): domain Bacteria; phylum Desulfobacterota; class Desulfobulbia; order Desulfobulbales; family Desulfobulbaceae; genus UBA10518. Next base: position 20,574 of record JAMJFO010000062.1, on the reverse strand, counting down.
TCAATCTGCTTGGTTTTCTTGGAAGCGATATAAAGGCGGTTGGCGGCGCCGATGGCAATGCCCTGCGGGATGGCCAGGGTGCATGTCGCGGCGTCGATGGCCCCGAGGAAGTTGTCCTGATTGTCATACACCATGACATTCTGCATACGCATATCCGTGACATACACCCTGCTCATGCTGTCCACCGTAAGCTGAACAGGTCGGGTCATCCGACCCATGCCGATGTCATAGACGGCTTTCTTTATTCCCGAGTCGGGATCTAACTCCGTCGTGCCGGTATTGTTGTAGCCGAAACGACTGTAGGACCGCAGCGGGGTACCGTCCATGGCAAAGTACTGGATCCTGGCCCCGTCAACCATCTTGCTGGATGAGCTGTCATAGACCTGTTGGTGATCAAGGATAATTATTTCACCGCTATTGGCGTCTATGGCCACCGACGTGGGATTATGCAGCTGCCCCGGCTCGTTGCCGGGAACGCCGATTGATCCGGTATGGTCGCCGTTGGAATTATAGATGCGCACAGTCTGGTTGAGGCTGTCCGCCACATAGACAGAGCCGTTATCGTCGACCGCGATGTCGGATGGTATGCCGAATTCGCCCGCACCGGCGCCGAGGGAAAAAAGATACGCAAGGTCGGAACCGAAAACCGCCACACTGCCGTTGGCGGCGCTGCCGACCAGGATCCGGCCGCCGTTATCAACCGCTACACTGCCCGGTTGAACAACACCGGCCAGAACCCTGCCGCTGAATTCGCCGCTCTGGTTGTAGATTACGATCCGGTTCGCCGATGTTTCCGCGACGTAGGCGCGGCCTTGACGGTCAAGGGCGACATCGGTGGGCGAGCTGATCATTTCGCTCAGCGGGGAAAGTCTTTCCAGTGCAGGCATTACAGCGGCGGCGGCTGTTCCCGGCAGAACGGCAAGACCGGCGAGGAGGAGGATTGAGAGGCTCAGGGCTACTCCCTTTCTCACGATCAATGTTTTTTTCATGGGGCGTTCTCTTCCTTTCTTGAAAAAACGTATTGGGGTGAATTAAATAATACTGTTTAAAGCTTAAATTTTATCTCAACTTGTTGATTTCATTATTTTTCCATACGTTTTACTCTTTCTTTCATGCCAAATTCATAAACAATTCAGAATTTGAATTTTCAATTGCTACGGTCATATATAAAATTCATCGTTGCTTGTCAAATGTGCAATTTCCATACCTTAATTTTTCCATGTTTGTTTTTTGAGACACCTCTTTGTTTTTTCTTAATATTTACGGCTTTCCCCCCCCCCCAAAAAAAAATATTTTTTTATCAGAAACAACCTGGAACAACCATAAAACAACGGATCCGTAACCGGAGGTACAATATCGTAATACAAATGCCGGAGAATGGACCCGTGGCAGAGGAGAGTAAGGCGGAGTGGCATGCAGATGCTTTCAATTTTGCCCTACGTTGAGTAAAATATGGCATAATCCGTTAACACCCCAAGCTCAATGACCGTGACCGGAACCATCGAGGAAGCAGGGTTCACTCAGGTCGGGAGGATATGAATGCACATCGCCTTATTATGACTTCTTTTTTCTAACCAGATTTTGTATAGTTTTTTTGTATTTCCTTCACCTGCAGTTTTGAATTGAAAATTATGCTTTCAGGAGACGCTCCCCTGAACCCTGACCGACTGATATTCCTCACATGACGAAATCGCGCCTTCTCTTTCTTGTACCACTGCTATCTTTTTTCGCATTTTGTTCAGCACCGGTGTCTGCTGTTCAGCTGGAAGGCATAGTGCTCTCGGAAAAAGGTCCGGTTGTTGATGTTGTGGTTACTGCCTATCCGGACTACAGCTCACTGCTCAACAAACAAAACGGCATCCGTTCCACGCCGGGAGAAAAACCCGGCCAGTACCGCCTCACCGTGCCGGAAGGGAAATACTACCTCGTTGCCAGCGGAAATGACGGCTCCACGCCACTCTTCGGCTACCACGGCCTCAATCCCATTCATGTGGAGGAAGGCTATCGTTGGATCCCCCTAGTAGCCATGCCGGTGGACCATGCCGAATGCGAGCCCGGCTTCCAGGGCATAGGCGGCAGAGTGCTCTACAAAGGGCGTCCGGTGGAAAACAGCAGCGTCACTGTTTACCCACTGACAGATGAACCCTTCAGGGGAATGGGCCTGTTCACCAACACGGTTCCCGAAGACGGTACGTTCTGGTTCGACCTTGACCCCGGCAGGTATGTGGTGATTGCCCGCAAACGAAATGGCGGCGGCGCCATCGGCCCCATCAGCAAAGGCGATCTGTTATGCTATTTCTCCGGCAATCCGGTCCAGGTTCCTCCTGCCCAGTCCTGCATGATCGATGTTCCCTGTTACCCGAGAAATGATATTGACGCGTTTCTGGCGGAAGATGCGACAGACCCCCGCGGCAAAAAGGAGAAGACACGGGTTTCCGCCTCCCTGCGCGAAGTCGATGAAAAAGATTCGGCCAGGCTTCTTGCCGGTGACATCCGGAGGCCCGCCTTCATTACCGGCCGCGTAACCACCCTTACCGGTTTTCCACTAAGCAGCCTCTACATCTCCGCCTATCCTGCCGACGGCCAGGACTTATTTCAAATGTATGTCCTGCGGATGAAAACAGAACACATGACCCGAACCGATGACAAAGGTTTTTTCAGGCTCGAACTGCGCAGCGGCTCCTATTACCTGGTGGCCCGCGAAAGGGTCGGGGATGCCCCGATAGCGGGCGAATATTACGGAATTTACGAGGGAACGCCGAATCACAGCATTGACCTTCAGCCGAATGAAATCAAAACAGGGGTGCATATCATTGCCGAATCAATCATGCCTTGACACCATGAAACGACTTCTCGTCCCGATCCTGTTCATTTACGCACTCCTCGTTTCGACGTGGGGGCTGTTTACGATACCCGCCCACGCCGAAGAAGAGGAACTCTTTTTTTCAGATACCATTATTCGCCAAGACGTGACCTGGTCCGGCAATATTGCCATTGAGGGGGTCTTTGTGGTCGGCCGCGGTGCGACCCTGACAATTCAGCCCGGAACCACTGTCCGCTTTCACAAGATCGATTCCAACAATGACCAAATAGGCGATTCAGAGATACGGGTTCTTGGCCGGATCATGGCGAAAGGGACCAGGGAAAGCCCGATCACCTTCAAATCGGCTGAAAAAAATCCCATGCCAAGGGATTGGTCGTATGTGCTCATCTTTGCTTCGGCCAGGAAAAACTTCCTGCAATACTGCATTTTTCGCGACGCCTTTACCGGACTGCAGGTGCATTTTTCCACAGCATCCGTCTCTGATTCTGTTTTTACCCATAACAACGAAGGATTACGTTTCGGACGAGCCAAGTTCACAATCACCCATAACCTGATCGAAAACAACAATATCGGTGTTCGATTCACCCGCATGGAGGGACCGGTCGAGATCAGCGGCAACAACATTACCCGCAATCGCATAGGGATTTTTCTGGCGCCTTCAAGTCAGCAGATTGTTGATTTCTTTGAACCGGGAAGAACCGGAAAGCCATGGAATGAAGGGCATCTCATAATCACCGGCAACAACATCAATGCGAATACCGATTATGATCTCAATCTCGGGGCCAAGCAGATATGGGATCTTGCCATTGGCGGCAACTGGTGGGGACTCACCGATCCCCAGATCATCCGCACCAAAATTTTTGACAAATTGCGCGACGATGTTTTAGGCAGGGCCATTTATCAACCGGTCCGGGAAACGCCGGTCCGGGAAGCGGGACCACGCTGAGAACAGCAATTTCCCTGTTGTTTTTTTCAACGGCCTATGGACGGGCGACGGGTGTATATATTTTCAGAATCGCCTGTTTCCCTATCTCTGCTCATTGATGAAATTCCGCCGCGGCAAATTTAAGAGTTTTTTTCGTCTATATCTTTGCATTTCGAAAAATAAATCGTATTATAGAGCAGTTTTTGAGGTTGCGGGTGAAAGGTTGCGGACTCGCGAAGGGTTTCACAACGACTAACAATTTATTTTTACGGAACAAATATCATTTCACAGAATAGGCTTCTTCCATTCGTCCGAAACATTCTTGCCTGAAATAAGATTATCCAGAACATTCATTTTAAAAATTACAGGCATCATACTTGTGGATATAGATACCACGAGGCGGAAATGATAATGGTTGTTATTTTCAAAAATATGCGTAAAATATAAAAAGCATGGATACCCTCGACAAATGGACAGTATTTATCATTTCGGTGATTGTCATTTATGCCGGCGCCCTGATCGTCCAGGCAGGTGGAGATCCTCGAGAAGACCTGAACAGAAAACCCGCAATCCAGGCCGCCCAAGTAATAATAAACCCTGAACTGGACAAAAAAATCGAACTTGCCCGGAATATCCTTATCCAGGGAAACGTGGACAAAAGCGAAACACTGGTCAATTCCCTACTTGAAGAATACAAGTATGACGGCAGGCTCTATATGCTTAAAGGCGACATCCTGGTCCGCCGCCAGCAGCCTGTTGCTGCAATGTATGAATACAAGGAGGCGGTGGAGATGAACCCGGATTTCCTTGATAAAAAAACAAAACTTTTCCAGGGCAAAAAAATAAAAATAACCGTTGAGGAAGCGATGACTAAAATTGCTTCAGACCTGGAACGCCAGCCGGATGATATTCAGCTGCGGAACGACCGGGAAACAGCCTATTACATGAAAAGGAAAATAGCCGGGAGTTGCGGGTAATGGAAAGAATCAGCCCTACAATGATCCTCTATTTTATCATCACGGGCGCGGTCATCGGCGCCGGCGCCGTCCTCCTCTCCCTGTACGGCAATCCGGCCAATACCGGCCTGTGTGTTGCCTGTTTCATGGAAAACATTGCCGGCGCCCTGGGACTGCACGGCAACATCCGGATGCAATATATCCGCCCGGAAATTATCGGCTTTGTTCTTGGCGCCTTTGCCCTCTCGCTTTATCGGAAAGAGTTCCGTTCCACCGGAGGCAGCTCCCCTTTGCTGCGGTTTCTGGTCGGCATTCTGCTGATCATCGGCTGCGCGGTATTCATCGGCTGCCCGATCAAGCTGTTTCTGCGGATTACCGCCGGCGATCTCTCAGCCATTGCCGGACTGGGGGGCCTGGTGGCAGGCATATACGTCGGCCTGGAATTTATCGAACACGGCTTTCGATTGGGCGAGGCAGAGCCTGCCCCCAGAACCAACGGCTTTATTATCCCGGGACTGATGATCTTTCTTCTGATCCTGGCAATTTCCCAGCCATTTTTCATCGCCCAGAGTGAAAAAGGATCCGCGGCCCAGCATGCGCCGTTTCTGATGTCACTGGGTGTCGGCCTTCTCGTCGGAGCCCTGGCACAACGCACACAGTTCTGCATCACCGGCGGTATCGCGCGGATATTTTTGTGGGGCCCCCGGGAAATCATGAACTGTCCGCGTTCAACCGGACTGCTGATCAGCATCTTTTCACTTTTCGGCTTTGCCCTGGTCGCCAACCTCCTGACCGGGCAATTCAATCTTGGTCTGTATGCCCAGCCAAGTTCCAATCCGGATTTCGGCTGGACGTTTCTCGGCATGTTCCTGGTCGGGTTCGGCTCCATCCTCATTCGCGGCTGCCCGCTCAGGCAGCTCATTGCCGCCGGCCAGGGCGACAATGACGCCGGCGCCGCTGTCATGGGCATGCTGGTTGGCGCCGCCCTGGTCCGGAACTGGGAATTGAACGGCAGCGCCGACGGCACCGCGATTCAGGGCCAGATCGCCGTCCTGGTGGGAATTTGCCTGCTGTTTGTCATTGGAATACTCAATAGAAAAAGAGGATATGGAATTGCACCCGAATATCAGGCCGGACTGGACTAAAATATTTCTTCTCGCGATCCTGCTGGGATTGGCCGGATGCCAGAAAACGCAGGTAACCGAGCTTGCCAGCCAGACTATTGATCAGGATACCACCTGGAGCGGCACCATTGTCATTGGCGGCGATATTTATGTCCCCCCCGGGGTAACGCTGACCATTGCTCCGGGCACGATTATCAAGTTCAGAAAAATCGACGAGAACAGTGATCAGAATCTCTTTGACATCGACTCGCCCTACTATCCGGAAGCCGAACTTATCATTCGCGGCAGGCTCATCGCCAGAGGAACCCCGGACAAACAGATCGTTTTCACCTCCGCGGAAATGACTCCCCGGGCAGCGGACTGGGGAGCCATCAATTTCCTCGGCTCCGAAGGCAATGAGCTGGAATATGTAAAAATCTACTGCGCGTACAACGGCATCCATGCCCATGGAGCCTCGGTAACCGTCTCCCACTCCGAATTCGCCAGAAACGGCGTCGGCATCAGTTTCAAGAAGGAAGAGGAAACCCCTGATGCGCCTTGGTTCGGCAAGCCTTCGCATCTCCAGATCAGCTACTGCGTTTTTGCCGGCAACAAGGGAGGGATCGGCTTCAGAAACTCCTCGGCGGAAATTACCCACAACGAGATCCGAGAAAACAAATTCTTCGGCGTCTGGCCCAAGGAAGATTCCCGGGCTCTCATTGCTTACAACGAGATAACGGATAACCTCAAGGGAGTGTACCTGTACCAGGCCAGGGGGGTCCGGATTGAAAACAATAATATCTACAAAAACAGGTCCTATGATATAGGAATTGCCGAGGCCCAGGACTTCCCGGTAAACGCAGCCAACAACTGGTTCGGGACCACAGACCGGAACAGGATCGCCGAGATGATTTTCGACAAAAACGACGACCCCGAGCTGGCCGAGATCAATATTCAGCCGGTCCTTGATAAACCCGTGGATTGGAAATAACCTATGACAAACGATTCCAGACTTGTCTGGATGGTCGGCTTTTCCCATTTCATCACCCACGGGTACATGACCATCCTGCCCGCCGTGCTCATCGCCATTGCCACCGAACAGTCCCTGAGTTTTACCGAACTGGGGGTCATCGCCACTGTCGGCTACTTCCTCTATGGCCTGGGAGCCTTTCCCGCCGGATACCTGGCGGACCGTTTCGGCTCCAAAAGACTGCTCACCATGGGCGTGCTCGGCATGGCGCTCTCCTCGATCCTGGTGGGACTCTCATCATCCATGATCATTTTCGCCATCACCTACGCCCTGCTTGGCGCTTCGGCCAGCATCCACCATCCGGCGGGCCTTTCCCTTATCGCCCGACGAATTGACAGCAACAAGGGAAGGGCCATGGGTTTTCACGGGGTCATGGGCAACATCGGATTGTTCCTTTCTCCCCTGGTGGCGGCATCCAGCATAATGCTCTTCGGCACCTGGCGGGCGGCCTATCTTACCTACGGCCTCATCGGGTTGGGCTTTTTTCTGCTGATCTATACAACACGGGTCCAGGGCGAAAAGGATCTTTCCTTCCGGCAACTGGGCAGCCTGTTCATCAAGTCCACCGAACCTGCATCCGCCGGACCTTCTCCAAGCCCCTCCGCAAAAACCGGCGCCCCCTCTCCCTTTTACATTTCCCTTGCTTTACTTCTCCTGTTTGTGGGAAGCATACTCTCCGGCTTCATTTTCCGGGGCTCGCTTACCTTTCTCCCGGCCCTCTTCCAGCAGAACATCAATTCCATCGCCAACCATGACCAACCGATGGTCATGGCCGGTTACACTGCCACCGCTGTTCTTTCCCTGGGCCTGATCGGCGCATGGTTCGGCGGCTACATCAATGACAAAATAAAGCGCCCGGAGCTGGTGCCGATTTTCATTTTCCTCGTCACCGCCCCTGCCCTGTACTACGCCAGCCGCCTTATGGACAAACCGCTCATAGTCGCCACCGGGCTGTTCAGCCTGGTCTACTATGCCTGGCAGCCTTCGCAGAACTACCTGATCGCCAAGTATACAAAAAAATCCTCACATGGCATGGGGTTCGGGGTAAATTTCTTCCTGATCTTCGGGATGGGCTCACTGGCCACTTCGGCGGGAGGATGGGTGGCGGACGGTTTCGGCGTGGACCGCTTCTACGCTATTCTTGCCGCCATAGCCCTGGCCGGCATGCTGACTGCCGTGGCGGTCTATTCTTTGCGCTCCTATGCGTTCAATTTCCGCAATAAAATCTTCAAGCTGGATGATTGATGCGAAAATTACCCCGGATTTCAGTGAGACTCCTCCCGCAAAGCGGGAGGCATCAGGTTGCCCCCTATAAGGGGGCGTATTTCCCATTGGCCCTTGCCGAGCACCGCAAAAGTTGTCGATGAGGATTTTGAACTGTTTGAGCGAAGCGAGTTTTCAAAATCCCGACAGCTTCGAGGAGCACAGGGCAGTCCGAAGGACCAAGGGGCACGGGTGCCTTTTCTTTTGGTTCGTTTTCTTTGGGCAAGCAAAGAAAATGAACAATATATTTGATTTCTCGCCGGATCGATTAAACCTTTCCGGGTCCACCTCCAAAGGTGGTGGTTTTCATAATAAATAAAAGGACAATGGTTTAACAGTTTAAATAAACCGTTTCTTCTTCAGGAAATCCCTGGCAACCTGGTTGGGCTTATCGCCTGACTCCACCCCGGCCAGCACCTTGATGAACTTCTTATCCTCCGCCACCGCGCCCAGCTTGTTGATCACCCGGGGCAAAGCAGGATAATCGACCAGGATCCCTTCGGCAACAACAGGGACATAATAGGAAGGCTTGTCGTCCCCGCTTCCCTGCAACTCGCCGAACGGTTGCAGCATTACCAGGTGCAGCTGGTTTCTGTATGCATCCTTCACCGTTTCGTACACGGCCTGCGCATCACCCTCCTCTTTCATTCCCAACTGTTTGAGGGCCCGACCGGTATTTTCCGTGTAGATATTGACATCTCTTTTCGTAACAGCCTCCTGCAGCTGTTCCTGGGTATCGAAAAATTCGACATTAACCGTGGTGCCGGTCCGCTCGGTAATAATTACAGCCATCATCTGCGCCAGCAGGGTTTCATTGGGAGTGTTCAACGTACCGATAATCAGGGTTTTGCCGACACAGGCAAATGCGTTGGCTGCCAGGCATACCAGGAAGAAGGAGGATAAAAGGATTCCAAGCTTTTTCATTGCAGACTCCAATATTTAAATCACTTTTCTGGGAATAGGAATAATTTTTACTTATCTCTTATAATATTGATGTTTTTTCTATCGCTGTCAATACTAACCTGCATATAATGCTTCTGTTCCGGTCCCGGAGGGAACTCCAGACTCATACCGAAATAGTAGGTTCCCGGGGGGAGGAAAAGCGCGTACCTGCCGCTGCTGTCCGTCCATGCCGAAACATAATCCGGGATCCTTTTCATGCCTTCATGCCTGTTGGCAAAGGCATAGGCATCTGCCAAAGGCTTTCCGTCGCTGGTCATGAGAATACCCTCGGCCCTGACAAACGAGGTATCGTACTTGACCACCAAACGGGATGTTTCCTCAAGGTCGGCGACGACAAACTCTTCTTCCACTTCTTCTCCCGGAAGCAGTTCGATTTCCATAGGAGCTCCGGAATGTTTGTCGCCCGGAAGCAGCGGACCGAATTTCTCCTTTCCCTCCCGCAGCCGGGCCACCGTCCAGTACTGACCGGGCGGCAGGATGACCCGGAAACGGCCGTCCCGGTCCGTGGGGCCGATATAATCAGCCGGCCTCCTGGTATTGTCTGTCCTGTAGACAGACACCTCTGCTCCGGCCACCGGAGCACCCGAAACATCGGTGACCAGCCCGGCAAGCGTCCCGTTCTCTTCTGCTCCGGCCAGGGCGGCAGCAAAAAAGAGCACAACATAAAAAAAATAAAGAGCGGCGCCATGGCGCCATTGCCTGTTTCGCATCACCGCCAGGCTGTCTTTTTCCGCACTGCTCCCGGTCATTGCCGTCCATCATCTCCTATGATTATTTCCACGGGGGCCTTAAGCCTCGGTTCATACAGCACCGTGCCGATGCCCGGTTCGCGCCTGGCGTCGAAAAATGTTTCGACAGGATCATCCTTGCCCCACCAGTTCTCCGCAGCCCGGATGTCTTCCGTGTTGAAATCACCCACCCAGATATTGTAATCGATATTGTCGAAAATATTGTTGCCGGTGATCGTCAGTCCGCCGCCCTGCTCCCGTACAAAGATCCCCTTGGCGTTGCCGGTGACAATGTTGCCGGAAATCTCAGCAAATCCAAGATAGGCCCGAATGCCGATGGAGTTGTCGCGAAACAGGGAATTGCGTATCCGCAACGGACCGCTGCGGAACCGGATGCCGCCATAATTATTGGTGAATGAACAGCCGATAACCGGCAGGGCGGTGAAATGGCTGTGCACGCCCCAGGTCGCGTATTGAAAATCACAGTTGGACAACCTGCTGCCCTCAGCGTATTCAAAATGGATTTCCCCCCAGCTTTCCGGTTTGCTCCCCTCCCTGGCGGTAAAGGTGATCCGCTCGTCCCTTGTGCCGACCGCCTGCAATTTGCCCTGGACCTCCATTCCGGCATCGCCGGCAAAGAGGATCATGGCCCCGGGTTTGACAACAAGCGCTACCCCGGCAGGGACAGCAACCGTTTCCGGCACCACAATCTTTTCGGCCCAGCTGAGGTCAACCGGGACCGCGGGCAAAGGCCAGACATATTCCGGCGGCCCGGCGGCAACCGGTTCGTATTGCACCAGCCCCCGGCCGGATTCATCGTTCCGGTCGAAAATGACCGCGTCAACATCATCTCCGCCATACCAGTTGGAAGGAGCGGACACGTCGCCCTCATCCTCGGCTGCTATGGCATACAGACGATTATCAACAATGGTGTTGCCGGTAATCTCTCCCTGGAACGATATCACCCCGATGCCTCGTTCCCCGTTTTCCGCAACATGGTTGCCCCGGATCACGGCCATGGTGTCACGGACGGAAATACCGCTGACACCGTTTGCCTGAACAAAGTTGCCGCTGATCTCCATGTTGGCGCTATCGCGGACGGACACCCCGGTCTCCTTGTTGTCCAGCAGCAGGTTGCCGGTGATCCGCCCATAGGCGGCATCGCTGAACATCACGCCGTACCGGTTATGATGCAGGACATTGGCGGTAACTGTGGGATAGCCTTCCCTGATCTTCAGGCCGAAATCAAGATTGGCGCCGAACCGGTTGCCGGTGACCGTCAGGTGGGAACGCAGGAAATTGGCGCCGAACACATTGTTCACCAGGAGATTATCGGCCAGAATAATTTCCGAATCCCTGGCCTGAACACCACTGGCGTTTTCATAAAATTGATTGCCGCGGAGCTCCACCGTTGACTCCTGGAACTGGATGCCCCGGAAGTTGTTCCGAAACAAGGAGCGCTGCACCGCGACATTGGAAAAATGGAAATGAAGGCCGCGGTAGGCATCCTCAACCTGGCAGTACTCAATGATATTCCTGGCGCCGTCACTGTTGATGATGTTGATGGCATCCCAGTCCCCTTTTTGTCGAACCGGCTCGGCAGACCGGAAAAGGATCGGCTTTTGCGGAGTGCCCTTGGCAATGAGCACCCCCTGCATCATCAGGCCGTTCTCACCGATCCCGTCGCCGTTGGTATCCTTTCTGGCGAATTCGACAATGGTTCCGGGCATGATGATCAGGCGGCTCTCCGCCGGCACCCTGATCCTTCCCCTGATCAGGATGCGGCCCTGCCAGATGACGTCGCCCATCAGGACTTCATCCTCCAGCACCCGAGCTTCCCCCTGTTCAGCAAAATCATAGTTGAGCAGCGAAAAAACATGATCAGCGGCAACTCCGGTGTGGAAATCCATCCTCTGGTTATCAGCCACGCTGGTGTCATTGCGGACAAGTTCCGCGCCATCAAGGACCATGAGGCCATATTCATTACCGGTGACCGTTGATCCGTTGATCCGAACCAGGCTGTCCGTGGTCTGGGCCACCAGCCCGTAGCGGTTGGATGAAAGCGTTGATCCATCCAGTTCTGCCTTGCCTTTGATTATCCATAGCCCTGCTTCAGCATCGCGAATTACAGCGGAACCGATAGCGGCCTTCCCGCCATCAACAATGATCCCGGCCCAGGAACCACCTTTCCCGCCGGCCGGATCAAGCTGAAAAGAAACAGGACCATCAGGTGTTCCTTCAACAAGGAGATTGCCGCGAACAGTGATTTCGGTGAGGGGGGACATATATTCGGGGTCGGTCTTGGTACTGTCGGATGAAAGGACATTGACACGGGTATTGCCTTTAACGGTAAGGGTTACCCCCTCAGGCACCACAATGTCTTCATCCACCAGGACACTCCCCTCCCATACCGTGTCCTGCACAAGGATCTCGCCCTGCGCGGCAAAGGGACCGCCAAACAGCACTGCCGACATAATCAGCAGGAGGCGCAATAGAGGGGGGAACCGGTCTTTCATCATGCTACATCAAAAAAAGGAGTCCATTGAAAACCGACGACAGACACACCAGCGTAAACCCGTCTGCCGCAACCCGAAAAGATTTTCGCCCTGGGCGCGGGATATCCCGCCACGGGACAAATAAAAAAATAGTGCCTCAACACCATTGCCTTAAAATTTAACCAGGATATGGATTATATACACGCCAATGCCCGCTATACCAGCGCCCACATAGCGCAGGGCCTGCGGGCCGCTGTTGATCTTTTTCGCCACCAGACAAACACTGACCCCGACAAGATGGATGGCCGCGGTACCCAGGAGAAATCCCATGGAAAAAACAAGGGGATCGGCCATTGCCGGCATTTCAGCGCCATGGGCATGACCGTGGAAAACCGCAAAAAAAGCAACGCCGACATGGGCGATGACCGTGTTGATTCGCTTCCCCCTGGCCACGGCGATGCCAAGAATCAGCACGGAAAAAGCAATGCCGTACTCGACGCCCGGAATGGCGATGTTCTGCATGCCCAGGAAACCGCCGAGCCCCATCACGCACACAAAGGTCAGGGGAACCGTCCAGATGGCCCTGCCGCCGATCTGGGCGCTGATAATGCCCACGCTGAGCATGGCCAGCAGATGGTCAAACCCCATAACAGGGTGGAATACCCCTGAGACGAAACCGGTTTCCCCCTGAAAGGTATGGGCATCGGCATTTCCGGAGAGAAAAAGAAGAAAAAGAAGAGCTGAAAAAAATACTCTTGTCATGTCGATCCTCTTACGATAGGTGATGCTGCCACTGTATCTGTTTTTCGGGCCCGCCTTTAACGGGACCGCGTACCCGCAATGAACGCTCACTGAATCAGTATTCCTGATAGGGCGGCATATTGGTCCGCCTGGCCATGTCACGGACGATATCAAAATCACTGTCACTGATATCTTCGAACCCCTCGGCCAGGGTCCGACCAAGAACGCTGACCGTCTCACCGTTGAACTCCACGGTATCCTCCATGGTCAGGGAAACCAGGGCCTGCTTGAATCGAGCGGCCAGCTGCTCATCCACCTTCTGGGTCACCCCGAAATTACAGTAGGGAATGGGGGGCGCTTTTGCCACAATGACAAATTCCTCGGGGTCAATTTTGCCCTCTTCCGCCATGGTCTCAAAGTCAAAGATAGGAATGGCGCCGGCATCATATTTTTCGAACATGACCCCGTAAATCACTTTCTCATGCTTGAAGGAACCGGATGGAATGGTATAAAAGGCCAGATCCTCCTCCGGGTCGATGCCGCTCTGCTCCAGCATGTCGACCTGGCTCATGAAACCTGTCGGCGCCAGCATCGGACCGAAGATCATATCTTTTCCCCTCAGGTCTTCAAGGCTCCTGATGCCGCTCTGCTTGAGGGCGAGGATAATCCCCTGGGATAGTGAGCCCCAGGAACCGCGTTTTTCCGCGGCCAGGATTTCCACGCCGTTGAAACGATGCATCATGATATAGAGCAATGAATTGGTATGGGTGAAATGGAGCGTGTCCACTTCACGCATATATTCATTTGTATGGATGGGAACCATTTCAAATTTGACTCCCAGCTTTTCGCTCAGGTACTTGGTGAGCGGTTGAAACCTGTCCAGGGTTTCTTTCTCGCTGTTGCAGATCATGTAGCCGATGCGGTAGGTCTCCATTTCCCCGGAAGGCGGCGGACTGCAGGAAACAGCCATAAACAGGGAGAAGACAAGGAATATAGAAAATTTTTTCATGACAAACCTCATTGCAGCTGTGCTTCTATTCTTTGTATGGCCGCCTTGACTGTTTCGGCAAATTCAGCGCTGTTTTTATTTTCAGCCCCGGAAGGATACAGTTCATTATATTTTGCCAGGGAGGTATGGTACGCCTCAGCCGCTTCCCTGACCATGTCCCTCTTCTCCAGGGCAGTTCCGAGATGATAATACACCATCATATCCTCCGGGTTAAGCTGTATGGACATCCGGTGGAGCCGTATGGCCTCATCATACTCCTGCCGGGCTGCTTTCACCAACCCCAAACCGTCCAGGGCGTCGTAGTTATCGGGATCTTTCTTAAGAATAGCTGAGAATTCCCTATCAGCCTCGGCCAGTTTGCCCAGCCGGTAATAAACCATGCCGAGCTTGTTGCGCACCTGGAGGTCATTGGGTCTGAATTCCAGGTAAATGCTGTATTCAACCTCCGCCACCGAATCGGGCATGGAATCAGAACTGACGTGGGCCGGACCATTTCCGGCCGAAAACAAAATGAGCGCTGCCGCGAGGCAACAGGCCGAAAAACCTAAAAAAACCTGATGCATGGACATCGATTTATTCCTGCCGGGGGCAACGGACAAGACCTCTATTTTACGATTAAATGCGGTCATGTGCAGATTCCACTTTTCTCCAGGGGGCATGGTGGAACGCTGTCGTTCAATTTTTTGTGCGCAGCAAGCCACTCAGCGGCTCTTGCCGCAACCCCATCAGTCAACTGCCCGGCCAGGCCGATGTGGTGGGCCGGATCTATTGCTTTTCCCAGGGCCTCGAGGGTAAAAACCCTCCTGATTTCCGGATGGCCAGCCAACAGCTCCACAAGCGGCCTGTCCGTACTCCGCCGGCGCATACTCCTTGCTTCCATTGATATTTCATACAGGAGTTGGTGGGCCGCCTGCTTGCCCATTTTTTCGCCCAGCCGGAACATGAGCGCCTCGGTGGCGATCAGCCCCGCGGCCTGATTGACATTTTCCCGGATTCTTTCTTCGTGAACGATGAGACTGTGCAGGATGGTCTTCATCAGTGCAAGCGCACCGCATATATACTGGGAACTGTCGGTTATCGCCGCCCACTCCAGACGAATGGAACGGTAATCGCGTTCATGCTCGCTGATCAGTGTTTCAAACCCGATGGCGGCATTATGCTTCACCAGTTTTGCCAGAACCACTACCTGCTCACACAGTTCCGGATTGCGTTTATGGGGCATGGTGGTGCTGCCGATCTTGCCCATATGAAAAGGTTCTTCCAGCTCACCGATCTCATCGCGGGCCAGCTGGCAGATCTCGTTGGCGATCTTGCCCAGGGTGCCGGCCAGGATGGCCATGCAGGACAACATGTCGGATGAGCGGTCCCGGGATGTATGCCAGCAGGTTAACGGCGCATCAAGTCCCAGCCGGTCCGAGAATCGCTTGAGCAGAGCCATGCCCTGATCGCCCAGCGCCGCCATGGTTCCGACACCGCCGAACAGCTGGCTTACCAGGGCGCCCTGGCGGCAACTCCGCAGTCGATCGCCGTTGCGGATCATTTCGTCCAGCCAGACAGCTATCTTTGCCCCCAGGGTGGTTGGCAGGGCCTGCTGGCCGTGGGTCCTGGCGATCATCACCAAATCCCGGTACTGTTCAGCCAGTTCGGCCAGCCGGCCGACAATGTCATTTGTGTCCCGTTCAATGAGGGTAAAGACATCTTTTATTTCAAGGGATTGGGCTGTATCCTGGATATCCTGGGTGGTGGCGCCGAAATGAATATATTTTCCGGCTTCGTCGGAGATGATTTTCTGCCAGGCATTGAGCAGCGGGATCAATGAATGGCCGGTCCTGGCGATATCGGCCTGGATGGCGTCGAGATCAAGGAGATCCAGCCGGGCGGTCCGTTCCAGTTCACGGGCCGCCTGCTCGGGAATAACCCCCAGCTCGGCCTGGCATGCCGCCAGGACAACCTCCACATCAAGCCAGCGCTGCAGCCGCCGCAGATCGCAGAATATCTGCCGGGCCTCCTCGGTGGTATACCCCCTGCTGTAAAAGCGGGAATCAACAATATGGGTGCGGGGAGCGGAACAAGTCATCTGTGCAGAGCCTCTGGATCGGTTTGCCGTTGGGCGGCAACTGCCGCCAGGGTGTCCTCAATCAGTTCGACCGCCAGGCCGATATAGCGTTCCGGATGTGCCAGTTGGTCCATATCATCCTCATTGAGCAGTGGACTTATTTCCGAATCAGTTGCAAGCATTTCCCGTACACTCCCCCCCCTTTCCGCAATCCCGCGCAACAGGCCATGCAGCTTTTCCTGGGCTCGTATCCTGCCCATAACCGGGGAGAGACGGAAGAGCAGCCATTCCGACATGACCATATCCCTGTGCAAAAAAAGATTTTTCTGCATATTCCGCTCCATAATCACCAGCCCGTCAAGCACCTGGACCAGATATGCTGCCGCGGTCCCGATATACATCACAATTTGCGGCAGAGCAAGCCATTCGGACCATAACCGGCGGGGATCCCGTTCATGCTCATGAGCCATTCCCTCAAAAACAGTGGTGGTCAACCCGCGTATATGCCGGGCAAGGACTACAACCCGCTGGCATAAAACCGGGTTCGTCTTGTGGGGCATGGCGCTGCTCATCATGCTTTGCGGTGGGGATTCCGCTAGCTCTCCCACCTCGGTTTTTCCCAGGAGGAAAATTTCATTGGCGACTTTTTCCAGGGTGCCTCCCAGAATGGCTCCATACGAAGCGACTTCGGCCATGTTGTCCCTGCTGGTATGCCAGCCCGGCGCCTTCCAGTCCAGATTGAGCAGCTCCATGGTCTGTTTTGCAACCTCACGCGCCTTTGGTCCCATGGCGGCCATGGTGCCGACTGCGCCGCTCAGCTGTCCGACCATGACCCGCGGATAAAGAGCTTTCAGGCGTTGGATCTGCCGGCGCACTTCGCCGGCCCAGATCACGGTTTTCAAACCAAAGGTGATGGGCAGCGCCTGCTGTCCATGGGTTCGCCCGATCATCGGGGTCAGCCGGTGCCTGCGGCTCATATCAATGAGAATGTTCTCCAGGACCCGCAGATCACGATAAAGGATCTGCAGCCCCTCATCAAGTTCGAGGACCATGCCGGTGTCCAGGATATCCTGGGTGGTGGCGCCGTAATGAACATACTGGCCGAATTGTTCTCCGCAGGCCCGGCGCAATTCATTAATCACCGGCATCAGTGAATTGCGGCTTTTTCCGTATCCCTGCCGGATCAGTTCCAGGTCGAGCTTGTCGATACATGCCTTGTCACGAATCATCCGGGCCGCTTCGGTTGGAATAATGCCCAATTCAGCCTGTGACGCGGCCAGGGCCGCCTCAACCTTGAGCCAGCGGTTCATTTTTCTCTGTTCATCAAAAACGGCGGCCAGTTCCGGGGTGGAAAAATTATTGGCCTGCAGCTGAAAATCCAGGGGATGGGAGGGCATGACATTTCCTTACTTAATCGATATCGCCATAGGGTCTGGTCCCCGGTCGGACAATAAATTCCGAACACATGCGGAGCGCCGCCCGGGTGGGAGATATTTTTTCCTGCTTGCTGGACCAGAGGATCTGGTTGACAAGCTGTGTCATCCGCTCCTCAACATGGCTGAGTACTTCAGCCGGGGCCGGCGTATCCTTCGGGGCAAACAGACCTTCCATGGAAAGCGAACCGCCGCTGCCGGTCAACAGATCAGGGAGCACGAGTATCCCCCGTTGATGAAGCAGATTCACGGCATCGCCGGTCACCGCCAGATTTGCCCCCGGCACCACGGCCCTGGCAGATACATCCCCGGCAACATTTCCGGTGATCGTATTTTCAACCGCGGCCGGCACCAGGATATCACAAGGCACCCGGCAAACAGCCTCCCTGGCCGTGACCTTCACCCCGCTCGCGTAACCCGATTCCGGCAGCATGGTACCGCTGGATTGCAGGAGCTTCAGAACTTCCAGCCCATGGCCCTGTTCGGCGAGAACACATTTTTCCTGGTCGGCAAAGGCGATAATCCGGACACCGTTGCGGCTTAGACCATAGGCGGCAGCCCTGGCCAGGGCGCCGAACCCCTGGATGGCCACTGTGGCCTTTTCCCGCGAAATGCCCAGATAGTCGAGAACCGCGAGGGCGGCCACAGCCACACCATAACCGGCCCGGAGTTTACCCAGAGGGCGGCCATCAATCTCCTGCCCCAGGACCTGATATCGTTTCTCGAAATAGGGCAGGTCCCATCCCTGCGCCCGGGCAACAGCCATTTTAACGGAGGGCAGGCCAAGATCGCGGCCAATTGCATCGAGCTCGGCCATTTCTACGTTGAGATCCGGTCCCATGGAATAGCGGTTCATGATATAGGGACTGACAGCGGCCATGAACCTGGCCATGGCTGCCTGTTTGCCGGGTGCGGCAGGATCGTAGTCAATTCCGCTTTTAGCGCCGTCGACCCGCAGTCCGCAAATCCGCATCTTACAGGTCATGTTGCGGGCCATTCTGGTCAGCCGATCCAGGGTGAGTCCAGGTTGAACACGCATACCGCCGGCACTGAGGCGATGGTCCAGGGTATCCATAACCAGCCACCCCTTAAAGTCTTCCAGGGGATCTGTATACTCTATGGTCAGGGCGGGTCCGCTTGTCATATCTGTCCGTCTGCGCTCCAGCGAATCGACCTGTTCATTGATTTACCATGTCGCTGAATTACCTGCCCGGAAGGTGATTAGATTCATTGTATCAACACTTCCTGTTCATGTATTCCCTCATAAAAAGCACGGATAATCGGTTTTGCCGGATCAACCATGGACACAATAAACATCAGCAGCCGGCTTTCGCCTGCCAGTACCGCGTCAAGCTTTGTCGGGGTGTCTCTCTTCCGGTCATGCTCCCAACCCACCCTGTGCATGTGATACGTACCAAGCAGGATGTGTTGATCAGCGCGACACTCCCTGATCCTGGCGAAAAGCTCTGCCGGGTCGGCAACCCATCCCCGGTGCTCAAGAGGAGTTACAGAAGGAATTGCATGTCGCTCCATAATTTTGTCGATCTGCTCTTTATACGGCGATTGCGAGCGGACATTTTTCACCAGGGGGAAGCAGCGAGCCACAGTGATGGTTGTGGCGGAAACATCGCCGAAGACCAGACCAAAAGCCTTGCACCCCCGGGCGCGGCCTTTTTGGTAATCATCCAAAACCCCATGGCAGTGCTCCAACATGATCCGTCGGCTTTCTTCGGGAAAAACTATACGGGCATCAGGACCATACATGCTTCAGTCAATTGAATAGACGGGTTCATTCAGATATGTTTTCAAGCCGACATACCTTGCGTCCCTCGTATGAAAATGTATCAAAATGTTGATAAAAAAGGCTCTCGGGTCTCTTTCTTCTGCAAAGACTGCGTCTCTGAAATCATTCAAAACAGGAGTGTTATTCCGCGTAACACTATACCATAAGGCACATGATTAAAACAGAGTATTTTCACCGGGGTTTCCACCATTACCCTGATATGCCTGATCCGGGCCGAAATCACGCTGCCGGCAAATACCGCTTCCGTCACTGCGTCTACAGCGGCTGTCATTCTCGTATTACAAAACCGTATCCAAAATTACAAATACGTTATATACTGACTGATTGGCGCCTGTTTACATTTACGCTGAATATTTCGTTCCTGCATCTCGATGCGCAAAAAATATAACAAAAACGCGCAACGCCCGGCAAACATTTCCTGAAGTTTATTAAGGTATAAAAATTGCACCGTTGACTTTGATATATTTTTTTTATAGTATTCATATACAAATTTATTACACATCAGCCAAACAGTCGGGGAGAATTCATAACACACCAATTTACCGAACTATTCAAGCCTGAAATACAAACCTGTTTTTTGTTTTCAAGAAAGGAAGAGAACGCCGCCATGAAGAAAACATTGATCGAGAGAACGGGAGCCCTCCTGTGCCTCTCCCTCCTTCTCCTCGCCACCCTGGCCACCCTGGCTGGAGCAGCCGCCGCAGCGGTTATGCCGATGCTGGAAAGGCTTTCCTCCCTGACCGAAATGATCAGCGCGCCCGCTGATGTCGCCCTTGACCGGCAGGGCCGTATCTACATCGCGGACACATCCTCCAACCGGATAGTTATCTATAACCAGAACGGCGAGTTCAGCGGCAAGGCGCTTGCCGGCGTTACCATGCCCGGCTGCGTGGCGGTGGACAACACCGGCAGGATCCTGGTCGGCAGCGCCGGCGACGGCAGTGTAAAGGTTTTCGGTCCTGATCTTGGATATCTTTTTTCCCTTGGCAAGGGCGCGGGTGAATTCGGCATCCCTTCCGATATCGCCGTGGACATGAGCGGCGCCGTCTATGTGGTTGACAATTTTAACCATGTTGTCCGCATCTTCAATGCCAATGGCGAGCCCACCGGCACAATAGGCGCCCCGGGCAACGAGCCGGGCCAGCTGCACAACCCCACCTCGGTGGCCATCGACGGTACTGCCGGGGAAATAATCATCCTTGACCACCAGCAGGTCTATGACAGCTCATCCGGCCAGAAGGTCG
>JAMJFO010000061.1 GCA_023544645.1 Desulfobulbaceae bacterium | reverse complement strand
TTTATTGGTTAGAAACTATCTTTTTTGAGAGATCGAACTCCGACAGACTCCTAGCATAAATTTTCGAGATTCTGTATAGTCAACTAATTTGAGAAAATTGAATGTCTGATTAAAATTATAAAAGTCATCATTTAATAAGCATTTAGATGGACATTGATAAAAGTGTCAAGGGAAAAGTGTCTCGGCCGATGCCATTATGGGCAGCCTATCGGCAGAATCTCATCAGGCACGGAGTTCCGGCTGAGCAGGCGGAATGGTATGTCAGATGGGCAGAGGGCTTTGCCAAGTCCATGAAAGGCCCCTTGGCTTCTCGCTCAGGCACCGACATTCTGCGGTATCTGGAGAAACTGGCCGACAGGGCGGATATGAATGAATGGCGAATCCGGCAGGCGGTGCAGGCGGTACGTTTTCTCTATCAAGAGCAGCTCAATACCACGTGGGCGAGAAAATGGGAATGGGATAAAGCTGAAGGCCATGCTGTCGCTTTGCTCAACAAAAAAGCGGAGACCGTTCCGGCATCCGGTTCCAAGCCGGATCAGCCGCTGCCGGAGAACGACAAGGGGACGCGATTCGCAGATCGGCGCCCCACGGATAATTTTCGTGAAAAGCATGCCGAATTGGTCGCCGGCCTCAGGAAGGAGATACGGCAACGGCACTACTCCTTACGGACCGAGCAGTCGTATGAATCGTGGGTCCTCAGATTTCTCGCCTTCCATCCTGACAAGACGATATCGGAGATAGGAACCGGTGAGATCCGCGCCTACCTCGATTACCTTGTCCAGGAGCGGCAGGTTGCGGCCAGCACCCAGAGTCAGGCTCTCAACGCCCTGGTATTTCTTTTCAAACAGGTTTTGCAGGTGCAGGTGGGTGAAATAGGTGATTTCACCAGAAGCAGAAGGCCCAGGAAATTGCCGGATGTTTTGTCTCCGGGCGAGGTCGCCCAACTGCTGGCCGAAATGTCCGGCATTCACGCATTCATGGCCGGACTGCTGTACGGCAGCGGCCTGCGGCTTCTGGAGTGCGTGCGGCTGCGGGTCAAGGACATTGATTTCAAGTACCGTCAGATCAAGGTTTGGGGCAAGGGCGGGAAGCATCGTCTGACCATGCTGCCAAATCGTTACGAGGGGGAATTGCGCGAGCAGCTCAGGCGGGTAAGGGACATGCATGAAACTGATCTGCGAAACGGGCATGGCGAGGTGTACATGGAGCCGGCCCTGGCCCGCAAGTACACCAATGCTTCCCGTGAATGGGCCTGGCAATATGTATTTCCGGCCAATGGTCTGTCGGTTGACCCGCGGAGCGGCAAGGTCCGCCGCCACCATATCCACGAAACCTCATTGCAGAAGGCGGTCAAAGCGGCGGCCCGCAAGGCGGGGATTACCAAACAGGCCAGTTGTCATACCCTCCGCCATTCCTTTGCCACCCACCTGCTGGAGGCCGGCTACGACATTCGCACCGTTCAGGAACTGCTCGGTCATGAAAATGTTTCCACTACCATGATCTACACTCATGTTATGAATCGACCGGGTCTGGCTGTAAAGAGTCCCGCTGACCTGTAGGTTCAAGAGTCCTGGGGACAGCATGCTCAATCCTGCCGAAAAAAGTAAGGTCACCGCCCTGAAATTACTCCTGATTAATTCTATCCGCCCCATGCGAAAATACAGCATTCCCATGAGAAATGCGGGCTGGTTACCTCTGGAGTTCCGCGTTTTTGTTTGATCCGTGCGGATTGTGGCACTTGAGGCAGTCGATCTGTTGCGATGAATGCTGGGTTCCGGTCCCCCGGGAATGGCAGAGCCGGCACATTGTCAGTGACGGGGCAAGGGGTTTAAAGGAGCCCTTGCTGTTTGCGGTGCAGGTTTTCCCGGCCGGGACGTGACAGGCGACACAGCCTGTGGCGCCGGCCTGTTCCGCAGCCACCGGGCCATGAAGGTATTTTGTTGCGGTCAGAGACTGGTGACAGGTCCCGGTCAGGCACGAGGCACCGGCGGATTTCCCGGCCAGAACAGCGGTTGTCAGGATGAGTATGGCTACGGCAGCCGATTTGCCCAGCATGGATTTCTACCCCTTTACCTCCTCCGGCGCCGGAAGCGAAAACAGGGGAGGAATGAGAATGCGGCACGCTCATCACCCCTGGCCGATCTGGTCCCCGGGAAAAGGAAATTATTTATGTGCGGTTGTTGATTGTGACGAATCCGGTTCAGGCGATATCCCTGTTGACTCTGGTATGTACCGGCGGAGCCGGATAATCGATGTTCATAATACCATTTTCAGGAGAATAAATCCACCGATCAGGAGAAAAAGAAAGGCAAAGGTCAGTAAGTTGAAATAGCGCATGATGAAGAGCTGAACAGGCGCCCCGTACTTGTAGACCAGCCCGGCAACCAGGAGGAAACGGGCGGAACGGGCGATAATAGAGACAATCACGAAAACCGGGAAATTGATCTTGAAGGCGCCGGCGGTGATGGTGAACAGTTTGTACGGCAGCGGGGTGAATCCGGCCGCTCCCACCGCCCAGGCGTCGTATCGGCGGTACAGGTCCTGGACAACCTCGTACTTGTCCTGCAGTCCGTACAGATCCAGGATGGGTCTGCCCAGGGTATCCATAAAGCCGAGACCCAGCCCGTAGCCCAGTATCCCTCCGATCACGGAGCCGAGGGCGCAGACCCCGGCATATTTGAATGATTTTGCCGGAGCGCTGATGCAGAGGGCGATGAGAAAAACATCGGGCGGAATGGGAAAGAATGATGATTCGGCAACGGCAATAAAAAAAAGCGCCCAGATCCCGGCCGGGGTCTGGATCCACTCCATGCAGCGGATATATATCCGCTGGAGCAGTGAGTAATGGCGCTCCCCGGTGTTTTCAGCTGGTCCAGCCATGCGCTCCTACAAGGTTGACGAAGCGGACATGTTCGATGGTCCTGACCGTGGTCTGGCCATCGATCTTTTCCAGCAGCTTCAGCTCCTGCAGGTACTGGTCGCCCACCGGGATGATCATCCTGCCCGGGTCGGTGAGCTGGTCGATAAGCGGTTGCGGCATACTCGGCCCGCCGGCAGTGACGATGATCGCCTCAAAGGGCGCCTCGGCGGGCCATCCCTCGGTGCCGTCATCAAGGCGGGAGGTGATGTTGTGATAGTGCAGTCGGTCGAATATCTTCCTGGCCCGGACCAGGAGTGAATCGATCCGTTCTATGGTGTAGACGCGGTCACATATGCGTGAAAGTACGGCCGCCTGGTAGCCTGAACCGGTGCCGATCTCCAGCACCCGTTCGTGGCCCTTGAGCTGCAGGGCCTGAGTCATCAGCGCTACAATATAGGGCTGGGAAATGGTCTGGCCCGCGCCGATGGGCAGAGGATGATCGCCATAGGCACAGGAACCCATGGCGTCATCGACAAAAAGATGCCTGGGAACAGTGCGCATTGCCCGCAGGGTTGCTTCGTCGGTGATGCCGCGGGGAATGAGCTGTTCCTCCACCATCTGCTCCCGTTTTTTTTCCCAGGATGACATGGCGGTCATTCTACTTCATCCCAGTCGAAGCCTTCGAAGCGCTCCATCTCCCCTTTGGTGAAGGTGCGGAATTCAGAACCGGTGACCAGGTCCCCGGTAAGGGTGATAATCAGCATTTCGTACCCTTTGTCATCCATCATGGTGCCGATCACCGGCGATCGCTGCAGGAGGGTGCGTTTGGTTTCATAGTAAACCAGCTCTTCCACTTCCGGGCTAACCGCGCGGCGGCCGTTCGGCTCTCCAAGATAGAGCAGCACGTCCTGTCTGGTGGACTCCCCGGTTTTGATCAGGCTGGCGTCCGAGGCAAGATGCCGGACCGGTTTGGTGTAACAGCCGCTCAGCAGCAGGAGCAGGGTCAACCCGATAAGGATGTACAGGCGCATAGGTTCTCTCCGGGAATTCATTCGGACCATTTTTCTGGCATTTGATTATGCATACGAGTTGAATCCCTATATCGTGAACCCCTTTTTTTTTCAAGCTTATTCCTGGTTTCGGCAGAACAGCTCGACGCGCCGCAGCCGGGAAGCTGATACCCCGGCTGCTCGCTTACGGCCTCACGCCACTGCGTGACAGGACAGGCATGGCAGGAAAACCGGGGCAGGCGGTCATCACGCCAACCGCCAGCTGCCAGTCCACAGCAAGGCCGGGTATCACTGCCGGTTTACTTTTCCCCGGACATCTTTTCCAGGATCCGGTAGCTCCGGGAGACCATTTTTTGCGAATCCACGAGAAGTCCGGCCTGGATCATGGCATTGTCGAAGATTTGTTCGGCAATGTCCGCGGCCAGGTCCTGGTCTGTGCCGCGGAGGGCGGCCAGTTTTTTGATCAGGGAGCTTTTCGGGTTAATCTCCAGGTTCTTCTTGCCGCTCATGGCAAGATGCTCTTCCTGGGCCGAGGCCCGGAGCACCCGTTCCATGGACGACGTCAGGTATCCGTCGGCATTGACGATCATGGCCGGGCTGTCAACCAGGCGGCCCGAGGGCAGCGCTTCGTTGATTTTGTCCCCCAGGGTTTCTTTCAGCCAGGCGCAGAGACCGCTGACCTCGTCTGTTTCGAGTTTTTTGCCCTGTTCCGGCTCAGCGGCTTCCTGGTCTTCGGTTAAGGTTGATTCCGGCAGTTTGAGATCGGCGCGATCCGCGGAAACGAGCTTTTTGCCGTCAAATTCTCCCAAATGGTTGAGAACAAAGTCGTCAATGGGTTCCAGGGTGTAGATGATCTCGATGTTCCGCTTGGTGAACATTTCCACGTACGGCCCCATTTCCAGGGCCTGGCGGCTGGGTCCGTTGATATAATAGATGTTGTCCTGGCCCTCTTTCATGCGCTCCACATACTCGGCAAGGGACACCAGGGATCCTGCCTCGCCCTGTGAAGACTCGAAGCGGAGCAGTTCGCCGAGATCTTCCCGGTATTCGAAATCCGTTGTTACGCCTTCCTTGATGAAGATGCCGAAGTTTTTCCAGAACGTGGCATAGGTTTCCGGATCTTTGTTCGCCTCTTCCTTCAGGTACTTGATAAAACGCTTGGTCAGCACCTTGCGCAGCTTGAAGACCAGGGCGTTGTCCTGGAGGGCCTGGCGCGAGATGTTCAGCGGCAGATCCTCGGAGTCGACAACACCTTTGAGGAACCGGAGCCATTCGGGGAGGATGTTTTCGCTGTGCTGATCAATGAGGACTTTCTGGCAGTAGAGGTTGACCCCTGGCTGCATGCGGCCCATGCCCATGACCTCGTAATTTTCCCTGGGAACATAGATGAGGGCGTTGATCGCCAGGGGCGCGTCGGCGGAGAAATGCAGCTTGTACAGTGGTTCGTCCACCGCGTTGCCGATGAATTTGTAGAATTCGGTGTATTCCTCATCGGTGATCTCGTTCCGGGAACGCGCCCAGATGGCCTGGACAGTGTTGACCTTTTCGCCGTCAACCAGAATCGGGAAAGAGACAAAGGAGGAGTACTGCTTGATGATCCGTTCAATGGCGAATTTGGTGGCATACTGCTTGGCATCATCCTTGAGTTCGAGGATGATCCTGGTGCCGCGGTGCAGTCCTTCGCAGGGTTTGATGGTGTAGGAGCCGCCGCCGTCGGATTCCCATTCCCATCCCTCGCTGCCGTCCCAGGTACGGGTCTGCACAACCACTTTTTTAGCCGCCATGAAGGCGGAATAGAATCCCACCCCGAACTGGCCAATGAGGTTGACATCTTTTTTTGCCGCTTCGGCAAGCTGCTCCCAGAACTGGCCTGAACCGGAATGGGCTATGGTGCCGAGATTGGTTTCCAGTTCCTCACGGCTCATGCCGATACCGGTGTCGGTGATGGTCAGGGTGTGGTTCTTGTCATCACAGTCAATGGTAATCTCCAGGGGCACATGGGCGTCGAATTCGACTTTTTCCACCAGGCTCTGGTGCCTGAATTTTTCCAGGGCGTCGGCGGCGTTGGAGATCAACTCCCGGACAAAGATGTCACGCTCGGTGTAAAGAGAGTTGATGACTATATCAAGGACCTTCCTGGTTTCCGCCTGGAACTCGCGAGTGAAAACCTGTTCTGCCATTGTTCTATCCTCTTTTTGCTGGTTCATGATTATAATTTTAGGTATGGTATACGGAGTCGGCAAACATGATAATCATGATCGCCGGCCTGTCAAGAACTGCTGTAAATGCTGGTAGCGCAATGTGTGATTGCTCCATTCTGTGAGTATTTACGCGCGTTCAACTGGAGGTGTACATCTCCGGAAAAATATTCAGCCGGGACGGAAAATTGATGAAGACTAAAAATGTAGACGTGCTCATCGTCGGCGCCGGCCTTTCCGGGCTCAGCGTCGCCCGTTTCCTCAAAGATGAACGGTCGGATATCTCCCTGGCGGTCCTGGAAAAAAGCGAACGACCCGGCGGAGCGATCCTTAGCCACAGTGAAGAGGGGTACCTGGCCGAGTGGGGCGCCCATGGTTTCCTGGACAACTGCGAGGAAAGCCGCAGGCTGGTCTCCCTGGCCGATCTTGAAGGGGAGGTGGAAAAGGCGCCTCTTGGTAAATTCGTCCGCTATATCTGCCTGAACGGAAAACTTAATCTCATTCCGCAGAATCCGAAGAAGATCCTTTTTTCCAATCTTGTACCCCTGTGGGCCAAGCTGCGGGTCGCGGCTGAATTGTGGAAAAAACCGCTGCATGGCGAACCAAGTGTTGCCGACTGGGTCGCGCATCGTTTCGGCCCCTCGATCCTGCCTTTTGCCGATGCCGTGTTTACTGGCACCTATGCCGGGGATATTGAAAGACTGAAAATCGATGCGGTCATGCCCGGGATCCGCAAACTGGAATTTGAACACGGCTCTCTTGTGCGGGGTCTGCTGCATAAAAGAAAAGCGCAGAAAAAAAACACCGCTGAAAGCAAACGGATAAACCTGCCGGCAATGACCAGTTTCCGCAGCGGCATGGCCCGTCTTCCCCAGGCCCTGGCCGCGGGTCTGGTCATGAATGAGGAGTTGTTCTACCGGACAGAGGTGACGCAGGTCAAGCGCGGATCCGACGGCTGGGAGGTGACCACCAACCAGCACAGCATCAATTGCCGCAACCTGGTGTTGGCTCTGCCGGTCAACCGTTCCCTTGCCCTGCTTGACCAGGTCGGGGGGATTGCCTCGCCGCCCATGAGCGAGATCCCCGAAGCCAGGATCGCCACCATAGCCCTGGGATTCACCGACAAGGCAAGGGTGCCTTTCGGATTCGGGTATCTGGCTCCGGAACGGGAACAGCGGTTTGCTCTGGGCGCCCTGTTCTCATCGCACATGTTTCCGGGCCGGGCGCCGAAAAACCATGTCCTGCTGGAAGTGCTGGTGGGAGGGCGCCGCCATCCGGAACGGCTGGAGCTTGATGACGAAACCATGACCAACAAGGTCTTTGACGATTTGTCCCGGCTCCTGGTTTTGCCGGAAAAACCATGTTTTTCCCATGTGATGCGGCCAAGGGCGGGCATCCCCCAGCTGGAAGCCGGATATCCCTCGCTGTTGTCATGGCTTGAGAAGGCGCAGGAAGAAAACGCCGGCCTGCATATCTGCGGCTTCGGCTGGCACGGCATCGGCATCAACGACATGACCAAGGAGGCCAGAAAAGTCGCTGACAATGTCCTGCGGGACACCCGTTCCCGGAAAGGGGAGGCGGAGGTGAAGGGGGTTTATTTCTGAACCAGTGCCCGTCCAGAAATGGCCTTTTCGGAGTCTCGTTCCTCGCTTACCTGACCTCGAACAAAAATCCTCATTTCTGGACGGACACGAACTAATCCTACCTGTTCTGCAGTTTGCCGCTGAGAAGCGCGATCTGTTCCTTGACCGAGGAGTTCTGGGACATGTCCCTGGTGACAACGCGTATGGCGTGAAGCACGGTTGAATGGTCCCGGTTGTACAGGCTGCCGATATCGGCAAGGGAGCTGTCGGTGTACTTTCTGGTAAGGTACATGGCAATCTGCCGCGGAAAAGCGACAGACCGCTTGCGCGAGCGTGATTTGAGTTCATCAAGGCTGATCTTGTACTGGCAGCCGATGAAATTGCGGATGGTTTCGCCATCCAGCCTCGAAGGCGCGCCGATCACTTCACTCAGCACCTCCTTGATCAACGTTTTGTCCGGCGGCGTATCCAGCAGGCATGCTTTTGCCTTGATGCCGATGATGGCGCTTTCCGTCTTGCGGATATCCCCTTTCAGGTGCTGGGCCAGGAAATCAACCAGGGTGTCATCCAGTTTAAGATTGTTGACCCGGGCTTTATGGCGGATGATGTTGATCCGGGTTGTATAATCCGGCGCCTCAATCCTGGTGACCAGTCCCGAGGTCATGCGTGACTTGAAGTCCTCGTCCAGGCCGTCCAGTTTTCTGGCGGTAACGGCGGCGGTCAGGATGACCCGTTTTCCCGATCGGATGAGATAATCGAGCACGGTGTTCAACTGTTCCTGTGTCTTGTTTTTGCCGACCAGAGTATGAATGTCCTCGACAAGCAGCATGTCGCAGTTGTGAATATATTTCTGCGAGAACTGCTCCATTTTTTTGTTCATGATCCCGTTGACCATTTCAGCGGAAAACTGCTGGGCCGTCACATAGTGGAGCATGGTTGCGGGCGCACTGTCCAGTACCGAGTGGACGACCGCCTGGGTCAGATGGCTCTTGCCGAGTCCGGTGGAGCTGTTGATAAAGAGGCAGTTGCCAAAGGTCTTTTCGTTATTGGCCAGGGCATGGCAGGCCGAACGGGCCAGCACGTTTGACTGGCCGACCATGAATTGCTCAAAGGTGTATCCGGGGTGCAGGGAGCGGAGCTGAGCCTGCTGGTTATGGACTCCCGGTAGACGTAGCTGGCCCGATTTGGGGCTCTCGATCAACCGCGGTCCGGCAACGGTCAGTTTGACTTCCCGGACGTCATTGGCGTTCAGGGATTTCAGCTTGTCGTTTATGAGGTTGAGGTAGCGGTCCCGGACCCAGGAGCAGAAGAACCGATCCGGTCCGGCAAGTTCGATGATCTGATCGTCCTGTTTTTGGCAGATGAGCGGCTTGATCCACAGATTGTACTCGCTTTCAGGAAGAGCTTCTTGCAAAGTCTCCCTGAGCATATCCCACATCATAGTGCAATCCCCTTCTTCGAGCTGTAATGTGTTTTTTCTGGAGTAACTGATACTGCCAGACGGCTTTACTTCGGATCTCCTGCCCAGAACCGGAGCAAGTCAAGATGATGGGTGTTTTGTAACGTACATCGGTCCGCCCGGTCAAAACCGATTTGCAGTGATTTATGATGGGGTTGAAACGGGCCGGGCAGGTTGCGGGAGGTCCTGCTGTGAACGGGCTTTTGCGCCGATGAGTACAATATCTTGGCCCATCATCGTTCTTTTTGCCGACATGGAGGAATGTGCCCGTTTTTCGACCAGTTATCTGCTGCCGGAGAATTTGTTCACAACTTATCAACAATCGGCAAGATGTTTATTGCTCGTCATTGCTCAATAAATCTCATGATTTCTTGTTTTTTCACTCTAGACTGCCAAGGATTTTATATCGTGGCGTTATATCAGCGTTTTGTGCCAGAATTTTTTTTAATTAAATTATAAATCAGGACTGTGAACAAAAGGAAGGGTGCCACAATGTGCTGCACCATGATTACGAATTGTAATTGCGAGCGACAGGGAAAAGTTATTATTTTTAAACCTAATAATAGTTATTTAGTGGCTTCCAGTTATTCGGACGGCGTGTTTTTCTGAAAATCAAATACAATGTCCCGTGGCATTGGCGGCTACAGGGGAAGGGAAGAATGAATTACGCCTGATATTTGTTATCAATAGTGCTTATGTCTGTTGAATAGCAAGGGAATTACGATGTTTATATTTCCTGTATGGAGCAGTTTGAGACAATAAGGGCCATTTTGGTAGCATTTCCCGGAAATTCCAATTTCCGGGAAATGCCTGGAGGCAAGATGCTGTTTATGGATGAAAAGAACCCAAAACCGGCCGGAAAAAAGCGGGTCGGATGTAACCGGTCACGGGGAGTCAAGCTCAGCGCTCTTGCCCATTTGCGCTGTTGATCCCGTTCGTTGCAGTCTCTCTGCGCCGACGGGAGCTGCCGCGTGAAGATGGGCTTCTGCGGCGGCTTACGGTCAGATCGAATCCACTATGGCATTGAAGGTTGAGCTGGGTCGCATGGCCTGGATGGTTTTTGCCGGATCCGGGCGAAAATATCCGCCAATGTCCATCGGGCTTCCCTGGGCGCCGTTCAGCTCGATAACGATTTTTGTCTCATTTTCGGCAAGCTCCCGGGCCACTGCGGCAAACCGCTCCCGCAGGTCGGGGTCGGCTTCCTGCCCGGCCAGCGCCTGCGCCCAGTAGAGCGCCAGGTAGAAATGACTTCCCCGGGTGTCCAGTTCGTTGACCTTGCGGGAGGGAGATTTCTCGTTTTCCAGAAATGTTCCGATCGCCTGGTCAAGAGTTTGAGCAAAAATTCGGGCTTTATCATTGTTGAAGGTGGCGAAGATATGCTCAAATGACGGCACCAGGGCGCAGAATTCTCCGAGGGAGTCCCAGCGCAGATGCCCTTCCCGCAGGAATTGCTGGACATGCTTGGGCGCGGAGCCGCCGGCCCCGGTTTCGAAGAGGCCGCCGCCGTTCATCAGCGGCACGATGGACAGCATCTTGGCGCTGGTGCCCAGCTCAAGGATCGGGAACAGATCGGTGAGATAGTCACGGAGGACATTGCCGGTGACGGAAATGGTGTCTTCGCCCCGGCGGATCCTTTCCACCGAGAACCGCATTGCCTCGACCGGATGCATGATGCGGATGTCCAGGCCCGCGGTATCGTGTTCCGGCAGATAGGTTTTGACCTTGGCGATGATCTCGGCATCGTGGGCTCTGTCTTCGTCCAGCCAGAAAACCGCTGGTACTCCGGCCGCCCTGGCCCGGTTGACCGCGAGCTTGACCCAGTCCCGGATGGGCGCGTCCTTGGTCTGGCAGCCCCTGAAGATGTCTCCCCGTTCCACCTTCTGGGCAAGCAGGGGCTCGCCTGATGATGCGTCAACAATGCGAATGACGCCCTTGGCCGGCGCTTCAAAGGTTTTGTCATGGGAGCCGTACTCTTCCGCTTTCTGGGCCATGAGGCCCACATTGGAGACGCTGCCCATTGTCGCGGGGTCAAAAGCGCCGTGTTTCTTGCAGTCCTCGATGATTTCACCGTACATGGTTGCGTAGCAGCGGTCCGGCACCATGGCGATGCAGTCGTGCAGCTGGTCGTCGGATCCCCACATCCTGCCGCCGTCGCGGACAACCACCGGCATGGACGCATCAACTATCACATTGTTGGGCACATGGAGGTTGGTTATGCCCTTGCTGGAGTCCACCATGGCCAGTTCGCATTGTTTTTCATAGGCAGCCATGATGTCCGCTTCGATTGCTTCCCTTTCCGCGTCCGGCAGTTTTTTGATCCGGGCATACAGGTCGGCCAGGCCGTTGTTGACATTGCCCCCCAGCCGGTCCAGGACATCGGCGTGCTTTGTAAAGACGTCCTTGTAAAAAACAGACACGCAGTGTCCGAACATGATGGGGTCGGAAACCTTCATCATGGTGGCTTTCAGGTGGAGCGACAGCAATACGCCATCCTGCTTTGCCGCCTCGATCTGCTCGGCATAAAATGCGCGCAGCGCTTTAACATTCATGACCGCGGTGTCAATGACCTCGCCTGCCAGCAGGGGGATTGCATCTTTGAGGATGCTGGTGTCGCCATTTTCGGCGACAAATTCAAAGCGGACTTCACAGGCTTCTTTGACGGTCAGGGATTTCTCGGTGCCGTAGAAGTCCCCTCCGCTCATATGCGCTACCCTGGACTTGGACTGCGCCGGCCAATCCTTCATCAGCCGGTGGGGATTCTGCCTGGCGAAGCGTTTGACCGAGGCGGCAGCGCGGCGGTCTGAATTGCCTTCCCTCAGGACGGGGTTGACGGCGCTGCCAAGCACCTTGGCAAACCGGGCGTGCAGCTTTTTTTCATCATCGGTTTTCGGTTCCTCGGGATAATCAGGAATGGCGTATCCCTTGTCCTGCAGTTCCTTGATCGCCTTGATGAGCTGGGGAACGGATGCGCTGATATTGGGCAGCTTGATGATATTGGTGTCCGGCAGCTTGACGAGTTTGCCCAGTTCATCCAGGTGGTCGCCAATTTTCTGGGATTCGGTCAGATTTTCGGGAAAATTGGCGATGATTCTGCCGGCCAGCGAGATGTCCTTTTTGATAAAGAAAATGCCCGATCCCCGGGTATAGGCCTGCAGGACGGGCAGGAGGGAATAGGTTGCCAGGGCCGGCGCTTCGTCAACTTCCGTATAAATTATTGTTTGGGCTGCCATGCTTGTTCCTTTGGTGTATGTATAAAAAATAGCGGCCCGGTTTACAGTCGGCCTGCGTAACCGGGCACATCGAGGAGGTTTCTTTAGCATATACCACGGGTGATTGCAAATTTCATCTTGTTCATGATCGCCGATGATCAGGATGGGATCTGTATGGAAACTCCGCGCGTGGCGCACAGTCTTTCCTGAGCAGATGTGACTCCTGTGACCCTTTGCCTCCGGATTGCTCCTGAATCCGATTATTGCGAGCGGAAAAGTGGAATTCTTCGGCCCGGTGTTTCCGGAATTCTGGAATAAGCCAGGTTCGGTGTCGCTGTGCAGCTGTAGCCCTGTTGGTAATATGCTGTAATTAAAATATAAGTGTGTTGGTTTGTATTGTGGCCCAATTGTTGCAAAAATTTGCTTACAGTGGTTACGTCTTGTAATTCACGTAATAACGGAACCGATCTATTGCGATGAACAACACGTATAATTTACATTTTCTGGACCAGGTCCGCCATCGGTTAAATCCTCTGCATGTATATTGCCGGCTGATATCGCTGGGGTTTTCAAGCAGGATAGCAAGGGGGATCTGCAGAACCTACGAAACATGCCTCTACAAACCGACCCTCGGCCATCATGTCTGATTGAACACGATATGAGCCGGAGAAAAAGCTGATGCAGCGCTGAGGGGTTCCGCTGTTTGCACCGACTGTTGGGCCGCCGGAATCTGCAACGCCAGGTTTATCATTGAATCCGCCAGGAAGCGGGCCTCCGCAAGATCATGAGTAACAAAGATAATAGGAATATCCAGGTGTTTTTTTAACCGCTTGAGTTCCTCGCGCAGCCTGGCGCGGGTGGCGGTGTCCAGTGCTGAAAAAGGCTCGTCCAGAAGCAGGACCCGCGGAGCCGAAGCCAGAGCCTGGGCCAGTGCCGCCCGCTGCCTTTCGCCGCCGGAAATCATGTGCGTCATTTTACGGGCAAGATGCGCTATGCCGAGAATTTCCAGGAGCTCCCTGACCCTGGTTTCATCTCCGCAGCTGAACGCGACATTTTTTTCCACGGTCAGGTGGGGGAACAGGGTATGTTCCTGAAAAACATATCCCAGCTTTCTTTTTCTTGCCGGAACCCATTTTTTCTCGGCGCTGTCAAACCATGTGACATTTCCAAGCCTGATTTGCCCGCTGTCCGGTTTCTCCAGCCCGGCCAGCGCTCTGATAATAGTTGTCTTGCCGGCGCCTGAAGGGCCGGTCAGGGCTGCAAGCTGTCCGCCTGCGCACTGAAAATCGACATTGATGACACAGTGAGGACGGCTTTTGGCTATGTGCACCTTAAGCATGACGTGACCTGATATTGAGGAAGTTGACGGTTAAGAGAACCACGTAGCTGATGCCGACAAGGACCAGTGACATGGATACTGCTTCCTGGTAGCGCATGGTCTCGACATATTCATAGATCGCTATTGACGCAACCCTGGTTTTTCCGGGAATGGATCCTCCGATCATCAGGATAACCCCGAACTCCCCCATGGTATGGGCAAAGGCCAGAATGGCGGAGGTTGCCATGCCGCCCAGGGAATTGGGCAGGATGACCCGGAAAAAAGTTGCAGTCGGGGTTAATCCGAGCACCGCGGACATCTCCAGCAGGCGCGGGTCAATTTTCTGGAAGGCGGTTTTCAGCGGCTGCACCGCAAAGGGCAGGCTGTGGATCATGGCTGCCAGAGTGATTCCGACAAAGGTAAAGACCAGCGGCCCGTCGCTCACCCTTGCCCACGCCCTTCCCACCAGGCCTTCCGGTCCCATGAGCACCAGCAGGTAAAAGCCGAGAACGGTGGGCGGCAGAACCAGCGGCAGGTTGACCAGGCTGTCGGCCAGGAACCTTCCGGGAAAGCGGACAAAAACCAGGGACGCAGCCAGGGGCATGGCAAGCATCAGGAGCAGGACAGTGCTCACCCCGGCAAGTTTTGCAGAGATCAGAAGCGGCGCGTTATCCATCATGGCCGGCCTCGCCAAAACATGCTCCGTTGACGGATCAAGTCCGTGGCGGTCTGCTTGAGCGTGCCCTTTTGGGCAACGTTAGGGAGTTCTACCGAAAGATTTATCATTGGTATCCAAACCTTTGCAGTATATCCGCGGTCTTTTCTGAAATTATGTACCCCAGCAGGCGGGAGGCTTCCCCCTTGCCCGGTCTGTGCCGGACAACGCAGGCTTTCTGCTCAACAGGGGCTGCTCCGCTCACTTCCCAGACGCACCCTCCTTTTGCCTTGTCCGTCAGGGCAAGGGACCGGGCAATGAATGACGCGTCGGCCACCCCGGTTGCAGCGTATTGAAAGGCCTGAACGACATTGCTTCCATAGACCAGCTTTTTTTCAATTTCCCGCCAGTTTTCGAGCTGTCGGCAGGAGTCCAGCGCCACCGTGCCGTAGGGGGCTGTTTGCGGATTGGCCATGGCGATCCTTTGAGCTGCCGCACTGTTCAGGACATCCTGCCACTGCCGCAGCGCGCATAACCCGGTGTTCCGGCTCCATAAAACTGTTTTGCCAATGGCATAGCGAACCGGTTCCTCGCAGAATCCTTTTTCATAAAGCATTTCCGGCCGCCGGGTATCCGCCGACAGATACAGGTCCAGGGGGGCCTGATTTTGGATCTGGGAAAAGAGCCGCCCGGAAGAGGAAATGGTCAGCTGCACACCAATGCCTGTTTCCGCGGTAAAACGCTTGCCGATCAATTCCAGCGCCGGGGCAAAATTGGCCGCAACGCCAACATTCACTGCAGATCCGGCGTTGGAATGGACCGGTCCCGGAATAATGAGCAGCAGGAGCCCAAGGAGCAGTTGTTTTTTCAGTTGCGCATTCATTGCCCTATCAAACCGTTATTGAACCTATGGCGTCGTGGTAAAGTATTGTTTCAATGCCCAGCTTCTCCAGTTCGAGTTTCGGCCGCTCACCGATTTTGGTGCAGTACACCCGCTCGCAATCCTTGATCGTTTCCCCTACGCGCGCCATTTTTTCCGGATCAAAGGGATGGCTTTTGTCCCCGGTGGAAAGCGGCTCCACGTTGCGAACCATGATCAGTTTCCGTCCGGACCTGGAAATATCAAAGATCCAGAACCGTGATGCCCGGCCAAAATGCTCGTTGACCATTTCTCCGTCTGTTGATGCGACTGCTATCAGCATGATTACCCTCCGTTACTTATGAATTCAACTTTCTGGCTTATGTTAACTTACTGTAAAGAAAGAGAATGGGTGAGCATTCAACTCGCTTATTGATCAGGCTGTAGGCTGAAGACTATTAGGCTACTTACGAAAACCGCCCCTAAAAGCCTATAGCCTTAACAGCTAATATCTCTATTCCTAAAAATCATCCGCACCCGTTGCCGCCGCCGGCGCAGGCGCCCTTGGAAGAGCATTTGCGCATTTTTCCCTGCAGGGTGTTCAATCCTTTGCCCGTATAGACTGCTTCAAGCCCTTTTTCGATAAACCCGGTCATTAGCACCGGCTGAATGTTGTTTTTTTTCAGCATTTCCTTCGGGCTTTCGCCAAGATCGTTAACCAGGATTGCCCGGCAGTCCCTGAGCATCCTGATTATGTGCATCCACCGGTTTTGACCACCGCCATTGCCGGGAGCCGGCCGCACTTCCATAAGCCTGTATCCTCCGGTCGCATCCTCGCCCCAGATCTGAAAACTGGTGGCCTGACCCAGGTGCTGGTTGACCAGCACTCCCTCCATGGTGGCCACCGCCACAAAGGGTTTCGCCGCGTCGGCGGGCCTGGGCAGGGAAGCGCAGGCAGACAGGCAGCCGCGCATTTCATCGGTTTTGTCATCGTCCAGCAGGCCGACCGCGTCGGCCCGGCAGCGGGTGCAGTGGCGCATCTGCGGCAGATATTTCTCGGCTTCGTTGCGCAGGGTGATCATCTGTTCTTTTGGCGGCTCCGGCACATTTTCGAAAACCGTATCCGCATTGGGGAACATGGCCATGCAGTTGAGCAGGTCTGCGCCCAGCTCTTTCATCTTGCGGGCAACATCCATGACGTGATGGTCATTGATGCCCGGAATGACGATGGTGTTGATCTTGACCGTAATGTTGTGCTCCTTCAGCCTGGCAATGGCATGGAGCTGCCGGGCCAGCAGCAGCTCGGCCGCCTGCCGCCCCCGGTAGAGAACCTTGCCGTCCCGCACCCACGAATAGATCTTCGCTCCGATCTCCGGGTCAACCGCGTTGACCGTCACCGTCACATGGGACACCCCGATCTCGGCCAGCTCCTCAACATGGGGCGCCAGGTTCATGCCGTTGGAGGCCAGGCACAGGATGGTGTCCGGATATTTCTCCCGGATCAGCCGCATGGTTTCCAGGGTTTCCTCCGCGTTGGCAAACGGGTCGCCCGGACCGGCAATGCCGGCAACGGAAATCCGCGGTTCCTTTTCCAGCACCTTGTCCATGTAGTATAAAGCCTGGTCCGGGGTCAGGATCGTGCTGGTCACGCCGGGCCGGGACTCATTGACACAGTCGTATTTGCGGTTGCAGTAATTGCATTTGATGTTGCACTTCGGGGCCACCGGCAGGTGAACCCGGCCGTACTGTCCCTTGACCTTGGCGTTGAAACAGGGGTGACGAGTGAAATCAATTTCGCGGTTCATGGATATCTCCAGTAGGTAGAAAAGTGGTTGTCAGGATGAGGGGGCCTCACATATACGAATAGCCCACCTCTGAATCATCCTGTTTTTTCGCGATCAATGCGTTGGTAATGGTGTCGAACAACTGCTGGGCGCCGTGATAGCCCAGGTGCAAAATCCGCTGGCCGCCGACCCGATCGTGAATGGGAAAGCCCACCCGGATAAGCGGTATGGCAAGTTTCCTGGCCAGTGGATAGCCCTTGGAGTGGCCGACGATGAGGTCCGGTGCCAGGCTTTCGGCCAGCTCGCTGATTTCAAAAAAGTCCATGCCCTCATGCACTTCAGGCTGCTCCGGCAGGATGTCTCCGGTTGCTTCCAGAATTGCCTCGGCCAGGCGCCTGGAAGTTCCGCCCGAGGCGCAGAGCACCGGGCGGATGCCGATCTCGGCCAGAAAGGCGGCCACGCCGACCACCAGGTCTTCTTCGCCGTAGACAATGGCCTTTTTGCCGAACACGTATTTGTGCCCGTCCACGTAGGCGTCGACCAGCCGGCCGCGCGCTTTGGCGTATTTATGCGGCACGTCCCGGCCGCTCAGTTTCCGCAGCAGTCCAAAAAACCGGTCTGTTTCCTCAATGCCGACGGGCATGCCGATCTGGAAATTATCAACGTCGCGCACCCCTTTGAGGATGCAGCCGCCGGTCCGTGTTTCTTTCAGGGTGCGGCCAAACTCTATGGTCGCCCTGCTCCGGCCCATGGCCTTGATCGATTTCAGCGGCGTGCCCCCGACCGGCACCTTTTCGTATTGCAGCAGCGCCTCACCGTCCATGGTCTCGGACAGGTCGGGCAGCATGATGCATTCCAGGCCGAAATCGGCCATCACTTCTTTCAGGTACCGGTAGTCAGCCGAGGAGACAAAACCGGGCAGCAGGTTGATTTCCCCGCCCCTGGGCCCGCCTTCCGCCATCTGCTCGACCACCGAGGCCACCGCCCCATGGAACCCCTCCATGTGGGTGCCGGAATAGCTGGGGGTCGAGACGTTGACAAAATCGGGCAGCCCCTGCGACCCTTCCGTATCTCTCCTGTATTCCTGGAGGATCATTCTGACGTCGTCGCCGATGGTTTCGGTGAGGCAGGTGGCGGCAATGCCGATCAGCTTTGGCCGGTATTTTGCCGCCACATTGGTCAGGCCCAGTTTCAGGTTGGGCCCGCCCCCGTACACCGCGTGCTTCTCGGACAGGGATGAGGAGGCGATATCAATGGGTTCGTTGTAGTGGCTGATAATGTAGCGCCGCATATAGGTGGCGCAGCCCTGGGAGCCGTGCAGATAGGGCACCGCCCCTTCAATCCCCTTGAAGGCCAGGCAGGCTCCCAGCGGGCGGCACAGTTTGCAGGCATTGGTGGTGGAGATGTAGTTGGGAGGATTTTTGCTCATGATCGTCCTGTACTTAGTTGGAGATTTTAAAACCTCGTTTATCGATTTTGTCAGGAGTTGCCAGCCTCTCCCTCGCCCCCGTTTCGGGGGAGAGGGGCGGGGTGAGGGGGTGCGTTATTCCGGATTGATTTCCCTCACCCTAACCCTCTCCCAGAGGGAGAGGGGACTTAAAGATCTCATGGCAGAATTTTTGTATACGAAGCAGGCGCCGATGAGAAAACCCTTTACGTCAGCACGTTCAAGAGACATTCAACCTCACACTTTGTTTCCCAAATCCTTACTGCTATGCCGCGGCACAAACCGCCAGACCGGGCTCATGACTGAGGAGTAGACCTCCCGGGCAAAATTGAGCATTCCGTCGAAACCGGCCAGGGCTTCCTTGCGCTCATGATTGTGGTCGCAGAAGCCGATGCCCAGTTTATAGGCAATGGGCCGCTCCTTGACCCCGCCGACAAAGACATCCACTTCTTTTTCCTTGAGAAAGGAGGTCAGCTCCAAGGGGTTGGAGTCGTCAACGATCACGGTGCCCGGATCGGTGATCGCCTCCAGTTCCTTGTAGTCCTCGACGGTCCCGGTCTGCGAGCCGACCAGGACCACCTGCATGTCGATGAGCCGGAATGCCTTGACCAGCGAAAAGGCCTTGAACGACCCGCCGACATAGATGGCCGCCTTTTTCCCGGCCAGCGTCTTGCGGTATGGCTCAAGCTCCAGGATAAGCTTCTGCGCTTCGCCCTGCACAAGCTTCCTGGTGCGCTCCAGCATCTTCTCGTCCTTGAAAAAACGGGCGATGTCATAGAGCGCCTCGGACATATCCTCGATCCCGAAGTAGGAGACGCGCAGCGAGGGGATGCCGTATTTTTTCTCCATCATGTCGGCCAGCTCCATGGTGGAGCCGGAGCACTGCACGACATTGAGCGAGGCCCCATGCGCCCGGCGGATATCATCCACCCGCCCGTCGCCGGTGATGTTGGCCACCACCTCGACCCCCATGCGCTGGTAATAGTCGCGGATCATCCAGATCTCGCCGGCAAGGTTGAAATCGCCCAGGATGTTGATGGAGTATGGGGAAATGCCCGAAGTGTCGCCGGTGCCGATGAGCCGGAACATGGCATCGCAGGCCGCCTTGTACCCGGCCCGCTTGTTGCCCTTGAACCCTTCCGACTTCACCGGGATGACCGGGATGCCCTTTTCCGCTTCCACCCTGCGGCAGATCGCTTCCAGATCGTCGCCGATGATCCCGACAATGCAGGTGGAGTAGACAAAGGCGGCCCTGGGACTGTGCCGGTCGATGAGTTCTGTGAGGGCATTGTACAGTTTCTTTTCCCCGCCGAAGATGACATCCATTTCCTGCAGATCGGTGGAAAAGGAGAGCCGGTGCAGCTCCGGCCCGGACGACAGGGCGCCGCGAATGTCCCAGGTGTACACGGCGCAGCCGATGGGCCCGTGCACCAGGTGCAGGGCATCCGCAATGGGGTACAGCACCACCCGCGACCCGCAGAACACGCAGGCCCGCTGGCTCACCGCCCCGGCCAGGCTGTCCTTGTCGCAGACGATTTCAAAGGGAGCTTCACCCTTGATGTGAATCTGGTTTTCCCGATCTTTCAGCGCAACTGCTTCCATAACCAGCCCTCTGTGTCTTGAGTGTTGTTTTACCCATGTATCGCAAGAGATGTGCCAGCAGCCGGTTTTCTTTTTATTGATGTGAAATTAAGATGTTATGGGGTTTTGGGGTTGGAAGGGGGAGGATGGTGGGGTCTGTTCACTGCGTAGGAGAGTTTACAATTGTGAAGGAAGTCGACATTTTTGTAGGTGCGAGGTGCGAGGTGCGAGGTATGAGGTTTGAGGTTTAAGGGATTTGGGTGATGAAGGATTGCCAAGGCATAAGCGAATAAATCCTTTTGGTCGAGATGGATTTATATTGTATAGGTTAATATGATTGAAGTCTTTACCTTAAGATGGTTTAATTTTACTTTAACCCGAATTATTATGCCAAAATAAAGGGAGATGCTGGAAAGTGATTCGCCCGCATATTTCACAAAGATCGTCCCGAGAGGCTGAAAAGTGTTGTGGATACGAGACGCGTGCTGGAAAACACCCGCAGGCATACTTGCAGTATGTCGAGGATATTTTTCAAGCGCAACGCAGTAGACGTAATGCTTTCCAGCTTCGCAGTCCCGACGTGTCGGGATGAAATATGCGGTCTAAGATAAAGATTTTCCTCCTCTGCCCCACATGATTTATACTCATTGCATACCGGGTAAAATCGCAAAAGAAGCAAAAAGTCCACTGGATTGCTGATCACCGTGACATGATATGGCACTCATCAAAGAACATCAGGGACACTTTGTGCTTTTATTGAGAACACCACGATTTCGGGTGTTGATAGGACGGATTCCGTTCTGATAATAATTGGTTCGACTGAAAAAATAGTGCCGACGTAAACGATTTGCATTTTTACCAGGAGGTAGAAATATGAATGGATCAATTGATACACCGCCCCACGTTAAACTTGCCCAAGATAAAGCAGAGTGGGATGCAAAGCAAAAAGCAAAACAAAAGAAGCAAACTGAAAATACTCAATATGTAATTGTAACTGAATTGGATATACCATTCTCAAAACTTGTTGGATTTGGTAAAGTTGGCAATTGCAGCTGTCCCTGCTGGTATTATTGTTTTCATTTTCTGGAGCATATTGGCTGGGTTCCCTCTGTGTCAATGTGAGTGAGACACCTACTCCTTGAGAAATTAGTGTAGGGCGAGTAGGAGTAATCATTATGAAAACTGTTAAATTAAATGCTAACTCTATGCAAGAGCAATCATCAATCATTGT
The DNA here is from genome assembly GCA_023544645.1 of Desulfobulbaceae bacterium. Lineage (GTDB taxonomy): Bacteria > Desulfobacterota > Desulfobulbia > Desulfobulbales > Desulfobulbaceae > UBA10518. Next base: position 194 of record JAMJFO010000061.1, on the reverse strand, counting down.
TGGAATGGAAGGAGCCCGTAGGGCGACTGGAGTTCCAACAATGATTGACACCCCCGGTAGGGCTGCGTCTTTGCCGCCAGATCCTGAGGTCTCGGAAAAAAAGCCCAGGAGGCGTTTTACTGCCGCGTATAAACTTCGCATCCTGAAAGAGTATGAGGCATGTACTGCGCCCGGAGAAATCGGTGCTCTTTTGC
>JAMJFO010000060.1 GCA_023544645.1 Desulfobulbaceae bacterium | reverse complement strand
CGATTGTACAATAAACTATGACCAGCAATGGTATCATCCAACTGGAAGTTCTCCTCAACGCGTTGCTTTTGGCTATTGAGGATGACAAAGTCGGAATACCCCTTGCTCACATCACCACCTAAATAATACTGTTCCATGAAATTTCCTTTTTCGATAAAGAGGTAGAAAAAATACCAGGAATCATCAGCCTTGTAACATACGGTGTCAAAGCACCACGTTTTTCCTCGACTTAAACCTGGTGGAAGGAAGACACTAAAGGACGGGCTCAAGGCCCAAGGGTACTACCTTCTCTTCCACAACTTGATAGTTTTACCGAAAAAGAGCTACAAACAATTTGCAGATAAAAAATTTTCCAGGAAGCCATTTTAACTCATGCCGGAAGGTAAAACACTGGCATTGGCTTCGATCTCCCATCATTGTTTTTTGTATGGTTAATCATAAAAATGACCATACAAGGGTGCTCCTCAAAGCTGCCGGGAATTTTCAAACTCGCGGAGTTTATGCCCCAACGGGGTGCTCAAACAGTGAAAATTCCTTTTCGGCATCTTTTCCGGTGCTCAACAAATGCCAATGGGAAATACAATAAACTTGCCCCTTATAGGGGCAATCAAAACCGGGCCCTCTGGGCTCGGATATTTACTGTTGGCAGAAAGCAAATACATGATGAACAAGCGTTATGCGGTGCGGGCGCAGCATATGGGCAGGAGAGTATGAGAAAAAAAGAGTTTCGGGGACTGGATGCCAATGGCAGTTGATGACAAAGAAAACTCCGCCGGCGCAGGCGGCGGTTCAAGCCATGGCGGCAACATTGCCGCATTGGCCGAGAGAGCTGGGTGTGCTCCCGGGCAGATCATTGATTTCAGCGCCAGCATCAATCCCCTTGGTCCCCCTGAGTGTCTTCGCATGCTCGTCAACCGGAGCATTGAGAAGCTGGTCCATTATCCTGACCCCCATGGCAAGGGGCTGGTGTCGGTTCTCTCCTCGGTGCTTGGTGTAGATGAAGATCAGCTTGTTGTTGCCAACGGTTCCACCGAGATTATTTACACGCTGCCCAGGATGCTGGGCTGCGTCCGGGCGGTTATCCCTGTTCCCTCTTACCTGGACTATGAAAGGGCCTGCCGGATGGCCGGAGTTGAAACTCTGCCGGTGCAGCTCTCCGAGGCAGACGGTTTTCAGCTGAATTTTTCCAGATTAGCCGGATTGCTGCAGGAGAATGATCTTGTCTTGCTGGGCCGCCCCAACAATCCCACCGGTGTATCGTTTGTTGCTGAGGATCTTCTTGAGCTGGCAGCCGCGCTCCCCGCTACCTTTTTTGCTGTTGATGAATCCTTTTTTGATTTCATTGCCGGGGAAAGCGGGCTGCTGACGAATCCCATGGCCCCCAACCTCATCGTTTTTAGATCACTGACCAAGTTTTACGCCATCCCCGGCCTTCGCCTGGGCTTTGCGGCTACCGCCCCGGAGACCGCCGCGGTCCTGCGCGGCCAGGTCATGCCCTGGACCGTGAATACCATCGCCCAGGAAGTGGGCCGGGGGATACTGGGAGACCGTGACTATGCACAGCAGTCCCGGGCCTATACAAGGGAAAGGAGGGTGGAGATGCAGCAGATGCTGTCAACCATCCCTTTGCTCAAGGTTTTTCCCGGCGAGGCCAACTACCTGCTGCTCAAACTGAACAGCACGGAGGTGTCCGCCGCCCGGCTGGCCGATAAATTATTGCTTTCCGGCCCCCGCCATCTGGCGGTCAGGGTATGTGATAACTTTGCCGGCCTGGATCAACAGTTTTTCCGGGTAGCGGTCCGGGACAAAGAGGAAAACGAACTGCTGTGCCAGGCACTTGCCCGGGAATTGGGCCAGGGCCGGCGCACAATCCACAGGCCGAAAAAGAAAACACCTGCACTTATGCTGCAGGGAACTTCTTCCAACGCCGGCAAAAGCGTGTTGACCGCGGCCCTGTGCAGGATCCTGCTCCAGGACGGTTTCCGGGTGGCGCCGTTCAAGGCCCAGAACATGTCGCTCAATTCTTTTGTAACCAGGGACGGAGAAGAAATGGGCCGGGCCCAGGTTGTCCAGGCCCAGGCCTGCCGGCTGGACCCGGATGTGCGGATGAATCCGGTACTGCTGAAGCCATCCAGCGATGTCGGCAGCCAGATCATCGTCAACGGCAGGGTGGTGGATCACATGTCGGTGGCCGACTATATCGCCTTCAAGCCGCTGGCCAGGCAGGCGGCACTTAACGCCTATGATTCGCTGGCCGCGGAATATGATGTCGTGGTGCTCGAAGGTGCCGGGAGCCCGGCCGAGGTCAACCTGAAAAAACATGATATTGTCAATATGGCCATGGCCCGTCACGCTGAAGCTCCGGTTCTGCTGGTCGGGGATATTGACCGCGGCGGGGTGTTTGCCTCTTTTATCGGCACAATGGAGGTCATGGCGGAATGGGAGCGCAGGCTCATTGCCGGCTACCTGGTAAACCGTTTCCGCGGCCAGGAATCGCTGCTGTCCGACGCGTATGCCTACCTGGAGCAGTTTAGCGGTAAACCCGTGCTGGGAACGATACCCTATATGCGGGAGCATGGACTGCCGGAAGAGGATTCGGTCAGCTTCAAGGCCGGGTGGCATGAGAACGTGAAGAAAGAGCCGGACGGAGCCCATGTGACCATTGCGGTGATTGATTTACCGCATATCTCCAATTTTACCGATTTTGAGCCATTTCTGGCCGAGCCGGATGTCCACCTCCGGGTTATCCGCACCGAAGCGGAGCTTGCCGCGGCGCAGCCGGAGCTGGCTGCGCTCATCCTGCCGGGCAGCAAGAATGTTATCTCTGATTTCAACTATCTGCGGCAGAGCGGCATGGTTGAGCGGATCAGGCGGATTGCTGATTTGAAGGAAGTTGAAATAATCGGCGTTTGCGGCGGATTCCAGATGCTCGGCCGGGAAATTGAAGATCCCCTGCGAATCGAATCGGACGGCCAGGGCCATGCAACCCTGGGACTGCTGGCAATGACCACCACCATGGCCGCGGAAAAGACCCTGGCGAGACAAAGCGCCATTCATCTTTCCTCCGGGGTTCCTGTTCACGGGTACGAAATTCACCATGGCCGGACAATATCCGGGTGCGCCCCGATTCTCCGGCTGGAAGATGGAACAGCGGAAGGGGCGGTTTCAACCGACGGCCGGATATGGGGCACGTACCTGCATGGTATTTTCGATGATGATCGCTTCCGCCGCCGGTTCATCGATACCCTGCGCACAAGGAAAAAAATCGAGCCGCTGGGTCGGGTGGCGGCTGCCTACGACCTGGAACCAGCGTTTGAACGGTTGGCTGCAATTGTGCGGGAATCCGTCGATATGAAACAGATATATGCACTCATGGGGTTGTTGTGAGCCTTGAGCTGCAGATCGTTTCGGCCCTGCTGCTGGACAGCATCCTGGGAGATCCCAGCTGGCTGCCGCATCCTGTCCGGCTGATCGGCCGGTTGGCGGAATGGTCGGAAACGCATTGTCGTAAGCTTTTTGCTTCCGGGAAGGCGGCCGGAATCCTGACCGTTATTCTGGTGCTGTCGGCAACCGGCGCCGGTGGATGGGGAATGCTCCATCTGGCCGGAATTGTTCATCCATGGGCGAAGGATGTGGTGTCGATTTACCTGCTGTATGCCTGCTTTGCCGCCCGCGATCTCCTCGCGCACAGCAGCAGGGTTGCGGCTGCCCTGGTGGAGAATGATCCGGCCAGGGCCAGAATCATGGTCGGGATGATTGTCGGCCGTGATACGGCCGGATTGGAGGAGGAAGGGGTGGTCAGGGCCTGCGTGGAGAGTGTTGCGGAAAATACGGTTGACGGGGTGACGGCCCCTCTGTTCTGGGCCGCCGTGGGCGGTCCCCTCGGCGCCCTGTTGTATAAGGCGGTCAGCACCATGGATTCGATGTTCGGCTACACCAGTGAGCAATATCTTCATTTCGGCTGGGCGCCGGCCAGGCTGGACGACCTGGTCAACTGGCTGCCGGCAAGGATCACCGGCCTGCTCCTGGTTTTGGCGGCCCTGATTCTACGGATGCATCCGGCAGCGGCCTGGCGGGTATTTCTGCGGGACAGGCTGAACCATGCCAGTCCCAATTCCGGTCATCCGGAGGCCGCTGTTGCCGGAGCGCTTGGCATCCGGCTGGGCGGATTGTCCACGTATTTCGGCAAGCCGGTGCAGAAACCGGTTATCGGTGATGATTGCTGTCCGCCCCATGCCGGGCATATTAAACAGGTCCAGGACCTGCTGATTGCAGCAACCGTCCTGGCCCTTATATTTTTTATTTTTGTCAGGATGGCTTTCTCTGCAGTGGTGCGATGAAGAGATTTTAGTGCAATAACTTGTCCTGGTGCCGATGGAATGTATCGGTGAAAAGGGAATCCGGTGAGAATCCGGAACGTTGGGCCGGCGCTGTAAACAGGGACTTTTACCGTCACAAGCCACTGTCTCCCCGGGAGATGGGAAGGCGCGGTTGAAAGGGGGATCTGTAAGTCAGAAGACCTGCCAGGACAAAAAATACAGTACCGGAGGCATTGCCCAATGATCCGCGCCGGGGACACATATCCCTGGCGCGGATTTTTTTATGCCTGCGGCAGCAAGGAGCAAGAGCAGATGAAAACACAACTGGAACAGGCAAGAGAAGGGGTGGTCACGCAGCATATGCAGCGGGTTGCTGAAATGGAAAATCTGGCCCCCGAGGAGGTCAGGACGCGGGTGGCGGCAGGGGAGGTGGTCATTCCGGTCAATCCCCGCCGGCCCGATCAGAAGGTGGTCGGGATCGGCAGGGGGTTGCGGACCAAGGTCAACGCCTCCATCGGTACGTCATCTGATATCTACGACATCGAACTGGAGAAGCGAAAAGCGGTAATTGCTGAATCGGAAGGCGCCGATACCCTTATGGAGTTGTCCACCGGGGGTGATCTTGATCTGGTGCGGCGGGAAGTATTGGATGTCTGCAGCCTGCCGGTGGGCAATGTGCCCCTGTATCAGGCGTTTCACGATGCTGCCAGAAAGTACCGCGATCCCGATAAGCTCGACCCCGAATACCTGTTTGAACTGATTGAACGCCAGCTCGAAGACGGTATTTCGTTCATGGCCATTCATTGCGGCATCAACCGTTTCAGCATCGAACGGCTGCGCAGGCAGGGCTATCGCTATGGCGGGCTGGTGTCCAAGGGCGGAACCTTCCTGGTGTCGTGGATGGAACGCCACGGAAAGGAAAATCCCCTGTACGAGCAGTTTGACCGGGTGTGCGGCCTGATGAAGAAATATGACGCTGTCTTGTCGCTGGGCAACGGCATCCGCGCCGGGGCCATCCACGACAGTCATGACCGGGCGCAGATGGCCGAGATGGTTATCAACTGCGAACTTGCGGAACTGGGGCGGGAGATGGGGTGCCAGATGATGGTGGAGGGGCCGGGCCATGTACCCCTTGACGAGATCGAAGGCAACATCATGCTGGAGAAACGAATGAGCGGCAATGCGCCCTATTATGTGCTCGGGCCGTTGCCCGCTGACAGTGGCGCCGGTTACGATCACATTACCGCTGCCATCGGGGCCGCCAATGCAGCACGTTACGGGGCAGATTTAATCTGTTACATTACCCCGGCCGAGCACCTTGCCCTGCCCAACGAGGATGATGTGCGCGAGGGAGTTCGGGCCACCAGGCTTGCGGCCAGGATCGGTGATATTGCCAAATATCCTGACCGGCGCGAACAGGAGAAAAAGGTGGCGTTGAGCAGGCGGGATATGCGCTGGGACGAGCACCTGCAGTTGCTGATGTTCCCGGATAAGGCCAGTGAGGTGCGGAACAGCCGTACCCCCGGAGATGCCCGGACCTGTACCATGTGCGGCGATTTCTGTGCCATGAAGCGGGGATCGGCCCTGTTTGCCGATGATATGAAAGGTGACCGGGAGGGGCGGCCTGCTGAAACACCCTCTTGACCTTCGCCGCGAGATGCGGTAAAGAAATCGTATTCAAGGTGCTCATCAGAGCTTAATAGGGAACCCTGTGTAAATCAGGGACGGGCCCGCCGCTGTGATCCTCCCCATTCAATTTTTTTTAAATGGGAACCTTTTTGACCTTATTATGCCACTGTCCCCCGGGGATGGGAAGGCTGTCGGAAAGGGGGGAAAGTCAGAAGACCTGCCTGCGAATACGTTGTATACCTCCGTGGACAAGGGGTATGCTGACAGATCTTGCGGATAAAATGGGAATCCCCGGATCGATTAATTTCGGTCCGGGGATTTTTTTTTGCCTCGGACTCAGATTTGAATTTCATCACCATGGAGGAACTTGATGAAGAAAATGTATGTTGTTGCCCTGCTGCTGGGATTGGTCCCGGCAACCGGCTGGGCCGGGGAAGAAGAGGAGGCACGGGCTGAAACCGTGCCGACCATGGAAGAAGTGGTGGTAACCGCCACCAAGATGGAGGAAAAAAGAAAGGAGATCCCCAATGCGGTTATTGTCAAAGACAGCTATGATATAGAGGAGTCGCCGGCCCGGTCGGTGGGTGAATTGCTGGCCAATGAACCCGGGGTCGACTGGCGGACCCGCGGCAATTATGGCGGCGCTTCCGAAGAGATCCACTTGAGGGGCATGGCTGCCGACGGCACCCAGGTGATGGTCAATGGCGTGGTGCTGAACTCACCCTCTTTCGGATCTGCCGATATCAGCCAGATTCCGTTGAACAGTATTGACCGGGTGGAAGTGGTTAAGGGACCGGGGTCGGTTCTCTATGGTTCCGGATCAATGGGGGGAACTGTGCATGTCATCACCAAAAGACCGCAGCGGGATATGATCTCCGCCGGCGCTGAAGCCGGTTTCGGAACCGAGTCTTCCTACCGGCTGGCTGCCGAGCAGGGAATGTTCGTGGCCAGTGATTTCGGCTATTACCTGACCGCAAGCCGCGTGGAAACAGACGGCTTCCGGGATAACAGCGATCTTGAACATACGGATGTCTCGCTGAATCTCGTTTACGATAAAGGCGACCGGTTCGACATCTCCCTGTACAGCGATTATGTCAACCGGGACTATGGAGTGCCCGGACCCAGGCCGCCGGAGGGGACCATGGATTATTTCATCGGCTCCACCAAAATATACAACAGTGATTCCTCGAGCCTGGTCAACCGGGGAGCCGATGAGAATTACCGCTCAACCCTGGAAGTGAAAGGCAGTCCCATAGACCAGGTGGACCTTCGCCTCAAGGCCGATTACAGTGTGCTGGAGAGCTATAACCTTAACCGGTATCCCTGGAGCGGCGCCGGAGAGGAAACAACCGTAACCAATACAATCAAGGGAATCGAGACCAATGTTCACGTGTCCCCGTATCCATGGCTGCGCGGAATTGTCGGTACCGAGTACCGCGACTTTGACTACGAGAACGAGCAGCAGAGCCTTGATGCAAACGGCGCGGCAATCCCGGGGTATGCATCACAGGGCGACCACGGCGTGTATACCCATGGGAGTTTCGGCGAGATCCATATCATTCCGGTACGGATGGTGAAGCTGGTGGCCGGTTTCCGTTACGAGGATCATTCCAGGTTCGGTGATGAAACCATCCCACGTCTGGGGCTGGTAATCAATCCCCTGGAAAATACCACCCTGAAGCTGAATCACGGCAAGCATTTCAAGGCCCCGACCATGAATGACCTGTTCTGGCCGGATGACGGTTTTGCCAAGGGCAATCCGGATCTCAAGCCGGAAACGGGCTGGCACACGGATGTAACGTTGGAACAGAGTATGCTGGCGGACCGCGCCTTTGTCTCAATGTCCTATTTCAAATGGGACCTTACCGACAAGATCGATTGGGCCGAAAACCCCGACGAACCAACTGTGTTTGGGGGATGGAACTACTGGACCCCGTCAAATATCAGCAGCTATATGGCCAAAGGTTTTGAACTGGGCGCCGGAGTCGGCCCATTGTATAATATCAGGGCGGATGTGAGCTTCACCTACCAGGATGTGGAAGAGGAGCTGACCCCGGGAGTGACCAGGCAGGCCAGGTATAAACCGGAAACACTGTTCAGATTCAGTGTCACCCATATCGCGGATTTTGGCCTGACCTCGAATATTACGGCACGGTATACCGGGGAGCGCCCCGGCTATTACCTGCTGGACACTGATGACGCGCCGCAGGAAGTTCTGGATTCGTACTGGACCGTTGATGTAAAATTTAGCCAGGAGCTGGCCGACAACTGGCGCGTGTCACTTATATTCTCCAACCTGTTTGATGAGGAATATGCAACCTATCTTGCCGGTTTTACGGACCAGAATACGTTTGTCACCTCACAGCAGCCCTATCCGGGAGCGGGGCGGGCGGTATTTGCCACCGTGAAATATGAATTCTAGGAACAGCTCACTCAACAACAGACCTTTTTTCAGTTCATGGAGCGGGGGCAAGGATTCCTGTCTGGCCCTGTATAAGGCCATAGGGCAGGGAGGCAGCCCCTGCTGCCTGTTCACCATGTTTGCCGAAGATAACAGCAGAAGCAGGTCCCATGGTCTGTCCCCGGCCATTATCGAGGCACAGGCCGGGGCGATGTCCATTCCCTCGCGAATTGGCGGAGCCGCCTGGGACGGCTATGAAGAGGTTTTTCTTCACCACCTGGCCGCTTTGAAGGACCAGGGCGTGGCTGACGGGATTTTCGGCGATATCGACCTTGAACCTCACCGGCAATGGGTGGAACGGGTCTGCGCGACCTGTGGGATCACCGCCCATCTGCCGCTCTGGCAGACAGCGCGGCGGGAGTTGTTGCAGGATTTCATCGGGGCCGGGTTCCAGGCGATGATTGTGGTGGTTGACAGGAACCGGCTTGATGAATCCTTCCTGGGCAGGAGGCTGGACATGGGCACGGTCGCCGACCTCGAGGCTGCCGGAGTTGATGCCTGCGGTGAAGAGGGCGAGTATCACAGCGTTGTCTTTGACGGGCCGTTATTTTCCTCCGCGTTGCAATTGCGGCACAATGGTATTGTCCGGCAGGATAACTACAGTTTTCTCCAGGTTGAGCTGGAGAAATAATACAAATGTGGGGTATTCAGGTGACGAATTTTTTCTTCAGCGGCGGTCCGGTCATGTATCCGCTGCTTTTTTGCTCGGTGCTGGTTCTGTTTGTGGTGATCGAAAGGCTTTTGTTCTGGCTCACCATTGATATGCAGAGAAACCGTGATCTCCTCGACGAGGTGCTGGAACTCTGCCGCCGGGGGATGTGGGATGATGTGCGGGAAAAGGTGCGCGGCAGCAGGGATTTTGTCATCCGGATACTGGTCACCGGCATTGTCCACCGCGACTATTCGATGAGCAAGGCCATGGAGTCGGCGGCCACCGAAGAGCTGCAGCGGATGGGGCGGTTCATGGGCGCGCTGGATACCATGATCACCGTGGCTCCTCTTCTCGGCATCCTGGGCACGGTTATAGGGATCATTGATTCCTTTGAAGTTCTCGGTTCTGCCGGCATTGACGATCCACGGGCCGTCACCGGCGGCATTGCCCAGGCCCTGGTCACAACCGCCGCCGGGCTGACAATTGCAATTTTTGCCGTGTTTCCCTACAATTATTTCAGGTCCAGGCTGCGACGGGCGGCGCATGTCATTGAACAGTATGCCACCAGCCTGGAAATCGTCTACGAGAAACTCGGACAGGACACATCGGTGCAGGAGGAAAAACGGTGAAAATCACTCTGCCCGAACAATACACCACCAGGGTCGAAATGCTGCCCCTGATAGATATTGTCTTTCTGCTGCTGGTTTTTTTTATCTATGCCATGCTGTCCATGGCGGTCCATCGGGGGATGGATGTCGAGCTGCCGCGTTCCACCAACGCAACCCCTGAGAAGGAGCTGACCCTGTCAGTGACGGTCCGGCACCTTGAGGACGGTGCAAGCCGGATTTTCCTTGATCAGAAGAGGGTGGACCCGGACCAGCTGGCCGTGCTGCTGGCGCAAAGGGCCGAACAGGAGAAGAAGCGGTCCAACAGGGAGCCGGGTGTTCTTCTCTTTGCCGACCGCCAGGTTGATTACCAGGAATTGTTCAAGGTCCTGGACCAGATCAGCAGGGCGGGCTTGAACAGGATTTCCTTGCAGGCCGATGCTGAACCGGAGTGATCTGCGGATAGTCATTGCCCTTGCCCTTTCCATGGCCATCCATGGCGCGGCGCTGATGTGGACTTCCGGCCTGCAGCAAAATCCGGCGGCCGTCCCGGCCCGGAAAAAGATCACCTTTGAGCTGACCGCACGGCCTGTTGCCGCACCGGCAAGTGAACGCAAAATCGTGGAACCGCGGGAGCTGGAAAAAAAAGATCCTGTACAGCAGCCCGCCGAGGAACGCCTGGAACCTCCCCCTGCGGTCCGCCCTGTCCGGCCAAAGCCTGAACCAGCTCCAGCCGCGGACCCGGAAGTTTCTCCACCGCCCCGGGAGGAGACTGTCCGGGAAAGGCCCAAAGCAGCTCCTCTGCCTGAAGTGCGGGAGGAGGCATCAGTTTCCTCTGCCACGGCAGATGCGGAAGACAACCCGGTGGTGGTCGAAGCCCGGCCGCTCTACCGGCAGAACCCTCCGCCGCCATATCCCGGCAAGGCCAGGCACCGGCGTCTGGAGGGAACGGTTATCCTGGAGGTTCAGGTCAGCTCCGAGGGGAGTGTTGACGACCTGCGGATCAAGGAAAGCAGCGGGCACCGGATTCTGGATCAGGCGGCAATGTCGTCGGTCAGAAAATGGGTGTTTGAGCCTGGCCGTCGCAACGGTCTGCGGATCGCCATGACGGTTCTGGTGCCGGTCCGCTTTGCCTTGCAATAATCAGTGCTTTGAGGTGCAATTTGTCCAGATTCATTCTGTTATTCGTCTGCTGTCTCCTGGTGGGGGGAGCTGCCGCCGGTCATGCCCGGCAGGTTGTCGATCAGGCCGGACGCACTGTTGCAGTGCCGGACCCCATCCGCCGGGTTGTTTCCCTGGCGCCGAGCATAACCGAGATTGTCTATCAGCTGGGCAGGCAGGATCTGTTGAAGGGAGCGACCCTGTACAGCGATACCCCGGCCGAGGCAAAACTGCTTCCACGGGTGGGCTCGTACGTCAGGATAGACGTGGAAAAAGTCATCGCCCTCAAGCCCGACCTCTGTCTGGCGATCAAGGACGGGAATCCGCTGCACACGGTTGCCAGGCTGGAATCCCTCGGTATTCCCGTGTACGTTGTCAACCCCAAAAATCTTGATGAAATTGTGGAGATGATCATGGGCCTGGGAATACTCCTGGAGGCGGAAAAGCAGGCAACGGAAATCGCCGCCGATATGCGGCAAAGGATCCGGAAGGTGGTGGACCGGCTGGACCAGGAGGCCCCGCGGCCGGGAGTTTTTTTTCAGATAGATGCCGAACCCATCGTTTCCGCCGGCCGCGGCACGTTTATCCACGAACTGATCGTTACCGCCGGCGGCCGGAATCTGGCCGCGGATGCCGGCAACTCCTATCCGAAACTCAGTTGGGAGGATGTCCTGCATTACCGGCCCGAGGTGGCAATAGTCGCCTCCATGGCCGGGGGGCATTCCAGGGAATCGCTCCTGTCCGGCTGGTATAAATGGCCGCAATTGCCGGCAGTGAAGAACAACCGCATCCATGTCGTTGACGCCGGGCTGGTTGATCGGCCGACTCCCCGCCTGATAGAGGGCCTGGAGACATTTGCCCGCCTCATTCATCCGGAACTCTATAGTGATCAGGATGAATAATTCTTTATCCATTCAGCGCCGCCTGGTCCTCGTGGTTCTGCCCCTGGGGTTGGTATTGCTCGGCGCCCTGTTCACCGGAATATCCTACGGATCATCGGGCGTGGGTTTTGGCGACATGGTCCGGATTCTTCTCGGCCGGGCCGGACCTGATTCGGTGGCCGCGGCTATTATCTGGGAGATCCGTTTTCCCAGGGTCGTTCTGGCCGCTGTGGTCGGGGCGACACTGGCCCTGGGAGGACTGGTGTTTCAGGCCCTGCTGCGAAATCCGCTGGCCGAACCCTATATCCTCGGCGTGTCCGGCGGCTCAGCCATTGGCGCCATTATTGCCCTGCTCATCGGCCTTTCTCCCTTTCCAGGGGTTGCCACCGCCTCCTTTGCCGGGAGCATGCTGGTGCTGGTGCTGCTGATCATGCTGGCCGCCGGCAGCTCTTTCGGGCGGCGTGACTCGCTTTTGCTGGGCGGCGTCATGATCAACGCCCTGTGCGGCGCGGTGATCATGTTTCTGATCTCCCTGGCCCAGAATACCCAGGTGCAGCATGTTCTCTTCTGGTTGATGGGGGACCTGTCGATTTTTTCCCGGCAGCAGCTTCCGGTACTGCTGACCGTGTTGCCCTGTTTTGTTCTTATCTTCATTCTGGCCAGGCCGATGAACCTCCTGCTGATGGGAAGGGAAAACGCCGCGGTTCTCGGAGTCGAGGTGAATCTGGTGACCAACCTCCTCCTGGTCGCCACCACCTTCATGGTCAGTGTGGCGGTTTGTCATTCGGGCCTGATCGGCTTTGTCGGACTGGTGGTGCCGCATATATTGCGGCTGGCCATCGGTCCTGATCACCGCCTGCTTGTTCCCGCTTCGATTCTCGGCGGCGCATCCTATCTGATCTTTTGCGACCTCCTGGCCCGTTCCCTGCCCGCAGCCGGTGAAATGCCGGTGGGTGTCATCACCGCGATGATCGGCGCTCCCCTGTTTATTTTCATGATGTGGAGGGCCAGGAGATGAATGCTGTCCGGGTAGACAATATTACGGTGCGGGCCGGCGGCAAAATTCTTGTCGATGGATTGTCCTGCGAAGTGAAGGAGAGCGAGTTTCTGGTCATCATCGGTCCCAACGGCGCGGGAAAAACAACCCTGCTCAAATCCATCTGCGGCCTCAACAAGGTCCAGTCCGGCCGGATCAGCCTGTATGACAAGCCCCTGGGATCCTTTTCCCGGCGTGACCTGGCGGCAACAATGTCCCTTGTTCCGCAGAACATGGAGATGGAATTTTCCTTTTCCGTTGCAGAAACAGTGCTCATGGGGCGCTACCCCTACCTGGGAATGCTGGAACAGGAAAAGCGGGCGGACCATGAGATTGCCCGTCAGGCCATGGAATTCACCCGGGTCGACCATCTGGCTAAACGCCGGCTGGACCAGCTCTCGGGCGGCGAGCGGCAGAGGGTGATCATCGCCCGCTCCATCTGCCAGCAGCCGAGGATTATGCTGCTGGATGAGCCGACGGCAGCCCTTGACCCCTCGCATCAGCTCACCATTATGAAGCTTATGCAGCGGCTGCGGGAGGAACAGAACACCACCATCATCATGGTCTCGCATGACCTCAACCTGGCAGCCATGTTTGCCCATAGGATTGTCCTGTTGCAGGAGGGCAGGGCGGTGCAGAGCGGGATTCCCGGAGAACTGCTTGTGCCGGAGGTTCTGCAGCAGGTGTACGGCTGCCTCATGCATGTCGATACCCACCCGGTCACAGGAACACCAAGGGTCAGCCTTGTGCCGTAGAGCGCGCCCAGGGCGGCATTGACGTTAGCCCGCCGATTACTTTTTCCGCCGGTTTTGTCCAGGAATGGGGTTTATTTTAGCATTTAAAACCTGGTCCTCTGGGCCAGGTCAGAGGTAATAGGCTCTGCCAATCACTTGATTTATCTGTTCATTTTTTTGCTCGTCCAAAAAAACGAACCAAAAAAACGACGCCCGTGGCATTTGGTCCTTCGGACTTCTTTGCGCTCCTCAAAACTGCCGGGAATTTTCAAACTCGCTTCGCTCAAACAGTGAAAATTCCCTTTTCGGCATTTTTTCCGGTGCTCAACAAATGCCAATGGGAAACTCAAAGATCTGCCCCTTATAGGGCAACCAAAGCCGAGCCCTTTGGACTCCAATATTTACTTATGCGGATCGTTGGCCCCTCAGGATGATCTGTTTGGCCAGATTGGTGAAGACCAGGTGGTGGAGGGGAAGCACGCTATACCAGTATATCTTGCCCCAAAGCCCTTTGGGAATGAAATGCGCGGTCTGCACCAATTTGTCCGGCTGGATGTCGAATTCGAGCCAGGCTTTGCCCGGAAGCTTCATCTGGGCCACGAGCAGCAGCCGTTTATTTTCCTTGATGTCCGCTACTTTCCAGAAGTCCAGGGAATCGCCAATCCGCAGCCGGCCGCGTTCACGCCGTCCCCGGCTCAAGCCGTAGCCGCCGATGACCTTGTCGATGAGCCCGCGCAGCTGCCAGAGAAAATGATAATGAAACCAGCCTTCTTCACCGCCCAGTGAGCAGGCCGCCGCAAAAATCTTGTCCGGTGACGCCCCGTTAAGGGGATATTCCCTTTGGTCGCGCAGGACCGAGGAAGCCGGATCATCCTTGTCCTTAATATCGCAGACGGCCCCGGCGCTGCTGTCGCACCAGCGGCTGAGCACCTGGTTTTCCTCGATCTCCCGCAGGGCTTTTTTCACCGCGTCCTGGTAGGGCATGGGCGTAATTTCCGGAAAATAGCGGATTGCGTGGTCGTTCAGGACCAGGGTTTCCGATTTCAGCCCTTCCACCAGGGCCGAGGCAAGTTTATACGGGATGGGCGTGAAGAGGATGAGCCAGTAAGAGGAAAGCCTGGGGCTTAAAACCGGCACCGGGATCATGAAGCGCGAAAGTTCCATGACCCTGGCGGCGCTGGTCATCATCTGGCGGAAGGACATGGGGCTGGCCCCGATGTCGACAACAGTGTCACCGGGCAGATCTTTTTGCGCCGCGGCCGCAAGATAGGAAAGGACATCGTCCACGGCGATGGGCTGGGTCATGGTATTGACCCAGGTTGGAGTTATCATGACCGGCAGTTTCTGCAGCAGGTTGCGGATAATCTCAAAGCCGGCGCTGCCGGAGCCGATGATGACACCGGCACGGAACCAGACGGTCTGGATCCGGTCGGGTCTGGCGCTGAGTATCTCCCCTGTTTCAATACGGCTCATGAGGTGTTTGCTGGCAGTTCCCTTGACTCCCAGGCGGCCGAGATAGATGATTCGTTTCACGCCGGCCCTGATGGCTGCCTCGCGGAAATTTTCCGCGCTTATCCGGTCAAGATTTTTGTAATCGCTGCCTGACTCCATGGAGTGGATGAGGTAATAGGCGATGTCAATATCTTGCAGAGCTTTATCAAGAACCTCGGAGTTAAAGGTGTCTCCCTCCACGATCTCCACCTGGTCCAGGACCGAGGGACGCACCTTGTTGCTGTTCCTGACCAGCAGGCGCAGGTTGTAATTTCCTTCGGTCAGGAGACGATCCTTGAGCCGCCTGCCTATATATCCGGTCGCCCCGGTGATCAGGATGTTTTTCATCTGTTTGTCGGCATCAGGCATGATTGCGTAATTTCAGTTCCAGGGGGTGCGGATTGAGATTATATTGCCGGCCCAGGCATTTTGTATTTTACTGCCAATAGACTATTAAAGCATGCTTTTTTCAATGAACGCAAGAAGCCTTTTCAAGCTTTAGATGTCTGCAACCGGGGAAAATGTATCCGGTAGAATGAGATATTCTTTTCAGGTGTTCATTGATTTGGCTGTTTTCAATAATTACGGGTATGCTTTCAGACTGGAAACTCAAGGGATAAGCATGTTATTCAACTTTCTGACTTATGTTAACTTGCTGTAAAGAAAAAAAACGTATGAGTATTCAACTCGCTTATAGATCAGGCTGTAGACGGAAGACTATTAGGCTACTTGCGAAAACCGCCCCTAAAAGCCTTTAGCCTTAACAGCTAACAGTCTGTCCCAACATAATTAATATATAAATACATCATGATTTCAGATAAATATATCAACTTAGAAAGTTGAGATGCTATGGAAACGGCCGGCAAACTTCGTTTAGGGCTGTGCTGCATATTCCGCAAGGAACCGATCAGATTCAGGCAGATAACGGCAAAGACCCTCCGGCCCCTGTCCCGGCCCGAGCAGCTCAACCGCCTGTCCGCCGTCTGTTTGCATAATGCCCGAAACATCCTGGCTTCCCTGCAGTTTGTCAGGGAGAATGGTATCGGCGCTTATCGTATCCCCAGTCCTCTTTTCCCCCGTTACACCCATCCGGAAGTCGGCTACCACCTGACCGACCTGCCGGATTCCGACGAAATCGGTCATGTCCTTGAGGCAGTCCGTTTTTCAGCGCAAAATAATGACATTCGTCTCAGTTTTCATCCTGACCAGTTCAATGTTCTTTCCTCTCCCAGGGTCGATGTAGCTGAAAACACGCGAAAGGAACTTGCATATCAGGCCATGCTGGCGGAGCTTGTCGGCGCCGAGGTCATCAACCTCCATGCTGGCGGCGCCTATGGTGATAAAAATGCAGCGTTGGAGCGGCTGCGGCAGAATGTGCAAATTCTGCCGGAATCGGTTCTAGGCCGGCTTTCCCTGGAAAATGACGACGTCTCCTTTGCTCCGGCCGACCTGTTGTCGGTCTGTGAAAGTCTCGGCATTCCCATGGTATATGATGTCCATCATCATCGCTGCCTGCCGGACGGATTTTCCGTGCTTGAAGTAACGGAAAGAGTGGTGCGTCTCTGGGAATCCCTGGGCCGGGAGCCTTATTTTCATATTTCATCACCCAGGAACGGCTGGCATACAGGTTCACCCAAACCCCATGCCGACTATATTGATCCTGCCGACTTTCCTCCCTGCTGGCACGGACTCCGCGCGACCATTGACGTAGAGGCGAAAGCCAAGGAACTTGCGGTGTTGAAACTGCGGAAAGATTTAGCAGGATGATATCCTGATGGTGTCAGTAAAAAAAATGAGGTGAGGGATCACCTGATGAGGCGTTCCGGATCGGCGCCATGTCCATCGATGGCGTATGAACCGGCCTTTTCGGTAAAGGGCATCTGCAGCATATGGAACAGGTTGTTCTTCCCGGGATCGCGGAACTGGGCGAGGCCGATGGTCATTTTTTCATGACCGAGGACCGGCTGGGCGCGGTAGGTGCCGAAGATGCGGTCCCACCAGGGGAAGTTGAATCCGAAATTGCTGTTTGTTTCGCGGATGGTGACCGAGTGGTGCACCCGGTGCATATCCGGGGTTACCACCAGCAGCCGGAGATACCTGTCGAGTTTTATCGGCAGTTTCAGGTTGCCGTGGTTGAACATGGCGGTGCCGTTCAGGATGATCTCAAAGATGATCACGGTCAGCACCGTGGGGCCCAGGGCGGCGATGACGGTCATTTTGATGACCATGCTGATCAGGATTTCAATGGGATGAAAGCGCAGGCCGGTGGTGACATCGATGTCCAGGTCGGCATGATGCATCATGTGCAGGCGCCAGAGCAGCGGCACCGTATGGAACATGATATGCTGGAGATAGATCACCAGATCAAGGATCAGGATGCCCATAAGCACGCTGAGCCAGGCCGGCAGATCGAGGATGTTGAGGAGCCCCCAGCCATTCTCCCGGGCCGCCATGGCCACCTGCACCCCGATTATGGGGAAAAGCAGCCGCACGGCAAGGGTATCAACCGCCACCACGCCCAGGTTGCTGAACCACCGGACCGGCCGGGGCGTGGTCAGCACCCGCCGGGGAGAGAAGAGTTCGCCCAGGGCGACAATTGCCAGAATCCCGAAAAAAAAACCCAGTCGAATCGTGGCTTCCTGTTCCATGGCCATTTCCTTTTTGTGGCGAAATTCGCCGATTACCGCGCCGGGTTTATGGGGTGGCATGGAGAAAGAGCTGTTTTTGCCATGTGTCCCATAACTGAAAGCTACCTTGTCAATCAGCAGGTGTCAATAATGGAGTATGCAGTCCTCGGAAACCTTTATTCTGGCCTTATGGCGATGGTACTGATAACCCGGCCACATCTCACTGGCGCTTGTCAACCGATGAGGACATTGCGACATCTTCTCCGGCGCTTGATCTTCCGCCGCCCATGGCCTGGTATAATGCGGCGCTGTTGATAAGGCGCCGGGACCTGGCTTCGATCAGGTCGATTCGGGTCTGCTGCGACTGCTGCTCGGCAACCAGTAGCTCTATATAGCCGGCTGCGCCAAGGGCGTACCGCCGCTGCATGGATTCCAAAGAAGCCCGGGCAGCGGCGTCTGCGGCAGCCAGCGCGGTCAGCCGCTGGGCGTCGTTGTCCAGCGCTCGCAGCACGTCGGCTACATTACGCAGGGATTCGAGCACCACGTTCTGATAATTCGCCGCTGCCGCCTCGAACGCGGCCAGCGCGGCGCGTTTTTTTGCCGGCAGCCCGGGGTCGAACAGGGGTTGCGTCAGTTGCCCGACAAGGCTCCAGACCGCTGAACCGCTACCGAACAAGGCGCCGGTGGTCAGGGCCTGGGAACCGAGATTGGCGCTGAGGTTGAGTTGCGGATAGAGATTGGCTACGGCCACACCGTATTCCGCATTGGCTGCATGCAGCACTGCCTCGGCTGCCTGAATGTCCGGGCGGGCGCGCACCAGCTCTGAGGGCACAACCACCGGCAGAATTGCCGGAAGTGAAAACTCTTCCAGGGAGAAGGACGGCAGGCCTCCCGTTCCCGGCGCCCGACCGGCGAGCACGGCCAGCAGGTGCTCGGTCTGCTGGAGCTGATTACGCAGCAGCGGTATGGTGGCGCGGGTCTGTTCCGCCAGGGTCAGCAGGGCCAGTTCATCATCAGGTGCGGCCTGGCCGAGGCGGACCCGTTCCCTGGTCAGCCCCAGTTGATCTTCCTGGCTATGGAGTATGGCTTCCGTGGCCTCAATCCGGGCGGCCAGGCTGGCCCGGGTGATTGCGGTGGTGACGATATTGGCCGTCAATGTCAGCCGCGCGCCTTCCAGCTGGTAGCGCTGGTAATCGATGTTGGCGGCCAGGGCTTCCAGGGCGCGCCGGTTGCCGCCGGCCAGGTCAAGATTGTAGCGCACGCCCACGCCGGCATTGTACAGGCTGAATTCAGTGGCGTCGCCTTCCTGTCCCGATGTGCTGGGGCTGAATCGCTGCCGCTGGCCGTTGATGTTGGCGTCAACCCTGGGATACAGGGTCGATCCGGACTGCGCGGCATATAGTTCCTGCGCCCGGCGTAAAGTGGCCCGGGACTCTGCCAGCGTGGGGCTTTTGAGCAAAGCCTCATCAATCAGGGCATCCAGCCGGGGTGAGCCGAGTTCCCGCCACCATTGGGGTTTGACCCGGCCGCCTTGGACGAAACGCTGGGACCTGCCCAATGGCACGGGAGCGGAAACTGTTTGCCCGGGCAGCGGTTCAGGCGTGTACGACGTTACATCAGGTGATGCCGGGCGGTTGAAATCCGGCCCAACCGTGCATCCGCCGAGCAGGACGGCAAGGATCAATCCGGTTGCCATGCAACCATGTATACTGCTTTTATTTGTCCTCATAAAAGTACTCCTTCGCCGGCTTCTTCATAGGTCACACCATCACGGATGTGATAGATGCGCTTGAATGTCGGGATGATCTTTTCGTCATGGGTGACCACGATAATCGCGGTTTCGAGTTTGCGGGCCATGTCGTTGAGTATCCGGATCACCGCCAGGGCGCGTTCGCTGTCAAGGGGCGCGGTGGGTTCATCGGCGAGGATCACCGGCGGCCGGTTGACCAGGCCCCGGGCAATGGCCACCCGCTGCTGTTCGCCGCCGGAAAGCTGCGAAGGCATGGCCTTGGCGCGATGTTCCACATCCAGCGCTTGAAAAAGTTCTGTTGCCCGCTGCCGTGCCTCGGCATTGGGAATTCCTGCCAGCATGGGCAGCAGGGCGACATTGTCGGTGACGTTGAGAAAGGGGATGAGATACGGCGCCTGGAATACGAAACCGATTTTGTCCCGGCGCAGGGCGCGCAGATCCTTGATGAGCCAGCGGTCATCGTAGATCACCTCGCCGCCCAGGGTCATGCGCCCGCTGGTGGGCTCGATAACCGCTCCCAGTGCTTTGAGCAGCGTGGTCTTGCCCGACCCGGACGGTCCGATCAGGCCGACCACCTCGCCCGGCGCCACCTGCATGTCCACCTTTTTCAGGGCGTCAACCGCAGTGTCGCCGCTGCCGTAGCGTTTGCTCAATCCCTCTATGAGAATACCTTTGCCGGTCATATCAACCTCCTATTGCTTCGGCAGGATCAACCTTGAGGGCGGCGCGGATGGCGATAATGCTCGACAGCACGCAGATCACCACCACGGCAATGATTCCCCTGACCGAGTCCATGGGTTCCAGCAGCACATATTTGGGAAAAATCGGCGCCATCAGCAGGGTGGCGGTGATCTTGCCCACTACGAAACCGATGGCGCCCAGGGCAATGGCCTGTTGCAGGATCATGGCGGCAATGGTGCGGTTCCTGGTGCCGATCAGCTTGAGTACCGCAATCTCCCGGATCTTGCCCAGGGTAAGGGTATAGATGATAAAGGCGACAATGGCTGCGCTGACAATGGAGAGGATTACCAGGAACATGCCGATCTGCTTGGCCGAGGTGGCAATCAGTTTGCCCAGCAGGATCTCCTCCATCTGGCTGCGGGTATAGACGGTGAGGCGCTGCCAGCGGCGGATCGACTCCGCCACTTCCTCATCATCATGACCAGAGGCGGTCTGCACCAGAATCGCGTTGACATACGGGTTGGTGCTTTGCGAGTCGATAACGGCATCAAGCAGACCCGGAACCTGGGGTCGATTAAAGGCAGGGTTGGCGGCGGTGCGGCGCCGCTGCTGGTGGATGGCATCGTTGTCCTTGAGAAACTGGGCCTCCTGGGCATCCTTGAGCGGGATGAACACCATGGGGTCCCCGTTGGAAGAGACCATCCGCCGGGTCAGGCCGACCACGGTGTACTGGTTGCGGCGGATCCGGAGACGGTCGCCCAGGGAAAATCCGGAGGCAATGTCGGCCACCGCCTCGTAGTGGCCCCGGGTAATCTGGCGGCCGGCAACCAGATAGGGCGGCCATCCCGGAGTGCCTGGCGCACCGGCAGTAACGCCGGTAACCATTGCCCGCACGTCGCGGTCGCCTTTGCGCACCTGCATGGTCAGGTAGGTGACATTTGCCACCCGCTCCACTCCGCGCATGCCGGCAACAGCCCGCCAGGTATCTTCGTAGATGCTTGAGGATTCGGCGTAGGGGCCCAGGGTGTCCTTCTGCACCACCCAGAGGTCGGCGCCGCTGTTATCCAGCAGCACCTTGCCGTCATCGACCATGCCGCGGTAGATTCCGGCCATGGACAGGGTCACTCCGATGAGCAGCCCAAGACCCACGCCGGTAAAGACGAACTTGCCCCAGGCGTGCATGATGTCGCGTCCGGCCAGGCTGATCATGGCTGCACTCCAGGCAACTGGTCGACAATGTCAATGCTGCGGCGGGCATGCAGCGCGTTTGTGCTGTAGAGCACCACCCGGTCCCCGACTTTCAGCCCCTCGCTCACCTGGACCAGGCCATCCAGGTCACCGGTGCCCAGGGTGACCGGGGTAAACAGCAGGTCGCCGTTGTTGACCTGCCACACCCCTAATTTGCCGTTGATGCGCTTAATGGCCGCATTGGGGATGACCGGTCCGGCTGCCAGCGGGGGCAGGGCAACAGTGACTTCGGCCAGTTCGCCGATGGGCGGCAGCGGCTCGGGCAGCCGGTCAAAGACCACCTTGGCCATCATTTCCTCGGTTATTGCGTCGGCCAGGGGTTCTACCCGCAGCACCCGTCCGGCCGCCGGATCCCCTGTCTGCGAGCGCAGGACGATCCGGGCCGGCAGATCAGCGGCCAGTCCCTGTGCATGGATCTGATCAATGCGGACATTGATCCACAGGCTTTCGGGATCGATCACCTCCACCACTGCCTGGCCGGCAACAATGGTGGTGCCGGGATCGGCATGGCGGGCAACCACCAGGCCGTCCACCGGCGCGATCAGTTGCAGATTGTCGAGCTGGGCAACAAGGGCCTCGCCCTCGGCC
>JAMJFO010000005.1 GCA_023544645.1 Desulfobulbaceae bacterium | reverse complement strand
CACTACCGGAACGGAGGCAAGAACAGTCGTATTATCCGCCCCATCCAGGATATCGACCCGCATATAATATACTCCGGGCGGCAGGGCGTTCCACTGTGTCTCGTCCAGATAGATTTTTACTGTGACAACCTCATCGGATGCACTGCCGGTTACCGGTTCTGCCCGCAACAGAGGCTGGGTGGACGGCCATACCGCAATAGTGTAATCGAGAACGCCGCTGCCGTTGTTCCGAAGCGAAACAGGCTGCTCGCCGGGCAGACCCTCCCCTTCCATACCCTTGAACCGCAGGCTGCGCGGTGAAACGGCCGCAGCCGCAACACCGGGAACAAACTCATACGCTCCCATGTCCGGGATGGCCTGGGTATCGCCATCACCATCCTGCGGCCTGGCGTTGCCGGCGATATCGGCTGCCGGAACTCCACCGGCATTGCTGCCGGCATCAATACATGGGGAATCCGGAAGGAGATGCAGGTCATCATCGAAGGCGAAAAGCGGATCAAGAGCAATATTTGCCCCTTTCGAGCTCGTTGCCGTCCCGTAGATCGCGGTGAGCCCTCCTTCCAGATCAGACCGTTCTACATCAAGCGAACTGTTGTAAAGCCAGAAATCAGGATCCACAGGAAATTCGGTAACCGCGACCTGCTGGCCGTATGTAGCGGAGTTGCCCCAGACGATAGAGTTGATCAGGATGGCAGGACCGGCAAAGGAAAGGGCCCCGCCGTAAGCCGGAGCCGAATTACGATGAAAAGAAGAAAATGTTATAGTTCCCCCGGCAGAGGTGTTTTCCACCCGGATGGCACCGCCGCTTCCTGTTTTTTGTACAGTGGCCTTATTTCGGACAAAAACTGAATTTATAACGGTATAACCGGATTCGATATATATCGCGCCGCCGTACGAATACGCCGTATTATCAACAAAGCTTGATGAGGTAACGACCAGTTCCGCCATCCCTGTTTCGGCATGGATTGCCCCGCCGTCGGTGCCGGCTCTGTTGCCTGTAAAAGTAGAACCTGTTACGGTCGAGGCGCCGCCGCTCCAGAATTTTGCCGCACCACCACTGCCTCTGGAATAGTTATTAATGAACCGGGTGTTCTGGATGGTGGGCGAACCGTTATTAACGTAAAGCGCTCCCCCTCCTCCATAGGCATGATTGTTGAAGAGAGTACAGTTCTGGATAAGCGGTGATGAATTGTGGACATAAATCGCCCCGCCATAATCACCGATTCCTTCATCGTTCCATGTCCTGTATCCGCTGCCGTTTCTGATGGTAATACCATCAAGGATTACCCCGCTTGAAGTGATGATAAAAGCGGTTCCGTCTCCTTCCAGGTCAATGACCGTTTCTTCATTGGCAGCAACGATGCTTATGTCTTTGCTGATTGTAATATTTTTATTGCCGGTTCCACTAATAACCATACCGGTCAGGTGGATCGTCTCCCCGGCAACTGCAGCGTCAACCGCAAGCTGGATGGTATCATAATAAACACCCCGTCCGGCCCTTATAATCCAGGCTGGTGAAGCGGCAAAGCCAGATTCCGCCACCAGGAGAACGGCCAGGATAAAAACCGCCAGTATCATCCTTCCCATTCCGGGCAGTCTCCTGTGCGTGTCAATGTCAACCCTCTCACTTGCTTCCACTCTGCTTTTCATCTTTCTCTCTCTCTGTATCCAAAAATCCATAGCGTACACCTGGTATTTACTCATTGCTCAATTCGTAGTCAGGGTATCGACATCATTCACCCGGTGCAGGGTAAACACGCCCTCGATATTGATATCCCGGCCGGTCCGCATCAGGCCGCTGATGGTTTCGCGATAGATGCCGCCCACCACCGAACTGCCCCAGCCAAGGGCGGTACTGCCGAGAATGAAATTGCCTTCGCTGTCAGTGTCCCGGAAGGTCATGGTTATATCCCGGTTTATGTCAAAGAGCTTTATGGCCCCTTCCGAGCCGTCCGGCTGGAGGTGATTGGGATTGTATTTGTGGACAAATGGATTGGTCGGGTCATCCTTGGGCAAAAAAAGCGACAGGGTCAGGGTGCTGTTGTCCCCGGCAAAGGAGCCGGTCATAACCCTGGAGTGCACCCTGGTGATATTGTCCTCCCCATAGAGATTGCCGAAGGCGGCGGAGCTGATCCGCCGGCCAACCGGCTGCCCGTCCCTGAGGGAAGCACCCGAGTAAGAACCAATCAGGGCGTCATCGGCTAACAGGACGAAGTGGCCGGGCTGGTCGACGATCAGCTTGGAAAAATCGTTGGGGTCGGACTTCCAGGTGCCCTCCTGCCACATCTGGATGACCTGGTTGAGCAGCCGGGCCTGCCCGCCTGCATCCACATGAATGATCAGCCGGAATTTGAATTCCGAACCGGTCGGCCGCACCGCAGTCTGACTGCCCATATAGGCGGCGGGCTGGCTGACCTTGTTTATCGTTGCCTCTCCGACCCACAGACCGGCTTTGCCGACCCCGGTGACGGATATTCCAATTTTGAAGGAGGTGTCCGCATCCTCTATCTGCAGATTCGAGGTATAGGCCACATCCGGTGAAAGGTTGAGGCGCTTGACCCCCAGTTTAATCGTCTGAGATTCACCCGGGGCTATATCCACGGTCAGAGCTGCCGGACCCTGGGGAATCCGGGTCCACTGGGCGATATCCTGCGCCACGTCGTATTCCCAGTAGTAAAGCGGCAGGGTACCGTCGGCAAGGCCCAGGGAAACCGTTCGAAACGTATTTGAATCGTTCTTGACCATCACCTCCTGTTGTTCAAGCACAGTACCGAAGCTCAGGGCATCTCCCTGGTTCAGCTGCAGGGTCACCGGGCCGGCGAACTCGGACGAACCCTTGCAGTAGACCCAGAACCCCTCGCCCGAACGCATGGCATCGGTGGGAGTCACCTGGATCCAGTTGCCGGTCGCGTTATCCAGTACAAATATCTGCTGGCCGGCATGGGCGGGGGAAGACGAAAAGAAGTCCTCGAACAGGGGCGGAGAAACAGAATCGATGTGAAAACCCACGAAATTGAAGGAGTTGGGCTTCCAGTCTATTTGGGGGGGCAGAGGCTCTCCCTTGACCTGCCAGTTTACAGGGACGGCGCCTCCGTAATTGATCAGGTAGGCATGGTTGCCGGGGATGGAATAGAGGTTGCTGATGATCGGATTTGCCGGGTCATAAACAAGCATGGTCGGCCCTTCCGGCAACAGGGTGGAAGGGTCCTGAACGAACTCGACGGTGCCGGCCCTGGGATTCCACATCCAGGCGCTGGTCAGGTCCGGGAGATTCGCAAAAACCACCTCGGCATCGGTGGGGTTACTGTCAGGAAAAGCAAGTTCTGTGGCTGTATCATACCAGACCGGCTCCACCTCGAGGAAGACGGCATTCCAGCCGGGATTAATGGTGAAGGTCTGGATCACCGGTTCCGCCATGACTTTGCCAGCAAGTGATAAAGTAAGAAGTGTGATCGAACAAAGAATTGCCGATAGTGCCCGCCGTTTCATGTTTTGCTCCTGTTTAAAAAAATATATTTGCTATCACTGGTCATTTCAATTCGTATCAGCTAATAAACAATTAGTCGTGCACCCGTAGGATTTTTACTTTGTTCTTCGTATTCCTTTTGTATCTCACCAGCAAGTTTCCTTTGTGTTCTAATATCTTCGTTTATAGAATCCAGACGATTGTAAGAGGATACTCTAGTACTATTCGCTTTCTCCCATTTTTCCACTGCAATAGCATGTTTTGCTTGTAAAGCGGCTATTTTTTCCATTCTTGCTTCAACAGCATTCAGAGCCCCTCTCACGTCATCATGCTGTAAGACATATGCATTGTTCAGTCTTTCCATTTTTTTATATTCAGAGCCAACAGAAGATGGGTCGGTAGCCAGCTGATAGGCAAGTTTTACAGTTTCAATCTTTCCTCCCAGATCAGATCCGGCGGCGTAATGCTCTGTGACAGCATCATCCCTGTCTAATTGATTTCTTCTCTTTCCATATACTTCTTGATAGTATTGCATCTCCTCTATTAACTGCATTTTATTATCAGCTATTTGTTTTGATAATGCTCCACGTTCTAACGTTAGACTCTGTTGTTGCTCTGCACTTGTCTTAATTGTTTCCAGAACCGTTGCTCTTTCTTCTCTTAACCTGTTCGTAAAAACTTCTTCTAATGTCACATCAGAACCAGCAGTTATGTCATCAAGCCCCGACGGATCAATTCTAACAACAGGATTATTACGGGTATAAGAATAGAGGTTGCCGGCCTGAGGATTTGTTAAAAAATTTCCTGATTGAGCTTTATCTGCACTTATCGCACCAGTATACAAAGGATCCACACTGATGAAACGGCTTGCCACCGGATCATAGTAGCGGGCCTGGTAGTACATGAGCCCGGTCGCCTGGTCCAGTTCCTTGCCGGTGAACTTGTAGGCTGAGTCAAAACCATTTCGCTCCTCGTAGCGCGGACGGCCGAAAGGATAAAAATGAGTCTCTTCCACCACAATGCCGTTCACATCGGTGACCAAGCTTGCTGAGCCGAGATGGTCGGTATGGTAAAAATGAATCTTCCTGGGCTGCTGTAGGAAATCGAGCTGGGCGCTCTCCTTCATCCTGATCCAGTAGGCCTTTCCGGGCGACATTGTTTCGAGCGTGTTGATAAATGGCGGGGAGAGGGGCCGGTAGACCAGCCAGTTCCCGGTTTCGGCATCATATTCCCAGACACTGTCATATTGGCCCTCTATTCCATTGAGGGCATCGGCCACCGGGCTCTCTGCATTCACCGGGCAGGGCACAAGATTCCAGCCGATCTGCAGCTCCATGGCAGCGGTTATCCTGGTGCCCGGTATGTAGAGCAGTGCCGGCGAATTCATTTTGATCAGGTAGCCCCTGCCGCCGTGCATTTCAGCGAGATCACTTATCCCCTCTGCTGGAACGTGGCCGAGATAGTTCTGGATGGCCGGATCAAAACCCCACAATTCGCTATATCGACCGTTAATCGTTGCGAGAACCGAAGCTGTTGCCGGGTCACCCGGCTCAACGGTCAGCCCGAAAAAATTCCAACCGGCGGACAGGCGCAGGACCTGGCCGGCGCTTTCACCCCCGGAAGTCAGCCGCCCTTCAAGCCGGGCCACTCTTCTGGCCCCGTCAAAGACGTATTTGACCGGCAGGCCGTTTCTGATCTCGTAGTTTCCCGAAATATAATAATCCGTGGTCGTGATCCCGTTCTCGACCGTCTTTTTGATCCGGCGCTGTCCGGAAGCGTCGTAAACGAAGGTTGACTCCGAATCGGCCGTGGTTGCTTTAATCAGCCTGTCTGCAAAATCCCACTCATAGATGTCACCCAGCCCGCGGCTGATCATGTTGCCGTTGTTGTCATAATCATAGGCGAGGCCGCTTGCCGATGCTGTCAGGGCATGGGGACCTGGATGGCCGCCGGTCAGGCCGGGACCGCGGTTGCTTGCTCCGGCTGTACCGCCATAACTCATGGCGCCGAGGTTGATGAGCGGATCGTCAATATGACCGGGATCAGGAGCATCGGGCGAGGCCTTGGAGATCATGTTGCCGATCCTGTCATATTGATAGTTTATGACCCCGTACCCCATGCCTTCCGCGCTGGTCAGGCGATACAGATCATCAAACACAAAAGTCTGGCTGCCATTTTTCGGCGAGCCGGCAGGCAGGGCCCGGTTATCGGCGATCTCCGTGATGTTGCCGACCCCGTCAAAGCTATAGGAAAAGTCCTGGAGGAGACCTCCTGCCAGGGTATCGCTTGTGGCCAGGCGATTCAGCCGCTGCCTGGGATCGTATCCATATTCGGTCGACAGGCTGTTTCTGAGGCTAATGCCGCTGCGCAGCCCCGTGGCTGTATAATCTATATTAGTGACAATGCCGGGTATGGCCTCCAGAAGACTGCCGTTATTGTAGGTATAGGTCACGCGGTCGCCGTCCGGGAAGGTAGTGGCTGTGACCCTGCCCATGGCGTCATATTCGGCCCTGCTCATGAAATCCGTGACAGTGCCTCCATCATTCAAGCGGGTGACCTGCCAGTCACTGTTGCCGCGGCTGTCGTAGGAATAAAAACTGCTGCCGGAAAGATCTTCCAGCCAGGCAAGGCGCCCTTTGAGGTTTGCCACATATGGATAATCGGTGGAAGAGGTATCGTAATGAAAGAGTACGTCCGGCGTTATCCCGGCCGAATCGAGGTAATCAATTGTCAGGAGCCGGTTGGCCCCGTCATAGGCATAATTCGTCACCTGTCCCTTGTTGTCCAGGGTCCCGATGAGATTGCCGGCATTATCGAACTGGTATTCCATGTGGCCCTTGTCCGGATCGTCCATGGATATTTTCCGCCCCAGTCCATCATAGGACATTGTTTTGATGTTATTCTGGGAATCGATAATTTCGGTCAGGCTGCCCAGGGTATTGTAGGAATAGCTGGTGATATACGGTTCTCCCCCGTTGTTTTCCTGCACTCTCAGGAGCCTGCCCAGACCGTCGTAAAAATAATTTTTAGCGTTATTGTTTTCATCAACGATGGTTTGAGCCAGGGGAAGATGCTGCGTTATAACCGAAGTTATAGCAGCATTATCGTCCGGGGGATTGACCGTCTCTATCTCTCTCCCGGCGGCATCGTACTTTTTTTCCGTATATACGTTGCTCATGGCCGGCACTGCGTATCCGATATCCGTAGCGGTATAGGGCAGGAAGGAATACCGCTCTGAACCGCGGCTGTTGAAGAGCTTGGCACCTGCCACAATGAAATTCTGCTCCCCTTCGCTTATCGTGGCGAGGCTTCGCCCCAGACCGTCCAGGTAGTGGATCGAATCAAAGGTGCCGACCTGGCCTGAGACCTCCCTGCTTCTGGTCGCCACGGAACTCGCGATCGGAGCCCCGGCTGTCAGGTCAAGCGTCCCTGATGCATCGTAGGAATAGAGCAGGCCGTTCAAAGGGTCGGCCATGGCATACGCAAACATCATGGTGGGAAGGGAAGCGGAATCGCCGGGAAGCACAACTGATGTGAGCCTGCCGAAAACGTCGTACCCGTAGTCGGTCTGATTCCCGTTGAAATCCCGGCTGCCCGTGACCGTACCCAATCCGAGGTTATACGTAGCAGAAATGGACAGGTCTGCACTTGGGGCTCCAACCTCGATATCCTCCCGCACAGGATACGCATACAGGTCCTGGTCCCAGGTGATACTCCGGCGGTTCCCGTTCGGATCAAGCACAGCCGTAATGTTGCCGAAGGAATCATACTGTCTGCGCAGGGAGTCGATAAAGGTGGCCCCGCTCACCCATTGCTCCTGTCGGGTAACATTGCCCATGGTTGCCTGGCCGAGCGGCAGGCCCACAAAGACGGCCCCATCATAGTAGGTAAAAGTTTCCGCGGCCTTTGTTGCATCCGCATCCGTTACATAGCTGTGCTGTGGAAGTCCCAGCAGCCAGTCTGTCTCATTGTTTATGTATTCTGTAAATTGATACTTCTCATCCCCGGCGATGGACAGGGCCCCTTCGTTTCTCTCTTCGCGAATATTGCCGAAATCATCGTAGAGGAAGGTTGTACGCATGGTCTCCGGACTGGCCGTCTTTTCATACACAAGGGTATCGGTCTGCGTCTGGTGGGCGAAACGTATTTCAGTTCCTGCAACCCCGGTCAGCAGGGTCCTGACCATCCAGCTGTTTGCCACCCGGTTGAAAATGGAACCATCTTCCGCCTCTTTCTGGACCGCCCTCACCATTCCTTTGAGGGCATCTTCCTCCCGGTGGTTTTCTTCACCAATTTCATCGACCGCCCCATCGCCGTCATTATCAGCATCGTCCGGGCCGCCGGTATAAAATTCATGGACCGTTATCCCGGTGGGGGCCGAGGCATCACCCTGTTCGATAACTTTGACCCGGGCAAAGCCGCGAAACTGTTTTTCCCGGTCTTCGTAATAACCGTCCCGGTACACATATTCTTTTACGTATTGGTCTGACCCAGGTATCCCATCCAAGTCCAGCTCAGTAGTCGTGGTTACCCTGGCAACCACCTGCAGCGGGAAGGGGATCGTAGTCTGCCAGGGGTTACCAATTTCGCTTGCCTGCAGGTAAAAATCCGTGGAGCTGCGGTACTCGATGGCCGTCCTGACCCCGAGACCATTTTCAATTCCCGTGAGCAGATGGGGATGGGCGGAGCCGCCGACCAGTTGGCCGATGTCAATGGCCCGCAGCCTTTCTGCCGCGGTTGAGTCGGCATAGATGAGATCGGTTGTACCGTTGCCGTTGATGTCAGCCCAGCGCACAGATGTATCCGGACCGAACTGGCTCGGCATGCCGGTGAGTCTATACCTGGCCGACAGGGCATCCGTTCCCAGGTTCAGCCAGAACCAGAGCTCGTTCACGGCCGCCCGCTCGATAACCAGATCAGCCAGGCCGTCACCGTTGATATCGGTGAGCTTTGCCCTGCTTACCTGTCCGTTTTCCCCATCGGTCAGGATATAGTCCGGGATGAAAATTTCAGCGGCATCAGCAAACATGCCGTGACCCATACTGGCATTGTAAATAATAGAGGTTGGAGTTACTCTGGTGACATCGATCAATCTGTCGCCGTTTATGTCTGCGGTCTGGACACCGGAGCCAGAGAACTGGACTACCTGGTCCTGGTGGGAAGCCCCGCCGGTATGCACCTCGTAGCTGTATTTCCCCTCATCAATATTAAACCAGATTGAATATCCGGCAGCAGTACTCTTTACGACATCAATGCGCTTGTCAAAATCCAGGTCAGCGATCGTTATGTCCTCTGACGAATAAGGCGCCGGTGGAGAAGTATCCTGAACGGACATTTGCTTGCGCGAACTCCAGGAAAAATTCCCGTTGTTTACGTAATAGTTTACTTCACCCCCAACGGTGGTCCGGATAAGGTCGGCAAGTCCGTTGCCATCCATGTCCGCAAGATGAACAACATCTTCAGCCAGATAGAGCTGCAGGGCCAGACCGTCTTCAGCTCCCACATTCTGGCCGTCTGACCAGGTTATGACCTGGCTGTTGCCCTGGGTGGAAACACCCTGATTTTCATAGACCGTGTGGCTTCCGCCGCCGAAATCTGTTTTAAGGATGTCGGCCAAACCGTCCCGGTTCAGATCAACGAGATCAACAAGATTGCTGTCCATGACCGTGAACGGTGCGTTGACAGATGTAATCAGGACCTGCTCTGCTGGTATGTTTTGCAGAACAGGCCCGGAGGAGGAGTATGAGAAGGTCAGCGGAGGCAGGGAGTTTATCCCATCTGCCCCAAACCGCGTTATGGTTGTCAGCTGGGATGAGACAGATCCGCTGTCAGTGTAGGCGAGAACATATCTGCGGACAAGGCTGTCGCCGGTTGAATCCTCGTTCCAGTCGCCCTGGAGGCACTGCTCAGGTGTTGCGCCCTGGATGCCGATATCGATCCGTTGGAGCCGGTGGGCTGTCTTGAGGAGAAAACCGCTGCGATAGTCTTTTCGCCAGTCAGGCTTTGGCTCGTACAGGAAGCGGGCAAAATAAAAGGTGCTCCAAGGGGGAGCACCTGGTCCGTACCGGATTTCCCGGAGATATTTAACATTTTCAGATAATGGCAACTCCCCGTAGATGTACTCAACGACATTGCCGTTCGGGTCAATGCTCTTCTGCAAAAGCCACCGGAAGGTTTTCTGGCCCGAGGCATCTGTTTCCCGTGCATCACCGGTTATGCCGAACTGGAGCGTTGTCCCTCCTTTCAAATCAGCTTCCCAGTATTCGCCGACTTTCCTGTATCGGACAAACGCGCCTTCGATCCGGGCGCGAAAGGTATCACTGCCAATATGAACAAGCTCTTCTCCGTCCGGCCCGACAAAGGTATCAAGCTCGTCAGGTTCATCTACCTGGCCGTCATGATCGTCATCAACTGAGTTTGCCGCATCCACATAGCGGGGAATACCTTTATCTGTCTGCCTGGCTATACCGCCTGGGCCGAATGACCAGCCTATCCCGAGCGGTCCATCGCCCTTGCCGCTGTCATACTGCAGGCTAAGACCTGGAGTGTTGCCAGCCACGCCGGCGGGCATTGCGACCTGAACGGTATACCTGGAACTGCCCGTATTGAGCATGGGCTGGAAAGATGGTCCAAGTCCCTCTATCGATCCGGGCCCGGAAGGGAGTGAAATTGTTTCGGGAGACACACCACTCTTGTCAACTGCAAGGCAGATGTCAGGAAACAGGCCCAGAAAAAAAGCAAATAAATAGATGACTACACGTCTCACAAAATCACCCACACTTGCCCAAAAAACTTCCAAAACAAAAACATATAAGCCCTAAGCGAATATTGTTTCTGAAAAAAATATTTATTTTTTTCAGGCAAAACGAAGCAAATCACCCCATTGTCCGTAGAAATCTATATTCCATTATACAATACCGTCTCCGGTCACCGGCGATTCCCTGTCTCAGCAGTCCAAACGTACTGCCAAATAGGCATGCACAGACAACAACCAAAAGCGTTAATCGGTGTTTTTCATCGATTTTCGAGTTTGATCTTTTTTTTTATACCGACGGCTTCTTACTTTTTTCTTACACTGACCATATATGTAATTTTATTTTTTTATGGGAATGGATATACTTGTTGCATCTTTCCCTCTGTTTTTAAATTGACAATGGTTATTTTTTGTACTCTTTGTAGAATATTTCTATCTACTTGCTATGCGTTGGGCTGGTGGTTGCAAGTGGACCAGTCCATGACGTAATTTATTTATAAGGTGTTTAATTGATTGTGTTATGCAGTTGATGGAAAAGATCAGACAGGCAATACCGACCAACAAGTTTCAACCGCCTCGGCTTACCGCGGTCCGGCTGCTGCAACGATATAAGTTGCTCGAAGGTAACTATAATCAATCAAGCCCGCCCAAAGTTATATATCTGGAAGGCCAGGCAGGGCAGGGGAAGACCACCCTGGTTCTCCAGTGGTTGACGCATAATAAGAGTCATTACTGTTGGTATCAGGTTGGAAACGAGGACCAGGATCCAATCCTTTGTCTTTCGGCAATATTGGTTATGCTCTGCGAGGCGCTACCTTCCTTTACGGTCCCATTGCTGGTCAAGAGGCTTGAAGACGGCGAGGTCAGTCTCCTCGATTTACCGGGCTGCGTGGAGGACCTCAACCATGAACTGGCCTCTTTCCTGCAACATGAGATCTTCATTGTTATTGACGATCTCCACCTCCTGGAAAAGGCGCCAGTTACTCTTTCCATGCTGGGCCATCTGCTTAATACCGCCCCGGTACAAGTACGCTTTCTTATGACTTCGCGACGTCCGGTGCCATTAAACGCTGTAACCTCAGGGCACCCGACAGTCCTTTGCCTTGGCAACGAACAACTTGCTCTGAATCGCTTTGAGGCTTTCGAGTTCGTGCACGACATCATGCACGTGCCGGTTTCCTGGCCTATGCTGGAAATAATTCACCAGCGCACCGCCGGCTGGTTTATGGGTTTGATTCTCGCCGGACATTCCCTTGAGGCCGGCAACGTACAATTGGCAGCACCTGGCAGCGACACCGTTGGTGATTATTTTCGGAGGGAAATTCTCGTTCAGTTACCACATGACCTGCACATGCCGCTGGTCAGCCTCTCATTCCTTGACGAAATCGAAATCCCCCTGGCAAGACAAATAACGGGGTTGCAGGACATTGATAATCGTCTCATGATGCTCATGGCGCAAAACTATTTTGTCCGAGCCTTGGACAGCGATCATCAGGTCTTCGGCCTGCATCATTTTTTTCAGGATTTCCTGCAACAACTGGGTCGTGAAAAACTTGATCCGCAAACCATCATCGAGGTATTGACCCGGGCGGCCGCCTACAGCCTGGAGAACGGCCGCCTGGAGCAAGGGCTCACCTATTATAGCAAGGCCGGGTGTTTCCGGGAAATTGAGGATCTGCTGCGCCGGGAGGGCATGGAGCTTCTGGCCAGGAATCGCACCGTTACCCTCTGCGTGATTCTGGATGCCATTCCGGCAGAGGTCGTTGCCGACTCTGCCTGGCTCAGCCTCTATCTCGGTCTGGCTCGCCTGGATTCAGAACCCGAAACCACCTTTCCCGTTCTCGCCAGGGCCATGGCGATGTTTATTGAGCATGACGAGCCTGTTGGCGAGTTGCTGGCCGGAGCGCAGATCCTCTACAGCCACTTTATTTTCACCGCCTTGTACGAGGAGGACGCCCGGATTCTGCCCCGAATGCAAACTCTTTTTGAGGAGGTTGCCGATCAACTGCCGCTCTTTGCCCGGATTCTGGTCGCTAAAAATATTGCGATGGGCGCAATAAGCGTCGCCGGGGACCTCAAGTTGTCCCGCCGCTTCACGGAAATCGCTCTGGAGCTGTCCCAGCGTCACCGCATCTATAATTTTACCGCAGCCACCCTTCTTTCCCGCGGATTTGAACATATGTTAGTGGGGGAATACAAAGCCGCCGTTGCAACGGCCGAACATGCATACGAGTATATTCACCATAAACATGTCAGTCTGGTTAACCGCCTGGCGTTATCCACCTTTCTCCTTAACCTCGTTGACTGTTTGGGGGATTGTCACAGTTACCGTGCCCAGAAAGCCTGGATGTTGCGGGAAATCGGCGCTGATTTTATCAACCAAACTCTTATTGGCTCCTCGTTACTTGTCTGGGATGCGGGCTTGGCGGTGGCGGCAGGTCATCTGGACAAGGCTCGGGAATTTCTGCATCAAGCCGGTGAACATGGGGCCGCGGCCCATAATCCCCACATGCAGAGTCAGTTTTTGCATTGGCAGGCCTATGTGGCGGCCCTGGAGGGGAATGAGACAGAGGCGGTTAAGGCCGCCGATGAATCACTGCGGTTCCGAAAACTGGCAGGCAGTCCGTTTTACGTGATTCTCAATCGCCTCATCCTGGGCGCCGCTTACTGCCTGGTCGGCAGATGGACGGAGGCTGAAGCCCTGCTTGACGAATGCGGTATCTTATGTCGCAAACACAATGCCTTGGTTATGTTATGCGCTTCGCACCTGTATAAAGCCTCTCTCCAACTCAAGAAGGGGGGCGCTGCTGCCGCCCGGGAAGATCTGACCCAAGGCCTTTCCTTGATGCGCCAACATGGTTGGGTTTATTTTCTCAGTTGGTCGCCGCAAATCATGAAACCGCTTCTGCAAGCTGCGGTTCAGGAAGGAATTGAGGTGGATTATGCCAGGAAATTGGCGCGCGAGCGTTTTTCTATGATGATCTTAGATGATGGTGTGATGATACCGCTGCTTTCTGTCCGGATATTGGGCGGGTTTGCCCTTGAACTCGAAGGCAGGGTTATTTGCCATAGCGACAAACTCAGCCCGACCCATCGGCAGATTTTGTCCATGCTTTTTTCCAGTCGGGGCCGATGTCTCAATCTTGAGGCGCTTCAATTGGCAATCTGGCCCGATAGTCCACCCCAGAAAGCCAGAAGCAACATGGATACACACATTTCCCGTCTGCGCAAATTTCTGGGCTCTCTCTGTTCGCCTTATGCCATCAAAAACTATCTGGTGGTCGCCAATGGCATGCTCATCCTGCAAAATTACCAAATAGACGCCTTGGAATTCATGGAACTTGCTACCAAGGGCTTGGCAAAAAGTAGAGAAAACCTGTGGTGGCAGGCCATTAATCATTTTACGGCGGCAATGCGTATTTGGCCGCAAGGAGGGATCGGCAGTGAATTGCCCTGGAGTAGTGAGACGTACGGATTCAGCCTGCAGCTGAATAATCTGTTGGCGCAAAGTGCGATTGCCTGGAGTAGTCACCTGCGGAAGACGAGGCGTTTGCGCCAAGCCGTGCAGGTTGTCGAACATGCCTGGAAGAATGATTTGGCCTCCATTGAGTTGGTCAAGGTTCTCTTTGCTCTGCATCTTCACAATAAGGATCTGGCCCAGGCACGGAATCTTGTCCGGCAATATGCCGAAGTTTTGCGTCGAGACGATTACGCCGAGGAGGAAATTGAAGAGCTCTGTTCCGAGATTCGTGACTCGCAGTCGTTTCATAAAGGGATGGCAGCTTTTTGAAATTTAATCCTTAGAAGGCCTCCCTCTGTTAAGAGATAAAATTGTCCATTAACGAAAAAGTTTTCCTTCTTCGCTGGGCGCAGAGCAGGCTGATCGTTGGCAACTGGTCCCGACTTGGATTTCATTTTCGGCGTCAGGCGCGTTCTGCGCCAAACACTTTCTTTAATCTACCTTGCCCGAGTAAAGCCGCGGCATCTGTGACCATTTACAACTTATTGGGTAATCACATCGTTCAGTTGCCCGTGAGGAGTTGCGGTCACCATTCCTTCCTCAGGATACTTAACCATGCGGTTTGTAAACCGGATCGGGCCGGTATCATCCGCCGAAATCATCAAAATGGATATTTTCCGGTTCAACGCCGAGATTGTCCAGCATGTCCAGCGCTGCCTTGGTCATCATCGGCGGGCCGCACATGTAATAATTGACATCCTCCGGGGCCGGATGGTCATGCAGGTACTCGTCGTAGAGGACCTGGTGGATAAAGCCGGTCAGCCCCTGCCAGTTGTCTTCGGGCTGGGGCTCGGAAAGGGCGACGTGAAACGTAAAATTGTCATGCTGCCGGGCAAGCTCTTCAAACTCTTCGGCGTAAAAGACTTCCTGCAGGCTGCGGCCTCCGTACCAGTAGGAAACCTTCCGTTTGGTGTGCCTTGCCTTGAACAGTTCGAAGATATGGCTGCGCAGCGGGGCCATGCCGGCGCCGCCGCCGATGTAGATCATTTCCGAGCCGCTGTCTTCGATGAAGAATTCGCCGAACGGTCCGGAGATGGTCACTTCATCTCCTGGTTTGAGGTTGAAGATATAGGATGATACCTGGCCGGGCGGGATGTCTGCCGGACCTCGTGGCGGCGGACTGGCGATCCTGACATTGAGTTTGATGATCCCCTTTTCGCCCGGATAATTGGCCATGGAATAGGCCCGGGTGACCGGGGTATGGACGTGGGAAGTGTACTGGAACATCTTGAACTTTTTCCAGTCGGCCAGGAACCGTTCGTCAATGTCAAAACTGGAGTAGGAGAGGGCGTGGGGCGGCACCTCGATCTGGATGAACCCGCCTGGCTTGAAGTTGACCTCCTCGCCGG
The DNA here is from genome assembly GCA_023544645.1 of Desulfobulbaceae bacterium. GTDB lineage: Bacteria > Desulfobacterota > Desulfobulbia > Desulfobulbales > Desulfobulbaceae > UBA10518. The sequence continues at coordinate 87,969 of JAMJFO010000005.1, read as the reverse complement.
GGGGCAGTTCCAGGACAAGCTCCTTGATAAAGGTGGCTACATTGCGGTTTGATTTGACGCGGCAATGCCACTTGCGGGTTTCCAGCATTTCCGGCGGCACGTTGATTTTGAGGTCGTGCTTGACCGGGACCTGGCAGGCCAGGCGCACCCCTCTTTTTGCTTCAAAGATATTGATCAGGGAACGTTCGGTGGGCAGGATAGCTCCTCCGCCCTCCCTGACCACGACCCGGCACTGGCCGCAGCTGCCGCCGCCGCCGCAGGCTGAAGACAGGTATATCTCGTGGTCGGCGAGGGTGGTCAGCAGCTTGCCTCCCGGCCTGGTGGTCAGTTCCTTTTCGTCGTTGACCAGGATGGAGATTTCCCCGGCCGGTATCAGCGATCTTTTGGCTAGCACGATCAGGGTGACCAGGACCAGCTGCAGAATGAGATAGCAGAGAATGGCGAAAATGATTTCATGCATATCCATCTTCTCCTTCTAGAAACCTGCCAATCCCATGAAGGCGAGGGCCATCAGGCCCGCGCTGATGAAGGTCAAGCCCAGTCCGCGCAGTCCGGCCGGGGGATCGGCATACTCCAGTTTTTCCCGGATGCCGGCCAGCAGGACCACGGCGAGAAAGAAACCTGCCCCGGCCCCGAATCCGTATGCCATGCTCTCGGCAAAACTGTAGTCGCGCTCAACCATGAACAGTGTGCCGCCGAAGATTGCGCAGTTCACGGTGAGCAGCGGGAGAAAGATGCCCAGGGTATTGTAGAGGGCCGGCGAATATCGGTCGAGAGCCATTTCCAGGATCTGGACCACCGCGGCGATCACGCCGATATAGGTCAGCAGGCCGAGGAAGGTGAGATCAAGATCTGGTTGGCCGGCCCAGGCAAGGGCGCCGGGTTTGAGCACCAGGTTGAGGATCAGATTGTTGATCGGCACGGTTATGACCAGCAGGACAAGCACGGCAAGGCCGAGGCCCATGGCTGTTTTGACCTGTTTGGAGATGGCCAGGAAGGTGCACATGCCCAGGAAAAAGGTTAAAGGCAGGTTCTCGATAAAGATCGACCGGAAAATGATGTCAAGATAGTGGCCCATCAGTCCTTCTCCTGTTGCGCCGGATCCATGGTCCTGAGCAGCCAGATCAGCAGAGCGATGAGAAAGAAGGCGCTGACCGGCAGGATAAATATGCCGTTGCGCACATACCAGCCTCCTGCCGTGGTCAGCGGGAGAATTTCGTAGCCGAAGAGGGTCCCTGCTCCCAGGAATTCCCGAAAAAAGGCGACAAAGATCAGCACCAGTCCGTAGCCCAGCCCGTTGCCGATGCCGTCGATGAAACTGGCCATCGGCGGGTTGCTCATGGCAAAGCCCTCGGCCCGGCCCATGATAATGCAGTTGGTGATGATCAGCCCGACGTAGATGGAGAGCTGCTTGGACAGGTCAAAATAAAAGGCGCGCAGGAACTGATCGATAAGGATGACCAGGGTGGCAATGACGGTTATCTGGATGCCGATGCGCACACTGCCCGGAATCTGGAAACGGACAATGCTGATGGTGAGGTTGGAAAAAGCAACCACCAGGATAACGCAGATGGACATGACCAGGGCCGTGATCATCTGCGAAGTGACTGCCAGGGCGGAACAGATGCCCAGGACCAGCAGGGCGATGGGATTGCGCTGCAGGATTGAGCGGGTCAGCAGTTCTCGATTGGATTCAGCCATTTATTCACCCTTTTTCTGCAATCGGTCAAAGAAAGGTTTGAAGCCGTGGTCACCGAACCAGAAGCGCATCAGGTCGTTGACCCCTTCGGCGGTCATGGTCGCTCCCGAGAGACCGTCCACCTGGTGCCGCGCAGCTTCATCATCGTCTGCCGCTTCTCCCTTGACAACCTGGATGGCTACGCCGCCTTCCGGGCCATAGACCTTTTTGTCCTCCCATCCGCTGAGCCATCTTTCGTTTTCGATCTCGCCGCCGAGGCCCGGTGTTTCGCCATGTTCGTAAAACCGTATCCCCCGGATGGTCTGGAGGTCCGCGTCCAGAGCAACGTAGCCGTACATGGTCGACCACAACCCTTTTCCGCGGACCGGCAGGACGATCTGCTCTATTTTTTCTCCGTCTTTGACCAGGTAGACCAGGGAGTATTTTTCCAGCCGCTGCAAACCTGCCGGGTCGTTTTCCCTGTCCAGCGGACGGCTTAATTCCTCATTGAGCGCTGCCTTTAATTGATTATAGGACTCGGGAGACACCTGATTGGCTGGAACGTATTCTCCGGTTGCCAGCTCGATGACCCTGGTCTCGATATCCGCGAACAGGGTGTCCACCGGTTGATTGCTGTCGTAGATTCCGGCGGCGCGAAGGATGTTTGTTTTCTGATCAATACGACGGTTCTCCTCCTGCAGCGGGCGCAGGCCGACGGCAGCCATGGAAACCAGGGCGGAGCAGACAAAGGCCAGCACCAGGACCGTGTAAAAAGGCTTGGCAGCGGATTCTTCAGCCATGCCGGAGTCTCCTTCGTTTGATGTTTGCCTGGATCACAAAATAATCAATAAGCGGGGCCAGGACGTTGCCAAGCAGGATGGCCAGCATCACGCCCTCGGGAAAGGCGGGGTTGACCGCCCTGATGAGGATGGCGGTGATGCCGATGAAAATACCGTATACCCATTGCCCGGTCCGGGTGTTGGCCGCCGATACCGGGTCAGTGGCCATGAACACCAGGCCGAAGGCAAAACCGCCCAGCACCAGGTGCCAGTGCGGCGGCAGGGAAAACATCGGGTTGGTTGGGCTGCCCGCTAGCCAGAAGGCAAGGCTGATGCCGATTCCCCCTGCCAGCATGGCGGTCATGATCCGCCAGGACGCAATGCCGGTGATGACCAGGATGGCCGCGCCCAGCAGGCAGGCCAGGGTGGATGTCTCGCCCATGGAGCCGGGTATGGCGCCGAAAAAAGCCTGGCTCCAGGATATGCCCAGCGCCTGCAAGGCCTCGCCCGGCTGGGCCGTGGACACGGCTTTGAGAGGTGTGGCCATGGTGTAGCCGTCAACGGCTGTCCAGACCCGGTCGCCGCTCATCTGGGCCGGATAGGCAAAAAAGATAAAGGCCCGGGAGACCAGGGCCGGGTTCATGAAGTTCCGGCCGACCCCGCCAAAGGCCTCCTTGGCAAAAATGATCCCGAAGGTGATGCCCGCCGCAACCTGCCAGAGCGGTATGGTGGGCGGAAGGGTGAGCGGGAACAGGAGGCTGGTAACCAGAAAGGCCTCTGCCGTTTCATGGCCGCGGACAATGTTGAAGATCATCTCCCAGATGCCGCCGACCATGAGCGAAACCAGGTAGATGGGAAGAAAGTACAGGCTGCCGTGAAGCAGGTTGGCAAGGTGGCTGGACGGGTCGCAGCCGGTATACACCATGATCATTCCGCGCCAGCCGTCCGGTACGGCAATGTTCATTGCCTGGAGAGCGGAATTGGCCTGGTAGCCGGTGTTCCACATGGCCATGATAACACAGGGAATAAGGGAGACGACCACAGTGGTCATGATCCGCTTCATGTCCACCGCGTCGCGGACATGCGGAGCCGTCTCGGTTTTTTTGCGGCTGCCGAAAAGAATGGAGTCAACCGCCTCAAACGCCGGGTACCACCGCTCCAGCGAACCGCCCGGCGCGAATTTTGGCGCTATCTGTTCAAAATACCGGCGCAGGGATTTCATGATGGCGCACCGTCTGTTCCGCTTTCTTTTTCCATGATGGTCAACATGTCGCGCAGCATTGGCCCGTAATTATTTTTCCCCGGGCAGACAAAGGTGCAGAGGGCCAGATCCTCCTCAATCAGCTCCAGGCAGCCCAGGGCTTCTGATTTTTCAACATCCCGGGATGCCAGGCTTTTGAGCAGGGATATGGCAACGATATCAAGGGGCATCACCTTTTCATACGTGCCGAGAGGAAAGATTGCCCGTTTCCCTCCCCAGAGGGCGCAGTTCATGGCAAATTTTCTTTCCCCGAGAAATGAGGACAGAAAAAGGCGGGTGACCGAAAAACGGTCCCTGCCGGGCATGTACCAGTTGAGAAAACCGCGGCCGCTGCCTTCCCTGATGACGCTCACCTGCCGGTGATACCGGCCGAGATAATCATGTATGCCCGCTGCCTTTCTGCCGTCAAGCACAGATCCGGAAAGTATTCTGTTGCCGGCCTTTTCCGACAGCTTCCCGGCGCAGAGCTCCGTGATGGAAGCGCCAATCCGTGTTCTGACAAGGCAGGGGGCTGAGATTTCAGGGCCGGCCAGGGAGATTACTCGCTCCGTTGCTATTGTGCCCGTCCTGAAGAGGTGTCCGATCCCGACAACATCCTGATAGCAGATGTGCCACACTTCTTTGCCGGTGTGGACCGGATCAATGAAATGAATGTGGGTGGAGGGCAGGCCGGCCGGATGCGGTCCCTTGAAACAGTGAAAGTGTATCTGGTCCTGGTCCACCGCGGATGGATCAAAGCCCTCTGCCACGCAGAGGTTCAGGGGAACAGGGAGAAACCGGCGCAGGATATCCAGGCCGAGGAGGAAGTCTTCACGCTGTTCGGCCAGGACAACCTGCGGATCGGGAGCAAGCGGCGCAGTGTCGATGGCCGTGACAAAGAGAGAAGCGGGGCGGGCTTCAACTCCGGGGATTTTTCCGTAGGGCCTGGTGCGAAATCCGCACCACAGTCCTGATTGCTGCAGGGTGGAACGGATTTCCTCGGCGGAAAGTTTATCGACAGCCCGGCCCTCAAGGCCCGGAAAGGTAGTCTGTTCATTGCCGTCGAGAGAAATCACCAGGGATTCGAATTTTCTTTTCGCTCCACGGTTGATTTCCTTGACCGTTCCGCAGCCGGGGGAGGTGAATTGGAGGTCCTGGTTTTTTTTGTCCGTGAACAGCGGCTGACCGAGTTTGACCCGGTCTCCCTCCTGTACCAGCAAGGTCGGTTTGAGGCCGATATAGTCATCACCGAGCAGGGCGACATGGCTGATCTCCGGACCGGGTCTGATACTCTGTTCCGGCGCTCCGGCGAGGGGAATATCCAGCCCTCTGGTGAGATGAAAGGTGTTCATGCTAGCTCAGAAACCCCTCTGTCCGGTATTGGCGCAGATCCTTGCCGATGAAAAAACCCTCGCAGTCGGGCATGGCATTGACTACGGCGAGGGCGCGTACCGGTCCCAGGACCATGGCCGCGGTCGCCAATCCGTCGGCCAGGGCGACCGTGGGGGCGGAAACCGTTGCGCTGGCAAGCTCCGGCGGCGAGATCCCGGTGCGCGGATCAATGATATGATGATGCCGCAGGTCCGCAGTGTAGGGCTGCATGTAGTCACCGGAAGTTGCCACAGCTTGGTCGGAGATGTCAATGGCAACCATTTTACCGGTCTTGCCGGGGCGGGGATGAGTGACCCCGATCCGCCAGGGCATGCTTTCGGCTTTGGTGCCGGAAACCATCAGGTCGCCGCCGGCTTCCACATACACGTTGGTGAAGCCGTGGGATCGCAGGGTTGCTGCGCCCTGGTCGACTATGTAGCCCTTGCCGATGCCGTCCAGGGTGATGGCCATGCCCTTTCGGGCCAGGGTGATGGCAGCGGGGCTGATATGCACCTGCCGGTAGTCGACCAGTTGCAGCGCCGAGGTGATTGATTCTTCAGAAGGCACAACATTGTCAGCCTTTGACCGGTCATAGAGTTCCAGCAACGGGAGGACCGTGATGTCAAAGGCGCCCTGGGTGACGCTGCCCAGATGCTCGGCCAGGAGAAGCACCTGGCGGATATCTTCGTTGGGACCGGCAAGGAAGCCCCGGGCGTTGAGAGCGGATAAATCGCTTTCCGGGTTATGCCTGCTCAGGCTGCCCACCAGCTCATCCATGCGGGCAAAGGTTGCTGCAACGGCATCTTCGCACCTGTCGCGGTCGGGCCCATGCACGATGAGGTTAATCTGGGTCCCCATCATGGTCCGGCTCTGGCGGACGGTCTGTTTCGGGAGGTTTTGCGGTTTCAGGCCAAGATGCCATAATGCGCCTGCGGCCCCCGCGGCGGCAACAATCTGGAGAAAGCCACGGCGGTTGATGCGGGGAAGGGTTCCGTTGTGCTGCTTCATTATCTCACCTGGTTTCTTGATTCGATAACCTTGATTCCGGTCAGCCGGTTCAAATCCGTGACCGTGCAAGGTGGTTATCCTGCTTGCTCTCCTGAATTCACGAAAAAAATAACAGCTTTTGTCGTAATGCGTATTTCACTCCGCCGCCCGGGGGCAGCCATCCTGCTCTCCATCAACATTTCACTCACCATAGGTGGCGGCCTTCAGGGCCTGGGCCAGCTTGAAATCTTCACTGTCCGGCGCGGCCAGTTGCATGACCCTGTCAAAACATGATCGGGCACCGTCGATATCGCCGGATCCTTCCAACAGGATCTGTCCTTTGAGATTGAGCGCATTGGCATACACAGGTTCCTCCTTGAGGAGCCTGTTAACGGTCTTGAGCGCGCCTTGATGGTCCTGAGCGCTCATCTGGACGCTGATCTGCTGGATAGTGTTGGCGTGTTTGATATGCAGGGCCAGCTGCGGCTCTCCGGCGCGGCCGACCAGGGCGAGGATATCGTTGACATCATGTTTGATGACAATAATGATCAAGGTGATTCCGCCGGCATAGAGGATAGGGTTGACCAGAAAGCACATGAAATAGCACTTGTAAAAGAAACCGTAGATTGCCCCGATCACCACAAAGGGAATGAAGAGCCAGAGAAAATATGTAATAAAATCACCGACAATAAGCAGATCGCGGACATCAGGTGTTTTTTTTGTTCGTGGCGTTGCGGAGGGTGCCATACCTTATCTCTGGTGATCTGGTGATTTTTCGATGCGAATTACAGTAGCATGATTTTAATAAGGAATCCAGCTATAGCCTGTTTGCCAGCCAGGAAAACAGCGAGGTGAGAATTTTTGCAAGATATGCGGCTGCCGCGACAACATATCCGGTGGATGATCAGTTTCTGTAGCATGGGCGGAAAATACCATACAGGCTTGAAATTGATATGGTGTTAACAATGGACTGAACAGGTTATTTTTGCAACAGTTTTTTAAAGTTCTTGCAGTGTTGGCAAGACGCCGGTACAAAATAACAGGACATACAATTTCTCTTTCCTCATGGCCGTTTTATGACCGACAGCAAACTGATAGGGACAATCCAGCATAATTGCGATATCTCCGATGCCCGGGATAACGGCATTTATTCCATCTGTGCCCTGGTTCTCAAACTCCGCAACCTGTATAAATGGGAACATGATATCCAGCCCTGGCAGGAGCCGGAAACCGCAGCTCTCCTCGACTGGATAGAAGCCAAGGAAACGTACTGGGAAACGATTGTTGAGGATTCGTATCTTTCCCTTGAGGTTGACGGCAGGGATGAAGACCCCTTTGAACTGCGGCAAGTCAACAGCCTGCTGGCCAGGGAAGGGCTGGTTTACGGGGCGGGATACGGTCGATCATTAAAAGCGATATTTTTTGTCGCGGAGCAGGCAGGGCAAGAGACCGTTGAAGGATGTCCGGTGGTGATCCTCGGCCGGGAAATGGCCAGGGAACTCTCCTGCCCCTTTGCCATGCTCCAGGACAAGACCATCATTATCCGGCGCGATCCCCTGCGTTTTTTTTCTGGGATCATATCCAGGAGATACGCTCCTCCAGCAAAGCCTCGCTCCACCACGCCCTTGATCACTACGGCATCCTGACCGACGGGAAGCTCGATCAACAGGCATTCAGGCAGCGGCTTGATATCATTGTCGATGAAGAGATCCCCATTTTCATCCATCATGAAGTGGGAGAGATGCTGCAGCGTACCTTTGACAGCGCAACACAGCAAAAGATCGTCTCGACATTTCCCGATTCGGCCATAGAGTATGTGGCAAGGGCTGTCAAGGATGTGCTGGCAGATACCCATCCGCAGGGGATGATCAGTTTTATCACCAGGGAAAAAAGAGACGCGTCCCTCGGATTCTATGTCGGTTTTCTTGCAGGGTTGCGCAGAGTTCTCTCTCCCGGCATCATTGAAGCGTTTGACCGCTATCTGCAGGAAGGGGACTGGAACCTGATCGACCAGGCCCGGATCACCTGCCGTGACAACTGCCGGCGGATGGCGGAGAAAATCCGCCGGATTGCCGATCTTATCGGCAGGGAGGACGGAGAGCAGGTAAAGCTTCGCTTCTATGATGAAATTCTGGTGCCGCTTGGTTTGGAAATTCCTGAACAGGAGCAGTAGCCGGTTTTATTGCCTTGAATTAAGCACCCTGTCCCCGATTGGATGCATGGGAAAAAGCTATGAACAAGTTCATGCGGAAATATGGCCTGACCGACTATACCGGCCGGATTCTCCACGAAGAATACAGCAGCGAAGTCAAGAAGAGGCTCGCCGAACTGGTGGCATCCTTTCAAGCGTTTGATACGACAGGCGTCCCCGGTATTCCCTATATCACGGCCTGGAAACATGATGATAACATCATGTGGTACGAGTTTGCCGGCCACCATTTCACCCGGCTGTTCGGCTGCGGCACCAGGGAGTTGGCTGCCAGGTTCCGGGACGCGGTTGTTGATCACCGGCTTTTTCACTGGAGCGAGGTGGAAGCCGGGATAAAGGAAACCGTGCGCAGTGGGCAGGAATTATCCGGTATGCGAAGCGGCCTGCGGGCGGAAGTGGCGCAGAAAGGCAACGTTGAAGCGGATTACAAGGTGTCGCTGGGCGATGAGTCGGCGTATATCTGGCTCAAGGACCGAGCCCGGGTGGAGAACTTTCCAGAGGACCGGATTTCTCTTTCCTTTGGTTTCCTGACGGATGTGACCAACGAAATGGTGCACAAGGATCTGCTGGAGCAGATCGGCTATTTCGATCAGCTGACCAGCCTGCCCAACCGGATCATCATGCACCGGAGCCTTGAACTCAAAATTGCCGAGTATCAACGTAATCATATCGATGACTTTGTTTTTCTGCTCATGGATATCGACCATTTCAAGGAGGTCAATGATGGCTACGGGCACCGGGCCGGTGATTACATCCTGGCGACCCTGGCTCAGGTGATGAACGATGTGAAGCGGCGCTCTGACGATATCGGCCGTTTTGGCGGCGAAGAATTTTACGGCATTACCCTGGGCGATATTTATGAAGGGAAGGAATTTGCCGAACGGGTCCGGCAGCGGATTGAGATCACCCCGTTCGTTTTTGACGGACAGTCGATTCCCCTGACCATCTCCATCGGAGTGACCGCTGCCAGTGAACTGGACGAACTCACCGGGGAAAAACTGATCGATGAGGCGGACAAAAGACTCTACCGGGCAAAGAGTTACGGCAGAAACCAGGTGATATGGGAAAATATCACCTTTTGAACCGGCCATCTACCAGCTTGAAAAGACAGAATATGATTATTGACAAAGAACGAGGCGCGGAAGCCATATCTGATACGGAGAACACCCTCCACGAAGTTTGCGACAGGATTGTTTCCCAGGTGGGGAGGGTGATTCTGGGCAAAAAAGAGCAGATTCAAACAGCGTTATGCTGTCTCCTTGCCCAGGGACATCTGCTTATTGAGGATATTCCAGGTATTGGAAAGACAACCCTGGCTAAAGTTCTTGCTGAAAGTCTGGGTCTTGAATTCCGGAGGATACAGTGCACAAGCGATATGCTGCCCGGCGACATTCTGGGAGTTTCGGTTTTTGAGCAAAAAACCGGCAGTTTCAAGTTCCATCCGGGGCCCATTTTCACCCAGGTGCTGCTTTCCGATGAAATCAATCGGGCAACCCCCAAAACGCAGAGCGCCTTGCTGGAGGCCATGGAGGAAGACCAGGTAACCATCGAAGGGGAGACGCGGGCGCTGGCAAAACCTTTTTTTGTCATTGCCACCCAGAACCCGCTTGAACAAGCCGGCACCTTTCCGCTGCCGGAATCCCAGCTTGACCGTTTTCTTATTCGTATAGAACTGGGGTATCCTGATCGCGCTTCTGAGCAGAATCTGCTTCGAGGAGGCGGGACCAAGCATCTAATGGAAGAAATCAAATCCCTGGTATCGCCCCAGGAAGTGGTTTCATTTCAGAAGTTGGTGGCGGCTGTCCATGTGTCCGATGCATTGGTTGACTATGTCCAGAATCTCATTGATTATACGCGGAGTTCTCCTGTCTTTCATGTCGGGCTTTCACCCCGCGCCGGTCTAGCCCTGTTACGAGCTGCCCGTTCCTGGGCATTTATACACGGGCGCGATTTTGTTCTCCCCGAGGACGTGCAGAAAGTATTGCCATATGTGGTGGGGCATCGACTTCGCCAGATGGATGGACAGGGTGAAGTTGCTAAAGAAGATCTTATGGAGTTGTTGCTTTCCGTGCCAGTAACTGTATGAGCAGTTTTTCTCTCCCCATTCAAAGACATATATTCAACAGGATCCTTGCTCGCGGAAGGATTGCCTTGCCGGTCAGTCTCCGCCATAACAGGATCTATGTATTCCCCTCTCGCCATGGTTTTGTCTTTTTTACCTTGTTGATGGCCATCCTTTTTGGATCTATTAATCATAATAATAATCTGGGTTTTATTTTTGTCTTTCTGCTGTGCGGCATAGGTTTGGTCTCGATTTTTTATACGTACCGCAATATTTCAGGTCTTGTTTTGCTCTCTGTGAAAGCCCCCCCTGTTTTTGCCGGACAAAACGCACAATTTGAAATCAGTCTCAATGCGTCAGGCCGCAGCCACCAGGCACTTTCGATCTATTTTGCCGATGGAAAACCGATGACTGTGGATCATTTGCCGGCGCGGGGAAAAATGGTGGTATCCGTGCCCCATGAAACCGTTGCAAGAGGAATGCTGGCTCCCAGGCAGCTTTATGTCTCCACAACCTATCCACTGGGATTATTTCGCGCGTGGTCGGTCCTTTTTGTTGATGCCTCATGCCTTGTCTACCCGAAGCCGATAGCTGGGCCGATGATTACCGCCCGGGCATGGGATCAGAGTGAAAGTGCAGGGGATAGCGGTGGTGAAGGAGTGGATGATTTTGCCGGCCTGTTTGCTTATCAGCCCGGGGATCCCCTGCAGCGGGTATCGTGGAAATCCTACTCCCGCGGTCAGGGACTGCTCACAAAAAAATTTGAAGGGCAGGTTGGCAAGACTGTCTATTTCGATCTTGAAGCAGTTGGCGGCCCGGATGTGGAATTCAGGATTTCCAGAATATGCCATATGATCTTGAGCGCCGAGGCTATGCATCTATCCTATGGATTGAAGCTCGGAAAAAGAATTCTGGAACCTGGCCAGGGCGCCGCCCACAAGCGGCAATGCCTCAGGGCGCTGGCGTTGGTTGGGCAATGAAGAAAGAGTTCTTTGTCGACCGGCATGCACTGCCGATTCTCAGTGTTATAGTTGTCTGCACCCTCCCGCATTTTTTCAATATTTCCATGTGGGCAGTGATTGCCATTCTCCACATGTGGGGATTTACCGTTGCCGCTGCATATTTTTCCTGGCGTTTACCCGGCAGAATGACCAGGCTCATTCTGGTCGGAATATTTTTTCTCATAGCGATGGCGACCAATGAGGGATTCACCATCGAAGCTTTTGTCTCGCTGCTGGCCCTGATGATCTGCCTGAAAGTTTTAGACATCAGGAACAAGGGAAACCGGATGACCACGGTCATCCTCTGCTACTTCCTCATTGTCGGCACTCTCTTTTTTGATGATTCGATTTATGCGACAACATACATGCTTATTTCAGTTTTGTTCACCACGGCGGTACTGATACATGTCAACCAGCCGGGGCATCGAATTCTGGGGCCTTTGAAGCTTTCCGCCCTCCTCATGGTCCAGGCCCTGCCTCTTATGATCCTTTTGTTCATGCTCTTTCCCCGCATAGAAGGCGGGGGGTTGGGACGTGCGCCCATTCAGGCCGCGCAAAGCGGATTTTCCGACCGGATGGGCTTCGGGGATATTGCAAATATGGCGCAGAATAGAGAAGTTGCATTTAGGGTGGAGTTTGACGGGGATATCCCCCAGCAGGATCAGCTGTATTGGCGTGGTGTTGTTTTATGGGATTTTGACGGGCACACCTGGCGCCGCGGTGGAACACAGCGGGGTCCTTCTCCTCGTCGGTCAGCAACTTCAGGAGTTGTCAACTATACATTGACCCTGGAGCCGCACAACGAGCATTGGCTGATAACACTGGATCTGCCCATGCGGATTTCCTTGCCGCGTTCATGGCTTTATGATGATTTCAGCTATTATCGCTGGAGGGAAATAACCCAAAGAGTTTCCTATACCGGAATTTCTTATCCTGATTCCATCGATGTAGTACGGGGTAGTTTGGGGAAGGATGGGGTTAACCTGCCGCCTGAAATCAATCCTCGAGCCAGAGCTTTGGCTGTGGGCTGGTATGAGCAATCAGAGGATACCCGTGACTATATTAACAAGGCGCTGGCCTATTTCCGGGAACAACCTTTTCTCTATACCCTTAATCCGCCACCTTTGCCCGCCGGCGCTGACGGCGCAGTCCCCGGTCGGCCGGAAAACCTGGTTGATGTTTTTCTTTTTGAGAGCCGTAAGGGCTTCTGTGAACACTATGCCACGGCCTTTGCTTTTCTCATGCGTGCCGCAGGAGTGCCGGCCCGTGTTGTGGTCGGCTATCTGGGGGGAGTCAGAAATCTGTACGGAGAATACCTTGTGGTGCGGCAGTCTCAGGCGCATGCCTGGTGTGAGGTATGGGTGGACGGAAAAGGATGGATCCGGGTTGATCCGACGGCTGCCGTGGCTCCGGACAGGTTGAGCGGGGATATTATCGGATCTGTTCCGGACAGCGAGTTAATCGGACTCATGGCTTATTTCAGGGGCACGCCCCTTGAACCATTTGTGGAGCCCATTGCAGGTTACCTGGATTTTATCAACAGCAGGTGGAACAAATGGGTCATGGGGTACTCGGCCTTTGAGCAGGTGGACCTTTTTTCCCGTTTCGGCATAGATCTGGAAAGTGGCGCCGGTCCGCTGAAGGCTTTGATGATAAGCTTGATGATTCTGGCTTCAATGGCCCTGGCAGCAAGTATTATTCTGCTTCGCAGGCAGAAACCGTCACAGGATCAACCGGCGCTCTCCTGGATAGAATTCTGTCAGAAACTCGGCAGAGTCGGTTTGGAGAGAAATCCGGGGCAGGGGCCCATTGATTATCAGAGGTTTGTGCTCCGGCAACGACCGGAGATGGGGAGGCAGATGCATGAAATCGTCGACCTGTACGTGCAGCTGCGCTATGGGAGAAGCGCAGGCGACAAAGAGGTTCTGTCGCTGCAGAGAATGGTAAAAAAGTTTCAACCGAAACAGTTCTCCTGATCTCTGCCTGAAATGCTGTTATTGCAGCGCCCCTCCCCGGTGAAGAGATTTTTTGACGTTAATACAGGGCAACGAGAGCGTATCCTTTTGCCTGGTAGCCGATCAGGGAAATCCATCCGTTTTCCACCTGTTTTATTCCAGGCAGCACCGTTGCCGGATCAACCCCAAATGCTCTTGCCGCAAACATGCAGATTTCGATCTTGATGCCGTCGGCGGCCATGGCGGCAATGGTCCCGGATATCTGTTCAAGTTGTACTTTTTCTTCGGCGGAAAATCCTTTGGTGTTTGTTGTCACAAGTTTGGTGGCCGGGCCTGCGATAACGACAACGAAATCAGGAGCTGTAGTAATCTCCCTGATGCTTGTATCTTTGAATGTCTTGTGGACGAGATCAAGCTGCATGGCCGCACTCTTTACATTGCCGGCCCGCACATCAAATACGGCCTTTATTGTGTCGAGTCCCTTAATTCCTTCATATTCATCGGCCGATGTGTTTGCCGCCGCAAAGAGGCAGATGAATATGGAAATAATTATGCCGCGGACAATGGATTTTTTATCTGTATTCATCATTGCGCCCTCCATGTTGATGTATGATTCATGTTTATGTTTAGGGATGCCGGACGTCTGTCGGACTTGTCCATGCAGCCTCTGCCATTCAATCTTGCTCAGGTAAGCAGAGAGCCTCGTATGTCTAAAATATTATCCCACGTTGTGGTTTGTCAATGAGGGGCGGCGATTTTTTTTTTGGCGGAGCAAATGGGGGTATTAAAAATTTGTCCGGTGAAGAGGCGGATAGCCGGATGTGCACCGCGGTCAACCATGTCATTTTTCGCCGGTCTTCCCTTTTTTATGGTTGCGCTCACCGAGCAGTTTCCCGAGGCCGGCAAACGGGGTATGGGTGGACGCGGGTTTTTTTTCGGCGTCAGTATCGTGGGTGGGCAGCCATTCGGCGTCCAGGGAGCGGGAGTGCTCATTGTCGTGGCAATAGATGCACAACAATTCCCAGTTGCTGCCGTCGGGGGGATTGTTTTTGTAATTATGATCCTTGTGGTGGACCGTCAGTTCCCGCAGATTTTTGCCGGAGAAGTCACGGCCGCACTTGGCGCAGACCCATGGGAGGATCTTTAAAGCCTGGTTCCGATACTCTGTTTTTTTCATTCCCTTGTTGGCCTCCACAGCGTCGGAAAATGAATAAAAAGCTGATTCTCCGGGAAACGTTAATTATCAGAGGGTTCCCTGTCCAGTCTCAACTGTTTTGTATATGGGCGTTTATCTCTTGGAGGAAAACCGGACCGTATTGCTCCAGCTTGTGGAACCCGACGCCGTGGATGCGCATCATCGATTTATCGTCGGTCGGCAGATAGGCAGCCATTTGGGCGAGGGTTGCGTCGTTGAAGATGACAAACGGAGGCACTCCGGCTTCGTCCGCCAGATTTTTTCGCACTATTCGCAGTTTCTCAAAGAGCTCCCGGTCATGATCAATATCTCCGGCCGGCTGTCCCTTTTTTCTGGTTTTGGTAACGGTCCTGACCCGGGGCTGAGCCATTTCCAGGGTTTTTTCCCCTCGCAGCAGGGGCCAGGCGGTTTCGTTCAGCTTGAGGACTGAAAATTTGCCCACATCCTGTTCCAGGTAACCATTCTGCACCAGGTGGCGCAGGAGGCTTCCCCAGAATTCCTGGCTTTGTTCCCTGCCGATTCCGTAGGTGGAAAGTTTGTCATGGCGCAACTGGAGGAGCCGTTCTTTTTTTGATCCCCGAAGGACATCGATAACGTGTCCCATGCCGAACCGCTGTCCGACCCGGTAGACACAGGACAGAGCCTTGCGGGCATCCTCGGTTACATCAACGAGTTCCGGAGGATCGAGGCAGATATCGCAGTTGCCGCAGTCTTTGGCCAGGTTTTCGCCAAAATAACCGAGCAGGACCCGGCGTCGGCAACTCAGGGTCTCGGCAAAACCGACCATGGCGTTCAGCTTGTGGAGTTCGATTCTTTTTTGTTCCTGGTTCCACGTTTTCTCAATGAGTCCCCGGGCCAGGGCAATATCACCATAGCCAAAAAGGAGAAGCGCTTCGGCTGCCATGCCGTCACGGCCGGCGCGGCCGGTTTCCTGGTAGTAGCTCTCGATGTTTTTCGGTATATCAAAGTGGACCACAAACCTGATGTTTGATTTGTCAATCCCCATGCCGAAGGCCACGGTGGCAACAATGATCCGCACATCGTCGCGCAGGAAATCCTCCTGCACCTTTTTTCGTTGACCGGCCGGCAGGCCGGCGTGATACGAAGCTGCCCGGTAACCGGCATCGATGAGCTGGGAAGCTACCTTTTCCACCCGTTTCCTGCTCAGGCAGTAAACAATTCCCGCTTCGTTTTGGCGGTCCTGGAGAAAAGCAGTGAGCTGGCCAAAGGGTTTCTGTTTTTCAAACACGGTGTACCTGATATTCGGCCGGTCAAAACTGGAGATGTAGCATCTTGATCGGATCAGTTGAAGGCGTTCGAGGATGTCGCGCCGGGTGTGGGGTTCTGCGGTGGCGGTCAGGGCGATTATCGGTATATCCGGAAACACCCGCCGCAGCCGGTCGAGTTTGGCGTACTCCGGACGAAAATCATGGCCCCACTGGGATATGCAGTGTGCTTCGTCTATGGCAAAAAGGGCAATGGGGATATTGGTGAGCCGGTCGACGAAGTCATTGTTCATCAACCTCTCCGGGGCAAGATACAACAGGTCCAGTTCCTGGTTGTTGAGCATGGCCAGAACCTGGCGGGCTTCCCCGCTTTTGAGGGAAGAGTTGTAAAAAGCCGCCCGTACGCCGCAGGCATTGAGGGCGTCAACCTGGTCCTTCATCAGGGAGATAAGGGGGGAGATTACGATGCCGACACCGGGCCGGTGCAGGGCAGGGATCTGGTAGCAGAGTGACTTGCCGCCGCCGGTGGGCATCAGGACAAAGGCGTCCTCGCCGCGGATAAGGCCTTCGATGATCTCCTGCTGCTGGTCGCGGAATGTCTCGTAACCGAAAATCTTTTTCAGACTTTTGAGAGGGGTGTTTTGCATGGTCAGCTGGTTATGTGCGAGTATTTGATCATGGCTTGAAATTCCATGACAGTTTTTTGATAAAGCGTAATATATCACAGAACCTTTATTTTTTCTTCAGGTTATATCCTGCTTGAATCATTCATGGGCATACGGTATTCTTGGATAGTAGGCGGTCACAGGGCATCGCATTTCCTTTGGCATCGGCCTGCCCGCATACATGATGGAGATCGGGCAGGCTTCTTTCATGGATGCGCACCACCATGCAGCCGCTGTAAATGCTTGTGCTCTACCCGTGAGTATTTGCCTTGGCGGCGTACGTTACGGGAAAAATGCGCATTACCGGGTTTAATCAAAATACACCAGGGGAATGAAGATGAAATTATGGGTAACGCCGGATGGTGACCGCTGGCTTTGTGATGAATGCCTTGAGCAGTTCAGGGAGCAGATGGAGGAAGAGCAGTGGCGGGCGCCTTTTGAGAGATGGGATCCCATGCTGCGCTGCTCGGAATGCAGGCATGGAGATGTGGAGATTTTTGATTAACGGCTGCCGCTCTGCGGTACAGGAGCATTCATTGCGCAATCCCTCCAGACCGGATAAGGATCGGATGATCCTGAACGGTTTACGTGGCGAAGTTATGCGTGAAAAGTAGTCATCGGCATCTTTTTTTCAATGATGACCAGGCAGAATGGAAAAAATGAAAACCCAATATCCCCGAACAAAGCAATTCGTTTATCCTGCGCAGCTGCTGCTCATGATTTTTTTTCTCAGTGTAAATCCGTGCCGGGCTGCAACGGATTATGATAAAAAAATCGTCCAATATACGATCCCGGACGTTATCCTGGTGAACCAGGACGGACAAAAAGTTAACTTCAAGGAAATCATTGAGTCGGATAAACCAGTTATCCTTGATTTCATTTATGGAACCTGCACGACAATCTGTCCTGTCCTGTCCATAGGCTTTTCCCATTTTCAGAAAAAGCTGGGACCGGCGGCGCAGGATGTGCACCTCATTTCAATTTCCATTGATCCGGACAACGATACGCCGCTGGTCATGAAAGAGTACCTTGAGCGGTACGATGCCCAGCCCGGCTGGGACTTCCTCACAGGCAAGCGCGAAGACATTTTTCAGGTTATGCGGGCCTTTGATGCCTTTGTTACTAACAAGATGGACCACTCTCCCCTGACCTTCCTTCATGCATCGGGAGACACAAAATGGATACGTATCAATGAGCTATTGTCTTCCGCCGATCTCATAAAGGAATACAACGCGTTATCAAAGAAATAATGACCGGACAAGGACCTTTTATCCTGAAATATCTGCCGGCCATCCTATGGCTCCTGCTCTTAACCGGGACCGCTCTTTGCGCAGATGATGCGTTGTCCCCAGAGGATCTGACAAAGGATGAAGCCATGCGCCTGGGGGAAAGAATGTACCGGGATGGCATCCTTCCTTCCGGAGAGCCCATGGAAGCTGTGGTCATGGGAGATATTCCGGTGGACGGCCGGATGTTCACCTGTGATGACTGTCACCAGAGAAGCGGGCTGGGGTCGGAGGAAGGTACCGTCATCACCTGGCCGACTAATGGCCGGGAATTAAAAAAACCACGAAGAAGAACCGGCGCCTGGCGGCCGCCTGAAGGTGATACGGCAAAACAGAATGCCCGCAAAAACCTTCCGCCCTACTATAGGGTTGAGGATGCCAGACCGGCGTATACCGACAAGAGCCTGGCGATGGCGCTGTGGACCGGGGTTGATCCGGCCGGCAGAAAAATTGACCCCATTATGCCCCGGTACAATCTCGAAGACCGGGATATGGCTGTCCTGGTTCATTATCTCAATAATCTTTCTGTTGATATGGCGCCGGGAGTCGATGAGACGACGATCCGCTTTGCCACTGTGATCACCGACGGTGTTGCCGAAGAAGATCGGCAGTCCATGCTTTCAACCCTGCAGGCCCATATTGATACCCATAACTCCCAGAATCGTCATCAGGAGAGGAGGGCGACTTCGGGGCCATTTTTCAAGACCGAGATGCATCAGGCATATCGCAGGTGGCATCTTGATGTCTGGGAGTTAAAAGGCCCTGAAGATACATGGCCGGGTCAGCTGAAAAATTTTTATCAGGACCAGCCCGTCTTTGCGCTCCTTGGCGGAATTGCACCAGGCAGCTGGCGGGTGATTCATGAATTTTCTGAACAGAACAAAATTCCGACCATATTCCCGTTGACGAATTTTCCGATCATATCAGAAACGGACTGGTACACTCTTTATTTTTCCAAAGGCATTTACCAGGAAGGTGAAACTGCCGCCCGATACCTGCATGCAGCAGAAAATATTGCGCCGGAGTCAAATATTGTCATTGTGTTTAGGGAAGGTCTGGAGAGTAATGCCTTGATCCGGGGTTTTTCCGAGAGTTGGCGGAAATATGAACGACCTGAACCTGAATATCTGAAATTGTTGCCGGGAGCAGAACCGACTCCCGAGTTCTGGAAAGAAACCATGAAGTCCTCTCTGCCGACGGTATTGATTCTCTGGCTGGGAGGTGATGATCTCGCAAATATTGAAAGTATTGCCGGGGATTGGGAACTGCCCCGGCAGATTATTTTTTCTTCGGAGCTGCTGGATTATTCCTTTGAAGCTGTTCCGGATTTCCTGCGGGACAATGCGTATGTAACTTACCCGTACAGCCTGACCGGCGAGAATGAAACGAGGAGGCTGATGGTCAAACGCTGGCTGGAGGTCAGGAAAGTTCCGGTTACCGATCTGCAGGTGCAGTCCAAGATGTATTTTCTGGGATGGATGCTGACTGGAGCGGTTAAGCATATTCGAAGCGAGTTTTTCCGGGAATACTTCCTTGAAAAATTCGATATGATGAATGATCAGGATTACGCTATTGCCGTTTACCCTCGCCTGACCTTCGGCCCGGGACAGCGATATGCCTCCAAAGGCTGCTATGTTGTCCAATTGACTAAAGGCCCCGACCCCGAGCTCGTGAAAAGAAGCGATTGGGTTATTCACTGACATTTTTTGGGCACGGAGAGAATCTTTCCTGTCATCCCTTGAGCATAGATGATTAAAAGCAAAATTTTCATCGGATTCACCCTTGCTGAAATACTTCTGCTGTTTCTGCTCTTTCTATGGTCGGTTGACGGGCAGTCGGCAAGCCGTGAAGTTGAGCTGCAGGGACAAAAGGAACTGGTTCGCCATCTGCGCCTGACTGATTTCGCGATCTGGACCGAAGCGCGTTATACCAGGCATCCATCCCAGACCGATTTTTTTTCGCCGTTCCAGGATTTCCCCTCTTCTCTTGAACATTTCCCGGCAGGCTCCGTCATTGCCCCGGTTTTTAATCCCGGGAGTGTCCTGGATGATTAAACACCTGAAAATTATTGATTACGCGCTTACCTCCCTTGGCAGAAGAAAGTATAAAAGCCTGGCGATAATTACCGCCTTTACAGTGGTGGTGAGCGCTCTTGCTTCAATACTGTTGTTTTCCAGGGCGCTCCAGACAGAAGCCGCATATATTCTCGACAGCGCCCCGGATCTGATTGTGCAGAGGACTGTGGGTGGCCGCCACGATCTGATCCCGTTGGAATACTCGGAGAAAATTAAAAAAATACCCGGTATCGGTACTGTCAGCGAACGCTACTGGGGATATTATTACGATCCTCTGACCAGGGCCAACTATACCATTCTGGGAACCGACGGCAACGAAACACCCCTGGAACTGTTGGAGGGCAGATTACCTGCTGCCGCTGGCGAGTGTGCCGTCGGCGCCGGGGTCGCCGCAATAAAAAGAACCGGCGCCGGCGGGGAACTGATTCTTGTTGACAGCAGCAATACCGGCGTTCTCTATGAAGTTGTAGGGGTTTTTCGCGCAGACTCAAGCCTGCTGACCAATGATCTGATCCTGCTTCCCAATGAAGTGGTTGTCGATTTCTTCGGTTATCCTCCGGGAATGGCCACTGATGTCGCCGTTCAGGTATACAATAAAAATGAACTGCAGACGGCGGCTGCCAAAGTGAAAAGGCTGCTGCCGGACAGCCGGCCCATAACAAAAGCGGAGATTGTCCGGACCTATGAGATGGTGTTCAACTGGCGCAGCGGCATGATGATGACGGTTTTCAGCGCCGCGGTCATCGCCTTCTGCATCCTGGCCTGGGATAAGGCGACCGGAATCAGCGCCGACGAAAAACAGGAAATAGGAATCCTCAAGGCCATCGGCTGGGATACTTCGGAAGTCCTGGCGCTCAAGTTCTGGGAAGGTCTTATCATTTCCCTGACTTCATTTTTACTGGGCACTCTTGCCGGCTATCTCCATATTTTTGTCTTTAATGCATTTCTGCTGGCCCCGGTAATCAAGGGATGGTCGGTGGTCTTCCCTGATTTTCACCTGACGCCGCACCTTGATCCCTATCTGGTGTTTACCCTCGCGTTTCTCACTGTTACCCCCTATGTCGCAAGCACGGTCATCCCTGCCTGGAAAGCCGCGATAACCGACCCTGAGACAATCATGCGAGGATGATGTGATGGATAAAGCATATATCAGCGCCCGGAATGTCAGAAAGGTCTATAATCCCGGAAAACCCGATGAGATGGTTGCCCTCCATGATATTTCCGTTGATATCCCCCGCGGCGGGATGACCATCCTCAAAGGGCCCAGCGGGTCGGGTAAAACATCTCTGCTGAGCGCCATCGCCTGCATGTCCCGGCCCACCGAGGGCAGGATCCTCATTGAAGGCAGGGACGTGGTCAAGCTTCCCGAGCGTTTCCTTACCGACGTGCGAAGGAGTACCTTCGGTTTTGTTTTTCAGCAATTTCATCTCATTCGAAACCTGAGCGTCCGGGATAATATACTTTTGCCGCTCTATCCCACTGCTGTGATGCCTTCGGCAATGAAGAAAAAGTCGGTGGAGATTATGGCCCGGTTCTCCCTTGCCGGCAAAGAGAACCTCAAGGTGAAAAACCTGTCCGGCGGCGAGCAGCAGCGGGTGGCCATTGCCCGGGCCCTCATCAATGATCCCAAAGTGATTGTTGCCGATGAACCGACCGCTCATCTGGACAGGAAGCTGGCAGCGGAATTTATGGATATGCTTACCTCACTGTGCGCGGAAGGCGGACCGTGATCGTCGCCACCCATGATCCCTTTGTGTATGAACATGGTCTGGTCGCCAAAATTGTTGCCATGAGGGATGGACGGCTGGCAAAGGAGCAGTAGGTGATATTCCATCCCGGAATTCTTGCTCTTGTCAGCGGTTCCGCTCTGGTCACGCTGATGATGATGTATGCCGCGTTCCTCGGGGGTGTTGTTGTTGTGCGATGGGATTTTCAGAGCAGTTCCGCCGGGCAGCTCTCTCTGGAGCGGAAAACCTGTCTTATCTCGACGATCATGAACTATGTTCTTGGATTTCAGGTTGTTTCCACGTTCCTGTTCATCTACACCGTTGATGATATCCACAAGCTCTTTGTCGGCGCCATGTGCGCCACCGGTTCACTGAACGCCAACCCGGTGGGCTGGCAGGCCCTGCTGTCAAAGATCATTGTGTGCTTTGCCGCGGGTTTCTGGATCGTTATGAATTATCTCGACCAGACAGCCGAAGATTATCCGCTGGTCAGGCTGAAGTACAGTATATTGATTATCCTGCTGCCCCTGTTTGTCGGGGATTCGTTTCTTCAGCTCCGTTATTTCCTCGGCCTTGATCCGGACATCATAACCTCCTGCTGCGGCTCCCTGTTCAGTGAATCAGGTGGAGGTGTGGCCAGCGGCCTGTCCGGCCTCCCGGTAAAACAGGCAATGACTGTTTTTTACCTTGTCAGTTCTTTTCTGTTGGTCGTATCGTTTTTATGCCTGTACTCGAAAAAAACTTTTCTGCGGTATCTTCACACATTTACTGCCTTTGTCCTGATAATTACGGCCCTGGCCGGAATGGTTTCTTTTGTATCCATATACATATACGAGCTTCCTTCCCATCACTGCCCCTTTGACATGTTCCAGGGACACTATGGTTTCATCGGGTATCCCCTTTATATCAGTTTATTCTGCGGGGTATTTTTCGGTATGCTGCCGGGAATTTTTCATCCCCTGCGGAGGATTGCTTCACTCAGGGAAACTCTGCAGCGCATTGAAAAAAGGTGGATAGTTGTTTCAATGAGCTCTGTGCTCCTGTTCATGCTCATTGCGACCTATCGGATAACCACAAGCAATCTGACCTATATTTCCTATTGAAAGAGGGGTTGCGGCTAACAGGCCTTATGCGTTTTGATTGGCGGGGATGCTGTTATCGTTACGAGCCGTTTTTCTTGACGGGATGTTCCGGCGGGGATTTTCTTTTTTCCGCGTAATCATCGGGCCGGCAGAGACGGCATCGTTCATTGCCGCACCACTGGCAATTAAAGCAGTCCGGACACGGATTCTTTTTTTCACACCGGTTGCATTCGGGGACATAGATCTGTCCGCGGTTGCCTGGAAGTTTCCGGAAAGGCATTTTTCTCACCCGCCATCATTAGTAATTATCTAAAAATAAGGCGGGGAAAGGGGTTAATCAAGGGTGCTCCGGTAGCGTTTCAGACCGATGGTGAGGGAAATTACCAGAAACAGGGTGATGGGCCAGAGGTTGGGCAGGATCTGGTCAAAGGTGTTTCCCTTGAGAATAATTCCCCTGACGATCCGCAGGTAATGGGTGAGGGGGAGAATTTCACCTATGTGCTGGGCCCAGACCGGCATGCCGCGAAAGGGAAACATGAAGCCGGAAAGCAGGATGGAGGGCAGGAAGAAGAAAAAGGCCATCTGTACTGCCTGCAGCTGGTTGCGGGCCAGGGTGGAAAAAGTCAGGCCGACGCCCAGGTTGGCGGCAATAAACAGCAGGGAGACGCCCAGCAGGAGAAACAGGTTGCCGATGATCGGTACCTTAAACAGGAAGTATGAGGCCAGAAGAATAACACCCATCTGCACGTATCCGACGATAATATAGGGAATGATCTTGCCGATCATGACTTCAAAGGGTTTGACCGGGGTGGAAAGCAGGTTTTCCATGGTGCCCCGCTCCCGCTCCCGGGTGATGGCCAGGGCGGTGATGATGACCAGGGTCATGGTCAGCACCACGCCCATCAGGCCCGGCACGATATTGTACTGGGTAATCCCTTCCGGATTGAAGCGGGGATGGATGATGACATCAACGGGCGGGGAGCCGCGGCGCAGATGGCTGAGCGGGCCGTCCAGGTCCCTTGCCAGCGCTCTTTCCGCCACGATCCGGAACGCTGACAGGGCGTTGCTGGTGGCTGCCGGATCGGTTGCATCGGCAGTGAGCAGCAGGGAGGGATTTTCGCCCCGGATCAGGTGGCGGGAGAATTGTTCTGGAATGGTGAGGACGAACTGCACCTGCCCGGTTTCCACGAGCATCGCCGCTTCTTCTTCGGTGGCCGCCGTTGAGATCACCTTGAAGTAGTCACTGTTCTGCATGGCGGCAATAATGGTGCGGGAAAAGACACTGTGATCACCGGCCAGGACAACCGTCGGCAGGTGCTTGGGATCGGAGTTGATGGCAAAACCGAAAATGATCATCTGCAGGATGGGGATGCCGATCATCATGGCAAAGGTGACCCGGTCCCGCCGCATCTGCACGAATTCCTTGCTGATGACCGCCAGGAAGCGGTTGAAGGAGAAATATCCGCCAAAGCCCATTCAACCGCCCTCCCGTTCCTGCATCAGGCTGATAAAGACTTCCTCCAGGTTGGCGTCGATCTTCTGCCAGGTGTATTTACCGTTTTTCAGGGAATTCAGACTTTGGTCCAGGAGCTCCTCGTCGTGTCCGCTCACGTGGAGGGTGCTGCCGAACGGAACAACCTGTTCCACCCCGGCCAGGGGTTTGAGCTCCGGGGAGAGGAGATGAAGATTGGCGCCTGAGACAGCCCGGGTCTTGAGTCCCGACCGGGAGACGACCTCGTCGGCGGTCCCCGATACCAGGAGATCGCCGTACGCCAGGTAGGCAAGACGGTGGCAGCGCTCGGCCTCGTCCATGTAATGGGTGCTGATGAGAGAGGTGACGCCCTCGGCGGCCAGACTGTAGATATCGTCCCAGAAGTCCCGCCGGGCCTTGGGATCGACTCCGGCCGTGGGTTCGTCCAGCAGGAGAAGGCGCGGACGGTGCAGCAGGCAGGCGGAAAGGGCCAGCCGCTGCTTCCAGCCGCCGGACAGGGTGCCGGCCAACTGGTTGGCAAAACGGCTGAGCCCCATGCGTTCAACGGTTTCGTCAACCGTTCTCCGCATATTGTTGATCCGGTAGATGCGGGCCATGAAATTCAGGTTCTCCCGGACACTGAGATCTTCATACAGGCTGAATCGCTGGGCCATGTAGCCGATAAGCGGTTTGATCTTTCCCGACTCCCGGAGGATGTCAAAACCAAGACAGGTGCCGGATCCGGAATCCGGGCGCAGCAGGCCGCTCAGCATGCGGATGAAGGTGGTTTTGCCGCTGCCGTTGGGGCCGAGGAAACCATAGATCTCTCCAGGGTTGATTTGCAGTGACAGTTTGTTGACCACTGTTTTCCCCGAGAATGATTTGGTCAGGTTCCGGACAGCGATAACCGGAGAGGCGTCAGCCATGGGGCGGCTCCAGGCGCACATCCACGGGCTGGCCCGGATGCAGGGCAGTGGCATCATCGGCATTGACCCGGGCCTCGATCATGAAGACGAGGTGGGTGCGGCTTTCGCGGCTGTAAATGACCGGCGGCGTATATTCCGCCCGGGGAGAAATATAGGAGACGGCCGCCTGGTACGGTTTCTTTGCCCCGTCAAAATTGATTGATATTTTCTGCCCTGTCTTCAGGGTGCCGACAACAGGTTCTGGAACGAAAAAACGGACCGTGATATTGCCTGGGGGCAGGATGCTGACAACCGGGTAGGCCGCCGGGACGAATTCTCCTTCCACATAAAACGTATCAAAGACAAGCGCTTGCTGCGGGGCCGCCAGTTTTTTCTCGTCCATCCTCCATTGGGCCTGGACAAGGCGCTGCCGGGCGGCATCGACATCGGTGCGGGCTGCTGCGATGAGATCGGGGCGGGCGCCGAGCCGGGCGGTTTCGAGTTCGGCGTCCAGCTGGGCGACTTCCGCGGCGCTCCGTTCCATTTCCGTCTTCGCCCTGTCCAGGGTCTCCCTGGCAGCAGCTTTCTGTTGCAGAAGCTGCCTGCTGCGCTCATATTGGATTTTGGCAAGGTCATAAACAGCCCGGGCTTGCTCCCGGCGGGCCTCCATGGCCTGGATCTCTGAACTGCGCAACCCCTTGGTCAGGTCCGCCAGCTGGTTTTCTGCCCGTTGCAGCCCCTGCTCGGCTTCAGCGACCTCGGCGGCTTCAACCGTGCGGTCAAGAGTGAAAAGGGCGTCGCCCGCGGCAACAGACATTCCCCGGGAAACAGCAAGCGCTTCCAGCCTGCCGCCAATGGGGGAGGAGACATGGAGAAATTCTCCCTCGACATATCCCTGGTAATAGTTCTGCTGTTTCTCCCGGCAGCCGGAAAGGATAAGGCAGGCTGAAACCAGAAGCAGTAGGGGGAATTGGCTAAGGCTGTTTCTCATGGTTAGCGGCGTGGTGGTCATGGTGTCAGTGAAAAATTCTTTCTTCGCCCTGGGGCGGCAGAGGATGAATCCCGGAAGCGGGTGGCGGAAACATGATTCATACTCCCCAGATCTCAGATGCATATTGCTGAATTGTCCGGTCACTGGAAAACTTGCCCATGTTGGCGACATTGTGAATTGCCATTCTACACCATTTTTTCTTGTCACGGTAGGTCCGGGCGACCTGTTCCTGGCATTGCAGATAATCTTCAAGATCGATCAGGTGCAGGTACGGGTCGCGATGATGGTCAAGCAGGTCGTCCACAATGGATTGAAAAAGATTTTTATTGGATTTGCTGAATGATCCATCGCGGATGCTGTCGACCACGAGACGGATCTCGGGGTTCTGTTCGTAGATGGACCGGGGAGTTCGTCCCGGCATTTTCCGTTCATATTCCGCCTGTTCGACAGTGAGGCCAAAGATGAAGATATTGTCCGGGCCGACCTCTTCCCGTATCTCCACGTTGGCTCCGTCCAGCGTGCCGATGGTCAAGGCGCCGTTGAGGGCAAACTTCATGTTCCCTGTGCCCGAGGCCTCGGTGCCGGCGGTGGAGATCTGTTGCGAAAGATCGGCCGCCGGGATGATTTTCTCGGCAAGGGAGACGCCGTAATTGGGCAGAAAGATCACTTTCAGCAGATCACGGACCCGCAGATCGCAGTTGATGGTTTCCGCCACCGAGGTGATCAGCTTGATGATCAGCTTCGCCTTCCGGTATCCCGGCGCGGCCTTGCCGGCGAAGATGACGGTGCGGGGCAGGAAGTCCTTTTCCGGCTGCGAGACAATGCGGTGGTAGAGAGTTATGACATGCAGGATGTTCAGCAGCTGCCGTTTGTACTCGTGAATGCGTTTCACCTGCACGTCAAAAAGCGATTCCGTATCCACGTCAACGCCGCAGAGCGTGGAGATAAGTCGGGCAAGGCGTCTTTTATTTGTTTTTTTCACGGCCATGAACATTTCCTGAAAAACCTTATCGTCCGCATACCGGGTCAATTGCTTGAGCTTTGTCAGATCGGTGATCCAGTCGGTGCCGATCCTTTTGCTGATAAGATTGCTCAGGGGCGGATTGCACAGCAGGAGCCAGCGCCGGGGGGTGATGCCGTTGGTCTTGTTGTTGAACCGGTCGGGATAGAGTTCATGGAAATGTCTGAACATTTTGTTTTTGAGCAGGGTAGTATGCAAGGCGGCTACACCGTTGACCGAATGGCTGCCGATAATCGCCAGATTGGCCATGCGGACCCGTTTCGGCGGTCCTTCATCAATCAGGGACATTTCCCTGATTTTTTCTTCGTCCCCCGGGTAGATATCCCGCAGCCGGTCGATGAACCGCTGGTTGATCTCGTAAATAATCTGCAGGTGCCGGGGAAGGAGGCCCTCCAGCATGTCCACGGCCCAGGTTTCAAGGGCCTCGGGCATCAGCGTATGGTTGGTGTAGGCAAAGGTGTTGACGCAGGTTTCCCAGGCCTGCTCCCAGGAGATGCCGAATTCGTCGAGCAGCAGGCGCATCAGTTCAGGGATGGCGATGGCCGGGTGGGTGTCATTGAGCTGGACGGCGATCTGGCTGCTGAAGCCGCGCAGATCGTCATTGATCCGGTTGTAGCGTCTGAAGATGTCCTGGAAGGTGGCGGCGACAAAAAAATACTGCTGTTTCAGGCGGAGTTCCTGCCCGGCGTGAGCCTTGTCCGGGGGGTAAAGGATCTTGGAGATGGTTTCCGAATGGACCTTGGTATGCACGGCGCCGATGTAATCGCCCCGGTCGAAAAAGGCCAGATCGAGCTCGCGCGACGCCTTGGCCTTCCACAGCCGCATGTTGACGACATTATTGTTGCAAAATCCCGGCACCAGAACGTCGCAGGCCACGGCCATGACAACTTCGGTGTCGATCCACTCTGAACGGAGGCGGCCGTTGTCGTCGAGTTTCGTTTCAACCCTGCCGTAGAAATTAATGGGGTAGAGCGGCATGGGCCGTTCAAATTCCCAGGCCGTTCCGAACCGCATCCAGTTGTCCGGGCTTTCCACCTGGTAGCCGTTAATAATCCGCTGGTAGAATAATCCGTACTCGTAGTTTATCCCGTAACCGTAGGCCGGGATTTTCATCGTGGCGATGGAGTCCATGAAACAGGCGGCAAGCCTTCCCAGGCCGCCGTTGCCCAGGGCGGCGTCCTCTTCTTTCTCGATTATTTCATCGAGATCAAATCCCAGCTCTTCCAGCGCATCCGCGGCAATATCCCTGATGCCCATGTTGATCAGGCTGTTGTCCAAGGAACGGCCCACGAGAAATTCCATGGACAGGTAGTAGACCCTCTTTTTTTTGCCCGTGTAATATTGCCGCTGGGTCCTGATCCATTTTTCCACCAGGGAATCACGCATCATGTAGGCGATTGCCTTGTACATGTCGCCGGGGCCGGCCCGTTCAGGATCTCTCCCCTGCAGGCTCATCAGGTGATAGAGAATGCTGTTTTTTATCTCCTCCCTGTCGCGGGGGTTGAAAAGAATGTCCAGCAGCCTGCTGCAGCGGGCATCGGTTTTTGCGGCCATAATGTGACGTCCTGGCAGATTGGGATTTGGTGCAACATCTTTATTATGACATGATTTTGGACAGAATGTACAATAAAATCTACCGATTACGGGGTTAAGTGAATTTCCGGCGGACCGCAGGGCAGGCTGCCTGTGCTGACGCCGTTCAGTTGTTCGGCGGCCGTTCGGGCCCGGGTTGTCTCATTTTCATCCAGCTGCCATCCGTACGTTTTGGAACGCATGAGATTCTCGTCGGAATCCTGCCTGTGGGCAAGGCCGAGGGCGTGGCCGATTTCATGGGCGGCTGTGCGGGCGGCCGGTGAGGTGGCGGACCGCCTGGCCGGCCGCAGGTCAGGATTGTCCCGTACATGCATATCGTGCGGGCCGGTGAAATAGCCGTTCCATTCCGGGATGGTCAATTCAAACCACAGGTCAAAGCCATTTTCAAGTTCCTCATCGTGGGTGACCGTATGCATTGCAAAGCAGATTCCGGCCTGGGAAAGCCAGATGAAGTTTATTTCTTCAAGGATCGGCAGCCATTCCCCGGGGCTTCTGCCGCTGTTGCCGAGATGGACGCGGAGGGGGACGTGAAGGATGGGTTGATGCGCAACAGAAGCCGGCAGGGTATGATCTATTGCGGAGTATGCCGGGAGTGCCGGAAGCAGAACGAGCAGGCAGAACAGGAATAAAAGGGATGGTGATTTCATTAGGGGCAGATGATCTGCGCAACACTCTTGAATTATTGATGCCTGGTAAACAACGTTAAGTCCGGCAGGGCCAATTTGCAAGGGAAGGCGGATAAAGGCGCTTACTCCGTCCTGACAGGTGAGCGGGAGGAAAGTTGAATATTTTTTTATATCAGCATACAGTTATATACTTGATGGACTCGTAAAAAGTCCATCACACACTAAAAGATGGCTAAGTAAAAATTTCGATATACAAGGAATAGTGGTGTCGGTCAAGCGGAGGCGTACATATGTTACGTCGAGCATCGGCCGTACCCGCTATGACGCAGTAGATCGGATTTTTTACGACGCCATCATACTTGATTCTGCCATTCTCAAAGGTTTTTTTTGGTCCGGAGCGATATCAATGACCCTGTTTCTTGCCTTGTATATTTCGATTTACCTGCTGATGCATCTGTATGCTTTTTATCATGCATTTCTCTCGCTGCAGTACGGCAGAAAGACCATTGTGTTCACTGCCCTGTTCTCGGTATTTATGACTGCTTCACCGATTATTGTTCGTCTGGCTGAAGAGCAGGGGCTGGAAACCGGACCGAGAATCCTGGCCTACGCGGGATTTACCTGGATGGGGATACTGCTGCTCTTTGTGGCGGTTGCCGCGTTTTATGACGTTTGCGCCATGGGAAAATGGTTGTTTTTACGGCTGAGGAAAAAACCTGCTCAATTAACCAGCCAGTACAGGCGTAGAAGGTTTCTCGTCCAGCTGGTGATCGTACTGGCTGTTTACTGCTACGGCCTTTTCGAGGCCAACCAGATCCGCACCGTGCATATAACCCTGACCAGTCCCAAGATACCACAGAATGCTGCAAGACTGCGGGTGGCCATGATATCCGACGTGCATCTCGGCCTGATAGTGCGGGAGAAGAGGCTGGAACGAATCCTGGCTAAAGTGAAAGAGGCGGAACCGGACCTGCTGGTGTCAACCGGCGACCTGGTTGACGGCCAGTTGAATGATCTCACCAGGGTCGGCAAAATGCTGGAGCAGGTGAATCCGCCTTATGGCAAGCTGGCGGTCACCGGCAATCATGAGTTTTATGCTGGGCTGGCGGAGTCGCTTGATTTTGCGGATAAAGCCGGATTCATGATGTTGCGCAACCAGGTTGTCAACGTCAGCGGGATTGCCTTTGTCGGCATTGATGACCAGGCATCGGAACGCTTTGGCGACAAGGCTGAAGGAAAAGAGCTGGAACTGCTCCGCCGGCAGCGGAGGAATACCTTCACCGTCCTTCTCAAACACCGGGCTGTTGTTAATCCCGAAAGTGTCGGCCTGTTCGATATCCAGTTGTCCGGTCATACCCACAAGGGGCAGATATTCCCTTATAACCTGTTCCCCTGGCTTTTGTTCCACTATCCCGGCGGCATAAACATGCTTGAATACGGCTATCTGTATATATCAAACGGCAGCGGCACGTGGGGGCCGCCCATTCGCTTCCTTGCGCCTCCTGAAGTAACGATCATTGACTTTGTTCATGGAGCATGACCGGAGAGGATTGAAGTACAGCTGGTGAAATTTTCCGGACAGCCGTAAGAAGAAGAGTATTCGTCCTTTCGGGGAAAAAGTTTCAGTCTGCCGAGGTTTTGCGGGTTGACTTTCGGCACAAACGATTTATTTATAAAAGTAACAGTGGAACCCGATGAAGCCGGAACATCCGGCAGCATCGGGATTTTTTTTAAGTGAAGAGGTAGATTATGCAAATTGATAACAATGTGTACGTCGCAATTGATTACAAACTGAGCCTTGCTTCCGGGGAAGAAGTGGACAGTTCTCCTGAAGGCCGGCCTTTCGGTTTTATAACCGGGACGGGTCAAATCATTCCCGGCCTGGAGAGCCAGCTCATGGGCAAGACAGCAGGGGACCAGGAAAAGATCGTTGTTGATCCGGAAGATGGCTACGGAGCAGTCAACGAAAATCTGCTCCAGGAAATTCCCGGGGACCAGTTTCCCGCTGACTGCGAAGTTGAGCCTGGAATGACCTTTCAGGCCCAGGGGCCGCAGGGGCCGGTAATGTTGAAAATTAAAGAAGTGAAAGACAACAACATGGTCGTCGTTGACCTGAACCATCCACTGGCCGGTGAACAGCTCCATTTTGACGTCAAGGTCGTTGAAGTCAGGGAGCCCAGCGCGGCGGAGCTGGCCCAGCTTGAACAGCAGTCAGCTGCCTGCGGCTGCGGTTGTGGAACTGATGAGCAGAGCAATTGCGGATCCGGATGCAGCTGCTGATGGACAGGTTTTTTCGCTAGATTGTGTCCATCCAGAAACGAGGATTTTTGTTCGAGGTCAGGTAAGCGAGCCTGCGAGACTCCGAAAAGACCGTTTCTGGACGGACACTAGATTGTTGTTTCAGGACGGGTCCCTCAGGGGGCCCGTCTTTTTTTGTACCGGGATTTCCTCCTGACCGGAATCACCCCCTGCCGACAATATCCATGAGTATTTGCAGCTTGCCGCGCATGGAGTCAGCTTCATCCGGGGGGATAAGGAAGCCCGGCAGGGGAGAACAGACACGAACATTTTTTATCTGGCGGCCCCATTCTCCGGATCTTTTTTCCTGCACCATCTGCAGGATGGTGTTCATGTTGCCCCAGGGCCGTCCTTGATCAAGATGTTCTATGCATTGCAGAATGGCGGTGTTCAAGGTCAGGAAAAGAGGTTCAATCTCGGCCTCACCCAGCATATCGCATCGGACCGTTGAGCCGAAACTCCTGCACATGAACGATCGGACCGGGTAGATGCTGCAGCAGTTATCACGCAGAAAGACGCAGGGGGCCATGTTCCAGGAGACCGGGCCGTCGTCGCTTTCTTCTTCCATCAGACAGGCGGCAGCGAACTGGTTGGTTGTTTTCGGAGGTGAGGAACCCTCGGGGAGGTTATCCAGAATGTTCATGAGTTCCGGCCTCTGCGACCGGATGTAATCATGGATTAATTCTCCTTCCAGCATGGTCATGGAAACGCTCTGGGTGCAGCAGGTGGAGCACCCTTTCCGGCAGGCAAAGGCGAATTCCTCGGCCCAGGATGCATACAGTCTGTAAATTTTCAGCAGGTTCTGTCCGGGCATTGCTGTGTAGAATGAAATAAAACTCTTTTTCTCAGCCGGGCAAAGGAGAGGTTTGAGCCATAGGCAAAATAGAGCATGACTGAATGGATTGGATTATTTGGTTACTGGTTGTTGCGGTCATTCATTTCGTCAGTCCGCTTTTCTTCTTTGTCGGCTACTGCCTGGGCCTTTTCAATGGGGGTTTTGATAACGCGAACGGCTTCCTGGCCCATTTCTTTGGTCATGGATTCGATTTTTCCTGTTTCGCCATTTTTTTCATTGTCACCTGAACAGGAGCAGAGCAGCGTTGCACTGATGATAAGCAGGATGACGGCTTTAAGCGTCGTCATTGTTTTCTCCCATAAAATGCCGGTGTCAGTACACTTGCGTTGTTGAGCTGTTTGGTCAATTTTAAGCATCTTTCATGCCGGTTGCAAAGCATTGATCATTTTTTGACTCTTAATGACCAAAGCAGCAGGCCTGCGGCCATCATTATGCCGCTCAGGATCTGGCCCATGGTAAAGCCGAGCAGTACTTCGCCGAGGTGTGGATCCGGCTCGCGGAAAAATTCAACGATGATGCGGATGATCCCGTAGGCGACGAGAAACAGGGCCAGCATGGAACCGTGCGGCCAGATACGTGAGGGCGCTGTCCGCCAGGGTCTGTTTTTGAGCGACCAGAGCAGGATGAAAAGGATCAGCCCTTCCAGCAGGGCCTCGT
The DNA here is from genome assembly GCA_023544645.1 of Desulfobulbaceae bacterium. GTDB lineage: Bacteria > Desulfobacterota > Desulfobulbia > Desulfobulbales > Desulfobulbaceae > UBA10518. The sequence goes on along the minus strand of JAMJFO010000005.1, from coordinate 55,013 downwards.
AGATCTGGGAAGGATGACGGGGCAGGGGGCCGCCGCCGGGAAAAACCATACCCCAGGGGACATCGGTTACCCGGCCGTAGAGTTCGCCATTGATAAAGTTGCCGATCCGGCCGAGTCCCAGGCCGATGGGCACCGTGACCACATAGAGGTCCGCTCCTTTCCAGAAATCAAGACGGTGGTACCGGCAGAACAAAATGCCGGCAAGGATCACCCCGATGCAGCCGCCGTGAAAGGACATGCCCCCTTCCCAGGTGGCCAGGATCTCAAGGGGATGGCGAAGGTAATAGGCAGGCTGGTAAAAGAGGACATATCCCAGCCTGCCGCCCAGGATTACGCCAAGGATAAGGTACAGGTTGAGGTTGTCGAACTGCCGAGCAAGCTCCTGCCACTTGAACTGCTTCAGCTGCCTGAGAACCAGAAAATAGGTGGCGCCGAATCCCAGCAGGTACATGAGTCCGTACCAGCGCACCTTGAATATGCCGAAAGAAATGATGACCGGGTCTATTTCAGGATAGGTGAGCATGGCTTCCTTCAGATATGTCCCTGTTTTTTCAAGTGCACCTGCAGTACGGAGATCGCTGCCGGGGTCATTCCGGAAATGCGCGACGCCTGGCCCAGGGAGAGCGGCTGCACCGCATTGAGCTTCTCCACCACCTCGTTGGACAAGCCCGGCAGTCCGGTGTATTCCATGTCGGACGGCAGCAGGGTGCGTTCCAGCTTCCGGAAGCGGGCAACCTGTTCCTCCTGGCGCCGGATGTAGCCCTCATACTTGACCTGGAGCTCCACCACCTCCCTGAAAGGCAGGTCGGTCAGGTCAATTGCCAGGGGCAGCTCCGCCTGCTCCGCCAGGCGGGCCAGGGCGGTCAGATCGATCTCCGGGCGGCGGAGCATGTCGGCCAGGGACTGGGGCTGCTTGAGGCTGACCGAGCCAAGTTGCGCCAGGGCCTGGTTGACCCGTTCGGTGGGGCGGATCCGCTCGCTGTTGAGCCGGGCTATTGTCTGCTCGATCTGCGCTTTTTTCTCGGTGAATCTCTGCCAGGTCTCTCGGTCAACCAGGCCGATCCGGTAGCCGATCTCCCGCAATCGCAGATCGGCATTGTCTTCGCGCAGGAGCAGCCGGTACTCGGCCCTGGAGGTAAAGAGGCGGTACGGCTCCCTGGTGCCCTTGGTCACCAGATCGTCGATCAGGACGCCGATATAGGCCTGGGAGCGATCCAGGATGACCGGCTCGTCGCCCCGGACCTGCCGGACCGCGTTGATCCCGGCCATGAGTCCCTGGGCAGCTGCCTCCTCGTACCCGGAGGTCCCGTTGATCTGCCCGGCAAGGAAGAGTCCCGCCACTCTTTTGGTTTCCAGAGAGGGCTTGAGTTCCAGGGGGTCGACGAAGTCGTATTCAATGGCATACCCGGGGCGGATGATCCGCGCCTTTTCCATGCCTGCAATGGAATGCACCATGGCGATCTGGGTCTGCAGGGGCAGGCTGGTGGGGATGCCGTTGGGATAGATCTCGACCGTGTCCAGGCCTTCCGGTTCCAGGAATATCTGGTGGCGGATCTTGTCCGGGAACCGCATGACCTTGTCCTCGATGGACGGGCAGTAGCGGGCGCCGATCCCCTTGATGATCCCGGCATACATGGGCGACTGGCTGATTGCGCCGCGGATGATCTCATGGGTCTGTTCGTTGGTATAGGTAATATGGCAGGGGCGCTGCGCAAGGGGGGGCGGGCCGGCGCTGGCAAAGGAAAACAGATTGGGCGGATTATCGCTGTACTGGGGCTCCAGGCCGGCGTAATCGATGGAGTTGCCGTCAATCCTCGGCACGGTCCCGGTTTTCATCCGTCCCACACCAAAGCCGGTGTTTTTGAACCATTGGGCCAGTCGGGTGGACGGGGTGTCGCCCATGCGGCCGGCCGGGAAATTTTTCATGCCGATGTGGATGAGCCCGTTGAGAAAGGTGCCGGTGGCGACCACCACTGCCCGGACCCCGATCATTTCGTCCAGGGAGGTGCGAATGCCGGTGACCCGCCCATCCTTGACCAGGATTTCGTCGACCACGGTCTGGCGGATTTCGAGGCCCGGCTGGTTTTCCAGCACCGTTTTCATCCGCAGCCGGTAGAGCAGCCGGTCGGCCTGGGCCCTGGATGATCGCACCGCCGGGCCTTTACTGGTATTCAGCCGGCGGAACTGGATGCCGGTGGCGTCGATGTTTTTGGCCATTTCACCGCCCAGGGCATCGATCTCCTTGACCAGGTGCCCTTTGGCCAGTCCGCCGATGGCCGGGTTGCAGGACATGGCCCCGATGGTGTCGGCATTCATGATGCAGACCAGGGTGCGCAGCCCCATCCGGGCTGAGGCCAGGGCCGCTTCGCAACCGGCATGACCGGCGCCGATAACAGCAATATCAAATTCATTCATGATTATTGGATAGCAACATTCTTGTTAACCGGCGCCCCGGTTTCCTTGATAACATTTTTTTTTCTCCAGCGCAGCATAGGCCTTCTGGTCAGATGCCAGTAACTCGGGGTCAGAAGGATGGCAACCGTATACAGTTCCAGCCTGCCGGCCAGCATGCAGAAGATCAGGACCAGTTTGGCCAGGTCCGGCAGATGGGAAAAATTCTGGGTCGGGCCGACCAGCGCAAGTCCGGGGCCGATATTGTTCAGGGTGGCGATGACTGCAGAGGGTCCGGTTATGATATCGACTCCCAGAGCGGTGACAATAAGACTGGCAACCAGGAAAACGGCAAGATAAATGGCAAAAAAACTCAGGATGGCGATCATGACGTCCTGCGGCACTTTGGTCTTGCCGAGCTTGATAGTTTCAACCTGCCGGGGATGAGCCAGTTTATGGAGCTGGGATCGGGCATATTTAAAAAAGAGGAGAAAGCGGACGACCTTTATGCCGCCGCCGGTGGAACCGGCGCACCCCCCGATAAACATGAGGGAGACAAGAAGGATTCTGCAGAAGGGCGGCCACACATCGAAGTCGGCAGTTCCGTACCCGGTGGTGGTCATGAGAGAAACGACCTGGAACAGCACATCGAGAAGGTTGCGGCCCGCATTGTCATATATGCCCGCAACCATGTTGGCAGTAAACACCAGCATGATTGCGATGGAGATGACGGCTACATAAAAGCGGAATTCCTCATTCTTCCAGTAGGAAGTGAGATTCTGCCGCAGGGCCAGGAAATGGAGGGAAAAGCTGACCCCGGCCAGGAACATGAAGAGAATGATCACCGAGTGAATATACGGGGACTGGTAATGACCGATGGAGGAGTTGAAGTTTGAGAATCCGCCGGTGGCAAGGGTGGTGAACGAGTGGGTCAGGGCGTTGAAAAAATCCATTCCTCCCAGCATCAGCAGGATGGTTTCCATTATGGTCATGACCAGATAGACACTCCACAGGATGCGGGCCGTATCCTGAATCCGCGGGGCCAGTTTGTCCTTGGTCGGGCCCGGGACTTCAGCCTGAAAAAGCTGCATGCCGCCTATGCCCAGCAGGGGAAGAATGGCCAAGGTGAGGACAATAATTCCCATGCCGCCCAGCCACTGGGTTAAAGCCCGCCAGAAGAGAAGACTTTTGGGAAGCACTTCAATATCGGTCAGGATTGTTGATCCGGTGGTGGTGAATCCGGACATGGATTCAAACAATGCATCGATGAAGCCGGGAATATACCCTGAATAGTAATAGGGAAGAGAGCCGAGCAGGGCCAGCCCCAGCCAGCTGAAGGTGACGATGGCAAAGCCGTCCCTGTAGCCCAGTTCCTTTTCCGGCAGGAATACGGCGACAAGCAGGCCGCCGCCACTCAGGCCGATGAGCGAACAGGCCACAAAAGACAGCACCATGCCGTCATGGTAATAGAGGCTGAAGGGGATCGGTGTCAGCAGCATCATCGAAAGGATGAGCAGCAGCTTGCCGAGAAGATTGAGGACTCCGCCGATTCGCATAAGAGTAGAGTGCCGTCCTGGTTAACTTGGCAGCAGGCCAGAGGAAATGGACCGGGAGAAGGGGTGATTATTCATTGGGTGAAAAGAAATCTTCAACATCTTTCGTCACGTCCTGGGTGAAAAAAGTGACCAGGGTGTCACCGGGTTTGATGATGGTGCCGCCGGAGGGGATGAACGCCTGCTGGTCGCGGACAACAACCCCTATCAGGACGCCGGACGGGCAGGCAAGGTCCTTGATCGGCACCTGGTTGAATGACTCATGGTCAGGCACCTTTACCTCCATGACCTCGGTGTCGGTGTCCAGGATCGTGGCAACCGAGATAATGGACCCGCGGCGGACATAGCGCAGGATCATGTCAGCGGCAACCTGCCGGGGGCTGAGGGCGACGTCAATGCCGAGCTTGCCCAGCATGGGGACAAAGTCGTGCCGGGTGATCTTGGTGATGCACCGCTTGGCGCCATGGTGTTTTGCCAGCAGGCTGGACAGGATATTGGTTGTGTCCGAACCGGTGACCGAAATGACCAGATCGGCGAATTCAATGCCTTCCTCAAGCAGATCGTGGGCGTCCAGGCCGTCAAAGTTGAGAACGATAGACTGGCCGAGATTTTCGGAAAGAAAATCACAGCGCTCGGCATCCGCCTCAACTATTTTGACTTCAATATTCAGTTCCTCGAGCTGGCGGGCTACCATGTAGCCGATATTGCTGCCGCCGATGATAAAAACCTTGCGCGGGAGGTGGCTGGCAATCTTGAACAGCTGTTCCACCTGGCCCATATCCTTTTTCAGGATCATCAGATAGATTTTGTCACCGGCCTGGATGGTGCTGGCGCCATGGGGGATGATGGTCTTGCCGTCCCGGATGATTGCGGTGATAACATACTGGCGCGTGGAATGCTGCTGTTTGAGTTCAAAGAGATTCAACCCGATAAAAGGGTTGTCTTCATGGACCTGATAGCCGATGAGCAGGACCTGGCCATTGGCGAATTCCGAGGTGTAAAAGGCTTCGGATGCATGGGCCAGCTTGATTATGACCTCGACCATGGCCCAGTCGGGGCTGATGATCAGGTCGATGCCGAGAGCCTCCTCGTTGAGGGAAACACCTGGGGTGAGAAAGTCCTCGTTGCGGACTCGGGCAATGCGGGTCTTGACATCATACTGGCGGGACATGATGCACGAGACCAGGTTGACTTCATCGCTGTCGGTGACGGCGATGAACAGGTCGGTCCGGGCGATCCCGGCTTCCGCAAGTGTTCTGGCCGAAGCCCCTGATCCGTGAACGGTCATGATGTTCAGTTCCCGTTCGATTCGTTGCAGTTTTTCCTTGTCCCGGTCAATGAGGATAACCTCCTGGCCTTCGATGGAAAATTTTTCACAGAGGTAGTGACCCACCAGGCCGGCGCCAACGATCATGATCTGCACGCGGGGAGCTCCTTACTGTATATCTCTTTTTTGTACCAAAAAATCATAGTATAGTTTGGTTGGCCTCTATTTGCAATTCCAGTCAAGGATATCGGGCTGGATTGTTGTCATAATATATACAACCAGAAGGTAAAATAGTTTGACAGAGTAACCCGCCTATGATTAAAATATAAAATTTTGATAAAGTAAATGGCAAGTTTTGTTTGCGCCTGTGGTACATGCTCATGCAGGGACCAGCATATTTTTGTCTGGATCGCAGCTGTGGCCCGGTACAGGTATCATAACGAGGGTAGTACTGACGGAAAGCAATGGTTGTTCGCGCAGCTTCACTTGTCAACGAACAGAAGGAATGTAACCGATGAGTAAAAGAACATTTCAGCCAAGCAATATTAAGCGTAAACGGACCCACGGGTTCAGGGCACGGATGAGCACCAGGGCCGGACAGGCCGTGATCAGAAGCAGAAGGGCCAAAGGACGAAAGCGTCTGTCCGCGTAGGCTGGTGAAAAGATTCGGGCTTCCCAAGGAAAGCCTTCTCAGGAAACCGCACGAGTTTTCGCGGGTGTACAAAAAAGGAAGGCGGCTGAAGGGTAAAGGGTTTTCACTGATTTTCCTGGCTAATGATTTGTCCCGCAGCCGTTTGGGGATCAGTGTGCACAGACTCATACGCGGCGCAGTTCGACGCAACAGGATGAAACGGATCATCAGGGAGATCTATCGCCTGCACCAGGATCTGTTTCCCGGTTCATGCGATATAGTTTTCACTGTGGCGCCTGATTTCAGGCTGCGGAACGCCGAAGATGTCCGCCAGGCTGTTGCAGGACTTGCAGGACGACAGGCATCGGGCATGACATGAGCTGCAGTTGTGTAAAACAAGACGGTAGCGTACCCGGAAATGTTCAGGCCCCGGATAGACCCGGTCTTCCTGTTCGCTGGTGCGTGACCCTGTTGAGAGGCTATAAGCGGTTCATTTCGCCCCTTTTCCCCCCAAGCTGCAGATTTACCCCAACCTGTTCAGAATACGCAATTGATGCCGTTCGCAGCCGCGGGCTCGTGCGCGGACTTTTTCTTGCTGTCCTACGTCTTTTACGCTGTCATCCCTTTGCCAGGGGCGGGTATGATCCGGTTGACTGACAGCGCTGTCAATGAGTCCCTGCCAGGGGTGCCGCTGGTTCCTGTTCTGCCGGTTGAACTGCAGGAAAGAGTTTTCGATTTGCTCTCATCACCGGTTCGGCAATTTGGAGAAATTAAACGAGGTATTAACTAGATGGACATGTACAGGGCCTTTCTGGCCATTATAATTTCTTTCCTTATCCTGGTCGGCTACCAGTATTTTTTCGTCGCGCCAGCGGTCAATCAGGCCCCGCCGACGCAGGATGCTGTGCAGCAGGAAGCAGAGACGCCACCATCCGGAACCGCTCAGCAAAAGCAGTTTGACCCCCCGCCGGTTCAGTCGGTCCCGGGCCAGGGTGGAGTTATCGATAAGAGCGCCCGGGATATTACCATTGAGACCCCCCTGTACACCGCGGTCATTGATGAACAGGGCGGGGGGTTTAAGAGCTTTGTTCTGAAGAATTACCAGGAGGAGTTGAACGGGGATTCGGGCCATATGGAGCTGGTTCAGACCGAACTTCCGTGGGAGCTGCCCATTGTTTTTTCTTTGCAGAACGGCGATTTGCAGGGGCTGCAGCTATTTAAGGCGGATAAGGAAAAAATCATTCTTGGCGAGAATGGCGGCAAAGCCAGTCTGGTCATGACCGCTTCCTTGGGCCAGGGCCTGGAAATAACCCGCACCCTGGTTTTTGATGCAGCCTCCTATCTGATCGATGATCGGTATCAGGTTGTCAATACAGGTTCCGATCCTGTCGCAAGGGCGCCCGCCCTAGTCATGGCCAACAGGCCCTTTGCCGTTGAGAATTCCGCCAGCCGCTTCATGTTCAGTGGTCCTGTGGCCCTTGTCGACGGAGAACTTTCCGAGGTGAAGGGGAAAAAGCTGACCAAGGGGCCCCAGACGTTTCAGGGCAATGTCAGATGGTCGGCATATGAGGACAACTATTTCATCTGTGCGGTTATGCCCGAGACTGAGGGGGCCCGCGGGATACAGATGAGCGCCGTGGGTGAAACGGTGCGCACCGTTATCACCGAAGGCAATGTGACGCTCACTCCCGGCGTCCCCCGGGAATTCAGCTATAGTCTTTATTTCGGGCCCAAAAAACTGTCTATCCTGAAAGAGATCGGCCATGACCTGCCCAGAGCGATCAATTTCGGATGGTTCGATGTCCTGGCCAAACCCATGCTCTGGCTGCTCAATTTTTTCTATGATTATATCCGGAATTACGGGGTGGCGATTATCCTGCTGACTGTCCTGATTAAGGGCGCTTTCTGGCCGATAACCCAGAAAGGCATGAAGTCGATGAAAAACATGCAGAAGCTGCAGCCCAAGGTCGCCAAGCTCAAGGAGAAGTTCAAGGGCGATCCGCAGAAGATGAACCAGGAGATGATGGCCCTGTACAAGACATACAAGGTCAATCCCCTGGGCGGCTGCCTCCCCCTGGTCCTGCAGATCCCCTTTTTCTTTGCCCTGTATAAGGTTCTGCTCATGTCCATCGAACTGCGGCATGCCCCGTTTATGCTGTGGATAAATGATCTGTCAGCCCCGGACCGCCTGTGGATAGGCTTTGATATTCCCTTTCTGCACGGGATCCCGGTCCTGACCCTGCTGATGGGCGCTTCCATGTACCTGCAGCAGAAAATGACCCCGACCACCGCGGATCCCACCCAGGCAAAAATCATGCAGATGCTGCCTATAATATTTACGTTCATGTTTCTTAACTTTGCATCAGGACTTGTTCTGTACTGGTTTGTTAACAACCTCCTGTCGATTCTGCAGCAGCAGCTCATTAACCGGCAGACCAGGTCATAATCCATGGATTGAAGGAAACTCTCATGACAAAAGCAAAAGACTATTACAGTAAAAGCGTAGCAGAAGCCATTCGTCAGGCGTGCGCTGATTTCGCCACCTCCCAGGAAAAACTTGATATTGAAATAGTGGAAACCGGTTCGGCCGGCATTTTCGGCCTTTGTAAGAAACGGGCGCATATCAGGGCGGCCCTCAAGCAGAAATCCGCGCCGGTGAAAAAAACTTCCAAAACCCGAGCCGAACCCCCGGTTGCCGAGCAGGAGCCTGTGAAGGAAGTAGAAGCCCCGGTTCCGCCGCCTGCGGATGCGCAGGAAAAGGCAGCCGTTGACGCGAAGCGGCCGGAAAAACGGGGGGAAAGGGGGCGCGGCAAGCCGAAAAGCAGGAAAGAGGATGACGCCGTTGGCAAGGTCGTCGAGCCCGAACCGCTAACGCCTCCAACCGACGAAGTGCTTGCCTTGGTCAAGAGCGACCTGGATCGGATTCTGCAGCTCATGGGTTTTGCGTCCGAGACCAGCGTGTCTTTTGAAGACGCGACAATCCTCTGTCAGATAAACGGCGAGCATGAGGAGAGCATTGTCGGTTCCCAGGGAAGAACTCTTGACAGCCTGCAGTACCTCTTGCGAAAGATGTCCAGCCGTGAACTGCCGGATCGAATGATGATCGATCTCAATGCAGGTGATTTCCGGGAGCGGCGGATAGAGGAATTGAAAAACAGCGCTGTTGAACTGGCGGAGAAGGTGAAAGCCGACGGCAAGACCCAGGCCATACCCGGCCTCAATCCTTCTGAACGAAGGGTGGTTCATGTCACCCTCCAGGATGATAAAGCGATCCGTTCAAGAAGTGTTGGGGACGGCTTGTTCAAAAAGGTCCTGATCTACAAGCCCGGCAGCAAGGCAAAGAAATCGGGCGGCAGGCGCAGGGGTCGACAGGGTGGCGGTTCAGCAGAAAAGTGATACCATTGCCGCTGTCGCCACCCCGCCCGGAACCGGCGGCATCGGCATAATCCGGATCAGCGGCCCGGACGCCCTGGGTATTCTGAACAACGTATTCAGGCCATCCCGGCCCCGCTCCTCTTTTGCCAGCCATACCATGTATTACGGCACTGTCAATGCCGCCGACGGCAGTGTGCTCGACGAGGCTCTGGCCGTGTACATGCGATCCCCCCATAGCTATACCCGGGAAGACGTGGTTGAACTCCAGAGTCATGGCAGCTACCTCGCACTCAATTCCATTCTGGCGGAAATCATCCGCAACGGCGCCCGGCCGGCTGAACCGGGAGAATTCACCAAGCGGGCATTTCTCGCCGGCCGCATAGATCTTACCCAGGCTGAAGCGGTTATTGATCTACTGCAGGCAAAGACCGGCACCGGCCTCAGATTGGCGGTCGGTCAGCTGCAGGGCGAGATGCATCATCGCATCGAGAACATCCGGGATGCCCTGGTCAACATCCTCGCAGTTCTTGAGGTGGCCATTGATTTTCCGGATGATGATGTGGAGCTGGTCGATCGTGAGCAAATGCTGGGACGGATAAGCGAAGAGGTTGAAAAACCGCTGGCCGAACTGATAGCCTTGTCCGAGCAGGGAAAAATTATTCGCGACGGTATTCATCTGGTTATCGCCGGTTTGCCCAATGTCGGCAAATCAAGCCTGCTCAACGCCCTCCTTCAGGAGGAACGCGCCCTGGTGACCCCTGTTCCGGGTACGACCAGGGATACCATCGAAGAGTTCATCTCCATCAGGGGGGTGCCGGCCCGTCTGGTTGATACCGCCGGGATAAGGGAGCATGCCGGATCGGTGGAGGAAATGGGCATCCAGCGCGCCCGGCAGAAAATGCGCGAGGCCGATCTGGTGCTGTTTATGGTTGACGCGTCAACTTCGTTTACCGACCAGGACCGGATCCTGTACAATTCCATGGGCGATACCAGGCGGGTTGTGGTGCTGAATAAAGTGGATATCGCGGCCCGGGAGGATGTTGATTCCATGGCCCGGCAGTTTGCCGGGGAGCGAGTGGTCCGGATCTCCGCCCGGCATCACCGGGGACTGCCGGAGCTCCAGGATGCGATATATGAGAGTATTGTCGGGCAGGGGCCCCTGCTCGACGAGCGGTGTTCCTGCGCTCCGAACATTCGTCACCGCAGCGTGCTGGAGCAGAGCCTTGGGGCGGCAAGGCGTTTGCGCGAAGGGTTGCAGGCAGCGGTAACAGTGGACCTGGCGGCTGTTGAAGTACAGGCTGCCCTTGATCATCTCGGCGATATCGTCGGCCTGACAACCGCCGATGATGTGCTGGACAGGATATTTGCCGAATTCTGTATCGGCAAGTAAGCGGAGCTGAATAAAATCAGTTAGGCGCGTCCTTTTTTTCCGGTTCTGCTTTCTGGGGTGCTGCCGGCGGCGGAGTTTTCGACTGCGGCTGTTGCTGCGGCTGCGATGATGAGGAAACTTCACCGTTGAGCCTGGCGCCGGATTCAACCGTCAGGCTGGTCGCAATCAGGTTCCCCTTGAGGGAGGCGCTGCTGTGCGCCGTTACCCTCTGGGCCTTGACATTGCCTTCGATGGTGCCGTGGCAGATCAGGCTGGCGAGCTCAAGATCCCCGTGGATCTTGCCCGATTCGCTCAGGATCAAATGCTCTCCCTTGATGTTTCCTTCGACTGTGCCGTCAACCCTGGTTTTGCCTTTAAAGCTCAGTTCCCCGGTTACCCGCATATCTGTAGAGATGATTGAGGAAATGACATCGCCCGATGTTTTGGCGGCTCTGGTCGGGGCCGCCGCAGCTTCTTGGGGATCAGAATCTTTTTTATTGAATAGTGACATGTTCTCTCCTGTATGCTCTTTTACTTGCTGAGGCTGAGGGTCAGGTCGGCAACCTGGAGGTATTTCATGGGATCGATTGATTTTTTGTTGTAGCGGATCCCGTAGTGGAGGTGGGACCCGGTACTGCGCCCGGTATTTCCGATGTGGCCGATAACCTGGCCCCGTTTGACTTTGTCGCCTTTTTTTACCAGTCGCTTGTGCAGATGGGCGAAGATGGACTCATATCCATTGCCATGGGCTAGTATGATATGGTTGCCCAGCACGTTGTTGGAGGCGGCGGTCTTCACCACCGCGTCGGCGGTTGCCTTGATCTCATCGCCGGTGTTGCCGCGAAAGTCGATCCCCGGGTGGAAGGCTTGTCTCTTCTTGATCGGGTCGGTCCTGTTGCCGAACTTTGAACTTATTTTTCCCGGAACCGGCCGGCCCAGCGGGATCTTGTTCAATACTTCCAGGTAGCGGTCAGCCTTGAGGATCAATTGATCGCAATATTGTTCATCAGGAGAGATATAGGGCCCGCCGCTGTGATTCGGGTCTTCCTCTATTTTTACCTCTACCCCGATATTGTCCATGACCTTTTCGATGACCTTGCTTTTCTCGTCAAGCCTGCTGATGCTGCTTTCCAGCAGATTCTCGCGGTCTTCCTCCAGCCTTGCTATTTTGTCTTCGTATCTGGCAATGAGATTGGTTCTGGAGGCCTGGATTTCGTCAAGCGCCGTCATCGTTTCTACGAGCCGGCTGTCAAGAACTCTGTTTTTTGAGGAGAGATTCAGGTTCTGGCTGAAAAAAGCAATACCGGCCAGAAAGCCCAGGATCAGGATGATGGAGATCGAAAGAACGGCAATGATCGTACGCCGGGCTGTTTTTTTGCAGACGGCAAAAGAGCGTCCATTGCCCTGTTCACCGGTGATTATGATATGGAGCTTGTCCTGAGCCATTCTTTTCTGATTTTTTTTTCCGGGGGATGCACGACTGTTGGTTGCCGAGCTCGATTTTGTAAGCCATCATATCCATGTTGCCGTTCTTTTGCAATATGATTCATCCGTTACGGAGATGATGCCCCTGAAGCGGTTATAATGGCGGCTTGATGCAGGCGGCCGGCAGGAAACCGGCCGCCGTTGTGAGGTTGAACTAGTTGAAGGAGTCGGCAAAAAGCTTTTCAATGGCTGAACGGCCTTCTTCGCTCAGATAGCGGGTTCCGGACCCGACCAGGGTTGTATAGGTGATCTTGGGAGTATCTTCAGTCCAGGAACCGTCCTTCCAGGTAAACCACTGGTTGCGGTTCTGATCGAAGACGTGGAGAGGACGGTTAAAGAGTTTGGCCAGCTCAACTGCCCAGCCGGTGCCACCCTTGACCGAGTTGTCATCAAGTATGATGCCGATGACGAAAACCTGGTGTCCCTTGTTGACCATGTGGAAGATGGTTTGCAGGACCTTGCGGATCTTGTCCGTTTCGTAGTAGGTCCGATTCATCATCCGGGAGGCGATCTCCATGCTGATATCTCCCCGCTGCAGGTCTGCATCGCTGAGAACGACGGAGTTCCTGTCCCTGCCCAGCTTATGGCCGTCGAAAGTGAATATGATTTCGTTAAGACCGTATTGCTCGGCTGTTTCACCAAAAACAGATTCCGCGCCTTTGAGTCCACCATGGTATAATGTACACTCTTCACTTTTCATAATTTTCACCTGTTTGTGTTGAGAGATGATTGCTCTTTTGTCGCCTCATACATGGCTGCTCCGGCAAAGGATCAGCGCGGCAATGTGTGCCGGTACCTGTCTGCCTGTGCCCTTTCCCGGCATTTCATGAGGTTATCTCTTTTCAGCCTTAAAAAAAACCCGCCATGGGGCAGGATACTTCTCTATAGTAAGCTCAGGGTTTTCCTTGTCAATAAAATCTTCATAGGATTCGAAAATCATCCAGTCGGTCCGCCGCTGTTCATCACTGCTCATCGGATGGCTGCAGAAGAGCTTGATGTTGCTGAAACCGGTTCGTTTGAGCCAGTTGTATAGACAGGCGCCGGTGGGTATGAACCAGGTGCCGGGCACCTTGGCGTAGGTGCTTTCCGGAAAAAGGGCCACGGGCTCTTCTCCCGGAATGGCCTGTGATTCAAGCAGCAGGGTTCCCCCGGGCTTCAGGGCGGTGAATATGTCCCGCAGCGCGTCGATGGGAGATGGCCGATGATAGATTATGCCCAGGAGAAAGATGACATCAAAGCATTGCGGGAACAGGTGCAGATCCTCGACCCCGAAGAGTTCGATCTCGAGGCTGCCCTGGCCGGCAAAACCATTGAGGGTGCGGAAGGTGTAATAATGCTGAACGTAGGGTTCAAAACCCAGGACCAGGCGGGGCTGATGATGCGCGGCCCGGAACATGTAATACCCGTTGTTGCAGCCGATATCGGCTATCAGCTTGCCGGCCAGCGGAGGAATTTCCGGCAGCAGCCGGTTCCATTTCCGTTCACTGCGCCATTCCGCGTCAATATCAATGCCGAAAACCCTGAAAGGACCTTTGCGCCAGGGCATGAAGGAGCGCATGGCCTGGAGTATCTTCTGCCGGTCCGTTTCGTCAACCTCTCCGGGCCGGCCGATATGGATGACATCTCCGGAGAAGTCGCACCAAGACGCCTTGATGTGGCTGACCGATTCACCGGGCTGCCGGTAGCGGAGGAATCCTTTTTTGGTCTGGCTGATCCAGCAACGCTTTTGCTCCTGCAGCGCAAGAACCGCATCATGCCGGGCAGAGGGGAGGAGGTCCAGATAGTTCATCGCAGGCATTCTTCCTTCAGGGCAACAAAGGAGGCAAAATTGAACCACTGAAAAAACGTTTCCACCGCTTGGAAGCCGGACTGACGCAGAAGATCGATATTCTCCTCGATGGAAAAAGGGACCAGCACATTTTCCAGGGCTTCTCTTTTTGCCGCGATTTCAAGTTCGGAGTATCCCTGGCGCCGCTTGAACCGGTGGTGCATGTTGATGAAGTCACGGTTCAGCTTCCGGTCGTGGCAGATCACTTTTTCGCTGACAATGCACATGCCCCCGGCCGGCAGCGCGTTATACAGCCTGCGGACAAACTGCAGCCTGGCCATGGGGCGGATGAATTGCAGGGTGTAGTTGCAGAGGATTGCTCCCGCGTCGTCAAGGTCGGCTGTGGTAATATCGCCTACTTTGAATTGCACCGATGCCGGCATGGATAACATTTCGGCCTTTTGCCGGGCTTTGTTTATCATGGCCGGGGCTTTGTCTATGCCGACAAACCGGCAGCCGCTGTCCGGCAGCCGCCGGGCAAGCTCAAGCAGGGTGGTTCCGGTTGAACAGCCCAGGTCGTATATGGTTCGGCCTGAAACAGATTGATGCTGAAGCAGACCGACGATGCCGTCAATCACGGCCGAATAATACGGGACCGAGCGATTGAGCATGTCATCGAAGACCTCGGCGACGCTGTCGTTGAAAGTGAAATCTTCCTGAACAGAGCCGGATTCGAAAAGTTTATCCTTGTTCATATATCTGGTCCACAGTTGGGTGCGTGGTAGAGACGTAAACACGCACGGCAAGGCAACCACGCATTGCATTTTATCAGCATTGGCAAGCGCTCACAGGGCGTCGCAGATCCGCGAAAGAGGCCGGCCGCTGTACATCAGGTTTACGGACCGGCCGATGGCAAAGAGGTAAGCGAGTCTGCGGGGCTCCTGGATGCGGTCTCCTGTGAACGCTTACGTCCGGACAGGTGTAAAATAGCCTTGCTATCTTGTCAAACTGAAAGTATACAATGCAGGAGGAAAAACGGTGGGAAAACCAGGGTTGTCGTCCGCGCAAAGACCTGTCCCGCCGTCGGATCAGTATTTCAGCCGCTTGGTGCAACGTGGCGCCCATGGAGTCTTTCCGGCTTACAGGGAGTTCATCGAGTTGTGCAAGGAGGAAACATGACCAGGCAATACTGGGCCAATCTGGTCCTGTGCATCGTTTTGGCAGCGCTGGCTATTTTTTCTGTCACTCAGGTCGGTTCAGTGCTTGCCCCCAAAGGGTTATTCGTCTGTGAACCCGAGCCGTCGCAAGAGGCCGGGAAGATTCTGCATGATATCCAGCTGGCGAAATTTCAGATCAGTGAAGGCATGAATAATATGGTGGCGGCGGATTTTCTCATCCGGAATAATTCGGACCACAGTATAAAAAATATCACTGTTCTTTGTGAGTTTATGGATGAAAACGGCATCTACCGGGACAGGCATGTATGGAATCTTGCTGAAACGATTCCGGCCATGCATCAAGCGCAGCTCTCTTCGGTCTCCAGGCGGTTTGTCAACAGCAATGCCCGGGCTCTGCAGTGCGGTATCACCGATTTCCAGCCGGTCAAAAGACCGTTTTTCACTCTGGATCGTCACCTGGACGACGGGTATGGCGGGACTATGGAAACCGGCCACGGAGAACAGATTCCCACAGGTCACTGATACAATTTTCCACCATGTCCACAGACAATTATCAACGGCCCTGAAGCCATAATCATACCCTGAATTACCGTGTCGCAACAGGATATACATTTCGACGAGATTTTCAGCCGCTACCGCTCCGATCCTTTTCACTATGTGGATATGTTTGCTGTCCATGCCGGGCAGGTGCAGTTCCTGGTCGATGAGGGCGCCGAAGTCGAGGGCGTAACCGGTGAATGGAGGCACATCCCTGGAACCAGCCTGTACAGGATAACCAGGGAAAACAATACCAAGGCTGTTTCCTCAAAGACCAACGGGATCGTCTCCGCCCTTCGTAAAGAGCTTGACGGTCGGTTTGTTGAAGCGGGTGAGAAGCTGATGACCATCCGCCATCCTTTGAAGAAAAAAGAGATCATCGAATCCATTCTGCAGGAAGTGCTGTATCTGTTTTCGGCGCCGGAAAGGGCCCGCTACTATTTTGCCATGGATATCCAGTCCAGGATAGATCAGAAGGGCGCCCGTTCGGTCTATATCCAGCCGGGCGATGAAATCATCACCATGTCGCTGATGAAAAGGGATACGCCGGTATTCTATAATGGTGAACCGGGTATTATCCATTCCGTCTACTTCAAGCCGGGCGACAGCATCGACCAGGGGACTCCGCTGATCGGGGTGTGCGGTGAGAGTAAACTGCCGCTGATCCAGAAGATAATCACCCGGGTTAAGGCGGAATGGGAGTGATCCCCGCCGGAAACTTTTCGCCGCCCTGTAACCGCTATAAATGTCGGTAAAAGCGCAATGCGTGGCTGCTCTGTCCTGTAAGTATTTACCTTTGTTCAACCAGTCTTTATTCTGAAAAAGCCGACATAACTTCCTCAACAAGCATGTTTTTTCCTCATCCCGGTTTAACCGCCTCCCTGAAAATCTACCTGCAGAGTCCGGAATTCCGGCAGCAATATTCTCTTTTTTCACCCGGGACAATCGACAGGGTGCTGCGCTATGGTTCCCCCCTGGGCAGGCTGATCGAGCAGCACGACATCCTCCCTCGGTGCATGGGGCGATTGCGGGAAATGATCGGCTGCGCGCGGCAGGAGAATGATCCCCTGCCCAGTGGTACCGTGGTGATAGCCCACCGGCTGCTGGAGGGATGCGGCCGTTTTGATCGGCAGTGGTTTGCGCCGTCCGGCGGTTTGTGGATGGCCGTGGCCTGGGCCGATACCCTGCTGCCCGATTTTGCCCGCCTGCTTCCCCTGGCTGCCGGTATTGCCAGCTGTGAAGCCGTCAGGGCCTTTGGCATTGATGCCGCGGTCAAGTGGGTGAATGATATCCATGTCCGCGGCCGCAAGATAGGCGGTGTGCTCTGTGAAACAGTTGCCGGAGAACATCCCGGCGATTGCTATCATTTTGTCGGCATAGGAATCAACTGCAACAATACCTCCTTTCCGGCAGAATTGGAGGTGAGCGCGACCAGCATGCAAAACGAGCTGCATGCTGCTGTTGATCTGGACCGCTTTACCCTGGAGCTGCTTGCCCGCCTGGCATGGAATTTTGGCCTGATCCATTTCCAGGAGGAGCAGACCCTGGCCTGGGAAAGAGACGGCGGACAGGGCAGCCCGCCGGATCCGGTGGTGGCGGCCTGGAAAGGCGTGGCCGATTCACTGGGCCGCCGGGTTGTTTATGGGTACGATGTGGTGCGCAGTCCCCTGTATCGGGCAACGGTCAGGGATGTCGATAGTTCCGGGGGGCTGGTCATGGAGCTGGAAAACGGATCTTTTGTCATTGAAAACAGCGGCGAGATTATCTACCTGGATATTGAGTAATAAATCCAGGCTCAAGCGAAGCAAATGGGCAAAGGCGCCCCATCTTCGCACGATTGTTCATGACCGCATAGCCTGCTATACCTGCTATAGCGGCATTCGCACCCGGAGTCTGCCCTTGCCTGTGTAAATCTGCGGTATCTGGAACATTTGCAACCTTTTTGGTAATCATTGCGTTTTGTTGTATGTTCTGTGAAAAGTTGCGACGGAATAGCGAAAACTTTACCTCGAGGATTCCAGCAGGGTCCTGATCTGCTGCCATGAATGGATGTCGTGCTGGAGCAGGTGCAGGGTGTATTTGTGCAGGATTGCCAGGGTCTCCGCAATGTTTTTGGGTGACAGCCGCAGCCGCTCCAGGGTTCCCAGTTCCGCCCGCTGGGCGTGATGCAGGAATTTAAGGGTCTGGACGGTTATTGCCGTGGACCCTCCATGGATGGCGCCGCGGCATGTATCGCATACCAGGACGCCTCCTCCGGTGTGCAGCCCATAGCGCTGTCCGGCCCGGATGGTTTCTCCGCAGACGCCGCAGCAGTCGAGCACCGGCTGGTAACCGGCCGCGCCCAGGATGCGGAGATGGAAAAGGGCGCATATCTCCAGGGGGGCGCGGCCGTTTTCAAGATTCTGTATGGCCCAGAGCAGGAGTTCAAAGATGGTTGGATCGGGATCGTGCTCCCTGGTAAAACGCAGGGTCAGTTCCCCGATAAATGTTGCCGCAACATATCGGGGATAGGTGTTCCGCAGCGAGAGAAAAGCATTCTCCAGTTCGGCTTCACGAAGAAAATGCAGACTGTCTCTTTTCGGAGGGGTATAAAGTATCCGGAGGAGCGAGAACTCCTCCAGCTTGTTGACGAATCTTTTTTTGCTCCGTTTGGCTCCCTTGGCGATGCCGGCCGCTTTTCCCAGATCAGGACTGTAAAAGGTGACGATCTTGTCGGATTCACTGTGTTCGCTGATGCTGAGAACCAGACCACGGGTGCAGCAGTTATTCATCCAGTTCTGTCGTTTTGTCCGCACCGGCATCCGGGGGCGGGGAGGGCTCTTCCCACCCCTCATCGATGGGCTGGGGAGGTATTGCCGTGAGAGGATCTTCTTCAAAGGGAAGTGTCTGGTCTCCGGCAGGGTCGACTGGCGCAGAGTTTTCTTCGAGAATGTTGTCTAGCAGGATCGATTCAATCTCCCCGCTTTTCTTCATGAGAAAACTGAAGGGGTTCCAGGATGTATACACGCAGTACGCGGTAAACGACACAATGATGAACAGGAGAAGGATCCCGGCCATGGTCATTGAGGAAATATGTGAAGGTTCGGCCAGGCGTTTCGGTGTCAGTAGATGGCGCGGCTGTCTGGTGTCAAAACGTTGTTTCTGCAAAACACTGTTTCCGCGCTCTTCCATGAACTTTCCGACTACTGCTTTGGCATCGGCGCCGAGATAGTTGGCGTAAATGTTCAGCAGGCCGCGGGTAAAGGTATTGGCCGGCAGGGCGGAGAAATTCTGGTCTTCGATGGCGTTAAGGTTGGACGCGGAGATGCGGGTGGCCTCGGCAGCATCCTTTATGCTTAAGCCTTTGCCCAGCCGGAGTGTACGCAGATAGTTCCCGGTATTTTCGAGTTCGGTGGTCTCTGGTTCCTGCTTTTGCTCTTTATTTTTACTTTTACTGCTGTTCGATTTCCCGGATTTGCTCATGATGTTCGCTCCGCCTGTGAGGTCAGGATGTGGGCTGACCAACACCATCCTCTGGACGCCTGCTGACGCCGGGAGCAGGCGCAGTTCATGGCTGCCTTGTCCTGTCGGTCCGATCAAAGTATTTTGATGTATGCCTTGCTTTTCACTTCTTTAAGCCATTTCTCGTATCGGGCCTCCATCTCCTGCTGGTACAGGATATCGTAAATTTCATCTTTCACCGATTCATACGGGACCTTGGTGATGATCTGTCCCTCCTGGCTGGACAACACCTTGAAGAACTGGTAGCCGGAAGAGGTGTCGATGATCGGAGTAATGCCGCCGGGCCTGGTCCCGGTAATGGCCTCCAGCATATTGGAGGGCATGTCATCTTCGTCTAAAATACCTATGTCGCCGCCGTCAACGGCTGAAGGAAGATTGGAGTGGTCCCGGGCAAGCTTTCTGAAGTCCCCGCCGTTCACGGCGAGATTCCTGATCTGCTCGGCTTTTTCTCTTGCCGCCTCTCTGGTCCGGGGGATTCCTGAACCCTCTGCAGCTTTTTCATCCCATTTGATGCCGATCTGCAGAATGTAATACCCTCCTTCTTCGACGCGTTCGGTATAATTGGCATCATAGTAGTCAATGATCCTGTTTTCGGGGATGATCACTTTTGACCGTATCTCCAGGTTCACCAGCTTGGAGCTGAGCACCTGCGTCTGCAGGTTTTCCCTGTACTGCGTTTCGTTCATGCCGAGGGTGGCAAGCTGTTCCCGGAAGGACTCAGGGGTCATGTTGTTCCGTTCCAGGATTCGCTCATAGGCCCGTTCTACCTCTTCGTCGGTCACGGAAATTTTGTTTTTTTCCGCTTCCTGCAGCATTATTTTTCTTTCGATGAGCTTTTCAATGACTGTCTGGCGCACCTGTTTCAGGGCCTCGGAAAGCTCCGTGGCGGGAACAGTTTCCGCAACCCGCTGCAGCAGCGGTTTGCCCTCTTCGTTTACCTCGGTAAGAGTGATGACTTCGTCGTTGACAATGGCCACCACCCGATCCACAACGTCCGCATGGGTAACAACCGCCAGGGTGAGGAGGATGGCAAATGCCGCAATAGTCCTTTTACATAAAATCATGATAAAGAAAATTTGTAGTTTACAGGAAAAACCAGTCCTGATATTTGATTAAGTTGCCTCTGCGATTATAATTAAACTATATTGTTTACACAGTACAGGTGAAAGTCGCAATGAATTTCAATCTGTGGATCGGCGAGCTGCGGATGGAAAAACAATGCGGTATTCTCTGCTTTTGCGCCGGCAGCAGGAGCTTCCTTCCTGTCTGTAATGGCCCGGGCCGATATCGCCGGCCGCGGTGAGCCCTGTACCGTCTGGAAATCCTATAAGGAGGAATGGTTCATGAACAGGAATATGCTTCGAGCGCCTCTTATTAAATCAGCTTCGCTGCTGGCGGTAATTACTCTTCTGGTTTATCTTACCGCAACCTCTCCTGAGGGGAGCATCTGGAACTCGCTGGCAACACTGTTCATGGCAACTGTGCGGGGCGCCCAGCTGAGTCTCGGCCTGATATTAGCCCTTTTTTTCTGCCTGGCCGTGCTGACCGGTATTTTTCTCGGAGGTGTGGCCATTGTTTCAAGGCAGAGCGCGGCCAGGATGGCGGATCATCTGCGTCGGGATATCAGCGGCAAGCTGCTTTTTGTCAGGTCACTGGTTGTCAGGGATGAGCCTTCCGGGAGAGCACAGGCTCTGCAGGGGCATGGTTCAGGCGTGGAAAAGGCAATGCTTGCAGCAATGGGGGATGAGCTGGCGGCGCTGCGAGCAGGGCAGAACAGTATCGAAGGGAAAATAGAGCGGCTGACCCGGCGTCTCGAACATGTGGAACAGGGTGAGGGTATTGCGTCGCTGGTTGATCGCGGGCAAGCACAGGAGGAAAGTATCCAGAGCCTTGCCGCCGGGTTTGAAAAGATCCGGGACCGGATGGCTGCTCTGCAGGAGAATGTCGATCAGCTGGTTCGCGATTCAAGTTCCGAAGTGGCGGAATCGGCAATAACGGATATGAAGGAGCGGATCGATTCCCTGGCTGCGGCCGTGGCTGCTCTGCAGGAGGATATGGCCGGCTTCCGGCAGCAGGCAAATGCGGAAACAATCACAGCGGAAGATGGTGGCCGGGCGCGAAAAGAACCGGTTGAACACCGGCTTTTTGATCATCTCGACAACCGGCCGATGCAGGAAAAAATCGAGCAGCTGGTAACCGAGACCCTGGATAAAGAAATGAGTTATGACCAGGTGATTGAACATCTTGTCGCGCAGACAAAGGGCAGGACGGCGGAGATCATTGGTGCCCATCCTTCCCTGACCAGGGATTACATCCGCTACCGGCGCAAAAACGGCTGACCCGTTTTTTTCTCGGGGATAAGGCTGGTTACGGCAGTTGCTCCGCCTGTCGTTCCGGCGGCGGTATGAGTTCGCTGAAGTATTCGATGGACGGGTAGCGGGTGGAATATGCCACCGGTTTTCTGCTGCTCGGTCTGGCAACATAAATTAACAGACCCATGCCGTATTGTTCTGCCGAGCGCAGAACCTTTTCCGTATCATCGGCCAGCATGGTGGTGGCCCGGTCAAATCCAAGCCGTTGTTCCAGCCGCTGCCAGAAAGCACCCTCCTCCTTGGCCAGACCGATCTCGTCGGCACAGATAATCCGGTCGAAAAGATGGCCGATGGCTGTTTTCTCCAGCTTGATGCTCAGGGTTTTCGGGTGGGCGTTGGTCACCAGATAAACCTTTTTACCTCTGTTGCGGCAGAAGTGAAGGAATTGTGTAACATAAGGGTGAACAGCGATGAGGTGATTTAGCCCGGTTTTGAGCTGGGCGATATCCAGGCCCAGCTGGACAGACCAGTAGTCAAGGTCTGTCCAGCATAAGGTGCTTTCTACTTTGCGGTAGCGCGAGAGCAGCTCATGCCTGGCCTGTTCCAGCGAGATGTCGTGTTTGAGGCAGAAGTGCTCCGGAAGGTACTGCTCCCAGAAATAGTCATCAAAATGCTTGTCCAGCAGGGTGCCGTCCATGTCCAGCAGTACGGTTTCGACATCTGTCCAATGGAATCGGGGGGGGATTTTTTCACGTTTTTTCATGACCCTTCTACTCTTTTCGGGCAAGGACGTTAAGGAGCATGTCGATTTCGGCAAACAGGTTCCTGCTTTGGTCATAGGGGGCAATGAACCGGTTGTCCGGGGTCAGGCGAAACGGTTTTTCATTCTTTTTCGGCTTTTTGCTGATCAACTCAAGTATGACCTGGGGATCGACTGAGGTCTGCGCGCTGAAGGAAAAAATGAGCGCATCCGCCGACTGCTCGAGCTTGATGATCCCCAACTCGCGCAGGCGGTGTTTCAGCGAGATGATCCGGAACAGGTCCTCGGTCTGGGGGGGAAGTTTGCCGAACCGGTCAGCCATTTCGGCATACAGCCCGTCCAGTTCTTCGGCCGAGGCGCTGCCGGCCGCCGATATCCGGCGGTAAAGGTGGTAGCGCTGGGCAGGATCTTCAATGTACTGTTCCGGAATGTATCCATTGACCCTGAGTTTGATCTCCGGATCGATTTCTTCCCGTCCATTACCCTCCCGGCCTTCCGCCTTGTTTTTCAGGTCAGTCACCGTGGCTTGGAGCAGGTCGAGGTAAAGATCATAGCCCACCGCGGCAATATGGCCGCTCTGGGATACCCCCAGCAGGTTGCCGCCGCCCCGGATCTGGAGGTCGTTCATGGCCAGTTTGAACCCGCTGCCCAGTTCGTTGCAGTCCATCAGGGCCTGCAGCCGTTGTTTCGCATCCCTGGTGAGGCTTTCCAGCGACGGCACCAGCAGGTAGGCGTAGGATTGGCGGCTTGATCTGCCCACCCGTCCGCGCAGCTGATAAATATCGGCCAGGCCGAGCTGGTCGGCGCGGTTGATGATAATGGTGTTGGCATTGGCTATATCAAGTCCTGATTCGATAATGGTGGTGCAGACCAGCACATCGATCTCGTGATTGATGAACCTGACCATAATATCTTCAAGCGTGCGGCCGGGCATCTGCCCGTGGGCGACGGCTATGCGGGCCTGGGGGACCAGCTTTTCTATTCTGCCGGCGATGCCGCCAATGGTGCGGACCCGGTTGTGGACGAAAAAGACCTGGCCGCCGCGGGCAAGCTCCCGGACAATGCCTTCCCGGATAACCAGATCGTCCTCCCTGGCCAGAAAGGTTTTGACCGATCTCCTCTGACGCGGGGGGGTTGAAATAACCGAAAGGTCGCGGATACCCAGCAGGGACATCTGCAGGGTGCGCGGGATGGGCGTGGCGGTCAGGGTGAGGACATCAACCGCTGACTTTATTTTTTTGATTTTTTCTTTATGGGTCACGCCGAAGCGGTGCTCCTCATCCACTATAAGCAGGCCGAGCCGGGAAAAAGTAATATCCTTGGAAAGCAGCCGGTGGGTGCCGATGACCAGGTCGATCCGGCCGTTGGCAAGGTCGCGGACAATCTCCCGCTGCTGGGCCGGAGTGCGAAACCGGTTGATGCAGGCAACCCGGACCGGGAATGATTCGAACCGGTCACGGAAGGTTGCCGCATGCTGTTCCGCCAGAACAGTGGTGGGAACGAGGACGGCCACCTGGTAGCCATCCTCGATAACCTTGAAGGCCGCGCGCGCCGCGACCTCGGTTTTGCCGTAGCCGACATCTCCGCACACCAGGCGGTCCATGGGCCGGTCGCTGGTCAGATCATCCAGCACCGCATCAATGGACTTGAGCTGGCCGCTGGTCTCGTCATAGGGAAAGGACTGCTCCAGTTCGTGATAGAGTTCGCCGGTGGATGAAAATTTCTTCCCTTCCCTGAGCGCCCTTTTGGCGTAGATGTCGAGGAGTTCCTGCGCCACCTTCCAGACCGCTTCGGTCACCTTGTTCTTGGTGGTCAGCCACTTACTCGAACCCAATTGGTCAAGTTTCGGGACCTGGTCGGTAATTCCCTGGTAGCGGCTCACCCAATGCAGCCGGTCCACCGGCACATACAGCTTGTCGCCGTCACGGTATTCGATGAGCATGAAATCGCCGGTCTGGCCGGCAAACTCCATGTTCATCAGCCCCTGGAAACTGCCGAGGCCGTGATCGCGGTGGACCACAATATCCCCGGGGCTGATGGTTTCTATCTGGACCGCTTCCTGGTCCGGGGCGCCGCTTTTCTTCCGCCTGGATGGACGCAGCCGCTTTTCCCCGAACAGTTCAGCCGCGGAGAGGATGTGGATTTTTTCCCCGGGCAGGTCAAAGCCTTTGCTCAGATGGTGTTCGACCAGCGCCACCGCCGGGTCCTCGGAAAGGAAAAAATCCGGTTCCAGTGGAGCAGCCGCTTCCGCTGTGTATATTTCGTAGCCGGCAAGCATTTCCTTCAGGTGTCGTGCCTGCCTGCCTGGCCGGCAGGCAAGGATGGTTTTCTCCTTTTTCCTTCCCCAGGCAATGATCCGGTCAGCCAGCGGCGCAAGATTACCGCGTTTTTTCCGGTGAATTTCTATTTCCTGGCCCAGGAGGGTGTGGTCTCCCAGGTTGAGGAATATTTTTTCGTGAGGACTTTCAGGATCAGGCAGGGAACAAAGATTGACGGAACTCTCTTTAACCGGTGCATCTTGAGCGATGAACAGTCGGTCCGGCGGCAGGGTTCCCACCTTGCCGGCAGAAGCCTCCTGGTGATTGGCCATGATGCGTTCCCAGAGCAGGTCGGCCTGGCGGACGATTTCAGACGGTTCAAAAGCCACGGTCAGGGTTTTTTCGGGCAGATAATCGAACAGGGATTGCAGGGGAGTGAATGCTTCGTATACCAGGGGGAGATAAAATTCGATCCCGGTGAACCGGACATGCTGGTCAAACTGCTCCACCAGACGGTCACGTTCATCTTGCGGCCACCCAAGTTTTTCTCCCTGGGTTCGAATGTATTGCAGCCATTTATCGTGGTCCTCTTCCGGGGGAAAAAGGATGTCCGAAGCAGGAAGAAGAATTGCTTCGTCAAGCTCGGCCATGGAACGCTGGCTTACGGGATCAAAAGTGCGGATTGATTCCACGGTGTCGCCGAAAAAGTCCAGGCGCAGCGGTCCCTGCAGAGCCGGGTCGGCGGCGGGGGCAAAAATGTCAACGATGCCTCCGCGCACCGAGAAGCTCCCTTCGTGCTGGACCATGGAACACGATTCATAGCCGGTTCGAACCAGTGTCCTGATGAGTTCTTCACGGTCGGTCTCCTCCCCGGCCATCACCAGTTCGCAGCTGGAGGTCAGCGCGTTCTGGGGCAGAATACGCCGCAGAGCGGCTTCTGCCGAGGTTAGGATAATTGCCGGGCCGTTGTTGTTTTGCAGCCGGTAAAGTGTTGCCAGCCGCTGGCATACCGTTGCCGGGTCAGGGGAAAGAGGGGTGTAGGGAGGTATCTCGAAACTGGGATAGACCAGGACGTCAATGCCGGTGAAGAGGGGAATATCCTGGGCAAGGATCTCCATCTGTTCGTCGGTGGGAACAACACAGCAGACCGGGCATTCAAGCTGCATGGCAGCCCGGGCAAGAAATAGGGCGGCGCTGCTGCCGCGAAGGCCGCAGATATCAAGAGGTGAACGGCTTGTCCGCAGCCGTTTGAGGATCGACTGCATTGTTTCAGCCTGCCTTTACAAAGCGGATTGGATCAGAAGGCGCCGCCGATGCTGAAATCCCATACAGATGAGTCTTCGTCATCTTCCGGGTCGAGGTTGTATCCCCATTCCAGACGCAGAGGGCCTACAGGTGAAAGCCACCGGAAGCCGATGCCAGCCGCTTTTTTTACCTTGCCGAAATCCCATCCCTCATCAACATCGTACACATTGCCGAAATCGGTAAATACAACCCCCCGCAATCCCATCTCCTCGAACAGCGGGAAAATGACCTCGATGTTGGCATACCACATTTTGTCGCCGCCTATCCGCTCACCGGTAACAGGATCGATGGGGCTGACACGGGAGGTCTCGAAGCCGCGGATGGAGTTGAGGCCGCCGAGATAGAAATGTTCATATACCGGCAGCTTGTCATCCTCGTTTTCAAAGGCCTGGCCGGCAGAACCCTTGAGATGAAAAACGAAATCATAGGGGAGGGGGAAGAACCAGCTTGAAGTCGCCTCCACCTTGGTGAATTCGGCATCGCCGCCCAGGGCTCCTCCGGCGTACTCCACACTGACCGTATTCACTGAACCGGAACTGGCGTTATAATAATTGTTGCGGGTGTCCCTGCCCACGGAAACACGAACAGCGCTGGTGATGTTGATATCTCTGGACCGCAGGATAACTATGGACGCATTTTCGGCAATATCCGTCAAATCGGTGTCCGTATAGGCGTAGCCGTAGTTAATCCGCCACTCTTCAAAGAGGGAATGACCTAAGTTGACTCCCCCGCCGGTCGATTCCTTGGTGTAGTCGTCGTATTCCTTCTCCCAGTTGAACACGTTGAAACCGGCCAGGACCTTGGAATCCATGATGCGGGGATTGGTAAAACTCAAGTTATAATAGTTGCTGACACTGCTCAGGTTGGCGGCCAGGGCCAGGCGGTTGCCGGTGCCCATGAGATTGTTCTCGGAAACCTCCGCCATGAAAAGCAGTTTGTCGGAGGAACTGTAGCCGGCGCCGATACTGAACTGGCCGGTGGATTTTTCCTTGACTTCGACCTGCACATCCATCTGGTTCTCCAGCAGGGTGGGCTGGGGGAT
This sequence comes from Desulfobulbaceae bacterium, assembly GCA_023544645.1. GTDB lineage: Bacteria > Desulfobacterota > Desulfobulbia > Desulfobulbales > Desulfobulbaceae > UBA10518. The sequence continues at coordinate 28,281 of JAMJFO010000005.1, read as the reverse complement.
GACCGATGCCTCTTCAAAGAAGCCCAGCCGGTTAAGGTTTTCCGTTGACTTGCGGATGGCCTTGGAGTCGAATACCCCGCCTTCCTTGACCGTCAGGTCGCGGCGGATAACGTTGTCCCTGGTTCTGGTGTTGCCGCTGATCTCGACCCGGTTGAAATAGACCAGGGGCCCTTTGTCGATCTGAAAAACAATATCAACCCGCTTGGTGTCCGGGGCGCTGTCAACCCTGGGCCGGACTTCGGCAAACGCGTATCCCTTTTCCGCGTACATATCGGTCAGGCCAAGGGAATCGGTGCGCAGGGTCTGGCGATTGAGAAATTCCTCGTCGCGTATTTTGAGCCGGGCCAGCAGTTTGTCCCTGTCTTCGAGAAGGTCGCCGGCAATGTCCACGGTTCCCACCCTGTAACGCGGGCCTTCCTCAATGTGAAAGGTGATGAACAGTTTATCTTCCCTCTGTTCAACCACCGGTTCACCGACTTTGACTTCGATGAACCCGTTGTTATTGTAAAAAGCCCCTATGCGGAAGGCATCCTGCTTGAGGATCTCCATCTTCAAGACGCCGGTTTCCGTTATCCATGAAAGCCAGTTTCTCTCCGCGGTTTCAATGACGTCTTTCAGGTCGCCGTCATCAAAGGTGGTGTTGCCTTCAAAACGGATTTCACCGATAAATATTTTTTTCCCTTCATCGATGCTGAACGTAACTTCGGCCTGGTTTTCAGAGGGGTAGCTGACACTGACGTCTGTTGTGGTATTGTAATACCCCTTTGACTTATAGAGCTCGTTGATGCGGTCAACCGCTTCGTTGAGACGGGTCGGATTGAGGATGGAATTGGGAATGATCCCTGCTGCATCGCGCACATCATTTTCTTCCAGTTCATCGGCGCCGGTGATGAGAACTTTCTTGATAACGGGCTTTTCTTTAACCCGGAAGAGGACTGCCTTGCCCTTGTCCGTATCCCTGGCTTCGATCTCAACATTATCAAAATAGCCCATGGAAAAAATCGATTTGAGGTCTGATCTGAGTTGTACCGGATCATAAAGATCACCGGGCTCGGTCGTTATCTTCCGCAGGATGGCGCCTGAATCGATCCTGGTATTTCCTTCCGGAGCGATTGAAGCTACCAGGAATTCCCGGCTGGTGTAGTTGAGGATATCGGTGAGCGATTCCCTGATAACCGTGTTGAGTTCGGTTGCCGGGACGCCCCCCCGGTAGAATGAATGGACGGTGTCGGGAGCGAGTATATCAAAGACCTGGATATCAATACTCAACTGGCCGGTGATCCGGGTAATCGTGCCGACGGCAACATAATCAAGTCCGGTTTCCTCCGCCACTTTGGCCAGGTCCGCGGCAGGAGGAGGCCATGAACCCTCATAATCGACGAGGTTCCGGGCTTCATCCCGGGTGAGCATGGTGAATTTTTTCGCGTCAAGTTCCTTGCGCAGGGCTTCATCGGCAAGGAGCTTCATTTCCTGGGGATCAGGGGCATTTATCTTAAAAGGGATGAACGCCGTATTCTGTTCCGCGGCAAAAACGCCGGGGACAGCCAAGAGGCACAATATGACGAGCTGCGCCAGGGCAATGGCAATATTCGGCAGTGGCTTTAACCAGTCCAAGAAGCGCGATGAAAGCTGCATAAATCAGTTCCCGTAGTGTTGAGTGTATTGAATGATTGAGGATTATGCCATGTTCAAACAAGAGTTGCAAAGCAATTGTCGGTCTTGAGGAAAAAGTTGTTCCGCGGTCGCAGGGCAGCGCATTTCGGAGTCGTGGAGGCTTTTTTATTTCTTTTCGCTGTCCAGCAGTTGGGCAACCCGGTCGTGGAGATGGTCCGCGAGTTCCTGTTTGTCGCGGGACTTATAGCTGTCAGTGGGTATGGGGGCGCCGATCCGGATGATTATTTCCCCGTGGTCCGGCAGCAGTTTTCCCTTGGGCAGGATCGAGTAGGTGCCGTTAAACCCAATGGGGACGACCGGGACTCCTGCTTTGATCGCCAGCATTACCGCGCCGGTCTTGAATGGATGCAGGCGCCCGTCCGGACTCCTTGTGCCTTCCGGGAAAATCAGGACCGAGGTGCCGCCGGCAATCTTTTCAGCGGCCCGGTTCAGGCTTTTTAAGGCCTCTCTGCCGTGGGACCGGTCAATGGGCACAATTCCCGACCGAAGCATGGCCGGGCCGAACAGAGGAATGCGAAACAACTCTTTTTTGGCAATCCAGCGGAAGTCATGGGGGAAATATCCCTGGAAGCTGAAGATGTCGAACTGGCTTACATGGTTGCCGACAAAAATGTATGTCTGGTCCGGCGCAAGATTGTCCGCTCCCTCGATGCGCACCTTGGCCCCGGCCAGACGGCAGATTAATCTGCCCCATGTTCTGGGGAATACCTGGACCTTTTGCTGCGAACGCCGGACCAGAAAGATATCCCCCAGGGTTAACGCGCTGAACAACAGGGTGAGGGGCGCCGCAAGCAGCAGGGTCAGGAGGGCGCGGATATACTGGAGGGGAGACATTGTGAACAGTTGCAATATTTCCAATTTACGTTGTCGATTTGCGGGTTGTCGGCGGTTTGTTCTCCAGCGGGCCGGTTGTTGATCCCCGGCGCCGGAAATCCGCTCCCTCTATGGGCTGAAACCGCAAACAGTCCGTCTTTTTCCTTTCTCTCATTGTCGAACCGCCATGGAATGGGGTAAAATAAACGTGAAATTCTAAAAAAAACCACTGTTTTTTGAATATATTCGAAAACGAAAGGCAAGGGCAATGTTTTCTGAAATGATTGCAGCGATACGCGGCAACAGGCTGCCGGATCCTGAATTGCTGCAAAAACGCTTTGAATTCGCCTTGACCAAAAAACTGGGGATAGTCAAACTCCCCCCCGCTTTCTGGATGCGCGATCCCAAGATCAATCCTCGCGCTGACCATCTTTTCTGGGCAGCGGTGCTGCTCAAAGACCGCCGGCGGATAGATATGGCCCTGTCGATTATCGCCGTTGAACTGGCCGAGAATTCTTTCCCGGGAGCCGTGGGGTGCGGACAGGAGGTGGAAGAAAAAGCCCGGGAGCTGGTCGGAATGCTGCTGGAGCAGTTTTCCGACCCGGACGCGCGGCAGCATCTTGTCCAGGGTCTGGACGGCATCGTTGCGGCGGAATGGCTTCCAGGCGGTGCCGGGAAAACGCGATGAGTGAAATTGAAATAACCCTGGGCATGGCCCTGCTTCTCTCGGCCGGTTTGGTATTTGCCAAAGTCTGCCAGCTGATCGGCCTGCCCTCGGTCACCGGGTATATCCTTGCCGGCCTGGCCCTGGGGCCGTCCTGTTTTGGAGTTATATCCATGGAAAGCGTTGGCCACCGGCTGGAGCATTTTACCCAGATTGCATTGATGCTCATCGCCTTCAGCATCGGCGAGCATATTGAACTGCGAAGGATGGGCAGTTTCGCCAGGGACGTCGGATATATATGTTTGCTTCAGGCTTTGGGGGTGTTTTTCGTGGTTTCCGCGGGGACCTACCTGACCTCATGGTTGATTGCCGGAGAAGCCGTCAACCATCTTGAAACCTTTATTCTGTCCCTGCTCCTGGGTTCGGTGGCTTTGGCAAACGCACCGGCCACCCTCCTGGTTATTACAAGGGAAATGGGAGCCAGGGGGGTGTTGACGTCGACCCTGATGGCCGTGGTGGCGGTCGGTGACGGCGTTGCCATCATGGTTTTCGGGATGGCTGTTTCCATCTCCCACCAACTGGTAGCCCCAAGTGATGTTGCCCTGTGGCCGGCTCTCTACGCGTCTGTTTCCGAAATTCTTTTTTCCCTGTTCATCGGGGTGGCGACCGGCCTGCTGATTGATGTTATTCTCAAGAAGCTGCACAATCGCGGGGAGATGCTGACCGCCGGCCTTGCCCTGCTGCTGCTTTGCGGAGAGACTACCCGGTATTTTGATCTTTCTCCCCTGCTGGCCGGGATGGCCGCCGGTTTTACGATTATCAACCGGGCTGAGAGGGATGTCCGCCTGTTCCGGGCGCTGAATGCTTTTGAACCGCCGATCTATGTCCTTTTTTTTACCCTGGCGGGTCTGCATCTTGATCTGTCCGCGCTGAAGCTGGCCGGATGGATAGGGCTGGTGTATTTTGTCGGCAGGATCGTCGGCAAGTATTACGGCGCCTGGTTCGGCGCATGGATGTCCGGAGCATCGGATACGGTTCGCAGGTATCTCGGCCTGGCCCTGCTGCCGCAGGCAGGGGTTGCCATCGGCCTGGTTGTTTTGATCAGCAGCGATAAAGACCTGTCTGCCTGGTCGGTGGTCATAACCCCGGTGGTCCTGGCGGGGGTGATTTTTTCAGAGCTGGGCGGTCCGCTGCTTGCCCGTTTTGCCATTGAGAAGGCAGGGGAGGGGGAAAAGATTGAGCCGCATCCGGAATGCGGGAACCGCGGCATCCGGGCGTGCAGGTTATGGCTCCGCAGTCCCGAGGGGGTCAGCCTGGTACCCTGGTCCGGAGACAGGATCCGGCCGGCGGCCAACGCGGACGGCGTTGTTGTTTTCGGCGCATATCATTTTTCGACGGTTCGCGGTCTTGCCAGGATTGCCACCATCCTTGCCCATCACTATCATGCCCTGCCCATGTCGGTCCGCGTCCTGGGAAAGGCCGAGATGGACCATTATAAACCCCATGAGCATGAATCACTGTTTATGCCGGAAAACGATGAGGTGAATTCGCTCGGCTACCCGATGAAAAAGGAGCTGATCTTTGATTCACCGGCTGCAGGGCTGGTTTCAGCCGTGGAGTTCAGTAACACGCATGCGGTGGTGCTGGGCTATCCGCTGGGCAGAAACCCGCGAAATTTTCAACGGGTGCTTGAAACGGTCGCGGCAAATGTTTCGTGTCCCCTGGTTGCTGTGCGGTTTGTGGGAGCTTTCAGGTCGGACAGGATTCTGGTGCCTTTTCTGTCCATCTCCCAGCTGGAGGAATTGATGCCTGTGCTGGAGGCAATGGCCATGGCGGTGATGCCCAGAATTACCTTTCTTCATCTGCTGCATTTTGACTGCACCAGGGATGAAGTTCAGGCGGCAGACAGCGAACTGCAGGAATGGCTCACCGATAATTTTTTCGATATCCAGACCCGGCACATGGTCGTGGCATCCGAATCCCGGCTTGAATATATTCTGCAGGAAGCCGCATATCATGATCTGATTATCATGTCGGCGGCCAGGAGTCATGGGTTCCAGAAGATGTTTTTCGGCTCGCTGTCGGACAGTGTGGTCCAGGACTGTGAGAAACCGGTGATGGTTGTTTATATTCCGGAGTTGGAATAGGCTGTTAGCTGTTAAGGCTATAGGCTTTTAGGGGCGGTTTTCGCAAGTAGCCTGATAGTCTTCAGCCTGCAGCTTGAACAATAAGCGAGTTGAATCCTCACACTTTGTTTTCTTTACAGTAAGTTAACAAAAGTCAGAAAGTTGAATCAATGAGTAATCACCTGGGAGGTGGCAATGGGAATAGAAATTGAACGGAAATTCCTGGTAAATGACAGCAGCTGGAAAAAAAGCATCCAGGCTGTCAGGTGTTGCCAGGGATATCTTTGCCCTGGAAGCGGGATCACGGTCAGGGTCAGGGTCATGGCCGGCAAAGGATATCTGACCATCAAGGGAAAAGGAGCCGGCATTGCCCGCAGGGAGTATGAATATGCGATACCTGTTGTTGATGCCCGGGAGATGCTGGAACGGTTGTGCGAAAAACCGCTCATTGAGAAAAACCGCTATACATTTGAACATGCGGGGATGATCTGGGAGGTTGATGAGTTTCTCGGGGAGAACAGCGGTCTGATCGTTGCTGAAGTTGAACTTGAACGCGAGGATCAGATGTTTTCTCTGCCCGCTTGGGTCGGCAGGGAAGTCACCGGCGATCCGAAATATTTCAATGCAGCCCTGGTCAGAAACCCTTATTTAAGATGGAAGGAGTAATAGTGATGGAAAAGGCCCGCAGCAGGGTATCCTGGTCATCCGTGCCGCCGTCCGTCAGCGGCCATGATCCCCATTTCGGGGTGTTTTATGACCTGATGGCCTTCAAGGTGCGGGAGATCCTGCTGGTTTCAAGCGCCTATGACGCCTATATCATGGAAGAGGACGGCAGCCTCGCCATGCGGATCATCAACGAGTACCGGGGCCTCAACCTGAGCCGTCCTCCCCGCATCACCAGGGTCTCCAGTGTTGAAAAAGCGCTGGAGATGCTGGAGGAAAATTCCTATGACCTTATTCTGACCATGCCCTATTTCGGCGGTATGGACTGCGCGACATTTGCCGGCAAAGTCAAAAAGCGATATCCGCAGACGCCGGTTATTCTGCTGGCGCGTAATCCCAGGGATGCCGAACAGAGCATGGAGGATAAAGAACCCTGCGTCATTGACGACAGGTATATCTGGTGCTGCGACTCCAGTATCCTGATGGCCATTGTCAAGAGCGTCGAGGACCGCAGGAATGTGGATTTCGACACCGCCAGGGCCATGGTCCGGGTGATTCTGTACGTGGAGGATTCTCCCGTCCACCGGTCTCGGATCCTGCCCATCCTGTACCATGAGGTTGTCAGGCAGACCCAGGCCGTGCTGGATGAGGGGCTCAACGATCAGCACCGGCTGCTCAAGATGCGTGCCCGGCCGAAGATCCTTGTTGCCGGTTCGTACGAGGAGGCCATGGATCTTGTTACCAGGTATCGGCATACTCTCTACGCCCTGCTGACGGATGTCCGTTTTGCCAGGGGAGGAAGAGCGACCGAGGATGCCGGCATCATGCTGATAACGGAAATCCGCCGGGAAGTGCGCGATCTGCCTGTTCTGGTCATGAGTGCTGATGCACAGAACAAAGAAAAGGCCCTGTCCATGCAGGCAATGTTCGTTTTGAAGGATGCGGCAACCATCAGGGAGGACATTCACGGTTTTTTTCTCAACTATCTTGGTTTCGGGGACTTTATTTTCCGGCTGCCGGACGGTGCGGAGATCGGCAGGGCGTCAAACCTGTTCGAGTTTGAACAAATGCTGCGCGCAATACCTGACGACTCCCTGATGTACCATGCCCGGCGCAATCATTTTTCCCACTGGGTGATGGCCAGGGCCGAGATCGCCCTTGCCTCGCGTTTGAACAGGCGTTATTTTACCGGGGTCGATGACCCGGCGTGCCTGCGGGAGGATATCCTTTTCAAGGTGCACGCGCTGCGCCGGCTCAGGCAGAAGGGGATTGTGACCCAGTTCCTGCGGGAGGGGTTTGATCCGGAAGTGACTGATTTTGTCAGGATCGGGCAGGGGTCTATGGGCGGCAAGGCCAGGGGGATAGCCTTTATCAGCTCGCAGTTGCAGCGGCCGGGGCATCAGGACTCCCTTTTGTCCGGGGGCAGGGTCCATGTGCCCCGGACCTGCGTGATAACCACCGAAGGTTTTGATGATTTCATCACCCATAATCACCTGCATCCTGATGATGAGCTGAGCGATGCGGAGATCGCGCACCGTTTCGAGAGCGCGGAGATGCCAGAATGGCTTCTTGAAGATCTGCGGGCATACCTCGCACAGACCGGCCATCCCCTCTCCGTCCGCTCGTCCAGCATGCTCGAAGATGCTCAAGCCATGCCCTATGCGGGGTTGTACAGCACCTACATGCTGGCCAATGCGGATCCTGATTTTGCCGTGCGTTTCAGCCAGCTGGTCCGGGCGGTCAAGCTGGTCTATGCGTCAACCTGGTTTGAAGGGCCCCGCTCCTTTTCCCGCTCCATCAACCAGCAGAATGAAGACGCCATGGCCGTGATCATTCAGCGGCTGGCCGGCGGTCGGTATGGAGACCATTTTTACCCGGCCATCTCCGGGACGATCCAGAGCTATAATTTTTATCCCCTTGCTCCCATGAAGCAGGAGGATGGCATAGCCCACATCGCCCTCGGGTTCGGCAAAACAGTGGTGGAAGGGGAGCGCAGCCTGCGCTTTTCCCCCAAATATCCGGAAAATCTTCCCCACATGTCCACTGCCGAGGATATGCTGAAGAACACTCAGCGCTGGTTTTACAGCCTGGACTGCGGCGCTTCAGCCTCCTTTTTTCCCGAAAACTCCAACCTGGTCCGCCGGGAGCTGGATGACGCGGCTGACGAATATCCGGTCCGGTTCCTGTCCAGCACCTATTTCCCCGAAGAACAGCGGGTGCGTGACGTTGATCAGCCCGGGCCCAAGATCCTGACTTTTGCCGCATTGCTCAAGCATAATTTTTTCCCCCTGTCCGGAATCATGAATGAGCTTGTTGCTCTGGGCCGGGAGGGGTTGGGCAGTGAAGTGGAGATAGAGTTTGCCCTGGATCTTGCCGACGATCCCGCCAAGAGTACTTTCTCCTTTCTCCAGATCCGCCCCATTGCCGCTGCCGGCGAAAGCAGGGAGGTGGCCATAAGCGGGGATGACCGGGCCGCGGCAGTGATCTATTCCGCCCGGGCATTGGGCCACGGCATGTTCCAGTCCATGGCCGACATCCTGTACGTGAAGCCGGAAAACTTTGATGCGGCAGCGACCAGGGATATTGCCTCTGAGATTAGCCGGATGAACCGTTCGCTGGCCAGGGAGGGCAGGAAGATGCTTCTGGTCGGGTTCGGCAGGTGGGGAACCGCCGACCCCTGGCTCGGGATCCCGGTCAAGTGGCACGATATTTCCGCCAGCGGGGCGATTGTTGAAATACAGGGCCGCGGTGTCACGGCGGAGCCTTCCCAGGGGGCGCACTTCTTTCACAACATAACCTCCCTGGGCATTCCCTACCTGATGGTGCAAGAAAATATGATGAATGGCCAGGATGCGCCGGAAATGGCCGGGAGTCTTGACTGGTCCTGGCTCACGAGCCGTGAAATAGTAGAGGAAACCGAGCATGTCTGCCATGTCCGGCTGAAGAAGCCATTCATCCTCAAGGCGGACGGACATACTTCCCAGGCTGTTGTGCTTGATGCGGGTGATGGTGGCGGGAAATGAAAAAAAAGGGTAAAACTTGGTCATGGAAACCATTTTTTCTTCCATAGTGCAGCGTGATCCCCAGGAAAAGGAATTCCACCAGGCCGTCCAGGAGGTAATGCAGTCGGTGCGTCCGGTTCTCGACCGCAATCCCGAGTTTCGCCGCCAGGCGGTTATGGAGAGGATCACCGAGCCGGAACGGGTGATCATGTTCCGGGTGCCCTGGAATGACGACCAGGGGCAGGTGCATGTCAACCGGGGATTCCGGGTCGAGATGAATTCCGCCATCGGTCCCTACAAGGGCGGGCTTCGCTTCCATCCGTCCGTCACCCTGTCGATTATCAAGTTTCTCGCCTTTGAACAGGTTTTCAAGAACAGCCTCACCACCTTGTCCATGGGCGGAGGCAAAGGGGGCTCGGATTTCAACCCCAAGGGACGCTCGGACGGAGAAGTCATGCGCTTCTGCCAGAATTTCATGGCGGAGTTGCAGCGGCATATCGGGTCCAATACCGATATTCCGGCAGGCGATATCGGGGTAGGGTCCCGGGAGATCGGCTACCTCTTCGGCATGTACAAGAAGCTGAGGAACGAATTCACCGGGGTGCTCACCGGCAAAAGCCTTGACTGGGGAGGCAGCCTGATTCGTCCGGAATCCACCGGGTACGGTATGGTCTACTTTGCCGCGGAAATGCTGGCAATCCGGGAGCAGACCCTGGAAGGCAGGACCTGCCTGGTCTCCGGTTCCGGCAATGTGGCCCAGTTTGCCGTGGAGAAGATACTTGAGCTCGGCGGCCGGGTGGTCACCCTGTCCGATTCGTCCGGCTATGTGTTTGACGAGGAAGGCCTTGACCGGGATAAACTGGCATATGTCATGCATCTCAAGAACATCAGGCGCGGCCGGATACGGGAGTACGCCGGCAAGTATCCCCGGGCGGTGTATGTGGAAGTGGACCCGGAGCTGGATCATAATCCTCTCTGGGCGCACCATGCGGATTGCGCGTTTCCCTGCGCCACCCAGAACGAGATAAATGAAAAGGACGCGCAGAATCTGGTCAACAGCGGGGTGAGTCTGGTCTGTGAAGGGGCCAACATGCCTTCCACCCCGGGCGCGGTTAAGGTGTTTCTTGACAACAGGATACTCTACGGGCCGGGCAAGGCGGCAAATGCCGGAGGCGTGGCTGTGTCCGGCCTGGAAATGGCCCAGAACTCCATGCGCCTGCATTGGCCGCGGGAAGAGGTTGACCAGCGGTTGCAGCAGATAATGAAACGAATTCACCGTACCTGTTTAAACAGCGCCGCAGAGTACGGTTTGGAAGGAAATTACCTTGCCGGCGCCAATATTGCCGGATTTGTCAAGGTAGTGAATGCCATGCTCGACCAGGGGCTGGTTTAAGTGATGGTAACTATCCAGCAGCACCCCATCTTGCGGCGATCGGGCCGGCTCACGTACCCGATGTACGCTTCGCCGTCCCGCTTACCGCAATCTGGGGCACTGCTGAACAGTTACGGCTTGGTGATTTGTGTCATTTCCGGCATTAAGCTGGATAGTTACAAGTGATGAAACATGGTTGAAGGATTTGTTTGATGGCCGTACATGAGCGCTCGGGCAGGCCCGAAGAACTGCAGATCGATTCCGAGCTGGAACGCTATTTTGTCGACGTCAGTGTCAGTTGTCCCTATGGACTGGATCAGCTTGCCGTCTATCACCAGGCCATGTTCACCTCCATCGGTGACGACACCCTGGAAATGTTTTTTGACCGGGGATACCGTCGCAACGGCAACTGCATCTATTCCATGCGGTGCCCGGGCTGCCGGGCCTGCGTGCCTATACGGGTACGGCCGGAGAAGTTCAGACCGACCCGGACCCAGCGCCGGGTCAGGAAAAAGAACAGCGATCTCACCGCCGGCATCGCGCCGCTCAGGATGTGCGAGGAAAACCTGGCGCTGCTGGACAAATATCTGAAAACCAGGTTCCCGGACAGCAAAAGCTCGGCCGAGGACTATTACGCGGGCTTTTTCATCAGCGCCATTTCGCGATGCTTTGAGATCAGGTACAGGGTGGATGACCGGCTGGTGGGTGTTTCGGTGGTCGACGGCTCGGAGCGGTGGCTCAATGCCGTCTATTTTTATTTCGATCCGGACGAGGCCTGGCGCAGTCCCGGAGTCATGAATATCCTCAACCTCATGCATTTCTGCCGGCGGAACAACATAGGCCTGCTGTACCTCGGCTATCTGATCAGAGGGATTTCATCCATGTCCTACAAGGCGGCGTTCAAACCTCATGAACTGCTCCTGGGCGGCTCGTGGAAGGTTTTTTCCCGGGATTGAGTTGGATGAATGCTATAACTTGCTTAAATAGAAAGTCGATTGGCAGATATGATATGATAGTTACTATGATTTTGTTTATTTTCCCCGGGAGGTAGCGGTATGGTTCTGAAATTCACACGATATTTGTCCTTGTTGCTTCTGCTGGCAGCGTCATCAGTACTGGTTGCGGGTGCGGACGTTTGCGCACAGGGCGGCAAGGGAACACCGCCAACATTGAGCGCCAGGGTGGTGAACCAGATCAAACTGCTGGGAGAGGAAAAGAGATCAAGGACCGCGGCCCAGCGGAAAATGAGCTCCCAGCTTGTGCACACGATCAAGCTGCGCCGCGGTGATCCCGCTCTGCGGCAGCTTCCTTCCCTTGACCCCATGGTCCGGGTCGCGGTGGATGATACGGTCCTGGTTGACATCAAGGCGGATGTGTCTCCCCAACTGCTTGGAGAAATTGCCTGGCTGGGCGGCGAGGTCATCAGCTCCCACGCGGAATATGGCGCCATCCGCGCCCGCCTGCCGCTGGAGGCCATGGAATCATTGGCTGAAGGAGGCGATGTGCATTCCATCCGCCAGGCATCCCGGCCATTTCTGCGCAAGGCCGATACCAGCGAAGGGGATATTGCCCATGGCGCTGACACGGCAAGAAAAAAATATTCCCTGACCGGTAAAAATATCAAAACAGGCCAGGGGATCAAGGTCGGTGTATTGTCCGATTCCGTGGATTATCTCTCCTATGTGCAGTCGCTGGGGGATCTGCCCGGTGTGACGGTGCTGCAAAATGCCCCCGGCAATAGTGGTGAAGGCACGGCAATGTTGGAGATCATCCATGACCTGGCTCCGGACGCGCGACTCTATTTTGCCACCGCCTGGAACGGCAAAGCGAGTTTTGCCAGCAATATCAAGGCTCTGGCAAATGCCGGCTGCGACGTCATCGTTGATGATGTCGGCTACCTGGATGAATCGCCCTTCCAGGATGATATCATCTCCCGGGCCGTCAATACCGTTACCTCCCAGGGTGTCCTCTATTTCTCCGCGGCCGGCAACGGCGGCAACCTGAATGACGGCACCTCGGGTGTATGGGAGGGGGATTATCGTCCATATTCAATAGTTATTGATGGGCAGCTCGCCGAGGTGCATGATTTCGGGGGTGGAGACTGGACAAACCGGATCACCCGGGATGCCGGCTGCTATACCCTGTTCTGGTCCGATCCCCTTGGCGCCTCCAACAATGATTATGACCTGTATCTGCTGGATCCCACCGGCACAACTGTTGTGGGAGAATCCTCCGCGTATCAGGACGGATTTCAGGATCCCCTGGAAGGTTTTTGTCTGGCCGATGGAGAGGACGTGACAAACTATCACCTGGTTGTAGCAAGATTTAACGGCCAGAACCGGTTCCTTCATCTCAGCGCCAACAGCGGGCGACTTGTACACGTGACGGACGGGCAGATTTGGGGGCATCCGGCGGCGGTTGATGCGTTCGCTGTAGCAGCGGTTAATGCGCAAAACAGAACTTCACCTTTTGCCGGCACGGAAAACGTGGAGCCCTACACCTCCGATGGTCCGCGGCGTGTTTTTTATTATCCCGACGGCACTCCCATTAATCTGGATTTTTCCTCCACCGGGGGAGCTCTCCGCCTGAAGCCTGATATTGCCGCGGCCGATTGTGTAAGGACTGCTACTCCAGGGTTTTCGCGATTTTGCGGAACTTCGGCTGCCGCGTCGCATGCCGCGGCCATCGCCGCCCTGATGCTCTCCGGCAAACCGGATTTGACCGTTGCCCAGGCACGCCAGGCCTTTATTAATTCATCCTTTGATATAGAGGCGCCCGGCTGGGATCGAGATTCCGGCCATGGACTTGTAATGGCGGAGCGAGTGATGGATTTGATGTTCGGTATAATAAACCCCGGCATCAGGTTTTTGCTGTTGCGGAAATGAAAATAAATGTGTCATGGTGAAGAAAATCTAAAAAGATATGAGAGGTACTGTTGTGTTGAACGATACAATTCGGAAGTTTTTTATCTGTTGGGGACGATTAAGTGTTTTGACGTTGTTGGTCGCGGGGCTGGTGGTCGCGGGTCAAACGCCGTCCCAGGCGGAAAAGCTGGACCAGAAGAATATCAGGGTTGCCTTTAACCAGCAGGTCCCCCTGCAGGAGGCATTAACAGAGATTTATCGGCAGACCGGATACAAGGTGTATGTCAGCGAGGAGTTGGCTCAGCTTAACATTCAAGGTGTCTATTGGGACTTGTCCATTGACGAGTTTTTGCGCCGAGCCTTGAAAAAATATAATGTTTCCGTTGTATATGACGACAATGCGCAAATAGCGACAGTTCGGGGGTTTGGCGAGAATTTAGGTCGGTCCGGGGGTGAAGGTAATTTTGTTTCCGTATCCGGGGATGAATTATCCGCCACCCAGGCTGAAGATCCAGGCGCCATTGAACCGTTGAGCGGTATTCCGTACGCAACGTTGCGGGAGCTGCAGGAACAGCAGTTGGCTGAGATGAAAAAACAGTTGACCGATCCCGATGCCCTTGATCCCTTCAGCGGCGCATCATATCCGGGGATCAGTGAAAGCCAGGCCGAAGTGGACCGGCAAAGAGAGGAGCCGGATGCTGTCGACCCGTTGAGCGAAGTGCCGATCGCTACCCTAAAGGAGAACCAGGCGAAGCTGGACGAGCAAAGAGAACGCGGAGATGTTGTTGATCCCCTGAGCGGGGCCCCCTACTCTGTCCTGAGGGAGAACCAGCGGCAGTTGGATATGAAAAGAGAAAACTCGGACATGTTTGACCCCTTGAGCGAGGTTACTCAACCCCTCCCTGAAAATGCTGAATGATATGTTGCGGCAAAGAGCTGCCTCCTTCTCGATCCGGACTGAAGCAGCGCAAAACTTTGTTTGAAATTTTGTAACCGTTCACCGGGTGGGCGATAACCTGGCATTTCCTCCGGCTTCTATATGCAGCAGAAAGGCAAAGCCGGCCAGGCAATATGGCGCCGCATGTATGTGTTCTGGTCATTTTGAGCGATTGCAGGAAACTACATGATCGTGATTGACGGATTTCTCTCCCAGGGGCGCAAGGCCAAAAAACATAAATCACCAACACGTTACAAGCTGAGCTTTGATGGAAATCAGAAAAATTTCTTTATCGTGAAGGATATAAACCGCCACAATCCCAGCATCACCTGGCGAGAAAAATATATCCGAAATGATTGAATACGTTGAAAGATATTAAATCTGCCCCAAGGATAATCAGGATGACCGGGAAATATCCTTTTGGGCAGGGACTGGCGGTAACGTTTTGCTCGGCTGTTCTGTTGGTGCTTGCTTTTCCCACCTATTCTTTTTCTTTTCTGGCCTGGATAGCGCTGGTTCCACTCATCATCGTCTGTTGGCGCTCCGGGGCCAAAGCGGCCTGGGCCTATGGTTTCCTCTTTGGTTTTGCAGTGGCCCATGGAATTTTTCAATGGATGTACCCCTTGCCAGCTATCAAGGTGTACCACTGCCTCCTGCTTGCTTCTTTCGTTGCCCTGTATCCAGCGGCGTGGTGTGTACTGGTATCTCTCACAGGGGCCACTTCAATTTTTTCTATGCTCTTTATCCCGGCAAGCTGGGCGGTGCTTCATTACCTGAAATCCCAAGTTGATTTTCTCTCTATGCCCTGGGGTGCACTTGCCCACAGTCAACATGCATCCCTGCCTGTCATCCAGATCGCCTCAATCACAGGGGAGTATGGGGTTACCTTTCTGGTGGTTCTGATAAATACCTCCCTGGCCCAGTATTTCGTGACCAGGAAGCTGAACACCCTTGTGTTTAGTGGATTAATATTGCTGGGAGTTTATTCATGGGGCTCATGGAATCTTATTCAGGCTGGTGAGGGGGAGCCGGTTACGGTCGCAGTTCTCCAGCCGGCACGCCCACCTTTGTTGCCAAATGCTGGACCTGATAATTTTCAAAGTCTTGCAATCTTGGAACACCTTATTCTTTCCGTTGTTGAAAAAGAACCTGACCTGATTGTTTCGCCGGAATCTTTTTTTACAAATTGGCAGAATAATCCGACGCTTGTATCACGAATAAGCACTCTAGCTGAAAGGGCTGGAGTGCCCCTGGTGGTTGGAGTCACCGATATTTTTAAATTTTATAAAAATAATGACGAAGGCAAGGACTACCTGGAGGGCAAACAGCAAAATTCAGCATTTTACATAGACCCTGGAGGGATGATACTCGGTCCCTACAATAAACATATACTGGTCCCTTTTGGTGAATACACTCCTCTCGAAGGAAAGGTGAAATGGCCCGAATGGTTGGTGAAAAAGTCGGCCGGGTTGACTCCCGGGAATAAGCGTGTCGCCTTTCAATTCAAAGATGATGTTGTTGCTATTCCAATCATCTGCTGGGAAAATATATTTCCTGATTTCGTTCGGCGGTCAATAGTTGATCACCGGTCAGTAATTCTGCATCTGGTTAATGACAGTGATTTTGGCAGAACTTCTGCTTCTTCCCAGCACAATTCAGCTTCAGTGTTCCGTGCTGTTGAAAACCGCACTCCGGTTGTCATTTCCTCCAATACCGGACCTTCACAGATCATCGATTCGCATGGACGTATTGCCGCGCAGGTCCCGCACCTTTTTGAAACCGGCACGGCAATCGGTGAAATAGTGCCAGGATATGGAAGGACTTTTTATAACAGGCACGGCGACATATTTATGTTGCTGGTTTGTGTCTATATGCTGCTGTATTTATGCTTGTCATGGTTAAAGCCATTGACAATGAGCGGTCATAGACAATCATGACGTGATTGCCGAATGTTTGGTATTCCCATTGTATTTTTATCCTTTTTTGGTTTATGGTTGTCGCTTTTAAATTTTATTACCATAAAAGTTCAGCTTAATTATCATTTGCAAGTGTACTTTTTGATTTTGTGTTTTTATGTGGTTTTGAACGAATAAGGGAGATCTGTAAAGTTTTGACCTGAGATTTCTTCCCGTGGTCCAATGGTAAGAAATGTCGAAATACCGCTGCATTTATTGCTGCGTTTTCAAGGCACCCAGGTTTGTAATGGCCCTAGAGTCATCGTAAGCGGCCACAGGGGGCCGCAAATCCTTTGCATCGGCCTGCCCGCATACCTTAATGTGTAGCGGGCAGGCCTTTTTCGCGGCTCCGCGCCACCCTGTAACCGCTGTAAATGTTGGTAAAAGTGTAATGGGTGGTTGCTCTGCTCCGTGAGTATTGACGAGTCATCAGCCTGGCTGTTTACTGTTTCTCCGGTAAAAGAAAGTTTGCATAATTGAGCAGGGAGGGAAGTTTGAGTTGTGTTTGATTTTTTCAGGAAAATATTTGCCAAGGGGGAAAATATTCCTTCTGGCAGGCAGAATATCATAATTCATAATCATTTTTTTAAAAACGCTGGTTCTACTATCGATTGGGCACTTGAGCGCAATTTCGGTATGGATTTTGTCGATCACAGGGATGATGCCAATATGCGTCGCGGAGCAGGGTATCTTGGTCCCTACCTTGCCGGCCATCGTAACATCAGGGCGCTCTCAACCCATCATTTGGTGCTGCCGCTGCCCGTGGTAAACGGTGCGGAACTGTTCATGATTGTCATGCTGCGTCACCCCATTGAACGGGTACAGTCCGTCTATAATTTTGAGCGGAGGCAAAAAAGAGGCTCGACGCCGGGAGCGAAGAAAGCGCGAAAATATAATTTTAAAGAATATGTGGCATGGCGTATGCGGCCGGACAGCGGAGCAACAATTCGCAATTTCCAGACCATCAAGTGTCTGCATGGCCACAACAAATATGTCTTTAAGAAAAATATTACTGATAAAGCGTTTACGCAGGCCGCTGCAACCATATGCTCCGCGGATATGGTGGGTCTGGTCGAGCATTTTGATGAGAGCATGGTTTTTTTTGAGGAATGCATTCGTTCCTTTTTTCCGGAGATTGATCTGTCGTATCGTATGCAGAACGTCGGACAAACGAAAAAAAAGTCACGGGATGAGCGGATCCAAGCATTGCGCTCGGAACTCGGGGAGGATTTATATCGGGAGTTGCTCGACAAAAATTATTGGGACCTGAAGTTATATGATCTTGCTGAAAAGGAGCTGGCGCGGCGAAAAGAAAAAGTGGACGATTTTTCCGGCAAACTTGAGGCGTTTAAAAAACGATGCCGGGTTTTGCAGGCAGAGTGATGAACACTGAAAGCGTTGGATGGGCGGTAAAACGAAATGGAGGGCTTTTTGAATAATCTATCGATATTCGTCCTTGGAATGCACAGAAGCGGTACGTCCGCGCTGGCACGAACCCTCAATCTTTTGGGGGTTGACCTGGGGCGGAATCTGATGGCGGCTAAGCCGGATAATATAAAAGGTTTCTGGGAAGAGGCCGAAATTGTCGCGCTCAACGATGAGTTGCTCGCCGGATTCGGGCTGCGATGGGATGACATTGGGGAGTTGCCCGAAAACTGGAGTCAGAGTGAGCGGGTTTTTCCCATTAGAGACGAGATTGTCAAGGTCCTTGAAACTGAGTTTGGCACCTCTGATTTGTGGGGGTTGAAAGATCCCAGGTTGTGCCGCCTGCTTCCGGTATATAAGGAGTCCTTAAAAGCGGCAGGTGCCGAAGCAAGGGCTGTGCTCATTGTAAGAGATCCCATGGAAGTTGCCCTCTCGCTTCATGCCCGGGAAGGTTTTCCCCTCTATTACGGCCTGTTGCTCTGGATCAGATATGTTCTCGATGCAGAGAGGAATTCCAGGGAAATGACCCGGGTTTGGGTGACATATAATGATTTGCTGGCGGACTGGCGCTGCGTGGTCGGCCATATTCAACAAACTTTGCGGATCAGCTGGCCGGTAGCGTTTGATGACGCCGCATCGGCGATTGAGGAATTTCTGGACCCGGGACTGTGCCACCAGAAAAGGAAAGAGGGCTATTCCGGAGACGCAGCCGCAATAAAGCCATTGGTGTATGAACTTTATGGTTTGTTATCTTCGGGGGAAGACAATCAAACGCGTTGGGACGCAATAGATGACATCGCCAAAAAGTTCCAGCAATTCATATCGATAATTGCAGGCCCTCGTTCCAGTGCTGAAAATATAGCGCAATTTTTGTCTGAACATGTGCCCTCGGCCCCGGATCCGATGCTCATGGGCTCTGCGCTGGTTGAAACGCAAAGGAAAATGCTGTGGCGGAATAAGCTGATTGAGACGGAAAATATCAAAGAAGGGCTGGAAGAGAGGTTGCAAAAAGCAGAGGATGGATTGCAAAAGGCAGAGGATGGATTGCAAAAGGCAGAGGAGGATTGCAAGCGGCTCAAATCAGTGGAAAAAAATCTACAGCATGATATCTTGAGTGTAATTGCACAGCGGGATGAGGCTCAGGCGTGGCTTGATTACGTTCATTCCACGTACAGTTGGAAGGTAACCCGTCCTTTCAGGGCCGGTTTTCGTCTGCTCAAGGAATTTTCGCCTGGAGCGCTGCGGATCGATAAACGAAGGATCTCTCTCTCGTGGCAAATGCTGAGGCAGCATGGCGCCGGTTTTCTCCTCAAACAGGTAGCTCTTCGTCTCCAGCAGCCGCCCTTTGAAATTAAAAGCCGACAAGGACATCCTGAACCGACACTTGACGATTTGGCCAATATTGAACTTCCTCTCGCAAGACAGCCAAAAGTATCAATAATCATACCGGTTTACAATAAGTTCGAATACACATTTGCCTGCCTTAAGTCCATTCTTCAAGAAACGTCGGGCGAGTATGAAGTCATTGTGGTTGATGACTGTTCAACAGACCTGACGCAAAATATCGGAGAATACGTTTCTGGCATTCGGTTGATTCGCAATGATGCAAATTCCGGGTTTATCGGATCATGTAATGCAGGGGCAGAAGCGGCAAAAGGAGAATACCTGCTTTTTCTCAATAACGACACCATCGTTTGTCCGGATTGGCTCGATGCCCTGCTTGATGGTTTTGTCAAATTTCCAGATGCCGGTTTGGTCGGGGCAAAGCTTATCTATCCTGATGGTCGATTGCAGGAAGCAGGGGGGATTATCTGGCAGGATGGTTCCGGGTGGAATTATGGAAGGATGCAGGATCCAGATGCGCCCGAATATAATTACATTCGGGAGGTCGATTACTGCTCCGGCGCGTGCATACTGGTGCCGCGAAAACTTTTTCAGGATCTGGGTGGGTTTGATGAGCGGTACAAGCCGGCCTATTACGAGGACACGGATCTGGCTTTTGGTGTCAGGGCTGCAGGCAAAAAAGTCATTTATCAACCATTTGCGGAAGTGATTCATTTCGAAGGGATTACATCCGGGACGGATTTGGGCAGCGGGGCAAAGCAGTATCAGGTGGTGAACCGGAAAAAATTTCAGGAAAAGTGGGAAATCGTCCTCCAGGATCATTTACCACATGGCAGCGATCCTGAATTTGCCTGTAACCGAGTGAACAAGAAGCGCATTCTAGTCATTGATTCTTACACGCCCATGCCGGATCGTGATGCAGGATCGCTGCGTATGTTTCACATCCTGCAGATTTTTGTCCGGATGGGATATAAGGTGACTTTCTCGGCGGAAAATCTCGGTTTCCATCCGCAATACAGCACAGCCTTGAGAAAGATTGGGATTGAAACCATATGCCATCCGTATGTCCGGAAAATTGAATCTTTTTTAGAAGAGAGAGGTCCCTCTTTTGATGCAGTTATTCTGAGCCGGCGGGATGTAGCCGATCAATTTATTAAGTCTGTCAGGCGATACTGTGTTAATGCCAAAGTGATCTTTGATACTGTTGACCTGCATTTTGTCAGAGAGGCCAGGGAAAAGGGGGTTTCTTCCGGAAAAAGCATTGATATGAGGGAATGCGCACAATCATGTAAAGAAATGGAACTGGCTGCTGAAGCTGATGAAGTCTGGGTGGTAAGTGAGGCTGAATCTTCACTGCTGCGTGAAATCACACCTGAAATTCCGGTGCATGTGGTTTCTCTGCTGCATGATATTGAGCCCACAGCGAATAAATTTTCTGAGCGAAAAGGTATGTTGTTTGTAGGCAGTTTCATGCACCCGCCAAATGTGGACGCGGTGAATTTCTATTTTGAGCAGGTGCATGAAAAAGTCCGGGAAGAGTTGGGTGCGGTTCCGTTCTATGTAATAGGGGCTCATCCTCCCAAAAGTATTCAACAATGGTCTAAAAAGTTTCCTGAAGTACAGGTTACAGGGTATGCGGAAGATATTCAGCCATATTTTGAAGAGGTGCGGCTATCGGTTGCGCCGCTGCGCTTTGGCGCCGGCATCAAGGGAAAGATTAATTCGAGCATGAGTTTTGGGGTGCCTGTGGTAACAACATCCATCGGGGCTGAAGGCATGGGGTTGATTCACAAGAACAATGCAATGATTGCTGATGATGCCGAAACATTTGCGCAGGCGGTTGTAGAGCTGCATGCCGATGAGAACTTGTGGGGGGACCTGGTCCAGGCCGGTTTTAAAAATATCCAGGAGCTTTTTTCCATGGAACTCGCCGAGAAAGCTTTGCGGGAATCAATTCTGGACGCCGGGAAAAATCAGGAATGATTGAAAGTGAAGGCGTAAATGATTCCCGGCTTTCAATTTCAGTGGTTAGCCATGGCCAGGGAAATCTTGTGCGTCAATTACTTGTTGATTTGCAAAAATACTGCACCGTAAAAGATGAATTGATCGTCACGCTGAATATTGAAGAAACGTTGCCCCTTGATAATTTTTCCTTCCAGTGCCCTGTCAGGATTATCCGGAATAAGGAACCTTCAGGATTTTCGGCTAACCACAATCAAGCCTTTGCGCAAGCCAGAGGAAGGTATTTCTGTGTGCTCAATCCGGATATCCGCCTGCCGGAAAACCCATTTCCTGCCTTGCTTTCCAGTTTCAAGCCGGGGGTGGGTCTCGTGGCGCCAAAGGTAATTAATGCAGACGGACGGATAGAAGAGAGTGCGAGGCGCTTTCCCACTCCGCTGTCCATCTTTACCAAAGCCTTGATTGGAAGAGAAAATTCAGTTGTACTAAAAAACACGGGAAGCCCTGACTGGGTGGCAGGTATGTTCATGGTTTTTCCAAGTCATATCTTTGCAGAGTTGCAGGGGTTTGACCAGAGATATTATCTGTATTATGAAGATGTGGACATCTGCGCCCGGTTGAAGCTTGCCGGGTATTCCATTATTTATTGCCATGGGATTGCCGTTCAGCATGAAGCGCAAAGGAAAAGCCATTCCGACCCTGGATATCGCCGGCACCATTTTATGAGTATGGCAAGGTATTTTCTTTCAGTCCCGGCTATACAATTAAAAATTAAGAGTTTGGTGCGAAAATAAAAAAATGACAAGCCGTGTGGTCACATATCCTCAACTGGTGATATGTGACCAAAACAAGAGCCGTCATATTCTTCATTGGGTATGCTCCTTATGGTTTTTCCACACCCTTTTCACGGCTTGAAAAAAACAGGATGGTGTGTTGCTTTGGCATGATAATTGAAAGTAATTGTTTGGTAATGGCAAAAAGTAAAACAGATAAAAAAGCAGAAGTGATAAGTGATTTGTTGACTCGGATGTTCAGCTGTGATAACTTATAATTAGTAATTAGTATAAAGTTGGTTCAACGTTATCCAGAAAAATTATCCGGAAAATTAATGTGGAGGATGTGATGAAAAAAGGTATGAAAGTGCTAGGTGGTATCACACTTGCTTTGGCTTTGACGCTTGTATTCAGCGCAAGTGGTTTTGCTGCTACATTCAAATGCGGAGCAATGCAGCCGGCGTTGATCAACGCCACAAGTGTGCAATTGGTTAACAGGACAGGTGCAGCATGCGGTCCTCTGCCCGCTGGAACTATGCAGCTATTTCAGCTCGATGCCAATAAGAATGATCAACTGCTGGCGATTCTTTTAACCGCCGCAAGCCTGCAGAAAACTGTATGGGTTTACTCGCCGACAGATAATATGGATAATAAGGACATCGTTACAGCTGTTGCTTTGGATGGACGCTAAGTAATAAACAGCCGCACCGAAAACGAATGTGAAACCCTGTCTGAAAAGGCAGGGTTTTTTTGTTTGCCCAGCGTAGCCGGCAAACACGGCCTGCTGGTGGAAGCGGGCATTGTCCCAGCCCAGAGGAAGACGATTTGAATCGCAGATCCGAGTCCGCCATTCTGGTATACTCGGCTGTCGAGCATGCTGAACTCACGCAGAGATTTATCCGGAGTATGATCAGAGACCCAGGCAAGCAACTCGATCTTTTTCGAACGGGACCGATTGTAGATGCTGCTATCAGAGATCAGAATATTGTCTCTCGTATCATCCGTGAGGATGGAGAACAAACTAGCAAATTTTACGACTAGGCTCAAAATGAGTTTGCGCAAGTTGTGTCTGGGGTTGCGGAGCTGGTAAAGGCTATATCTTTACCAGGTTCCACCGCTTGATTTTTGGCGATGCTGCGGAAGAAATTGTCCCTCTCAAAAGGCAGTTGAAAAATCGTGCCGAAAATTTTCAGCGGCGGAGGTGCCTTGCAGCAAGCGAATACCGGCACCATTGAGCAGGCCGTCCACCTGGAAATCACTAAAAAGCGAACCAATGTATTCTCCAGGCGAATTGCCTCTTGCTCCTCGTGCAGTATCTGGTTAAACTGCATCATTTCTTTCTCCTTGTTTTTATTATATTTTTCCCGAACTCAAAATACCAGGCAGCAAGGGGATTTTTCATTAAAAAATTTATTATTTCAACTTGTTAATATATGATCCACCTCAAGGCAGAAAGTTGAGTCTACTCCTTTTTCAGCAAAAGGAATTTGAGGTCAACATCTCTTTTTTTATCCTTTTCATGCATTCGGTTGCGTATTAGTATTGTTTGCGACAAAAAGTTAATTTTCTACGCCTGTCAACAGAAATAAATACGATATGGTTTCTCCCTTTCAGATAATTAAGTACAGGTCTGTGGCTGAGCTGCGAGCTGAAATCCGGCGCGGATACCTTGGCGTGCTCTGGTGGATAATTGAACCTGTACTTTATATGTCCGTTTTTTTTGTTCTTTTTGCAGCCGGGCTTCGCAAAGGGGGCATTGATGCGGTGCCGTTCTTTCTGACCGGTCTTGTTCCCTGGAAATGGTTTGCCACCAGTGTGGGTAAATCAGGGAACATTCTGACCTCAAATGCGAATATTCTCAAGCAGGTGAAACTGCCAATTTATATTTTTCCTTCAGTAACGATTTTTATCAATACTTTTAAGTTCCTGATTGTTTTCTCCATTCTCCTGCTTTTTCTGGCCTTCTCAACGGACCTTTCATGCGCGTTTTGGTGGACACTGCCGATGATTTTGCTCGTTCAGCTGCTTATCATTTCAGCGCTGGTATTCTGGGTTGCTGCCGTCGTTCCCATTATACCTGATTTGCAGTATGTAGTACCGAACATGTTGATGCTGCTTTTTTTTCTGTCAGGTATTTTCTTCGATATTTCGGCAATGAACGAACCTGTCCGCACCCTGCTGATGCTCAATCCCATGGCTACCCTGGTTGCCGCCTACCGGGCAGTGCTTGTAAACGGAACCAGCCCAAATTTCCTGCAACTGGCGATCTTGTTTGTTGTTGCAGTCGGGCTGCTGTTTACGGCAAGCATTTTCCTTTCCCGGTATTCCCATAATTACCCGAAAATTATCCGCTGATTACCCTGGAAAAAGAATAGGCTTTCCCATGGAAGAGAGAAAAAGTGTGATGAACCTGGTAAGCGTTGCAGTGGCGTATCGGGTGCGGGCCGGGTTCATGAAACAAAAGACAGTCTGGGCTTTGAAGGATGTTTCTTTCAACGTCTATGAAGGCGAAACCCTCGGCATCATTGGCCGAAACGGCGCCGGGAAGAGTACCCTGCTGCAGGTCCTGTCTGGTATAATTACTCCGGATAAAGGGACTATCTCAACCGTGAAAAAAAATTTTAACCCGATGCTGCTTTCCCTGCAAACAGGTTTTGTAGGGGCACTCACCGGGCGGGAAAACATAATCCTCAGTGGATTGTTCTACGGGATTGAGCCGCAGCGGATGCAAAAGATGCTCGACAAGGTCGTTGAATTCAGCGGACTTGGACCCTTTATAGATCAGGCTGTAAACACCTATTCAACCGGGATGCGTGCCCGCCTGGGATTTGCTGTGGCCATCCATTCGGATCCGGATGCCATACTGATAGACGAAGTGCTCGGTGTCGGAGATATTGATTTCAAGGAAAAATCCACCGTGGCCATGAAGGAGAAAATATCTTCAGACAAGACTGTTATTATAGTGACCCATAATCCTAAAACCCTCATGGAGCTGTGTGACCGGGTTGTATTGATCGAGAATGGGAAGAGTACAATGGAAGGAACGGCCGAGGAGGTTTTAGCGTGCTATGACACGAGAAAAACTACCCCTGATTGCTCACAGAGTGCATAGAGGAATATATTTAAGACCCGCTAGGAATCGGGCTTGGTCGATACCAGCGAACCAATTGTATGTGAAAATCATCGCCTGCCTGAGTAACTCATATAGTGATAAGCACTCAAAAAAATCGATACTGAACTTGAGTGGTCATCAGAAAAAAATTTGATTTTCAATTCAATGCGTGTATAATTTAATTAAATTTGGGGTTGTCTTAGATTGCTTTTAAGAAAACAATATTTATTTGTTGTCTCCCTGTCGTCAGGAGGGGAGGCAAATTTAAATTCAAACTGTGGGGGCAATATGAAGAGATCAAGACCGATTACAATGTTCATCGTATCGTTGGCTGTGGTTTTTATGGCCAGCAGCGTAATGGCTGGAGCTTATTACAAAAACAATAATGGCGCATCATGCAGGGCAGCCACGTTGAATCAGGCCTTTGACCTGGCCTGGGACCATGCCCGAGTCTACAATCCCGGCACCAAATTCCGTTGGGTAATATGCCCGGTTGAAATGGCAACAGATTACGCAGCTGCAGATCTTAGTTCATATATGTATGCTGCGGATCTACTTGTATACGCCTGGTTCGGAGCAGGTTCAGACGGATCAACACCCGTTACCTGCATTGCCAGGGAAATGGACCCTGTAGTCATTGATACCACGCCAACCAATGCTGTAGTTCATGATATTGCTCCAACAGGCAGTGCCCCTGAAGTAGTTTTGCAGGCCTTTGATGCATCAGGTTGGACTTCACAGGGAGCCGGTGGCACACCTGGTCTTATACTTCCTTTTCCGGCTACAGTAACCTGCAGGCTGCCTCCAGGCACAGGGATTAATGCTGTCCGCGTTAGTGGTGGTCTTGAAACACCTTAACCTGAACAGAAAGAGTGATTGTTAAACTTTAGGCAGGTTCATGAGTGGCCAATGAATGGCCTATATTGACAAGTTTTGTACAACAGAAATACAGCTGGTAGCTGCTTTAATTAAAGACTCTTACCCCAGCGCAAGCCGGGGTTTTTCTTTGTTGGAGCAATAAACAAAGGATAAGGAAAGTTTTCGTGGTGAGGTGGGACTTGGATAAAAATGCAAAGACATGGGGACTGGTTTCAGTGTTGCTTGCCGTGCTGGTCGTCTGTGTGGTGGCATCCAGGATACTTATCAATAATACAGAAACGGAGCAAAATGAAATCCTTTCTGTAGAAAAAGATCAGAAACAAAACAGAACAGGAGTCTCGAGCGACGATCTCATGACCAGGCTCCAGCAAATGGAGAATCAGATCGCCAACAATGAATCAAATGCAGATGATGATGTGAGCTCTTCCAGCTCAAAAGAAATTGAGTTATTGCAAAAACAGCTCGATCTCCTCACTCAACAGGTTACAGAACTTACCAAGGCTGTTGCTCATGCAGGAATGACGGAGACTCCTAAAGCTATAGATGGCATGCGTCAATTGAAGGAAGCGGCTAATAATCCTGTCATGCGGAATAAATACGCTCTATTTTTGGCAGACCAGTCTAAGGAAAAACATCAGCTGATTAATCGTTATTTTCAGGAAGAAGAGATTGATGAAAGCTGGGCCGTTGAATCCGAGGATAATATCAAGACGAATTTTTATAAGAATAATGCCTTGGTCGGTGTGGACCTGACCTCCATTGACTGCCGCACATCCATGTGCCGCTTGTCCGTATCCATGCCGAAAGTAGACGTGAGTGGTCCCGATACGGCAGCGGAACAGTTTGTCCTTGAGAATGAGGTGCTTGCAAGCTTTGCTAGAGATATGCCAAGGGCTTCGATGCGGAGTGTGCCTGACGGCAGGGGGGGGGAGAAATACGAAATCATTCTTTACCGGGAAGGGTATGAACAGCCGGGTGTGCAGAATCCCCTAGCGGGGAAAAGCATGGCTGAAATGATCGATTACATTGAGCGGTATTAGTTCCGATTTTATAGTAACCGTCAAGATAGAGAAGCGTTTCCATTGTGGCAGGAAGTGGCGCCGCAGTGTTATTCAGCTGTCTTGTTGGTGCTGGCAATATCCAGCCTCTTCCTTCTTTTCACTTGCCGATAGCATTGGTGCCCCTTAATACTTTATTTATTCATCCGTCCCAGAAATGCGGACCTTCGCTCCCTGCAAAAGATATTTTATGCCAATATTCTGGCAATGTTCAAAAAAGAGGGACTGGTAGACGATGATTTTATCCGGATCATAATGAAATAGTGGCAGACCTTCTGTTTCAGCGTCCACAACAAGGTCCATGTAGCGTGTGATGATACAAAAGGGCAAGATTGCACTGAGTAGTCATTGCTCAATAATGAAATTTTCTTAAAATAGAGGTGATCAATTTTTTGATTTTCATCACCTTCAGATTTTTTCTTTTATGAACCATGAGTGATACGAGTATTATAAATGATTTTTAATGACGAAGTAATTTTTATCCATATCGGTAAAACTGCCGGAATGAGTTGTACGAGATATCTTTTGCACAATTTAAAACGGCCGGTATACAACTGTCATAAAGATGCTTTAATAGACTCGAAACTTGTGGGGCTTTCAGATATTATTCCTTGCATC
The DNA here is from genome assembly GCA_023544645.1 of Desulfobulbaceae bacterium. GTDB lineage: Bacteria > Desulfobacterota > Desulfobulbia > Desulfobulbales > Desulfobulbaceae > UBA10518. Next base: position 1,043 of record JAMJFO010000005.1, on the reverse strand, counting down.
GATATGGAAGTAAGTAGACATAGTACATTAGCTGAAGCATTGCAGTATATTAAACGTTTTAACGGGAAGCAACTCGATGATTTTAAGAAAGTATTTGCAGTTATACGCCACCCTTTCACTCTTGAATACTCCTTTTACTCTCATTTACGAAAACCACATGTAAAAAAATTTCGTAAAAATCAACCTGAATTATTGGAGTTAGCCGCAGGGGAATTTATCGATTTTGTGAAAAAAGGAGGATATCATAGAACCAATATTTCTCCTGACCAGTTCTTTCGTTTGAGCGGGGAAATTCCTCATAATGTCGAGTTGATACGTTTCGAAGAAATTGTTCCTGCTTTTGTTGGCGCAGTTGCTCCATTTATAAAAACTGATAGTACCTATCAGTTTCCAACAAGAAATAAGACGCAATATACCCAGGAAAAAAGAGGTATATGGGCTAATCTATCTACCCTGTTTGGAAAGAATATACATAAAACACATCAGCAGCGTATGATTGAATCAGCACTCACGGATGAAGTCAAAGAACTTATATATCAAAAATATAAATACATGTTTGATAGCGGTTTATATTCAAGAAGTCTGTAGAAAAACTCTTTTTGGAAAGGCTGTTCAAAAGCGGAGAGTTTAATTTTTTTCAGCCGCTCTCCATTCTGCTTTCCGACCAATCTGTTCTATTTCAGTTGATTTTGGGCATGGTTTTTTTTCTCCATTTTTTCTGCCCATGCCTGATTTTTTATAACATATCAAATATGACATGGCTCTAATTTACCCGAGTTACTGCATCGGGCGTGAGTTGTTTGTCGAGCACGCGAAATGATATTTCAACTAAATCATCAAGTTCATAATAGACTACGCCTTTACTCAGTTTTACTTCATCCGCCAGTTGAATTTTGCAGCCCTTAAAAATTGTTCCCGTTGGCAAGTGCAAGTCGAGGTAGTTGGCGACAATCGGCAACAATGCTGGAATAATCCTGTCAAGCGGTTCAGGGTAAACATGAATGGCCGAGGTCTCTTGAATTTTGCAGGCAATAGATTGCAAG
>JAMJFO010000059.1 GCA_023544645.1 Desulfobulbaceae bacterium | reverse complement strand
GTGACGAGACAATTTGCAGCAACACAGCAGTTGGCGACTTTTTGCGACGCCATCACATTCACCCATCATGATCTTCAAGGAGAGCTGCCATGAAAAAACTTCTCCCCTTCATTCTCTTTTTTCTTTTGTTACTCGCGACTCCCCCGCAAACCCCCGCCGCGCTGATCATGCGGACCCAGACCCTGACTGTAAACGGCTATACCGTGCAGCTCAAGGTTCCGGAAGGGATGCGGGTGGATTTTATGGCTCCGCTTAATGGACCGAGATTTCTCACCCGCGGCCCGGGAGACGAGCTGCTTGTCGGCTCACGGGGCGCTGATATATTCCGCCTCAAATGGCCCTACACCGTGCCGGAAACCCTCGTCACCCTGACCGGCAGGAATCACAGCGTTGCCTACCGCAACAACCAAATCTTTATTGCCGAGACAGGCGGACTCTATTCCGCGCCCTATTCCGGCCCCACTGACACTCTTCAGGCCGATGATTTCTCCCTGGTTGCGACTCTTCCCTCCGAGACAGGCGGCCACTGGAGCCGGACGGTTATTGTCGGGCCTGACCAGCAGCTTTATATCGGGCTCGGCATCAGCGGCAACTGTTCGGATGAATATCTGGACAACAGTTATCCTTTCGAAAAAAGGCGGGGCGGGGTTTTTCTTCTTGATGAAAGCGGCGCTGCTCCTGTGCTCACCCCTTATTCATCGGGCCTGCGCAATCCCATCGGGCTGGCATTCCAGCCCGGCAGCGGCATCCTCTACGCCACCAATGCCGGTCCGGACAACCTCGGCTTTGACCAGCCTCCCGAAATCTTTGTCCCTCTCGGCCGGGGTTCGTTTCACGGCATGCCGTGGTTCCAGTATTACAACGGCGCTTTCCGCAGCGGTGAATGCGCGACCAGCACGCCGCCCCGCCCCGCCTCCGAGGCAACTCCGCCGCCGGTCACCTTTGATGCCCGCAGCACACCTCAGGGTATCGCTTTTGTGACCCACCCGGCTTTAGGCCCTGAATTCACCGGCAACGCCCTGGTTGCCATTCATGGTTCCTGGGCCGTTCCGCCGGGGGGTGACACTGGCTCAAGAAGACCGCCGAAGATCGTCATGGTGCGCTTTTCGGACAACGCGCCCACCAGTGTCACGGATATCGTGACCGGATTTCAGCGGGCAGACGGCACCCGTTTCGCCCGCCCCAGCGGCATGGTCATGGGAGCCGACGGCAGTCTTTATTTTACCAGTGACGGCGGCGAGGTCACCGGACTGTTCAGGCTCACCAGCTCAAGCAAGTCCGTCATATCCGGCACAACAACCTCTTCTGTCAGTTTCCTCCTGTTGAAGAAAAAAACGCTTCCATGAGCACGATTTTCCTTATGGCGCAATTTGCAGGAATTATTATTATTGATGGACTCGTAAAAAGTCCATCACACTCAAAGATGGCTAAGCCATCATTATTGGGCAGAAGTAAAAAACAATCTTTCAATCCCCCTAAAGGAGGACGCCATGAAACAATGCAGCCTTGACAATTTCACCGAAAGCCTCCAGCCCTGGCTCGACAACAACTATATTCGCAGCGTGAGCGTTGACCAGAAAGGACATATCACCTTTTTCTTCATGGACGGCGTAGAAGACACCTATGAAGTCACCGACTGCGACAGGAGCCAGATAAAAAAAATCTGCAAGGATCTCGAAGCACGGGGAATCCCTGTCAAGGAGAGGTGGTAGACGTGTCCCTGATGCGGGTAATCGAGGAGCCGGGTTCCACAGGAAATGCCCTATGTCCGTGAAAATTCTTGAAGCGACCCATCTCACCAAGACATATACCATCGATTCCAGGCAGATCACCGTGCTGGACGACATAAGCCTGGCAGCGGATTCCGGCCAGTTCATTGTCATCGAAGGGAAAAGCGGCAGCGGCAAATCAACCCTGCTGAGCCTGCTTTCCGGCCTGGATCGACCTGATTCAGGCGCCATCAGGCTTGCCGGCACCGATATCACCAACCTGAGTGAAGATCAACTTGCGCCCTTTCGCAACCAGACCATCGGTTACGTGTTCCAATCCTTCCACCTGGTCCCTTCCCTGACCGCGCTGGAAAACATCATGTTCCCTGCGGAGCTGGGCCGGAACAGACAGGCAATGGACGAGGCAAAGCAGCTGCTGGAACGGGTCGGCCTGGCCCATCGGATGCATAACTTCCCGCAGCAGCTCTCCGGAGGCGAGAAACAACGGACCGCCATCTGCCGGGCTCTGATCAACAGGCCGCGGATAGTCTTTGCCGATGAACCCACCGGCAATCTTGATTCAGCCAATGGCGATATTATCCTGCAGCTCCTGCTGGAGCTCCGCAAGGAAATCGAGACAACCCTGGTGCTGGCCACCCACAGCAAAGAGATCAGCAGCCATGCCGACCAGATCATCCGGCTGACCGATGGCAGGATCACTTCCGCGACAGGGTAAAAAGGTTCCGATGCCGCACTTCCGTTTTATTTTCAGACAGATCATGCAATCCCGCAAACAGGCGGTGATCTTTGTCTTCTGCGTCGCCCTGTCCATCCTGATCCTCACCTCGCTCGGCGGTTTCAGCAGCAGCGTGCGCCATTCGATGCTGAAAGACGCCAGGCAGCTGCACGGCGCCGACATCACCATCCATTCCCACTATCCTTTTTCGCAACCGATCACCGAGGCCATTGACAACTACGAAAAAGAAGGCGCAATCCAGGGCGCCCTGGTCAATAGATTTTACAGCATGGCCAGGAACCCGGAGCAGGACAAATCCATTCTCAGCGATCTCAAGATTGTTGAACCGGGCTATCCTTTCTACGGCGAGGTTAAATTGGCCTCAGGCCGACGCTTTCAGGATGTTCTGACCGCGGGTTCCATCATCGCTGAACAAACGCTCCTGGACCGGCTGGAGGCAAAGATCGGCGACAGGCTGCAGATCGGCTCCACCACCCTGGCCATTGCCGATGTCGTTCTTGTGGAGCCTGACCGCCCGGTTTCCTTCTTTTCCTTTGGTCCGCGTATATTCGTGGCAGCAGCAGACCTGCGCAAACTGGACCTGATCGAAAAAGGCAGCAGGATCCAATACAATTACCTTCTCAAGGTCCATGATCCGGAAAAAGTTGATATGCTGGCGGAAAAACTTTCCGCCGCGGCCGCTCCGGGCCGGGAAAATGTAAGGACCTTCCGCACTGCTGATTCCCGGGTTAAAAGGTTTTTCGAGAATTTTCTCTTTTTCCTCAACCTGATCGGCATATTCACCCTGCTGCTTGCCGGCATCGGCATCCATACGTCGCTCAAGGCCATACTGCGCGAAAGCGACTACACCATCGCGATCATGAAATCCGTGGGCGCGACCAGCCGTTTCATCACTGTTCATTTCATGATTGTGATCATGCTGCTCGGCGCTGCCGGCACGCTGCTGGGACTGGGATCGAGCTCCCTGCTGCAGCTCTATTTCCCCACCCTTTTTGCCGGCATTCTACCAGCCCACGTCACCTTGACCATTGCCTGGAACATCGTATTTGAAGGGCTCGTCCTCGGCGCCATTGTGGTGGCCCTTTTCTCGTTTCTGCCGCTGCGGCGGATAAAAAACCTGAAACCGGCCTTTATCTTCAGGAAAGAGATCGACAAAAGCTCCAATGGGTTCATGCATTACGCGGCCATTGGACTCATCGTTGTTTTTTTTGCCGGCCTGGTCATTTGGCAGCTGGAGGATGTCAAAACAGGTCTCTACTTCATACTGGGCCTCTTCGGCCTCATCGGGTTGACCGCGGCGCTCACCCAGGGTCTGATGGCCGCCATGCGAAAAAGATCCCCCCGGAACCTTGCCCTGCGCCAGGCATTTCGCGGCCTGTTCCGGCCAAACAATGCCACCCGTTCCATTATCATCACCCTCACGGCTTCACTGGCAGTGATTTTTTCCATCTACCTTGTTGACCAGAACCTGCGGGCAACCTTTATTGACTCCTACCCTCCGGATCTGCCCAATGCCTACTTCCTGGATATTCAGCCGGAGCAGAAAAACGATTTCGCCGCCATCCTCGGCATTGAGGCCCAGTACTATCCGATCATCCGGGCCCGCCTGGCATCCATCAATGACAAGCCCATCAATCGGGAGACTGAGCGCCGGCGGAAAAGCGACAACCTGACCCGTGAATTCAATCTCACCTACCGTGACTATCTGCTTGATGATGAACGCATGCTGGAGGGGGACAGCCTGTTCGGCAGCGATTCTGCCGGGCTGTTGAAGGAAGGGGAAGCGCCGGTTTCGGTCCTGGACACGGTGGCCGACATCGGCAACATCCATGTCGGCGACCTGCTGGTGTTCAAGGTGCAGGGAATCCCGCTCAAAGCCAGGGTAACCAGCTTGCGGACCAGAACCGAATCCAGGGTAAAGCCGTTCTTTTATTTTGTCTTCCAGGAAGAAATACTGCGGGATGCTCCGCAGACTATTTTCAGCGCGGCCCGGATAGACCGTCAGCGCCTTACGGAAATTCAAAACGCGCTGGCCATCCGCCTGCCCCATGTCAGCGTTATCGACATCGGCTCCACCATTGAGATACTGGGCCGGATCATGCACAAAATGTCGTCCATTGTCCAGTTCTTCACCTCGTTCTCCATTGTGGCGGGAGTGCTGATCATCATCAGTTCGATTTTCGCGACCAGGCTGACCAGGACCAGGGAGGCCGTTTATTTCAAGATCCTCGGGGCCAGAACCTCTTTTGTGCTCAAGGTCTTCACCTGCGAGAACCTGATCATCTCCCTGATTTGCGCCCTGCTGGCAAGTCTCATTTCCCAGGCAGGGAGCTGGATAGTGTGCCGCGAGATTTTTGACATCGCCTACAAACCGCTTCCCGGGGCCACTCTGGTAATGGCAGCCGCTACGCTTCTGCTGGTCATCGGTGTCGGACTGGGGGCATCAACATCCGTTCTGCGCAAGAAACCCATCACTTTCCTGCGCGATGAAGAGCCGGAATAATACATTTTTACTCAACTTTCCGAGGTGATCTATTTGTCTGGAATCATGAAGTATTTATATATTAATTATGTTGGAACAGGCTGTTAGCTGTTAAGGCTATAGGCTTTTAGGGGCGGTTTTCGCAAGTAGCCTAATAGTCTTCAGCCTACAGCCTGATCAATAAGCGAATTGAATACTCATACATTCTTTTTTTTACAGTAAGTTAACATAAGTCAGAAAGTTGAGTTTTTACTTTTTCCCGCTCCACGGTCCCTGTGGGAGGGGATCAGGATAAGAGGAGCAGGTAATGAAAACGACGAAAACATTTAGACATATCCACCACATACTCTTATTGCTGCTGGCTTCCCTGCTCTTCCTGAGTTGCGACCGCAATGAACCAACGCCACCGGCGGAAGAGACAAAAGCCGCCCCGCAATATGAAGGCACCATCATTGCGGTGGGCGACAGCCTGACCGCGGGGCTGGGCGTTGCCGAAGCCGCGGCATGGCCCGCGCTCCTGGAAGACAAACTCCGGCAGAATGGATACAACTGGCAGGTAATCAACGCCGGCATAAGCGGCGAAACCAGCAGCGGAGCCTTCTCCCGGATCAAGTGGATAACGGCGCAGAAGCCGGACATCGTTATTCTGAGCACCGGGGCAAATGACGGACTTCGCGGCATCCCGGTTCCGGTGATCAAAGAGAACATCAGCAAGGCCGTGCAGATGCTGCGGGAAGAAAATATTATCGTGGTGCTTGCCGGCATGCAAATAGTCCGGAATCTCGGCCCGGATTATACATCCGCCTTTGCCGACATCTATCCGGCCGTGGCCCAAGAGCAGGAGTGTATCCTCATCCCCTTTCTGCTCCGCAACGTAGCAGGGGAGCCCGCTCTGAACCAGGCTGATACCATTCACCCCAATGAAGAGGGACACAAAATCATTGTTGAAACCGTGTACCCTTTCATCCTCAAGGCTGTCCGGAATTGAACCGGGAAACGTAAGCGGTCACAGGGCTCCCCATCTGCTTCCGGGCGCGCACCCTGAATCCCGGGCAAAAAAAATCCTGGCGACGGAAGAACCGTCGCCAGGATTTTTTACTTTTAAATCCGTAAATATTACGGCTTACTGTTTTACTGTTTATTCCGGCTCATCATGACAAAGATCACAATCCTGGGGAATCACCTTACCGGTTTTGGTTTGATGCTCATCATTATGACAACGCCAGCAGCCATATCCTTCATCGGCATCCTGGTGTCCCAGATGTTGTTTGTATGTTCCCCAATCGATCTTCATAGCCGGCCAGACATTATTCATGTAGCCTTCCAGGAGAAATTGTCCTGCCGCAACGATCTTCTGCTCGTTCTCCCTGGTGTATGCTGCACCATGACGCTCAGCCTGCAGTTCAACCAATGTCTTGATGAGCTGTTCTTTTGCCTCATCACGAGACAGGTAATCCTTGTCCAGCACAGCGATGCCGTCTTCCCTGATCCCGGGCAGGCTCCGATCAATCTTGTTGCTCAGCAGGCCGAAATCAACCCATTCCACAAGGCGGTCGTTGACATGGGTCGGACGGTTATGGCAGTCAATACAATCCATTGTCCGCCATTCCAGTTCTTCCCCGGCGCCTTCACCTTCAACATCAGCGCTGTCAATGGTAAATTCCTCGGTCAAGCCGTCAGGCTGGGTCACCTTAACCGTACCGATTGCAGTGCGTTTTTTATTCAGCGGCAGATATTCGACTTTGACGTTATTGCTCACGTGCCAGTGAATACCTTCGAAGTCGTCAGTGGTCGGATTACGACCGCCAATATGCAGAGCAATCTCCTGAACTGACGGCTCTTCCTGGTTCCTGTTGGAAAAGCTGTAAAAAGTCTTCACCCTCTTGCCATGAAATTTCTCCGGCCAGTGGCACTGCTCACAGGTATCCCGGGCAGGTCGAAGATGCTCAACCGGCGAGGGGATCGGCCGGCTGAAATCATCGGTCATGACCGCTGCCACCTGACGGAGTCCGGAAATTTTTGCTTTAACGAACCAGGAGACGCCCGGACCGATATGACATTCAACACATCTGACCTTGGCATGGGGGGAACGCAGATAAGCCGTGTATTCCGGCGCCATGACCTGATGACAGAGTTTACCGCAGAAATACGGCGAATCCGTAAAATGATAGCCTTCGTAGCCGATAATGGTCAAAATAGCGATATTGATAACCGACAAGGCAAGAAAGCCAACCATATACTTTCTGTGCCTGGCATTGCTGAGATCGATGCAAAGCGCCTTGTCCGTCAACTCCGCGCCCAAAGAATCCTTGAACCAGTGCCTGCTGTGAACATAGCAGGCGAAAGGGATAATCAACAGGCCCATGATCATGAACCCGGGAAGGATCATGTAAGAGAGAGCGGCAAAATACGGATTGTCAACAAGGCCGAGCATGTCCAGGGCCAGGCCGATCATCATCAATACGATACTGATGGTTGTTGTCGCGACTCCTATGAGGCCAAGTGGCGTTCGCCACATTGCCCATAAACAGTTTTCCCACAGCCCCCTCGGCGGGACTTGCGGCGGAGGAACGACTCCTCCAGTCTGGTTGTTTTCTTCGGTTGAATTAGACATCTTCCTTCTTTCCTCCTACTTTCTTTTGCAGAATATTTCCCATCCGTTCACCATTTTCGCGAACTTTTCCCAACATATCCAAACATTCTTCATCACCGCTCTGCCCCCCCTCATCTATCAGGAGCTGCGTATAATTAATAATGCCGTTAAGATGATTACTGAGTTTGTTCAACTCCTGCGGCGTAAGGGAAAAACGGCCATGGCCTTCATCGCTTCTTGATGCGGCATAAGCGCCCTCAATAATCATCGAATTTATTCGCTCGGTCAGATCGGCAATCTCGCGGCACGACTTCGGATCCACCTGTAAAGGCTCCCGCAGATCCGGCTGTTGCAAATGATGCACCAGAGACATCAGCGGCACCAGGGCTTTCTGATACAGAAACAGGACCAGCAGCGACACGCTTGCTATGATAAAGGTCAAAGCGCCGATGGCCAGCCCCTGAAACCTGACCAGCCTCGTCTTCATCTGCCCCGTCAATACCCGGTCAAACTGCATGAGGTTGTCCGCAAGTATCCTGAGCTGATCGTGCAGCTGTAAAGCAATCTTTGTATTACCAGGATTCTCAGCCGCTTCAGCAGCAAGCACGGAGATCCCCGGAATGTCGACCTGATTGATGAGCGCCAGTTTATATTCCCCGGGCACCAGCGGATTTTCAAGCAGCCTGGACAAGTCGGCATTCAGGGCATCAATTTTTGACGTAGAATCCTTGATATTCTGAAGATTGCCTGCAAGCATTGAGCGGGTCAGGTGTTCACGCAGGGTGCCGAACCTGAACAGTATTTTTTCACCCTGGTAGATGACCGTGTCATATTCATGGGTAAATCGATACTGCAACAACCCCAGCCCCACCACCAGCGCCAGCAATACCGCAACAGCACAGAAGACAGTGAACAGGATTTTCCGCAGCGATACCATAGATTATTTCTTGTATGAGTATATACAACAAAAGCCGGAGAGATGATTATCTCTCCGGCTACTCCCTTCTGCTGCGTTCACTGCGTAAGGGTGGACAAGTTTTGAACTATTGTCTCTATCAGCCCTGCATCAACATTTTGCCCGCAAAGTAATTTTTCTACCCGTTTCCGAACCGAATTTCAACTATAAACCGGCTACAGCCTTAAACCAGTTGCCGACAAGGGCTAAAGGTCCACCGCTGGCAATCATCCCGCCGACGAAAGCCGCGAAGCCCCAGATGCCGATCATTGCTGAAACTATACCGAGAGTATAAACACCTGCCTTTGAAACTTCCGAAACTGTTGAAACATTTTCGCCGGTCCGTACCTGTGTGCGTGTATTTGTTGTAATATCTTTCATCTTTCTTCCTCCACAATGAGTGTAAATCAATTATTGTAAAAACCTACAAGCCAATTGGCTATTAACCAAAAACAGCATGTATCCAGTTTGAGATCATCGGAATAACGCCACCGCTTGCCAGGAGCCCGCCAACAAAAGCTGTAACAACCCAGGCGCCTACCAGGCCGGCCGCAACTGCCAATGTTCCGATTGCCGCTTTATTTACTTCGGCATTAACATTTACTTTCTCTGTTGCTTTTGTCCTTACCTTGACTGCTGCATCACTTCTGTTCATTTTCATTCTCCTGTTTTCTTTTTCGCTTTGCGCTTTGATTTTTTAATTGTGTTTGTCAGTTAGTAATTTTGCATTTTGTTCGTTTGCTGTTGCCCTTGTACTTGCAGGTGCTGTGCCACTTTTTTAAAAATAAAGCGATGCAATCTCGCTTTAACCTCAATCGGCTGAAATCATTCATTTTATATTTTGGAAGCCAGTCCTCTATATATAAAAGAAAACACCAAATCCAGGGGGAGTGTTGCGCACAACTTGTTGCACATGCAACACTAAACGCAACACTTATTGTTGCACAGCAACAATAAATGTTGCGTTTAAGAGAGATTTAACCGCTGCATTCTGCGATAAAGAGTACTGCGATCAATGCCAAGGAGCTTGGCTGCGCGGGATTTGTTTCCATCCGCCTGGTCGAGAGCCTGCAGAATTTCATCTGCCTGATCAGCGGAAGGAGTTTGGCTGGTGGGAGTTGAGGGAACAGGAATGTTTTGCGATACTTGATGATCGCGACCATGGGTCGGAACAGGTTGTGCGGATTGAGAAAGGGGGGAAAAGAAATGGGGGGTTATGGTATGTTGGATATCGGAAGAAAAACAATCAAGAGAAAGGGTGATGCCGGTGCACATGACACAGGCGCGCTCAATGGTATGCTGCAATTCCCTGACATTACCGGGCCACGGATAATTGATCAGGGCCTGCAAAGCCTGATCGGATATCCCATTGATCTCACGGTCAAGTTTTGCACTGAACCTGGAAATAAAATGGTTGACCAGCAAGGGGATGCTCTCTTGGCGCGCACGCAGTGGCGGAAGATTTACTTCCACAACCCGGAGGCGGTAATAGAGGTCTTCGCGGAACACGCCCTGCCTGACCTTTTCCTGGAGATCGGCGTTGGTTGCGGTAATAACCCGGACATCTACATGGACTGGCTGATCACGGCCCACAGGATAAAAGGTTCTTTCCTGCAGAAAGCGCAATAACCTCAGTTGCAAACGTGAAGAGATATCACCGATCTCATCAAGAAACAGAGTGCCTTTGTCCGCCTGCAGGATGCGTCCGGTCCTGTCGCGGTCAGCACCGGTAAAAGCGCCCTTCTTATGGCCGAAAAGCTCACTTTCCAGAAGTTCTTCCGGTATTGACGCGCAATCAACCTTGATCAATGGTCCTGCGCTGCGGGGGCTTTCCGCGTGAAGGGCTTCAGCCGCCAACTCTTTCCCGGTACCGGATTCGCCGGTTATAAGGACAGTGGTATCAACCTGGCCGACATTTTCAATCAGGTTGAAAACTTCCTGCATTGCCGGACTGTTGTCGACAAACCCATGAAAGATTCCCTGGGGGTCGCGGCTGCGGGTGACTGCGGCCGTTGTGACATCACGGGCGACGATGACAACACCGTTAAAAGCTCCATGCTCCTCAAAAACCGGAGCAGCGTTGAAGCTCAACAACCTGACCGACCCTTCGGTGGTCGTACACTCGACCCGGTGCTCCTTGACCTCGGCTCCCGATTCGACAACTTTGGCGGCATCTTCAATGCAGGCGCTTCCGAATTCTCCCGGAAGATCGATGAGTTTTTTCGGATCAGAGCTCTCCTCTCCACTGAAATCAGCAATCCATTGTTCCGCCTTTTCGTTGACTTGGATAATAGATAAATGACGATCAACAGAAATGATTGCATCCTGGACTGACCGAAAAACTGCCTCAAGATGGCGCCGGAACTTCTCATTCTCCGACAGCAGCCTGTTTTTTTCATTCTGCAGGGCTCGATGCCGGAGGGCCTGGCTGACAAGGCGAAGCAGCATTTTTTTATTGATGGGCTTGGAAATATAATCAAAGGCGCCAAGGCGGAGCATTTCCGTGGCAGAGTCGATATCAGGTGAACCGGTGATCATGACCACCGGACAGTCTATACCGGCGGTGCGGATTTTTTTCAGAAGGTCAGGGCCATTTTCCCCTTCCAGCATTATATCACAGATGACAAGATCAAAGGTATGCTGCCGGGCAAGGGCCAGAGTTTCATCAACACTGGAAGCGCTGAAGACATTGCTGTATCCTTCCCGGGACAGAAACCGCTGAAAGGTGAAGCGGATCGATTCGTCACCGTCAACTATAAGAATACGCGCCTCTGGCGAAACAGGCATGCAGTTACCTACCTCTGGATTAAGAGCAATGGGTCAGGTCATTCGTAAAACAGGTAAATCATAATGAATATGTAATGTTATTACTATATCACACAAAAAAAAGCCCTGCGAGATTCAAGTGAACCTGGCAGGGCAATGGGTCTTCTTCCTCAAAAAAATCATCCGGTTATTTTGTTCAGGGCCTCCTCGTATCTCGCCCTGGTTTTTTCCAGTATTTCGGCGGGCAGAGCTGGGGGGGGCGGTGTTTTGTCCCAGTCAAGCGATGAGAGATAATCACGCAGGAACTGCTTATCAAAACTTGGCTGTCCCCTGCCGGGCTGATACTGATCCAACGGCCAGAACCTGGAGGAATCAGGAGTCAGCACCTCGTCGATCAGGATCAGATCGCCATCGGCTATGCCGAGTTCAAACTTGGTGTCGGCAATAATTATCCCCTTGTTCCGGGCATAATCCCCGGCTTTTTCATACAAACGGACACAGACATCAGCCATCCTTTCGGCCAGCTCGGAGCCGAGGATATCTTTCATCCGGTCAAAGGAGATATTTTCATCATGCTCCCCCTGTTCCGCTTTGGTGGAGGGAGTAAACAGCGGTGAGGGAAACTTGTCCGACTCCCGCATTCCTTCGGGAAGCTTAAATCCGCAGACGGTGGTGTCCTTCTGGTAAGCCTGCCAGAAGGAACCGGACAGGTATCCGCGGACAATACATTCCACCGGCAAAACTTTGGTGCGGCGCACAAGCATGGAGCGTCCTTCCAGCTGATCCCGGTACTGGCGGCAGACTTCGGGATACGCATCCACTTCCGCGGAAATCAGATGATTGGGGAGGATATCGTCCAGCAGGTCGAACCAGAACCGCGACAGGCTGGTCAGTATTTTTCCCTTATCAGGAATGGGGTCATTCATGACCACATCATACGCGGAAATACGATCCGTAGCGATCATGAGCAGTTTATCGTCATGGCCGGGAATTTCATACATATCCCTGACCTTGCCGCGATGCAGGAGCGTCAGCTCGCTCAAATCCGTCCGAACGACCGGCTCACCCATATTTCACCTCCATTTTTTCGTTAGCAAAGCCGAAGGCTTTGATAGTGTCCATCCAGAAACGAGGATTTTTGTTCGAGGTCAAGGCATGCGCATGCGAAAAAAATTACCACAGGCATATAGATGATATTCCGAGGATAATTTTTTGAGCATAACGCAGAGATCGGGCAAAAAGACCGTTTCTGGACGGACACTATGACAAACCCAGTTTTTCCTTTACCCCGTTGACCACGGCATCGCTGTTCAGCGCTTCAACCGAAAACAGCAATCCTTCCTTCTCGTAAAACCCGATCAGCGGCGCTGTTTTCTCATTGTAGGTAGCCAGCCGGTGGCTGATGGCCTCTTCGGTCTCATCCTCCCGCTGGATTACCCTGGAGCCGCACTTGTCGCAGATGCCCTCTTTTTGGGGCGGATTGGACTTGACGTTGTAAATTGCCTGGCATTCGGGATTTTCACAGGTGCGCCGTGTACACAGTCGGTCAAGGATCACATCCCTGGGAACCTGTATGTCCACGGCCATATCCAGGGTGATGTTCAGTTTGGCCAGAAGTTCCTTGAGGGCCTCGGCCTGGGGAATGGTGCGGGGAAAACCGTCCAGGAGAAAACCTTTCTCGCAGTCGGGCTCCTGCAGGCGTTTCTCCATGATCCCCATGATCAGCGAATCGGGAACCAGGTCTCCGCGCTTCATGAAGCCTTCGGCCTCCTTGCCGAGATCGGTTCCGGCCTGGACAGCGCCGCGCAGAATATCACCGGTAGATATCTGGACGGATCCGTCGATGGCGGTCAGCAGTTTTGCCACAGTTCCCTTTCCGGCGCCCGGGGCGCCAAGCAGTATAAGTTTCATCACTTCTCCTTGTCATTCACTATGTTAATAAAAATTATTTAGCCCGCATTTCTCACAAGGGTTGTCGCAAGAAGCCGTAAAGTGCCGTGGATAGAAGGCGCAGTACCGAAAACACTCGCAGACATACTGTACGTATGTCGAGAATGTTTTCGGTGCTGCAACGAAGTAGACATGGTGCTTTACGGGTTCGCAGTAGATTCTTGTGAGAAATGCGGGTTTGTCTTTTGCGCCGCCACTATACACGATTATCCCGGGAGATGGTAGGGCAAAATAACCCCGAATGCGGGGCCTTGACACGCCCCTGTTCGGAATTATTTTTTGGAGATAAGCCAGGCGATTACGGCACTGGTGGCACCGACTTGCCGAGTCGGTATACCCTGTGCTCCACCGCGAAAGACAAAACGAACTCTGAACAAAAACAACTGAGGAGGAAAAAATGGCAATCATTCGTTTCACCGAACGGCCCGGGGCGGCAAATCCCTGGGCAGAGTTCGAACGCATCCGCCAGGGGCTTGATCATCTTTCCCGCAACTTCCTTGCCAGGGATGATGTCCATGGCCATGGCACCGTATTTCCGGCGCTCAATGTTTATGAAGAAAATGAAACATTAACCATCAAAGCCGAACTCCCCGGAGTAAAGGCCGACAACCTCGATATTTCCTTTGAAGGCGACACATTGACCATCAAGGGGAAAAGAGATCCGTATCACAACGGCGAGAAAGTATCCTATCACCGCCGGGAGATCGAAACCGGCAATTTCAGCAGGGGTGTAACCCTGCCGATAAAAATCGATGCCGATACCATTGCCGCCGGAATGCGCAACGGCGTCCTGACAATTACCATGGAAAAGGCGGCCAGTGTCAAGCCGCGGAAAGTCAACGTGCTGGCAGAATAGCAGGGGGTGCGCACATGAATGAACATGAATTGAAGGTACAGCAGAAACAGGAAGTGCAGCACAAAGGGGAAACAACCAAACGGGAAAAATATTTCATCCCGGCGGTGGATATCTTTGAATCAGAGGGGGAGGTAACGGTGGTTGCCGAAATGCCCGGCGTGGCGGCGGAAGGCATCGACGTAACCCTGGAGGATGACGTCCTGACCATCCGCGGCCGCAAGGATGAAGCAGAGCTTCCCGGCGGCAGGATCCTGCTCCAGGAATATGAGACGGGCAACTACCAGCGTCGTTTTACGGTTGCCGAGACCATTGACCAGGAAAAGATAAAAGCTACGGTGAACAACGGGATGCTCAGGGTTGTCCTGCCCAAGACCGAACCGGCCAAGCCGAAAAAGATCGAGGTCCGGACCACCGAGGAAGAGTAAATATCCGGCCATTTACCAAGGTTGCGGGATCTTTCCCGCAGCCTTTTTCAATAACGCTCGCAGGCGGGATTGACATAGTCATCCAGTTCCGCCGTCAGGGAGCCGATGAGAATCTTTGATCGTATTTTCACCGGAATCCTGCACAGATTATCGCTCAACCAGATGGTCGTATCTCCATCCTTGTCAAACAGCCCCCTGAACTTCATCAGCGGCATGACCACCAGGGTTTTCACCCTGCCGAAGGGAGAGTCCAGATCCTCGCGCCCTCTTACCTCGACCTTTACCTCGTTCACCTTCTTGTCGGCAAAAGTCGGAACCACAAAGGAACCGCCCGGTTCAAGATCCATGGAGCGGGTGATATAAAATGATGAAAACTCGTTGTGCACTGTTTTGGATACAGCGAACACCTGTTCGGGAGAATCATTCTTCCGGTACGCAACCGCCAGGTTTTCCTGATCATACCGGCTCCACCTCCTGGTCACCGACCCTCTGCCTTCACGCTGCAGCACATCATACTCGTACGGGAGTTTTAGCGCGCCGCGCACCCTGGTGGTAAAAACATCGTCCACAGGATAGAAAAACCTGAACAATCCGTAATCAGTAATCCACGCATGTATTTCATATTCATCGTCCCCGATCCGTGTCAGGGAGAGAAACAGGTCGCCGATCTTCACCCCGCCGGTCCAGGAAATGGTAAAATGCATCTCCTCGCTGCCGGAAAAAACGATATCCATGGCCTCCTGCCGGATCCTGCCATCCCGCACTTCTTCGGCCGTCAGGAACCCCGGCAGGACAAAGCAGGACAGCATGAAAAGAAAAAAGAAACAGCGGCAGCGCTCAGCCATGGGTTGCCAGGGAAAGCCAGGTGGCGGCAAACAGGGTTATGGCGATGATGCCGTTCATGGAAAAAAAGGAAACACGGATGCGTGACAGGTCTGTCGGGTTGACCACGATATGCTGATAAAACAGGGCGCAGCCGGTTATCAGGATACCGGCAAAATAATAGATATTCAGACCGGCAACATATCCGGTGGCCGTAAAAAAGACAAAGGCGAGAACATGAAAAAACACGGCCAGATGAAAAGCCCGGCGGCGGCCGTACCGCGCCGGCAGAGAAAAGAGACCGGCCACCCGGTCAAAATCAGCGTCCAGGCAGGCGTAAATGGTGTCAAAACCGGCCACCCAGAACAATACCCCCAATGACAGGAACCACGGATAACCCTCGAAGGTGCCGCTGACCGCCACCCATCCCCCCAGGGGCGAAAAGGCCAGGGCAACCCCCAGCACGACATGGCACAACCAGGTAAACCGCTTGGTCAGGGAATAAAGCAGGGTCAGGCCCAGGGCAAAGGGCGCCATCAACAGCGCCAGCCGGTTCAGCATAAAACAGGCAAGGAAAAAGAGGGCGCCGGAGACCGCGACCATCAGCCAGGACTCGACCAGCGACACTTCTCCGGCAGGCAGCGCCCGGTTGGCGGTCCGCGGGTTCATCGCATCGAAACGCCGGTCCGCAATCCGGTTGAACCCCATGGCGCAGGTCCGGGCGCCGGCCATGGCCACGAGCACCCACAAAAAAACCCGCAGGGAGGGCGCTCCGCGCGCAGCCAGGAATGCTCCCATGAAAGCGAACGGCAGGGCAAATACAGTGTGCTTGAACTTGATCATCTCAAGCAGCACCCGGATTTTCTCGATCATCTTCATCTTTAGGTGTTTAGGTGGTTAGGGGCACCCGACTACACCGGAGTATGCGGTATACGGTGTACGGTATACGGTGTACGGTGTACGGTTCACGGTTTGCGGTAAAATCCTGGGTGCGTGACGACTTTGTTTCATCGCCTCGTATCTCGTACCCCGCATCACATATTTCATACCCCAAAATCACGGCCCCAGCCGTGCAAATATAAAAAAACCTCAAACCCTATACCGTAAACCTCAAGTGAAGCCCTGCTTCACCTGATAATCATCCCCGCATACCCCACCACCTGTGCCGTGTCACCGCTGGCTTCGCCGGAATCGGTATAGCGCACCAGTCGCGCCTCTTTCGCCCCCAGGCTGATGGCCGTCAGCAGGGTGATGGTTGTCGGCATGATGCCGCACATGGAGATTCGGTTGCCGATCACCGTGTCGTACAACCCTCTTGGATCCATGGCCTCGATGCGCTCCAGGGCCAGATGGTCCTTGCGGCCCGCTTCGCGGCGTGATTCATAGTGGGTCATGTCCGTGCTGGCCAGGAGCATTACCGGGCGGGAATAATTCCGTATGGCCGAAGCAAGGTCATCGGCTGCCTCGACGCAGACATCATACGATACATGGGACACCACAATGGGCACAATTTTCACCGCACTGTTGCAGTACTGCAGAAACGGCACCTGCACTTCCAGGGAATGTTCATAGGCATGGGCGGTGATGTCTTCAGTTATCACCCGGGAGCTGTCCAGGATCTGCCGGGCCAGTTCCCGGTCAATGGCCACATCCCCCAACACCATCTGCCAGTCCTCGGTGCCCAGGGCAAGAGCATCCCCATGGCCATGGTGGTTCGGCCCCAGGATCACCACTGTGTCCGGGACCTGTATCCGGCCGATTGTTTCTCCGGCCACGCCGCCGGAATAGACATAGCCCGCGTGGGGCGAGATGGCGGCGAGGGCCTGCTGCTTCTGCTCCGCTGGAACGTCCGGCACCAGATGATGCAGGGTGTCACGGAGTTCAGACGGACTTCCCGGATAAAATCGATCGGCAACGACTGGTGAACGCATGTCTTTCCTCGTTTCAGGCTATTAGGCTATCAGGCTGTTAGGGGAAAAACTGCTCTCCTCCAGCCTGATAGCCTATAAAACTCACAGCCGGACATCCCAGGTTGTTCCGTCTGCCCCGTCCTGCAGTTCAATTCCGTGTTGCAGCAGCCGGTCCCGGATGGCATCACTGGTGGCCCAGTCTTTCTCCGCCCGGGCCCTGGTCCGGTCCTGGATCATCTTTTCGATTTCGTCTACCGTTAAATCTATATCTTCAAGACGGCGCTGTTTCTTGCTCCTGATATATTCACGGGGATCCTGCTGCAGCACCCCCATGATTCCGGCAAGCTCCCGCACTGTTGTCCCGCCGGACCGCAGCAGATCGATATCGGTGGCGGCGGCCTTCTTCGGCGGCAGGGCCTGGATAGTCTTATTCAACACCTTGATGGCGTCAAAGAGCAGTCCAAGGGCCTGGGCGGTATTGAAATCGTTGTCCATGGCATGCTCGAAACGCTGTCTGAGCGAATCCACCTTTTCACGATCCTTGTCACTGACCACGGAAGCCCCCTCACCGCCGTTATCGAGTTCCGCGATACGGGCAAGGCAATCATACATCCTGTCCAGGCCGGTTTCGGCATCCTGCATGGCCGCCTCGGAGAAATCCAGCGGATTGCGGTACTGGGTAGAAAAAATAAACAGCCGCAGCGCTTCAGGCTGGTGCTGTTCAAGAATCTCGCGAATGGTGAGAAAATTGTTCAGGGACTTGGACATTTTTTCATCACGGATGGTGACAAAACCGTGGTGGATCCACAGGTTGGCGAACGGCTTGCCGGTGGCCCCCACGCTCTGGGCCATCTCGTTTTCATGGTGCGGAAAAACAAGGTCCTGCCCGCCGCCATGGATGTCAAAGGTCTCGCCAAGGTATTTGCGGCTCATGGCCGAGCACTCTATATGCCAGCCCGGGCGCCCTTCCCCCCAGGGACTGGCCCACTTGGGCTCGCCCGGCTTGCTGCCCTTCCACAGGACAAAATCCATGGGATGCCGCTTCTGTTCATTGACCTCCACCCGGGCGCCGGCCTGCATGTCTTCCAGTTTGCGGCCGGAAAGGTCTCCGTAATGGTCAAAACGGTCTACGCGGAAATAAACATCGTTTCCGGACTGGTAGGCCAGCCCCTTGCCGATGAGTTCCTGGACCAGGGCGATCATCTCCGGGATATGCTCGGTGGCCTTGGGCTCCAGGTCCGGCCTCAGGATGCCCATTCGGTCCGTATCAGTATAAAACTCTTCAATGAATTTATCCGCCAGTTCCCGGGCATCGACATTCTGCTCACTGGCGCGCTTGATTATCTTGTCATCGATATCGGTAAAATTTCTGACAAAAGTGACCTTGTAACCCCGGTAGCGCAGATACCGGACAATCATGTCAAAAACAAGAAATGAACGGGCATGGCCGATATGGCAGAAGTCGTAGGAGGTTATCCCGCACACATAGAGTTTGACATGTCCTTCTTCAATGGGCTGAAGGGGCTCCTTCTTGCGGGTCAGGGTATTGTATATCTTAATCGGCATGAACTTGGCTTCTGAAGTTTATTTTTTAATTGGCAACATAATATTTTAACACAGCATGATGCAAAAACAACGGTTCTTTACATTCACGCCGCATGTTTTTCGCTATCGCTCTGCAGCTGCGGGCGAGGAAGAATATGCCGGTGAATTTTACCGGCTTAAATGCTCCCTGAAGCTGCCCGCGTAATTTCCCGGCCATTTATTCCTGGTGCCATTCCTTTCTGGATTCCGCGTAATCCATCATTTTACGGGCCCACGGCAAAAACAGGTACGCGGGAAAAGAGAGAAAAAAGGTCAGGAGAAAATACCCCGAGTATCCCATAAACTCAGCCCCGAAACCGCTTGCCCATCCTGCCACGGACCGGCTCAACGCAAAGATTGAAGAAAGCAGGGCATATTCCGTAGCCGAATGCTGCTTGTTGACAATAGCCATGAGAAAAGCAAGAAACGCAGCTGTGCCGAGCCCGCCGGTGAATGATTCTATGGCGCTGGCGCCATACATGAGCATTCGCTGCTCCCAGAGCACGCCGACGCCCTCCTGCACAACACTGCCGTGCGGCAGCACGCCGGCAACCCAGGCATAGCCGAGATTGGAAAATGCCTGAAAAAGTCCCAGGATCCACAACGCTTTGAATATTCCCATGCGGTCGGTAAACCACCCGCCGGCAATACCTCCGGCAATGGAAAGGACCAGGCCGAGATTCACCGAAACGAAACCGATCTGGCTTGCTGAAAATCCTGCATCAACCCAGAAAGGCTTTACCATAAAGCCCATTGACGCATCGCCCAGCTTGAAAATCAGGATGAAGATTATAACCGGGATGATGTAGGGGCGCCGGAGCATATCGAGCAGCGTTCCGAACATCGGCCCCCTGGTGATATCCGCATTGTTGTCTGGGGTGATATTCTTTCTTTTATGAATAAAAATACTGACTGAAAAGAGTATCAGCGCGACAAGGACGCTGTACTGCCAGAAATGATCCACATTGTCCGACCATTTGGTTTTGCTCTCGACCAGCCACAAAACACCAAGCAGAAAGATGATGATTGTTCCGAAAGCGAGAGGATGCCGGACCAGGGTCTTCAGCTCTTGGCTCAGGCCCAGGGTTTTTTCCCTGACAAAATGCTGCTCCCTGGGCGCGAATAAAAGAATAACCGTGCCGGACAGCGCCAGTAACAAGGCTCCGCAAAGATACGTGCCGTGCCAACCGATATAATCGCTGAGGATCAGGATAAAACCGGCGGCCAGCATTCCCACCCGGTAAAATCCGATCCGCAGCCCGTTGGCCAGGCCCATCTCGCGTTTGTTGAGCATTTCGATGGTGTAGCCGTCGATGGCAATATCGTTGGTCGCGGACAGGAGGGTGAAAACGCCGATGCCAAACCAGACCCACGCGCCGAATGTGGCGTAGAAAGAGAAGAGTATTAATACCAGCCCCATCAACGCCTCGGTATAGAATATCCACCGGCGATGATGGCGATAGTGATCAACAGCAGGAGCCCATAAAAACTTCAACGTCCAGGCGAGTCCCAGCAGGCTCATGAAGCCGATCTTCCAGAGCTCAACGCCCTGCTGCCGAAACTGCACCGGAAAAACGTCGTAAAAAACGCCCAGGGGGAATCCTTCAGCAAAATAAAGAATGCCCACCCAGAACATCTTGGATTTCAACAGGGTTGGACCATCATTATTGGTCATATGCTTTCTCTGTTCCTTTCAAATCTGCCGGTATCCGTTCCGGACAATGAGGCATCAACTGATATAAATACATCCTGATCCAGAAAAATCCGGGACATTATCGCTTCATATGGGCAATAAGCTGCCGATGGCCGGATGGAAAAGGATACCGGTCAAGCTCATCGAGCGCAACCCAGCGGAATGCTGTGGCTGCATGAAGCCTGGGCTCCGGCACTTTCGAAATATTGCAGAAAAAAGCGTGCAGCGTCACCCGGTAGCGGGTGTAATGATGGGTGACGGTCCGAAAAGGGTCGAGGTTGACCGCCCGCAATTCAGTTTCTTCATACAACTCCCGCGCGGCCGCCTGGGCGGCTGACTCGCCATTCTTCAGTCTGCCGCCGGGAAATTCCCACAATCCGCCCCACACGTCATCACTGCGCCGCTGTTGGATAAAAAATTTTCCATTGTGCTTGAGTATCGCACAGGCCATGACAATATCAATGGTTTCCTTTCGGGGAGGCAAAACAGGCCGCTGCATAACCGTGCCGGCGGCAAGTGCCCGGCACTGAGTCCCTAACGGACACTCTCCGCAGAGTGGATTTCGCGGTCGGCATACCAGGGCTCCCAGCTCCATGAGCGCCTGGTTGAAATCGCGGGGCGGCGCAGTGCGCAGCATGGTTGCGAGAATTTTCTCCAGATTTTGATAAACTGCTTTTTCCTTCATTGGCCTGGCAACATTATCAATCCTGGCGAATAACCGCTCAACATTGGCATCGATCACCGGATAAGGTTGATTGAAGGCAATGGACATGACGGCCGCCGCCGTATATGGCCCGATCCCCGGCAGGGCCAGCAGCGCGGCATAATCTTCGGGAACAACTCCTCCATATTCAGCAAGCAGAACATCTGCCGCCGCGCGGATATTTCGCGCCCGGGAATAATAACCAAGCCCTTCCCAGGCCTTCAGCACCTCCTGCTCGGAAGCATCGGCCAGCGACCGGATATCCGGAAACCGTTCCATCCACCGGTTAAAATACTCCACCCCCCGCTCCATCTGCGTCTGCTGGAGCATGACCTCGGATACCCATATGTGATAGGGATCATACGTTCGACGCCAGGGCAGATCACGCTGATTTGCGCCAAACCAGTCCAGAAGAGCGTTCCTGAAAAGCAGCTGTCCTTTCCCCTTTTTCATGGCGTGCCATTATACAGGTTGTACGCATTTTTCCAACCAGACAAAATTTTCGGTAGTGGGTCATTTTGATTTTTTTTTTGCATTGCTTGAGCGGTTAAGCGCAAAACCTGCTAGCGTTTCAAATGTGGCAGATTGTGGTCTTACCATTCTCAACACACAACATCTTGTCACCCGTAACGGATTAAGAATTCGTATGTCGCGGAGCCGACATACAATTCAGGGTTGAACTAAGCCGTGGTGTTTGGAATTTGAATGCAGTTTTCCGGTTTGTGGGGCGCTATCGGAGACGGATAGTCAACGGAACCAGCGACTTTTGAAGTATCTGCAGTGCAAACGAACCGTTCTTTGACAGATTTTGATCCATTTTCCCGGTGTTGCCTGGGAAGATTTCCCTGGCGATGGTGATTTTGGCCGTACCGTGGCGCTGACGCAGCCGGGAAGGGTTTGCGCCGGGCATGACGGGATATATACGGAATGCTTCACGTCAAGGTGGCGGCGCCCTGCCCTGTGGAATAACCATCCCCCGGCTTGATGCCGGGGGAATCCTGCCGAC
>JAMJFO010000058.1 GCA_023544645.1 Desulfobulbaceae bacterium | reverse complement strand
ATTCTTGCTCCACGGGATCCATTAGGAGAAATTGGCATCGGTTTACCAGGCAAATTATTTATTCCATTTGGATTGTAATTTTGTGGTAGAGGGCTGGGTGGTTTTGGACCAGCATCAGCAGGATTCCAACCAGAAGGTCTGCCCCTCCAATTTGGATCGTAATTAATCCCCCTACCTGCCAACCCTTCCGGATCAACCCAATTCACCGGATTATTTTTCACATACCGATTAAAGTTCACATCCCCGCCAGCCAAGCCGATGGGGTCTTCACTCATGAACCTGCCGGTGGAAGGTGCATAGAACCGGTTCCGCATGTAGATGAGATCATTGCCCATCTCACGAACACCAAACTGGCCGACAAACCCAAAATCATTGTCTGTGGTCTCCACCTCGTACATTGACTTGCCAAAGGGCTCATAGACATAAACATTGACGATCTCGTTTGCTGCGTTGGTCATCTCGCTGGTGTTGCCGTTACCGTCAAAGGTATAGTAGGTATCATCCTTGCCAACCAGGCCATAGCCATGGGTATACCGGCTGACCAAGGTCCCGGTGGCATCGTATTCACCGACCACGTTGCCAAACCCAATGGGATCAACCATGTAGTGTTTTTCAACACCGTTATCGATGACAGTGGCAAGATGGCCCAGGCCGTTATAGGTATATTCCTTTACTCCTCCCGGACCTGTGGATCGAATCAACCTGTTATTGTCGTTATACTCATAAGTAAAGGTGTCGATGCCGTTTGTTTTACCGGTGAGGTTTCCGTCCAGGTCATAGGAATAGGTAAAATTTCCATTCTGGATATATTGATTCATGTTATTGACATTATAGGAGGTGGTTGCACCATCAACTATCTCCTGGACACGGTTGCCCACCTTGTCGTACACATATTCAATTGCTTTGGACGGAATATCACCATTGCTTGAGGTGAACACAGCATGGGTTAACTGCCCTGTTGGATCATATGTGTAATCCCACTCACCGTCGCGACTGGTCACCTTTGTACGGCGATCAAGCGCATCATACTCGTAGCCGTAGGATGAAATTAGAGCGCTTACCGAGTCGGTGGTATCGATCTGGATTATTCTGTCTGCCATATCGTACTGGTAGCTTGTGGAAACACCGTTACCTAGGATTCTTTTGCTGAGACGCCCCTGCAGGTCATATTCGTAGCGGACTGGGGTTGTGCCGTCGTTGGCAGTGATCCGCTCGAGCTTGCCGTCAAAGTTATAGGCGTAGTTGAGGCGGTAGCCGGTATGATCAGTGGAAGATGTCCTACGACCAGCTGTATCATACGTGTATTCAAGGAAACGGTTACCCGGATAGGTAATTCGCTGCAACAGGTTATTGGGATAATAATCCAGAGTTGTGATGCCTGTGGTGTCTTCCACACTCAGCACGTTACCAATGGCATTATAGGTGTACGCTGTAAATGTGGCGTCAGCATAATCGATACGGGAGACCTGGCCCCTTGTGTTCCGTGCAATAGAAACAGGTGTGCCTCTTCTGTTTGTCATTTGATTGAGCTCACCTGTTACATCAAACCCATAGGTCTGCTCGGAAAGATCAGGCGATATCCTGGCCGTGTTATTGCCTTGGATATCGTAGGTGTACTGGGTCGTTTTCTGCTCAGCATCTTTGAAATAGGCCAAACGGCTGAATGCACTGTACCCGAACTGTGTTTCCTGCTTCAGCTGATCCACAAGCAGGTTCATGTTGCCCTTGTCATCATAAGAAAATGTTGAGCGATAGCCGTCGGGCTGGGTAAATGAGGTGAGGTTATAGTTATCATCATACTTGGCAAGGGTAATCTGATTGTTTGGGTTCTGGTGTTTGATGAAGTTGCCGTCATCGTCATAGTAGAACTTGCTGACCGAATTATCGGCAGTGTCGGTGACAGCGATCATACCTCCATCATAGGCAACAGTTACCGGCGGGTTGCCGTTATAATTGAGCTCGCTGAGCCTGCCGCCTGTATCATAGGAATAATAGCTTTCGGTGCCATCAGGCATACTTACCGTAGCAAGAGCCTGCGCCGAAGCACCAAACGAGTGATAGGTGTAACTCGTGGTCCTACCAAGGACATCCTGCACCGATGAAAGGTTGTCACCTGAGTAATCATAGAGCACAGATAAATGCCCGGTGTTGTCTGTCACAGATTGAATGAGACTGCCGCTATAGTTGATGGATAAATACTGGCCAGAGCTGTGTACAAGCCGAGAAAGCATACTGCCGCTATACTCTGCTGTTATGCGGTTACCGTTGAGGTCTTC
The DNA here is from genome assembly GCA_023544645.1 of Desulfobulbaceae bacterium. GTDB lineage: Bacteria > Desulfobacterota > Desulfobulbia > Desulfobulbales > Desulfobulbaceae > UBA10518. The sequence continues at coordinate 20,087 of JAMJFO010000058.1, read as the reverse complement.
TATGTAGTTTACTGTCCCATTTGCATTGAATACAGTCTTGACACCACCTGGTGCAGTGATAGTGAAAATATCACCGTTCTTGGTCAGGGTTGTATAATTTCCATCAGGCGGGAAATATCCGCCGCGACTGTCCAGCGTATAGCGCACACTACCGTTCATATAATTGAACTGGACATTGCCGTCAGCATCCTCCTCAATCGACATCTGCCAGTTATGAGCCCATCCCTTACCAAGCGGACCGTTGGCATGGCGCGTGACTATGGAATTTCTGTACATGGAGCCAAACACAATGGGCATGCCCGGCGCCTGAATAGCAATATCTGTTCCACCTGCAAGATAAGAGATAGGTGAATGTCCTATTGCCTGGAGCATCTCAAACTTCATGAGTGCATGTGAGTCACTTACTTTCTTGCCACCATGTCGGTAGATGAAAGATGCGTTTTCGCCAAGTGTGGCAACGTAGTCTCCCCAGGTCGGGCCAACATCAGCGGAAAGGTTTGCATGGAGAATATCCCATGCTGCCTGCTCCATTGAAGCAGGTTTCATGTGCTCATGACGGGCATCCCATGCATAGGGTGTTGGTTCATCTGTATTTGTTATAATAATACCCATTTCGACTCGACCATCTGAAAAATCCCAGGGCTGCAATAATCCAAGATAGTAGATGGGTACACGACCAGTTTCACCGGGCATAAGAACACCTGGGGAATCGCCATCGCCATCAGCCAGGAATTGGACTGAATGGTCAGTTCCGGTCGGCATTTCGGACCAGAAACTGCGGATAAGGTTCGAGTTGTCCATGGTAAGAATTGGTTTATCCGAGTTGTCTGCATCGGTGCTGACAAGGCTCAGCATTGGTGCAGGCATGGCAACGTTGCCTGCGTTTTTGTACTCAACATAGATGGTTGAAAGTGCTCGCCGTCCCAGAATGCCAGGCAGCACCAGACGGGTCTCCAGTTTAGGCTTCTGGGTCTCGACGACCTCGAAAGCGTTGGCCAACAAACGAGATTCGGAACCATTCGCCACCATTATATCATAGCGCCCGACTGGTATCTGGCTGAAATCGAAGGTGAGCGTAATCTGGAAAAGAGAATCAACTTCAATGCTTGTTGGGTAGTAGATTGTGCCATCAGGTCCTACGAGATAAAACTCGGTCAGGGAATCGAAACCAATGCCATTAACCGTGATCTGCGCATTTGCAACGTTCCCATAATACCTTGAAGAGAGATCAGTCACTCCAAGCCCAACGGGCGTGTCAATAATGTCATATCCATCGGGCAGGTCTGTTACCACACTGCTGATAGTGTAACTATTGTCGTCAGGATTCGGATCAAGGGAATCACTTGTGACAGTAGCTGTATTTTCAATGGTGCTGATAAAGGTAGGTACAACTGTGATGGCAATCGATGCGTAGGCTTCCGGTGCAAGATCTCCAATAGTACATGTTACTGTTCCGGAATTTTCGGTGCAGGTTCCCTGGCTGGAAGTAACAGATGCAAAAAGAGCAGATGGTGGGAGCACATCAGTTACAACGACATTGGTTGCTGTTTCGGCCGTGCTGCCGTTCACAACTGTCAGATTATAGGTCAACTCGTGAAAAAGTGCTACCGGGTCTGGCCCGTCGCCCATAATCAACCTTACTCCTGCAGCTGCTTCTATAGCACTGAGCTGGATACCAGTTGCAGTGTAGTTAATGCTCCAGTCCCTGGTACCACTTATAATGGGTGGAGAGATGACGGAGAATTCTCCGGTATAAGAGCCATAAGTCATGATTTGATAGGTATCAGTAGATTGTGGAAAATACCCATCAGCAAAAGTGATATTCAATGTACCACCGAGAGACCCTGTTCCACTTACCTTGAGTTGGTCATAGTCAGTTCCGGCAACAGTCCCTCCAATTTCGATGCCAAGAGAACCTGTTCCACGCTGAGTGATATTACCAGTAATGGAAAGCGTGCCGACCCCATATCCTGGGTTAATAATCCCTTCGTTGGTGAGAAAGGCATTTGAAACATTTAATATGCCAGAACCTTGAATGATGCCGTCGACAAGGTTTGTGAAATTGGCGTTGCCTGAAACGGTAAGTGTTTTGCCGTTTGCTACATTGATGGTTCCTGAGTTTACATGGGCAGCTGACGCCTTACTGACCAGCAACCCGTAATCAACTTGGACGGTACCCTGGTTGTCCAACTCACCGTACAAACGCCGGGCACCTCCACCTAAGCCATTCAATGAATTTATTATGCCGTGATTGACCAGTGTGCCGCTGGTAACTGCAAGGGTCGCATTATATCCAGACCGGGTATTGGTCAGCTGGATCTCACCATAATTGCTGAAACCATTGGCTATTGTCAGGCTGGAATGCCATGCACCACCATAATGTCCTGTCACCGCAACTATACCACCAGCCTGGTTCTCAAACGTGCCGCTGAATGCACAGTTATCATGGATCCGTATAAATCCCTTGTTGTAAAGTATCCCTGCAGTCTGGCTGTTTGACATAACCACTGTCAGTTCACTGGAAAGTGTACCTGTCCCGAGAACAGCAGAATTCAGAGTCAGCAGGCCATTGATACTCTCGACGCCAGGAGTAAACAGACCTCCGTTTACTGTCGCGTTTTTTCCGGAAGCGATGGCAATAGTACCGGTATTGGTGAAGCTGGCATCAGTTCCTGATTGACTAAGAGTCAGGTTGCCTCCACTGACATTGATCGTCCCGGAATTGGTATGAGCAGCCGATGCTTTGCTGATCTCAAGACCTTGGTCAACCTGCAGGGTTCCCTGGTTGTCCAGTGCACCGTATATATAACGACCGCCCCCACCGACACCGGGCAGAGAGTTAATCGTTCCGTAATTCACCAACGTGCCATCCGTGATCAGCAGCTTGGCGTAATAATTGGAGCGGTTATTGGTCAAGTCTATGGTGCCGTAGTTGGCAAAGCCGTTGGCAACAGTCAGGTTGGCCTGGTGATAATAAACACCTTCCACGACCAGTCTGCCTTCAGCCTGGTTTTCAAACGCTCCGTTGAACGTACAGTCCCAACGCGCTATCATCATGCCCTTGTTTATCACCTGGGCATCAACCACAGCACCTTGAATCATCAAGGTCTGAGTCCCAGCCCCTCCACCTACTATTATACTTGAAGCTGTAACATCACCATTTAATGTGACGGTATAAGTACCATCAATGCTGATAACTACGTCATCGCTCGGTTGCGGAACAGAACCTGAACTCCAGTTGTCCGGGTCGTTCCAGTTACCGCTCATCGGGTTTAACCAACTAACTGTTGCTCCGTAGCAATCAGCTATGTTGACAGATAATAAAAGCGCCAAAAAGGTGAACAAGGAGAAAATATTGATAACTCCTTTGGAATGGAGAGGTGATCCAGAGTTAAGGCTACTATTTTTCATCTTTACCCTCGTCGAGATTTCCTTGAAAAGATTCATTATATTAACTCGATGATTATTCACTGTTCATTTGCCTCTGAGTGATTGTTAGTATTCTCACTCATGCTTCCATTCTTTTGCCTTAATGGATTTCCATCCTGAGTTGATAAGTACCATTCCCGGATATTTAATCTGACCAAGAGCGATACGTAATTGTAGAGTTGCTGGCAGATCAAGCCCGGTCAGGCCTTGCGAATCAAAATTCGCTTGAAGAGCAAATTTCCCGGTAGAGTTAGTGAAAAAATCTCCGACAGTGATCTCGGTATCAGGATGTTCAGATCTGCTGATAATCATCACCATATCAGGAGTCAGGGTGAACGGAAGCTCGACCTCTATCTCGCCATCAGTATCATCAGCATCAACCTTCAGGGTTTCGGGCACAGTTACAACACTGTTCTCGGCTCCAAAATGGATGGATATATTACCGAATTGAAGTGTAAATTCGCCGCTAAAACCGTCCCTCTCAATTTCAATATTGGTCGTTTCACGGCCAATATGATTTGCTTTAACATGAACAATCCCTTTGTAATCAAAGGTAGCTCCTTTCCAGTCAATATTAAATTTGCTTACGCCACCAACATCTTTGAATTCCCATTTTTTATCATCAACAGCTTTGACAGTGAACGGCGCATCTTCAACTATTACCGGAGCCAAATTGCCAACCTCGATAGACACATCGCTTTGTGGCGTAATATTGACAGGATAGAGCCCCAACGGCAATTCAATAGACCCTGTATACTTAACAAGACTCTTGTTCCACTCTACTTCAGCTTTAGAGACAGAAATCGTGATTTCTTTTATGCATTGGGCCGAGCAATTATCTCCATCTATGACGTTCCCATCGTCACATGTTTCTATGGTCTCCAGGATACCGTTGCCGCAGGTCTGCGGATCGCAAAGGTCACCAAGACCATCCTGGTCCAAATCATCCTGGCCTATATTTGAAACCGCAGGACAATTATCAACATCACCACAGATACCATCCGCATCGATGTCATTATCAGCGTCTAACGGACATGTGTCACATATATCACCTAGACCATCACCGTCTGAATCTGATTGATCTTCACTGAAGGTAAAGGGGCAATTATCTTCAAGATCAACAACGCCATCGTTGTCGTCATCCTCATCACAGATATCTCCCTGGCCGTCTGCATCATTATCTGCCTGATCTTCATTAGCCGTTAACGGACAGTTATCCTCGAGATCGACAACACCATCGTTATCATCATCCTCATCGCAGACATCGCCCAGGCCATCTGCATCAAAGTCTGCCTGGTCATCATTGGCATCGAATGGACAGTTGTCTTCAAGATCAACAACACCATCATTGTCGTCATCCTCATCACAGATATCCCCCTGGCCGTCTGCATCATTATCTGCCTGATCTTCATTAGCCGTTAACGGACAGTTATCCTCGAGATCGACAACACCATCGTTATCATCATCCTCATCGCAGACATCGCCCAGGCCATCTGCATCAAAGTCTGCCTGGTCATCATTGGCATCGAATGGACAGTTGTCTTCAAGATCAACAACACCATCATTGTCGTCATCCTCATCACAGACATCACCTTTACCGTCCCCATCAAGGTCTGCCTGATCATCATTAGCGGTTAACGGACAATTATCTTCGCTATCTGCAACACCATCGTTATCATCATCCTCATCGCAGACATCGCCCAGGCCATCACCATCCAAATCTGCCTGGTCGATATTGGAGATGACAGGACAATTGTCTTCAGTATCCGGTACTCCGTCATTATCATCATCTTCGTCACAGACATCGCCTATACCGTCTCCATCCAGGTCCGCTTGGTCGGTATTGGAATTTACAGGGCAGTTGTCGTTGATGTCGTCAACATCATCGTTGTCGTCATCAAAATCGCACACATCACCCAGACCATCATTGTCAACATCACTTTGACCGGGATTGGCAATTACAGGGCAATTATCTATGTTTCCACAGACCCCATCTCCGTCTGTGTCATTTTCAATTTCCAAAGGACATGGGTCGCACACATCTCCAATCCCATCTCCGTCTTGATCTGACTGATCTGCATTTGCTGCAAATGGACAGTTATCCTCGGTGTCTGATACTCCATCACCATCTGAATCAATTACAACAGCGGGATGAACATAGGTCAATGTGTCCGGGACAGGAAATTTATCTTCGATAAATCCGACATTATCCGTGGCCACACTGAAAAACTCGTATATATGCCCATAAGTACCTGCAAACTCTGCACTTGTGGCTGTTGTTCTTTCCTTCCACAGGTACCAGGTAATTTCCTGACCGTCACGTACGTAGATGTTATAGGAAGCTATTCCGGAAGCACTGTCACTACCTGCCCAGGCCACTGTGAATACAGTGCTTGTAGCCTCTTCCGGGAGTGAAATCACTGAACTGGAAGGACGATTCTTATCAAGGGAAACAAGAGCCTCTTTTGCAGGATCTGTTCCCTGGCTCGGATCATGGGGATCGACCTGGTTGGTATAAATCTGTTCTCCAAGGTCAAAAACGATAAGGGCAATATTGCGTATCTCGGTATTTTCATCCAGGGTGTCCTTATGGTTGATGACATAGCTGACATGCCCCATTCCCCTGCCTGTTCCGTCCTCCGGTGGCAAAAAGCCAATATCTACCGCAGGTGGTATACCTGTGGCAGGATCAATTGAATAAAAATGTGCGTATACCTGCCCGGAGGTTTCATCGATACCAGCATTAATTTCCACATTGAAGGTAACATCCTGGTAGGTCATTGAAACCTTGGTTTCAAATGTTTTACTGCCAGGGGGGACAGCTATGAATATGTCACCGAATTTAATTTCAGTCAGTTCAAATGTTGACCAGTCGAGATTTGAATCCAGGTTATTTGTAATATCTACTTGTTGGGCGGGAGCTGTCGCAATTGCGTCATTTTCAAACTCGATCATATAGGGAAGAACTGAACCAAATTGAATATAATTCTGGTCTCCGTATCCACCTGGTCCGGTTAATGCGTTCGGATCACGACTGGCTCGTACAGGTTTTGAGTCTTCGGGGCCGGGATCACCAGGAGGATCGTCACAAGGATGCTCTGCATATACATTGACGGAAATCAACAGCATAGACAAAGCCGCTACGAGGGAAAGCATTATGACTCTGTACTTCATTATAAAATTCTCCCAATCAAAGATGTATACAGAATGGTTTTATTGCTTATCTTGTTGATTTAATTCAAAATTAATATATCTATAACAGATAGTAGCTATGACTTTATTCACTTATGATTCAGGGGTTTATTTACCTTTGTGCAATAAAAAAGCCCACCTTCATACCGAAGATGGGCTTTTCCATTCCTGCTTATTTGCTCTTCGGTAACCCGGCCACCTAAATCTTATTATTAGGCCCGTAGCTTTGCGTCCCCGAATCACTCCGGTTTTGCCTTTGTCGGATACTATCCTATTTATATATTTATCATCTTATGTTGAACGATTTTTTATGTCAAAATTTATCTTCAATATACCCGAAAAATACCCCGACCTTACAGGTTGTAATTGCGTGATAATTGTTCTCTAATTCAGAGATGATTGCGGAGTGTCGGACGAAAGGGATATTTAACGTTGTTGCTTATCGGGTATAAAGGGTTACAAAGAAATTATGGAAGCGATCTACTCTATAAAATGAAGAATTTTATTCAGTGTTTTGATCTTGTCGCCCCTCCGAATGGAAGGAAAAAGAGGGATGGAAAAATCAACCGTCATGAAAGAAACAAAAGCCAACGACAGACTTGAACTGCTGACCTACTGATACAAAACATTTCCCTCTACGTTTACACAACTTTTAATTCTCGGCAACTTTATGAAATTATTGCAATTTAGTTTTATCCATTATTTCAATTTTATGACAAAACAGCTCAGGCGGAAATATTTTTCTCACACAAAATAAAAAAAGGACTTACAGCGCATGCCGTAAGTCCCTGATTTATGGAGCCGATGAGCGGACTTGAACCGCTGACCTACTGATTACGAATCAGTTGCTCTACCAACTGAGCTACATCGGCTTTGTAGGGAATGCTGCTTTGGCTGTCGCCCAAAATGAGCTTTCTTGATGTATCAATTTTATGGTACAGTGTCAAGATTATGAAAAGGAAACTGACAGTTCTTTTCTGCTGCCTGTTCATCATTGCCGGATGCCGGGGGGAGCAGGAAAAAGATCCGGAGCAGACAGCAGCGCAAGACCAGCCTGCCGCAACCGTTGTATTCCAGGGCTGTCGGACCTGTCATCAGGATGTCAGTCATGACCGGCACCATGAGTTTCCCTGCGCGAACTGCCACCGGGGCGACGAACAGGGGATGGATGAAGGAGCAGCCCATGCCGGATTGGTGGCCAAACCCGCCCACCCGGACACCATGGGCGAGATCTGCGGGGCATGCCATCCTGATGCTGTTGGGAACAGCCGGGAATCGCTGCATTTCACCATGCGCAATGAGGTCAATCTGGTCCGTGGACATTTCGGGGCGGACAGCGAACTGACCGGCCTCACCCAGATAGACCCCTCTCCCCGGCCAACCACCTCGACCGATCTTGTTGACGACCTGCTGCGGCGGCGCTGCCTGCGCTGCCATGTTTACACGCCCGGCGACAGCTACGCCTACACCCAAAGGGGCACCGGCTGCGCAGCCTGCCACATGGGGTTCAGCGACGGCAGGCTGGTGAGTCACGAGATGATCGGATTACCGACCGACTTCCAGTGCCTGGGATGCCACTACGCCAACTTTGTCGGCGCTGATTATTATGGCCGTTACGAACATGACTTCAACAATGAGTACCGCACTCCTTTTATCACCCGCCAAGAGTTTATCCGCCCCTATGGTGTCGAATACCATGATCTGGCACCCGATATCCACCAACAGCGGGGACTGGCCTGCGTGGATTGTCACACCGGCCACCAGCCGTTTTCGGAAAAGACCGGAAAGAAGATAACCTGCCGGACCTGCCACGAGCTGGCCTCCCGCACCCGGGACAGTGATGCGCTTCCTGCAAACGTGACGATTGTAAACAACGATCCGGTCCTCACCGCACGGTTAACCGGCAAGACCCATCCTGTCCCGCAAATGACCCATCCCGCCCACGAAGAGTACGGCGAAAAGGTTTCCTGCCAGGTGTGTCACGCCCAGTGGAGCTTTAACGATTCCACCACCCATCTGCTGCGCAGCGACACCGACGACTATTATCCCTGGGAGCTGCTGCTGGTCCAGTCAAGCTCGACCGTGGAGAATCTGCTGGAGCACAATCTCTACGGTTATGAGGATGAACTGGAGCCGGCCATGCCCGATACCATCACCGGCCGATCCATGCCCGGCGTATGGTACAAGGGTTTTACCGAGCGCCGTTGGGAGAACATGCTTGTCCGGCAGGATCGCGACGGCGTCATCAAGGTTTTCCGACCCATACTCGATCTGTGGCTCAGCTATGTTGACAGCGAAGAAAACGTGGTCTTTGATAATATCGAGGGATCAGGCCGGGCCCTGCTTCCCTATACCCCCCATACCACAGGCAAGGCCGGCATGTTTTACCGGAACAGGTTTGCTGATCTTCTCAACCCGGAAAATAAGATTCCCGCCGGTCAATGAAGGCAAAACATTTTTTTTACTGCTGGTTAAGCATGGCTGCGCTGCTGCTCCTGCTTTCCGGCTGCGGTCCCGCCACGGTTACCCCGGAATCTTCTGCCACCAAAATCGCGCCGACGCAGAAGCCGTACACCATTGGCGGCAGGACCTATTACCCCATTCCTTCCGCCGACGGCTACCGGGAAACCGGGATCGCCTCCTGGTACGGCCGAAAATTCCATGGCCGCAAAACCTCCAACGGCGAAACCTACAACATGCACGACATGACCGCGGCCCACAAAATCCTGCCCATGGGCACGGTACTGCTTGTCCGCAACCTGGAGAACGGCAGGGAAACCGTGGTCAGGGTCAACGACCGCGGCCCTTTCATACGCGGCAGGATCATTGACCTGAGCTACAAGGCCGCCACGGAGATTGGCATTGACCAGCGCGGGCTGGCCAAGGCGGAGATCATCGCCATGGGAGAATCAGTGGGATCAGATGGCAAGGGCGGCAAGGAGCTGCGCTTCCAGGATTTTTTCCATGGGAACTACTACATCCAGGTGGGATCATTCCTCAACCAGAACAATGCGGAAAACCTCGCCCGCCATTTCCTGGCCACCGGAACCAAGGTGGTGATCCAGCCGTACATCACCTCCGGACAGACCTATTACCGGGTACAGGTATTTGCCGGAACCTCATTGAAAGAGGCAAGGAAACTGGAAGAAAAACTGCTGCGATCCGGATATCCGGACTCCTTTATATTTGCCCGCTGATATCCAGGTCGTCGAATTCACGAACTGCGCGGACAAACTCCCTGATCTGCCGGTGATCCTTGATGCCCGGCGCCACCTCGACCCCGGAATTCACATCCACGCCGTAGGGACGAACGACCTGGAGGGCGGCGGTGATATTCTCCGGATCCAGGCCGCCGGCCAAAATGCAGGGTTTGCGCAGGCCCAGGCGCGAAATGATCGACCAGTCAAAGGTCTGCCCGGTGCCGCCCGCAAGTTCCTTGTCAAAGGTATCGAGCAGAAATGCCTTGACGTGCGGGACGTACGGGTCAAAATCCTCAGAGGTTGTATGATCGCCGACCCGGAAGGCCTTGATCACCTCGCAGGGGGAAGCAAAGCGGAGCAGCCGCTCGGCATATTTGGGAGATTCATCGCCATGCAGCTGCACATAACCGAGGCGGCAGTAACGAACGATCTCCTCGACCTCCTCCCGCTCCTTGTCGACAAAAACACCGACTACATCAACAAACGGGGGCAGCTGCTCAATGATGACCCGGGCTTCCTCCGGGTCGATATACCTGGCGCTTTTCCGGTGAAAAATAAAGCCCAGGGCATCGACACCGCATTGAACGGCGAACAGGGCATCCTGCAGCCTGGTCATCCCGCAGACCTTTATTCGTATTTTATCCTCGTTCATAGTTGCTGCTATGCGGACATAAACTCCTGTAACAGTTGCCCCTGATCCGCGCTGCGCATCAGGCTCTCCCCTATCAATACTGCCGTCACTCCCGCTTCCCGGAGCCTGGCCATATCTTCCCTGGTGGAGATTCCCGATTCGCTCACAACGGGAATATCGGCAGGCATCAGGCGCTGCAGGCGAAACGTGGTGTTGAGGTCCACGGTGAAATCGTTGAGGTTCCGGTTGTTGACGCCGATCAGGCGGCTGCCCGCTTCCAGGGCCGGCGCCAGTTCCGCCTCATTATGCACCTCGACCAGGACATCCATGCCCAGCTCTTCCGCCATCTGGCGAAAATCCCTCATCTGGTGCATATCCAGGATTGCCGCGATCAGCAGGATGGCGTCCGATCCGTAGAGGGCGGCCTCGCGGATCTGCAGCGGATCGATGATGAATTCCTTGCGCAGCGCGGGCAGATCCACGGCATCACGCACCAGGGGAATATAGTCGATGGAGCCCTGGAAAAAATCAACATCGGTCAGGACCGACATGGCCTGCGCCCCTCCCGATTTATAGCGCCTGGCAATGGCCACCGGATCAAAATCCGGCTGGATGACCCCTTTGGACGGGGAGGCTTTCTTGGCCTCGGCAATGATCGCCACGCCGGCAAAATCGACCAGAGCCCGGCGGAATCCGCGCGGCGGCTCGATCTCCCTTTCCAGCGGCCGGAGCCCGGCCTTTCTGAGGGTCGCCACTTCTTCGCGTTTTCGCGCTACAATAGTATCAAGAATCATCTGAGCCAGTTTCCGTTATGCTTTTTTACAGAACTCGACCAGCTGATCAAGCTTGGCCAGGGCAGCCCCGGAAGCGATAGTTTCGCGGGCCAGTTCAACGCCGCCGATGAGGTCCTCTGTTCTGCCTGCCGCCATGAACGCTGCTCCGGCATTGAGCAGCACCATGTCCAGCCTTGCTCCCTCCTTTCCCGAAAGCACATCGCGCACCTGGACAGCGGACTCCTCCGGGGTATCGGCCCCGCGGATATCATCGAGTACGGACCGCTTCAGGCCGACATATTCGGGAAGGACCGTATATGTTTCCACCACGCCATGGGTGGCATCGGCGACATGCGTGGCGCCGGTCACGGTCATCTCATCCATGTTGCCTTCGCCCCAGACCACCAGGGTTCTCTTCATGCCCAGACGGGCGAGCACGTTGGCCAGAGTCTCGGTCAGCTCCCTGGCAAAAACTCCGGTGATCTGGACATTGGCTCCGGCCGGGTTGGTCATGGGGCCGAGGATATTAAAAATGGTCCTGATGCCTATCTCCCGACGCGGGCCAATGGCATACTTCATGGCCCCGTGGAGCATGGGCGCAAAGAGAAAACCGATGCCCACCTCGCGGACGCACCTGCCGATCCTGTCGGCGGGCATGGAGAGGTCGACACCCAAGGCTTCAAGGACATCGGCGCTGCCGCACTTGGAGGAAACGGCCCGGTTGCCGTGCTTGGCCACCGGAATGCCTGCCCCGGCAACGACAAAAGCAGTGGTGGTCGACACGTTGAAAGTGCCCGAGCAGTCGCCGCCGGTGCCGACGATATCCATGAGGATCTCGCCTTCATCGGTCTTGACGCCAGTATCGACAAAGGTGGCCTTTTCCCGCATGACCTTGACCGCCCCGACGATCTCGTCCACGGTTTCACCTTTCATCCGCAGCGCGGTGATAAAACAGCTTATCTGGGCGTCAGTTGCTTCGCCGCCCATGATCTCGTACATAACCCCGATCATCTCCTGTTCGTCAAGATCGGCGCCGGTGACTACTTTTGCAATTGCCTCTCTGATCATTATTTTTCCTTATTTTTCCTTAATTAGCGCAGAAGGTCGGGATAATCCGGACGGAGAAAATTATGCAGCAGGATTATGCCGGCGCCGGTCATTATGGATTCAGGATGAAACTGCACGCCCTCCACCGGCAGTTCTTTATGCCGCAGTCCCATCAGCTCTCCCTGGTCGGTAAAGGCGGTCGCCTCCAGGCAATCCGGCAATGACTCCTGCTCCACCACCAGCGAGTGGTAGCGCATGCCGTCGAATGGATTGTCCAGGGCGGTGAAAACGCCCTTGTTATCATGGCTGACCGGGCTGGTCTTGCCGTGCATGACCCGCCCTGCCCGCACGACTTTGCCGCCAAAGGCCTCGCCGATGGACTGGTGTCCGAGACACACGCCCAGGACCGGAATCCTGGTGGAGAAATAACGGATGGCCTCCACCGATATGCCGGCCTCGGTCGGGGTGCAGGGACCGGGGGAGATCAGCAGCCGATCCGGATTCATGGCAGCAATGGCCTCAACGGTGATTTTATCATTGCGGAACACCCTGATCTCCGGGGGCTGCCAGGCAGTATTGCTCTTGCCCGGACAGGTTGCCAGCGTCTGCACGATATTGAAGGTGAATGAATCGTAATTATCGATGATAACCAGCACGGCCTAAAACCCCTCTTCCGCCAGTTCCACTGCTCTTCGCAGCCCCCTGGCCTTGTTGATTGTTTCCTCGTACTCCTTTTGCGGCACGGAATCGGCAACGATCCCGGCGCCAGCCTGTATCCAGAGATCATCCCCCTGCATGACAAAGGTACGGATGGTGATGCAGAAATCCATGTTGCCGGAAAAACCGAAATAGCCGACCGCTCCGGCATAGGGGCCCCGGCGCTCCGGCTCCAGCTCATCGATGATCTCCATGGCCCGGATCTTGGGCGCCCCGCTGACCGTGCCGGCGGGGAAACAGGCGTCAAGCACATCAAACTGGTCGCAATTCTCCGCCAGCCTGCCGCGCACGCCGGAAACAATGTGCATGACATGGCTGTATCTTTCAACAACCAGCAGATCGTCAACCAGAACGGAACCGCCCACCGCGACCCGGCCCACATCATTGCGGCCCAGATCGACGAGCATCAGGTGCTCGGCCCGCTCCTTGGGATCAGCCAGCAGCTCTTTCTCAAGAGCCAGGTCCTCTTCGGCCGTGGCACCGCGCTGACGCGTTCCGGCAATGGGACGCAGCTCAATTTCGCCATCCTCCAGCCGCACCAGGATCTCCGGGGACGAGCCGATGAGGACCGTTTCGTCCATCTGGAGAAAAAACAGGTAGGGACTGGGATTGATGTGGCGCAGGGACCGGTAGAGCAGAAATGCGTCAAGGCTGGTTTTGGCATGGAACCGCTGGGAAAGGACCACCTGAATGATGTCGCCGGCCAGAATGTATTCCTTGGCCCGCTCCACCATTGATTCAAAAGCGGCCTGATCCATGTTGGAGCCGAACTGGTGCTTTGCAGCCCGATGGCCCTCCCGGGTGAGGCTTGGCGGCAGAGGGGCCCGCACCAGCCTGACCACCTCGTCTATCCGCCTGACCGCATCGGCGTACAACTCCTGATGATCCCCTGTTGCGGAGACATCCACATTGCAGACCACTGTCAACTGCTGCTGCACGGCATCGTGGATCAGCACCAGCCTGGGGACCATGAACGAGCTGTCCGGGACATTCAGCCCGGGATTGGTGTCAGGAATATCTTCGATGAACCGCACCATATCATAGCCGAGAAAACCGACGGCCCCGCCGAAAAACCTCGGCAGCCCCGGCGCTCTGCTGGCGTTGAAGGCGGAAAGCAGGCGGCGCAGTTCGTGCAGCGGGTTGGCGGCGGAGAAGGTTTCCGCCGGTTTTTCCGCTCCCGGCCGGGTGATGGTCACCGCTGATCCGCTGCTGGTAAAATTCACCAGCGGATCAAGACCGATAAAGGAATATCGGCCCCATTTCTCGCCGCCCTCCATACTTTCAAAAAGAAAGGCATGGCGGCGGCTGTCGGCAATCTTGGCATAAACGGTCAGGGGAGTATCCAGGTCGGCGATTATAGTCCGGTGCACAGGGACCAGGCCGGACTGTGCGGCCATACGGACAAAGGATTCCTGATCAGGAAAATTCATTCTTTGCTCTCTATCCGGATGCGGGATGGCTATGACAACGGGGTCATCTCAAAAAAAAAGGGCCATGGAAGATATGCTTCTTCCATGGCCCTTGTAAATCTACACAAAAGTACGCAATACAGACAGCAGCATCCTCAGGCTTCAGCCTGCATCCGGTTGACCCTCTTGGCCAGCCTGGACACCTTGCGCGATGCTGTTTTCTTGTGGATGGAACCCTTGGAGGCAGTTTTCTGGATGACGGAAGCGGCTTTCTGCAAGGCCTCGCGGGCCTGCACCTCGGAGCCGGCCATGACGGCCTCTTCAACCCTGCCGACCACGGTCTTCATCTTGCTTTTGTTTGTACGGTTGCGCAGCCGGCGCACTTTCGACTGGCGATCCCTTTTCAATGCTGATTTATGATTGGCCATGAATAACTCCTTATTTCACACAATAGCAGTGCATGTAATTTTAGTATTGAAACTTTGTCGTATATCGAAAAAAGCGGATTCTGTCAAGAAAATTTGTTCATTTTCAGGAGACAGTCATGCTATTCGCTGCCGACTGCGCCGGTGAAATCCGCGCCGACCGCATCGCTGCGGATCAGCGAATCGATCAGGGCCCCTTTCAGCTTTGCCCCGGTCAGATCGGCGCCGCTCACATCGGCCCGATACAGATCAGCCTCCCTGAAATCGGCATGACGCAGATCGGCGCCGCGCAGATCAGCCCCTTTGAGATTGGCCCCCTCCAGGTCGGTCTCCCTGAGATTTGCGCCTTTCAGGTTTGCCCGTTCAAGATCGGCATCCTCCAGATCCCTGTCGGAAAGGTCAACCCCGGAAAGGTCGCAGGCAACGCAGCGATTGTCATCCAGCAGCTTTTTCACCAATATTTTTTTCTTCTCCGCATCCGGGTCCGCGGCCGGCTCGGCCACCGCTTTTTCCGCCGCCTGGACCATCTCGACCATGGGCTCCGCAACCGCCTGCTCCGTTGCCGCTGCTTTTGCTGCCATCTCCCCGGGCTCTGCAGCAGAGGCAGCGATTTTTTCTTTTTCCGCAATTACCACAGGCGGATTGTCCGCAACCGCTTCCATGGCCGCCTCGTCCCCGGCAGGCGCAAGAGGTTCACGAGGAGGGTTCCTCGCAACGACCCTGGCCTCATCCATCGCTTTCAACTGCTTGGATTTTTTCGGCACAGTATCTTTTGACATCACCCGTGCCTGCCTTTCCCCTTCATCGGGCACAAGGCCGGTGGATGTTTTAGCCGGTTCAGTTTCTTCAGGAGCCGACGCTTTTTCCTGGGCTGCTTTTTGCCCGGTCACCGTTGCCTGGTTGGTGAAAGGCAGGTTTTTTGAGTTACCTTCAGCTTCCTTAAACACCGTCTCCCCTGAACCCGGCCCGCCTTCTTCCGCATAGGGCCTCCGGACCACGACCCGGCCATCCATTTTTGCGCCGACAAGATATGCTCCTTCGATAACGGCGCCGGTGAGGTTGGCGCCGGTCAGATCAGCGCCGGCAAGATCGGCGCCGCCAAAGGAGGCGCCCTGGAGATTGGCATCCCTCAGATTTGCCCCGGCCAGATTGGCCAGGTTCAGCTGGGCTCCGGCAAGGTTCGCGCCTTCAAGATCAGCGCCGGTAAAATTGCCCCGGTGCAGGATTGCCCCGGCAAGGTCACAGCCGGGACAGCTGTTCTTCTCCCGCAGCTGTCGGACATTTTCTTCAACCTCGGGCCGGGGGGAGGCTGCCTGCGAAAAAGAAAAAACAGGCGCCGCCAGCAACAGCACAACCAAAATGAAACTCAGAACTCCATGCCGCATAATTACATTTCCATTCAAAATCCGCTCAGGAAACCCGGCCGCAAAGCCGCGCCGGACCACGTATTTTTTTTCATCTTTTCATCAACAGGTCATAAACGGACCTGCTCATCCTCAAGCTCCACATATGAATCAAAAATCCTGATCACCCCCAGAAACGGCGACAGGACTATGGTCATATCACGTCCGTCATCGGAGCGCAAATGGATGGCGGTTTTGTCGACATACCCTTTTTTGCTGAACGTAAGCGTTGCCGTGCCCTGTCCGCTTTTTCCTCCATGCGCTGTTGAAATATCAACGACCCGGACCGATTCGGGGATTTCCAGCGTCCTGGCTCCAGGCTCGTCAAGTCCCGGTTCCGGGCCTGTTCCGCGAACTGCCCGGACAAGATTATTCCCCAGGTCAAAATGAAGAACATATTCCGACTGTTTGTTGACCGCGTCCTGGCTCACGTCAACAATAAAGCCGACAAGGCGGCGTGATGTTCCCTTCAACTGGTCGGAAAACAGGCTGGTACGAATAGAGGGAAGGGTAAAGGCCGTTGCCAGGGAAATGACCATCAGGACAACCAGAAGCTCGATCATGGTAAACCCGCCGGGGGGATGTGCAGCCCCTGGCGCAGGTTGCCTGTTCGGCTGATCATGGTGGCGGCTCATTGCAGCGGCAGCGGCAAAGTGTCTGTTCGCCATTTTTGCTCTATCACGAGCCGACCAGGAGCGCAGGCCCATACCTCCCGTTCACCACTGCGGCCCGGCCGGAATCTATTCGATCTCCCAGTTATTGATATCCGCGCCATTGTCTTCGCCGCCGGGCTCTCCATCCGACCCGTAAGAAATGAGATCAAAATCACTGTGCAGCCCCGGCGAAATGTAGACGAAATCATTCTCCCAGGGATCCTTGGGAACCCTGCCTTTCTCAAGATACCCGTCTTTCCGCCATTTCCTGGCAAGCCGGCCGACAGCCGGGGGTTCGACCAGCGCCTGCAGCCCCTGCTCGGTTGTGGGATACTCGCCGTTATCGAGTTTATAAAGCTTCAGGGCCTGCTCCAGGGATTGTATCTGGATGGCCGCCTTGGTCCTTTTTGCCTCTTCAGGCCGGTCCATGATCCGAGGGACAATGAGCCCGGCCAGGATGCCGAGGATGACCACCACCACCATGATTTCAATCAGGGTAAAGCCCTGTGCATTCATGACCGGTCTTGCCGGTCTGCGCCATAAACGAGTTGATTCCATATCATCCATACTTTTTTTTCTCAGAGAATTTCAAGCCTTCTGTACGAGCGGTAAACCAGCAGCGAAGGCATAATAATAAAAACAGCCAGCAGGGCCAACCCCATAAAACCGATATGCAGGACCAGCCAGCCCATGCCCACCACCGGCATCAGCGCGACCCGGACAACATTACGCACCACGGGACGGACAGCTATGTAATCCGCCACCGGAGGTGAATAATGATAGTACAGATTGACCAGATTGCGGCCTATTACGTTGGTGACCAGGTATTGGTCACGAAAACTGCGCAGCACCTTCACATACGGATGCATCAGCGTTCCATAGGCGGCGGTGGCGATAAAACAGGAATCAGCGGTCTTGAAGCCCACCTGGTTGCCGTAGTAAACTTTGTTGTTCTCATCCACGGCATAGGCCCGGACATAGTAGAAGGTGCCGGGCTTGAGATTCTTCAGGATCGAACTGTAGCTGCCGGGTCCGCCGCCGTCATCGGTGCTGCCTTTTTCCGCATAGGCAGGGGCGTTCAAGTCAAATACACTTGCAGGGTTGTCGCTCGGAGTCTCGGGCTCCGGCTCGCCGGCTGTATCGGATTGCGCGTGCGCGGCGGTCAGGAAAAAATTGCCGATTGTCCTGGTAACCTGCCGGTAGGCATCCATGGGATTGCCCCCGGACACCTTGAATGAAACCCTGTAGGGAGCGCCATTCTCATTTCCGGCAAAGTCCCTGCACCGGACATAATATTCATACGAATGATCGTCCATCAAGCCGGTGACCTTGGCAATGTGCGAGATATTGTCAGCCGTTGCCATGGTTTCGGCCATGGCATCAAAATCCTGGCCGGCCAGGGTCGCGTATCGGCATGTTGACCGCTCGCTGGTATAGACGCCGATATAGGTCATGGAGCTTCCCGAAGCGATCTCCCCGGTGGGTGACCCGTTGGATACGACCAGGGGCGCATCCGCCGACTGTGAATCAGCATTCGCGGCGACCTGCCGAGGTGCAGGCTCAAGGGAGGAAGTTGCAGCAGAGGCCTGAAGCCTTGACGCAGCAGCTGCGGCAACACTGAAGGAAATCTGGAAACCCGTTGTATTCTGAACACCGCCTGCATCTTCACAGCGGACAAAGAAGTCATAGCTCACTCCGTTTTCCAACGGACTTATTAATATTGAATGAGCTGTTGTCCCTGTTGTTGTGAAGGTACTGGTCATGGCATCATAAGGAACATCTGATCCTTCTGAAAATTTACACGTCGCGTTCACATCGGTTGTCACGGACATGGTGGTCTCCGTCGTACCGAAGTCCAGTTCCCCGCTTGGAGAACCGTTACTGACGTTCGGCCCGATTCTGACGCTGAACGAGATTTGCGTACCTGCCAAGCTGGCATTTCCTGCAGCATCTATACAACGAACAAAATAGATATAGCTCTCCCCGTCTACAAGGGGACTGATTGTGACGGAATGAGCTTTTGTCCCTGTTTGACTGAAAAACGCAGGCATGAGATCATATTCAGTATCTGAATTTGCTGAATACTTACAGGTTGCGTTTTCATTCGTCGTCACGGTCATGGGAGTATCTGGTGTACCGGAAGGGAGTTCGCCGGTTGGGGAACCGACTGAAATAACGGGCGGAGTCGTATCTCCTGTTCCATCCCCCGGATCAGGATCCGGACTCGTTCCGTCCTGGGCAGTATCGAACACCGGATCGGGGGCGATCGAAAAAACCACGCCCCGCTGGGTGATGGTCCGGCCGGAATCGAGGATCGTGCCGCCGGTGTAGGCCCCGGTCCGGTTGACGTTGGTCGGCTCCCTGGTCAGGATCCAGTCCACGGGCGTATTGAGACCGCCGCTCCCTGCGGCGTTGGCTACCGGTGTTACATAACGGGCCACGGCAAATCTGGGCACCCCGTCCTGCTCCGAGTATCCGACGCTTACCGCCTTGCCGTCCGACTGCAGGGCCACCGCGTAACTGACGTCCTCGGTGTAGCCCAGTGGAGTGGTGCTGAATACGGAATGGGTGGTCGCGCTTTCAGTCGTTTCACCTTGTCCGGCCGAATTCTCCTGCTGCCCGTTGAGGTCGAAAACACTGCTGAATTTCACCCCTCCCGAACTGAAGCTGCCGGTTTTCAGATTAAGGGCGACATTTGCCCCTTCGTCTTCTTTTTCCTCCACGGAAACAAAGAGGAAATCCCGTTTGGTGTTGAATGTATTGTACCCGCTCAGACCAACGATATTGTCGAGCACATCGATGGCCAGCGCCATGTCGTCCTCTTTGCCGGCAGAGGTAATCAGCACGCCGTTGTCGCCAAAAGAGGCGTCCGGCAGGCCCGCTTCGGTGAACCGGTATACGGCCGCGTCCTGATCGCCCGGTCTTCCGACAGCCCCTGCGACCATGATCCGGCCGTCATCCAGGAGCCTGACGCCGAAGCCTTCACTGAATTGCTCCCGGTCGGCCGGCACCCCAATGCCTGCTTCGCCGAACCCGGCATCAAGGCTGCCTGTCTCAAGAAAACGGAGCACCATGAGTTCGGTGCGTTCCTGGTGAAAATAGGACCCGGCCGCGACAATACGCCCTTGCCCGTCAATATCAATGCTCCTGGCCAGGGCGTCGTCGCCGATATCGGTCAGCATGACCCCCTGATCGCCGAAGGTGATGT
>JAMJFO010000057.1 GCA_023544645.1 Desulfobulbaceae bacterium | reverse complement strand
ATAAATCTAACAATCGGCCCGCTCATCTACTGTTCAGTTTTCAAAGATCAAACATCACCTGCCAAAAACAGGTGGCGCCCGTAAACATCCCGGGCAATTTTCTATTTTAAACAGTTGTCGTCATCTTGTCAACATAAAGTGAACCAGGGAGAACTGTTTTTTTTCGTCCGCCGGAAATGTCATTCCGCAGCAAACGAGGCGGGAAAGTACATGAAGGCTGTATTCCTGTCAACAGAAAAGTTGAACCTGATTGTGTTGATGCTGTTTCTGCGTGATTAAAAAAAATCAGCCAGCCTGGGGCCGTGAAAAGGACAGCCCGAAATCAGTCCTCTTTTACCCAGCGGTTGAGTGTTTCGATTATTTTCTGCGCCTGGGCTCTGCTGGATATATTGAATTTTGATTTGGGCATGTACTGACCCTTCAATTTCTGGTAGCGGCGGATGGTAAACTTGTCGGGCCCGTATTCCCCTTTGGCGCGGTCCAGATCCTGGTAGCGAAAGAGAATAGTTGTCCAGGCGCCCTTGGAAAGGATCTCCTTGTCCAGTTCCTTGACGATCAGGGTTCCGTCTTCTTCATAGTTAATGGTAAGATCGTTGACATCGGCAGACATGCTTAAGTTCCCTCTTCGTTGATGTTGTCAGGTATGGCTACTGTTCAGAATCCATGAGCGTCCGCGAGCGGTGCGCAGGAGTGCGGAGTATACCAGAGTATGCGATATGGATTTCAAATCAAAACATACTTTCAACATGTTATATGGCACACCGACCAAAAAGCCGCCACGGATTCAATATTATGCAAAAACGGCTGCTATGTTATACCAGTTGTTTTGAATGTACAAGGGGTTGGTTTGTTCCGGATCTCCTTATGCAGGAACGGTACGCGTGAACAGAAAAAAAGCCCCCGCCGCGGGTTGCGGCAGGGGTGTGCTTGATCCTGGATGAGTATTATTTGCCCTTGAAAACCAGCTGGTTGCCGTCGCCTTTGTCGATGGTGATATGATCGCCTTCGACAAATTTGCCTTCCAATATCTCCAGGGCCAGCGGATCTTCGATAAACCGCTGAATAGCTCGCTTCAGCGGCCGGGCTCCGTAGGCCGGATCATAACCGGTTTCGACCAGGAACTGCTTGGCCGCATCGGTCAGGGTAACGGTGAATTTATGCTCCCTGAGCCTCTTGGCCATGCGGTTGATCTGGATGTCGACGATCTGCAGGAGATCCTCGCGGGTCAGTCCCTGGAAGGTAATGATCTCGTCCACCCGGTTCAGAAATTCCGGCTTGAACTGCCGGTGGAGCAGCTCATCAATCCGGCGGCGCAGTTCCTCGGGGTCGGATGATCCCATGTCCATGATCAGCTGGCTTCCGAGGTTGGAGGTCATGATCAGGATGGTGTTCTTGAAGTCAACGGTCCGGCCCTTGCCATCGGTCATTCTTCCGTCGTCCAGCACCTGAAGAAGCACGTTGAAAACATCAGGATGGGCTTTTTCGATTTCGTCCAGCAGGATGACCGAGTAGGGCCGGCGGCGCACCGACTCGGTGAGCATGCCGCCCTCGTCGTAGCCGACATATCCCGGAGGAGCCCCGATGAGCCGGGCTACGGAATGCTTTTCCATGTACTCGGACATGTCGACGCGGATCATTGCCTGCTCGGAGTCAAAGAGGAAGTCGGCGAGGCTGCGGGCCAGTTCCGTCTTGCCCACACCGGTCGGGCCCAGGAAAATAAAGGAGCCCAGCGGCCGGTCGGGATCCTGCAGGCCTGCCCGGGCGCGGCGCACCGCATTGGCTACCGCTCCGATCGCTTCTTTCTGCCCGATCACCCGCCTGGCCAGTTCCTGTTCCGCCTGCACGAGTTTTTCCCGTTCTCCTTCCAGCAGTCTGTCAACAGGGATGCCGGTCCATTTGGCAACCACCTCGGCGATATCCTCGGCGGCGACCTCTTCTTTCAGCATCTTGCTCTTTTCCTGGATTTCGTTCAACTTGCGATTCTGTTCCTCGAGCTCCTTCTGCAGATTGACAATCTTGCCGTACCTGATTTCGGCCACCTTGCTCAGGTCGCCGGCCCGCTCCGCCTGCTGTTCTTCAACCTGGGCGGCATCGATATCGCTCTTGATCTTGCGGATACGCTGAATGCCCTCGCGTTCCAGGCTCCACTGGCCTTTCATGGAGTTGAGCTGGTCGTTCAGGTTGGCCAGGTCTTCGCGGAGTTTTTCCAGCCGCTCCTTGGAAGCTTTGTCCTTTTCTTTTTTCAGGGCCTCCTGTTCGATCTCAAGTTTTATTTTTTTCCGCTCCAGCTCGTCTATTTCCGTGGGAAGGGAATCGATCTCGATGCGCAGCTTGGAAGCTGCCTCATCGATCAGGTCGATGGCCTTGTCTGGCAGGAATCGATCAGTGATATACCGGTTGGACAGAGTCACGGCAGCGACGGTGGCCGAATCCTGGATACGGACGCCATGGTGGACCTCATATTTTTCCTTGATGCCGCGAAGGATGGCGATGGTATCCTCTTCCGTGGGCTCCTGGACAAGGACCGGTTGAAACCTCCGCTCCAGGGCCGCGTCCTTTTCAATGTACTTGCGGTATTCGTCCAGAGTGGTTGCGCCGACGCAGTGCAGTTCTCCCCGGGCCAGGGCCGGTTTGAGCATATTGGAGGCGTCCATGGAGCCTTCGGCCGCTCCGGCGCCCACCAGGGTGTGGATCTCGTCGATGAACAGGATGATTTCACCGGCCCGTTTTTCCACCTCCTTGAGCACTGCCTTGAGACGGTCTTCGAATTCGCCCCGGTACTTGGCGCCGGCAACCAGTGAGCCGAGATCCAGGGCAATGACCTGTTTGCCCTCCAGGGTGGCCGGGATATCGCCGTTTACTATCCGTTGGGCCAGTCCTTCGACGATTGCGGTCTTGCCGACGCCCGGCTCGCCAATGAGCACCGGATTGTTTTTGGTCCGCCGGGAAAGTACCTGGATGATCCTTCTTATTTCTTCGTCCCGGCCGATAACCGGGTCCAGTTTTCCCTTGCGGGCGACATCGGTCAGGTTGCGGGCATATTTTTCCAGGGCCTGGTATTTTTCTTCGGGATAGGGATCGGTTACCCGCTGGCTGCCGCGGACACTCATCAGCGCCTTGAGAAAGGCATCATTGGAAATGGCCTGCCGGGTCAGCATGGCGGTGGCCTTGAGCGAAGAATCAGCCAGCATGGCCATGAACAGGTGCTCCTGGCTGACGTACTCGTCCTGCATCTGTGAGGCGGTCTTGAACGCGCGGTCGAGCAGTTTCTGCAGGGCCTGGGACGCGTAGGACTGTCCGGCGCCTCCGCCCGAAACCTTGGGCAGCTGTTCAATGAGCTGGTTGGTTTCGCTGAGGATGATGCTCGGCTCAATACCCATTTTTTTCAGGACCGGGACGACTACCCCTTCGGGCTGTTCGAGAATAGCCTTCAGCAGGTGTTCGGGCTGGATTTCCTGGTTGCCGTAGTTCTGGGCCAGCGATTGGGCAGCCTGTATCGCTTCCTGTGATTTAAGAGTGAATTTGTCAAGTTGCATTCTTTATGATCTCCTGTTGGTTCCATCGCAGAGGAACGAAGGTTGTTTCTTTATGTTTTCACAGGAGAAAATAAGGACACTTGCCATGGTGTCAAGATTCAGGCTGGAGAGGAAGGAGCTTGGAAGGGCAAAAAAAAGCCCCTGTCAACCGACAGGGGCTCGAGATGAAAAGGGTGTTGGGCTGATCAGCCGCAGGAGCCGCTCGCGCAGGATCCTGAG
The DNA here is from genome assembly GCA_023544645.1 of Desulfobulbaceae bacterium. GTDB lineage: Bacteria > Desulfobacterota > Desulfobulbia > Desulfobulbales > Desulfobulbaceae > UBA10518. The sequence goes on along the minus strand of JAMJFO010000057.1, from coordinate 19,172 downwards.
CTGCAGCCGCCGCCACCGCCGACCGGGTTGGTCGAGGTGATGGAAAAACCGGAACGATATCCGGCATCAATAAAATCAACCTTGATGGATCCGCAGGTATCCATCAAGCCCTGGTCAACCAGGAAGGTTAAATTGTCTTCTTCAAAGATCTTGTCGTTTTCTTTTGACTCATCCAGAGCCAGACCGAGGGACGGGCCTGCTCAGCCACCTTGCATCAAAGCGATCCGAACCGCAGAATCAATATTATTCTGCGAAAGATACGATTTCAGATTTTCAACCGCTGTGCTTGTCACTTCAAACATGACATCCTCCATTAAGTAAAAAAAATAAGTATGCGAAAAATATTTAATACTGAATCTTATTATACCTAGAAGAATAAAGTTGATTGAGGAATAAGTCAATGAATGAATGGAAAATGTTAGTGCGCAGGGCATCGCGGAAAATTATTTTTCCAACAATAGCAACAGGTTTTTCCTATGGGGCGGGAGCGAAAAAAGTTCTCTTTTGTTTTGTGTCGATCCTTTGTGTATTATCTTGAAAAGACAGATCGACCACTCACTGATATTTTCAATATTGCATAACCTGCAATCTGGGCGTTGGAATGGCTCACACACAGCTTGAAGAAATATATACTCGTTTATACACCCATTTTGGCCAACAGCAATGGTGGCCGGGCGATACTCCGTTTGAGGTCATGGTAGGGGCGGTGCTGACCCAGAATACCAACTGGAGTAATGTGGAAAAAGCGATAGATAACCTGAAAAGGGCGGGAGTGATGTCCTTTGAGCGGTTGTCCCAGCTGCCGGTCGCCCTGTTGGCTGAATATATTCGGCCAGCCGGTTATTATAACATCAAGGCCGGTCGGCTGCGGAATCTGTTTTCCATGATCAGGCAGCAGTATGGTGGCAGCCTTGACCAGCTGCTGGAGGAGGAAACCGAAACCTTGCGGCAGGCTCTGCTGTCGGTTAAAGGCATTGGCCAGGAAACTGCTGATTCGATTTTACTGTATGCCGCCGGGCGACCGGTATTTGTGGTGGATGCGTATACCTATCGAATTCTGCTCCGCCATGATCTGATCCCCGAGGATTTCGGCTACGGGGAAATCCAGGAGCTGTTTATGGACAACCTTTCGTCCGATGCCGGGCTGTTTAACGAATACCATGCACTGCTGGTGTGCGCTGGTAAGGATTTCTGCAAAAAAACCTCACCCAAATGTGCTGATTGTCCTCTGCACGGTCTATAAAAGGTTGGTTGTCCTTTGCGACAGGTGCTTGGTACTTGCGTTAAGGCTCTGTATCATGGGCTGCAGGCCGGGCAAGGAGTTGGCGTAATTCATCAAGCAGTTTTTCAGCCCGCGCCATTTTTTTTTCCGAAAGAAGCGCTGTCGCGGTCTCCAGCGCTTCCCCGGCGCCAGGATATTCGTTTTCCTCTGCCAGGCGTAACCATGCGTACGCTTTTGCCGGGTCAGCCGTTGATGCGCCGCCTTCCAGGTATAAGCGGCCCAGGTGATACTGGGCTGCCGGCCAGTCCTGGAGGGCGGCTTTGCTGTACCAGTGAATGGCTTTGGACGAATCCTGCGCCACGTTGTTGCCAAATTCATATTTTATCCCCAGGTACAGACATGCTCCGGCAAGCCCCTGTTTCGCAGCCTTGTGAAACCAGAACACTGCCGCGGAGCCGTCTGCCGGAACCCTGTCTCCCTGGTCCAGCATCAAGGCATAGCTGAACTGGGCTTCGGCGTCTCCCGAGGCGGCCAGTTGGATAATCCGGTTGACATCTTCATCCGGCAGGGACAAGGTTTCTGGTAGAGCGCGGCTGGGGAGCGGACAGAGAAAAAAAGGTGCCAACGAACAGATCAATACCAAAAAACTGGCTGAGAGACGCTGATGTCCGATGCGCGCGGGGTTTATGAATGTCATTATATAATATTCTATTGAGTGAATGGAAGTATACAAGCTGCCGGCGGAAATCACACAGGGCCGGATGGCAGCGAATAATGCCAGGTCGGGTCAAGAAAAGCTGCTGTCTGTAGTTGAAGCCGGCGCTGGAAGGGATCCGGCGCCTTATCCTGCCAGGGCCTTTTTCACGGCCATTCCCAGCTGGTGATAGGTGAAGGGTTTCTTGATATACTTGCCGGCTCCAAGTTGCTGTGCTTTGTGCACCTCGTCGTTCCTGGAAAACCCGCTGACAATAATCGCCTTTTGCCCGGGGGCAATCCTGAGGATATATTCATAGGTCATGAGGCCGCTCAGTCCCGGTTCCATGATCATGTCCAGTATGACCAGGTCAACTTTCTGCGTGCGTAAATATTCGAGAGCCTCTTCTCCCGAACCGACACTGGCGACGGTATATCCCATTGAGGTCAGCATGGTGCGTGCAACGTCCCGCTGCTGTTCCTCGTCATCGACGACAAGAATTTTCTCTCCCCTGCCAAGCAGCTCTGCGGCATCCCTGCTATGGGGCCGTTCAGATTCGAGTTCTTCCGTTGCCGGCAGGGCTATGACAAATTCAGTGCCGGAACTGCTGCTGCTCACATGGATGGTTCCCCCATGATCGTGCACTGTATTCCAGACCACTGCCAGTCCAAGCCCTGTTCCGCTCCTGCCAATGATTTTTCTGGAATAGAATGGTTCAAAAATATGCTTGATATCTTCGTCTGAAATTCCCGGACCTGTATCGGATATACGCAGCACAACGTATTTGCCATGCGGAAGAACGCCATTGTTTTTTTGATATTCCGATATCGGCCCGTTCTCCGTCTGAATGGATAAGGTTCCCTTGCTGCCCATGGCTTCAAAACCATTGATCAGAAGATTCATCAAACATTTTCTGATGTGAATTTCCGAACATGCAACCAGGTAAAGATCCTCTGCCAGATCGGTTGCACAGATAATCTCCGGATGCGAGGATTTTACCATGAGGAACTCCGGGGATTCCAGGAATTCGTTGATCAATACATTCAAATTTTTCGGTTTTTTCTCTGTTGTAACTCCTCGTGCCACGGTCAACAGATCAGTAACAACATCGGCCGCCCTTTTACCGGACCGTTTTATTACTTCAAGGGGGGGCCTCATGGGGCTGTCTTCCGGCAGCTCGATTAACAGGAGGTCCGGATAACTGACAATTCCTCCCAGGATATTATTGAGATCGTGGGCCACGCATCCGGCCATGAGTCCAATGGCCTCCATTTTTTCCAACCGATGGATCCTCTCCTGTAATTTCTGTTTTTCTTTATACTCCCGCTGCAGGGAAATATTCGCCTCGGCAAGTTCCCTGGTCCGCTCCGTAACCCGGTCAGCCAGCCTATCCTGTGACTCAAGAAGCTTTTCTTCCGCTTTCTTCCGCAGAATAATTTCATGGTTCAGGCGTCTGTTCCAGTACCAGAAAATACCAATTGCCACCGCTGCCATAAGGAGTGTCAGTCCAATGCGCTGCCAGACGATCCGGGGAGACAGGCCGACACTATATCCGGCCGCGGTCCAGCGGTTTCTGATCTCCTCTGTTTCCTCATTGGAGATTGATGCAAGACCTTTGTTCAATATACCGACAAGCATGGGCCAGTCCTTTCGCACGGCCATGTGCAGGAGCTGTCGTTCCAGGGAGACCGGCGCGGCGACACGGAGATTTGTTATATTCAGTTTGCGTATCCAATAGGTGCCGACGGCCAGGTTGCCGATAAAGATATCTGCTTTTCCTTCTGAAACAGCCCGGATGGTTTCTTCAAGGGTGTCATAGTGGTGCAGGTTGAGATCTGTGTTTTCCATGAGCCATGCGGAGTGTGACGACTTTGCCTGGACGGCGATTGTGAGGTTTTTCACATCATGAATGCCGGAGATGAAAGGCGCTTCGGTCCGGCAGAATATCATCCTGTAAAAACCTACATAAGGAGTTGTGTATGCCAGAAAGCGTGAACGCTCCATGGCATATCCGACCGCCGGCAGCACATCAATTTCACCTTTCTCGGCCATGGTGACAATCTCTTTCCAGGCAGCCCCCTTTACAACTTCCATGTTCAGGCCCAGACGTTCATTCAAAATTCGGACATAATCGGAGGCATAGCCGCTGTACTGATTATTTTTGTCGATGAATTCAAACGGAGCAAATTCCGGATCCACTCCGATACGGATTACCGGATGCGCATCAATCCACGATTGCTCCTCCGGGGTCAGCAAGACCTTGGGCCGGGACTCTTCGGACAATGAATTAATCGGAATGCCAATGAGATAGCTTTGAATAATTTTGTGTATCCCGGACTCGGGGTGATTCCTTGCCGCCCTGAGGTGTTTATCAATTGTATTTTTCAGATATGGGGTGAGTTCGCCCCGGGGAGGGAATGCAAATTTCAGGTGGCGGGGATTGAAGACAACTGGAGTTGGCAGGACATCGTAGAGTTTCTGCGAGGTCATGCCAAACAGCCGGTTCACTACACCAACATCCGCCAGGTTGTTCTGCAGGGCCAGGAACACTTCAGCATAGCTGTCAAATTCAATGAATTCGCAGTCAATGCCAAATTCCTGCGTCTGTTTTTTTATTCCCTCCTGGCTGTCGGTATGGATGCTGCCGCGCATGACCGCAATTTTTTTAGCGGTAAGATCGAACAACGACTCAATGTGTACTCCTGCCCGCGTGTAGAGAATTGCCCAGTTGATAAAAACCGGTTCGTCTGAAAACTGATATTTTTGCGCTCGTTCAAGAGAATAAGCAACATCGGGCATAATATCTATTTCGCCGGATTCAAGACGGGCCAAGCCTTGTTCCCAGGTACCGTCCACCCATTCAAGCTGCCAGTTTTCCTTGCGGGCGATATCCTCAATGATCTCGGGAAAAATGCCGCGGGGCTCCTTCTGTGTGCCGCCATAGAGTTTGGGGGGATTGTCATAACAACCGACCCTGATAACCCGTGGCTCGGCACCCTGGGTTTCCTGCAAAGAATGGAGCAGGTTGAATGAAGAAATGAGGATTAAACTTACAATAAGTTTAATGCATATAAGAAACCAGGTGCGAGGCAAAGTACCATTCCTTGGGTAAAGGTGTATTACAAAAATGAAACTGCTCTGGTTTGATTCTCTCACATAGTTTGCTTTCGGTCAAGGATCAGGTTATCCCCAGCGGGTCAGAGCTGCAACAATAACCTGAGTGGCCGGCACAAGGGTTGCAAATTAATTGTAGGCGGGGAAAAATAAAAAAAACATACCCGATACGGGGTATTTTTCGGGTATAATAGTGTGGGTTCGCACCATTATATCGATGATTCAAATTACGTCAGGTCGCAGACCTGTTTTATGAAAGGACAGCCTATGAACAAGGATAGCGTTGAGCATAAACTGACAATCAGAAATCTCAGGATGTCGGATTATGAAGACATTGAGCCAATCATACGCCAGGCATATTCCGGAATGGGGGGAGCGTGGACCAGGGATGAGATAGCGAGACTGCTGGCGCTGTTCCCCGACGGACAGATCTGTATTGAGGATAAGGGGAAGGTTGTTGGCGCCGCCCTGACGCTGATGGTTGACTATTCCAAGATTGAAGATGACCATTCCTATGAAGATATCGTCGATGACGGCAGATTCAGCAAAAATGACCTGGAAGGCGATTACCTCTATGGGATTGATGTCTTTGTCCACAGGGATTATCGGGGCATGCGGCTGGGGAGAAGGCTCTATGACGCACGAAAGGAGTTGTGCGAAAAATTAAACCTCAAAGGGATCATCGTCGGTGGGCGTATTCCCGGTTACGCAAAATATGCCGGTGAATTGACGCCTGACCAGTACATCAACAAGGTAAAGAACAGGGAGATTATCGACCAGGTTCTGACCTTTCAGCTTTCCAATGATTTTCATCCCAAACGGGCGGTGAGAAACTACATCCCTGAAGATTCCCGCTCAAAAAGTTATGCCGTTGTCCTGGAATGGAACAACATTTTTTATCAAAGCAAAAAACGAATGATCTGGGGGCGGAAATCAAATGTCCGGGTGGGGGCGGTGCAGTGGCAGATGCGTTCCTTTCACCGTATTGAGGATCTGTTGCAGCAGATAGAATTCTTTGTCGATGCCGTTTCCGGCTACAAGGTCGACTTGCTCCTTTTTCCCGAAATGTTCAATGCACCCCTCCTGGCCACCTATGATCAGCAGAATCCTTCCATGGCCATGCGTTCCCTGGCGGAGTTGACGGAACCGCTCCGGGACGCCATGCTGCAGATGGCGATGAAATATAACACCAATATCGTGACCGGCAGTCTGCCGATTTATCAGGAGGAAAGACTGTACAACGTGGCTTTTCTCTGCCGCCGGGACGGCACCTGGGATTCGCAGTATAAACTGCATATCACCCCTGACGAGGCCGAATGGTGGGGATTCCGTGGGGGAAATGAGCTGAAGGTGTTTGATACGGACATCGGTAAGATCGGTATCCTGATCTGTTTTGATGTGGAATTTCCGGAACTTCCCCGCATGCTGGCCGATAAGGGGATCAAGATCCTGCTGGTCCCTTACTGGACGGATACCAAAAATGCCTATCTGCGCATCAGGCGCTGTGCCCAGGCCCGGGCAATAGAAAATGAATGCTATGTGGCTGTCACCGGCAGTGTCGGCAATCTGCCCAAAGTGAAAAATATGGATATCCAGTATTCCCAGTCAGCGATCTTCACGCCGTCGGATTTTGCTTTTCCCCATGACGCCGTAGCGGCAGAGGCCACTCCCAACACCGAGATGACCCTGCTGGCCGATCTTGATCTTGACCTGCTCAAGGAAATACGCAAGCATGGCAGTGTGCGCAACCTGGACAGCCGCAGGGCGGATCTCTATTCAGTGCGCTGGGTTCGGGGGGGTGGCCGCTGAAAAAAGACTTTGCTTCCAGGGCTTGGCGGGTCATGCAGGGGCTTGGGTGAACTCCTGGTCTCACTCAGGCTGATTGCGCCGGGTGTCGTGATCGGATCCATACATTCCGTAGTGCCAGAGGAATTTGCGGCACATGCCCCTGATCATGCTGGCTTCTTTTTTCTTGAGGCGCACCCTGCTCAGAAACTGCCTGATATTGCGCATCCAGAAAGTGGTGTTCTGCTCATCCAGATAGGTGGTCGTGGTCAGGGCCTGCTCAATGTGATCGTACATGCCTTCGAGTTCAAAGGAATTGGCGAAGTCGGAATCAGGCAGCGGCCGGGTGGCGGCTGAGGTAAGAGCCATGGCCAGTTCGTAGCAGTGAATGGCCACGGCCTGGGCCAGATTGAGGGATGAGAAATCCGCGGTGGGGATGGTTGAGGTAAATTGACAGAGGTCAAGTTCGCTGTTGGTAAGGCCGGTATTTTCCGGGCCGAACATGAGAGCTATGCGATTGTTCCGGATCAGGGGGGCGACCTCCTGCATTACCTCCCGCGGCGTTTGTTCAAGTATCCGGTGCCGTCCCTGGCGGGCGGTTGTCCCCACAATGAACTGGAACGGCGCCGCGGCCTCGGCAGCTTCAGATACCAGGGACATGTTATGGATCAGGGAGGCCGCCTTGTGGGTCGCCATTTTCAGCATCCGTTCGCGATCCGGGGGCCGGGTGCAGACCACGATGATCTGTTCGATGCCGAAATTCAAGGCAATACGGGCTGATGCGCCTATATTTTCCGGGTAGCGCGGATGGACAAGTATAAGAGCCGAGCCCTGCAGCGGGCTCGGCTGCTGTGTTTCAGCAGACATGGGTAATTGCTGGAAAAGTAAGAATAAGGTGGCAGCGGAGACTTCAGGAGTCGGAACTTTTCATTTCCAGGGCTTTTTTTCGTTCGCTTTCAAAGTCTTCATGCGCTTTTCCCGGAGTGCCGGTCATTCGTTTCAGGAAGGGGATGAAGCCGCGTTCAGCCTGCTGCATCTGCTCTTCGGCTTCCTTGAGAGTAATCTGCCAGGCAGGGGCAAAGCCGGGCGCTTTTTCAAACATGATGTCTATGGCTTTCTGATATACCTGCGCCTGGCGGAGCTCTTCGCGTTCGGGCTTCTGGTTCAGCGCCTGGACCATGTTGCGCAGGTTGTCCCGCTCTTCTTTCAGCCGTTCAATTTCCTTTTTCCGGCGTTCGTTTTCAGCGGAATCTATTTCCAGCTTGGTATGCAGGTGTTCACGCAGTTTTGTAACATTTCTGGTCAGTTCACGGACTCGGACCAGGGATCGCACCCAGAAAAAAAGACAGATGATCAATCCGATCGCCAGTCCCCGGAAAAAAGGATTTGCCAGGATGGACATATACCAGCTTGTTTCTTCCATAACATTCCCCTTGCGCAGGATTTTTGAGATGATCATTGTAAGCGGTCACAGTGCATCCGAGTGCGAGCGCTATTCCGGTTGCCTCACCCTGTGATCAGTTACTGATCATTCGTGGCGGATAATAAAGGAGCAGCACAATATTTCAGTGTTCAAGGAGCCTCTGTGGCTGCATCCATACCTATCTTTAATTGAAGACGGGATGGTTCGTCAAGAAAAAGAAACTCAGTTTCCTGTTTGGGACGGGGCATGATGCCGGCGGAAACGGCTGACAGCAAGACTGAGCAGGTAGAGAAGACCGGCGATGATGATGATCGTTGCTCCGGCCGGAAGGTTCGGCGTGTAACTGATTACCAGTCCTCCGGTGGTGCTGATGAAACAGAGCAGGGTGGCCGCCAGCATCATGGCCGGCAGGCGAGTTGTCAGTTGGCCGGCAGTGGCAGCGGGCAGGGCAAGGAGGGCGACCACCAGGATGATCCCCACCACCTGGACCAGCAGGACGACGGTCAGGGCGACGAGGCAGAGAAACAGGGTGTTGTACAGATCGACCCGGATGCCGGATATGCGGGCGAATTCCTCGTCGAAACTGATGGCCACCAGCCGGTTATAGAACAAGAACACGCTGATGAGCAGGAATAGGTCCAACAGGGATATCAGGACCAGGTCATTGAAGGAGACCATGAGAATGTCGCCGAAAAGATAGCTCATCAGGTCCTCGTTATAACCGCTTGTTTTGCTTATAAAGATTATTCCCACAGCCATGCCGATGGCCCATACCGCGCTTAAAACGGTATCCAGGCGGGCCGAGGATCTATTGATCATCCAGGCGATGATCAGCGCCGCCAGTAGCGCTGCACACACGGCCCCGATCAGCGGGGTGAGAAAAACCAGTCCCTGCTCCTTGCTGAGGTAGCCGGCAATGCCCATCCCGCCAAGGGTGCAGTGGGCAATGGCGCCGGCGATATAGGTTGTCCGCCGGACAGTAACATAGCTGCCGATGATGCCGCAGGCAATGGAAGCCAGGACTCCGGTCATTACAGCGTATTGAAGAAATCTGAACTGCTGCAGATCGCTCAGGAACTGGTACATGAATGGCCTTCCCCTGAGCAGCGGTGGTCGTGCCTGATCAGGGCCATGTCGTGACCGTACAGGTCAACAATGTTCCGGCCGGTCAAATCACTGGTCGGATGCACCCTCACCCGGTGGTTGACGCAGACTACACTGCTGATATGGTGATTGACAAAACCTATGTCGTGGGAGACCACCAGGATGGTCATGGTCTGGTTCAGCCGGTCCAGGATTTCATAGAGCTGTTCACCGGCTGAAGTATCGACATTGGCCGTGGGTTCGTCAAAGAGAAGCATGTCCGGCGAGGTGGCCAGGGCGCGGGCGATGAGCACCCTCTGGCGTTGACCGCCGGAAAGTTCAGCAAAGGGCTTTTTTCGGTACTGGAGCAGGCTGACCGCATCCAGGGCCTCTTCCGCGGCCGCGGCCTGTGTTCGGGAAAAGGGTCCGAAGCCTGTTTTGCCGGTCAGTCCCATGAGAACCACATCGAGCGCGGCAACCGGGAAACGGTGGTCAAACTGCATGTGCTGCGGAACATAGCCAAGACGGTGTGAGGATCGTGCCGGGGTGTCGCCGAAAACAAGAATTTCTCCCCGGTCGGGCTTGATCAGTCCGAGAATCAGGCGCAGCAGGGTGGTCTTCCCGCCGCCGTTGGGGCCGACAATGCCGATTATCTCCCGCTCCTGAACCTGCAGGTTTACATCAATGAGGACGGGTTCGCCGTTATAACTGAAGTCAACCTTGTCGAAGCTGATGACGATTTCCCGTTTCTCCGTTGCCGCCATTATTTGTTTTCCTTGTCCATTCCAGGGAGGGAGAAGGTGATCTTTTTTGCCTGCATGTCGACCCGCTCCAGCCGGACCCGGACAACATCGCCCATCCGGTAGACTCTGGCCGTGCGTTCACCGACGTATTGGTGCGCCCTGGTGTCCAGAATGTAATAGTCGTCCTTCATTTCGCCAACGGGTATGGCGCCGCTGATAAAGGACTCCAGCAGTTCGACGAACAGCCCGAAGGAGGCGACCCCGGAAATAATGGCGTCAAATTCCTCGCCAATGTGTTCGTGCAGGAAGAGGGCGCCGAGCCTGGCTTGGACATTCCGTTCCACATCCACTGAAACTCTTTCCCGTTTTGAAAGGTGCAGGGCCGCATCCGGCAGTGGCGTCCGGTTCGGCAGAAGCTGCACTTTCGGCCTGTCCTTGGCGCTGCCGGCAAGGAAATTCTGCAGTACCCGGTGGACAACCAGATCGGGATAACGGCGGATGGGGGAGGTGAAGTGGAGGTAGTATTCCGCGGCCAGCCCGAAATGGCCGGCGTTTTCCGGGGAGTACCTGGCCTGCTGCATTGTCCGGAGCATGAGATTGTTGATGACATACTCGGCCGGGGAGTGTTCCGCCTCCCTGACCACCATGGCAAACCATGCGGGAGACTTGTCACCGCCGGGAAGAGGCAGCCCCATGGATGAGGTCGCCTCGGTAAAGCGATCAACCTTTTCCGGATCAGGACGCTCATGGATGCGGTAGAGTACCGGCTGTTTTTCGCGGTCCATGGTTTCTGCCACCGCTTCGTTGGCGGCCAGCATGAATTCCTCGATCAACTGGTGTGCCTTGTTGCGTTCGGCCCTGGCTATACCTCCGACCCGGTCGCCATCAAGCCTGATCTCCGGTTCAGGGATGTTGAACCCGATGGAGCCGCGCTCGGTCCGGTGATTATTCAATATGGCCGCGAGTTCTTTTGCCGCCTCCAGCATAGGCAGCAGGGGCTTATGGCTTTTTCGCGCCGCCGGATCACGGTCGTAGATGATCTGCCGGACATCGGTGTAGGTGAATCTTTTGTAGCTCCGGATCATGCTTTTGCTGAATTGCTGGCCGATCCTCCTGCCACTGGCGTTGAATTCGAGGATGGCGGTAAATGCCGGGCGGTCCTGTTCCGGGACCAGGCTGCACAGGTCATTGGATAATCGCTCCGGCAGCATGGGCAGAACCAGGTCCGGCACGTAGACGCTGGTGCCGCGGCGGTACGCTTCCATGTCGATGGTGGAGCCGGTACGCACGTAATGGCTGACATCGGCAATGGAAACATACAGCCGGAAGCCGCTGCCGGTTTTCTCGACACAAACGGCATCGTCAAAGTCCTTGGCGGTTTCCCCGTCAATGGTGACGTGTTTTACCTTGCGCAGATCCTTTCTTCCCCGGTCGCATTGGGTGAGGGGTTCAAGCTGTTGTGCTTCCTGTAATACCGCGGCGGGAAAACTCCGGGGGAGTTCAAACTGTTCGATGGCCATTCTGATCTGCACCGGCGCGGTCATAGGGTCGCCCAGGATCTCGATGATTTTGCCCTGGGGCGGGCGGCCGCCTGTCCCGTAATCAGTGATTTCAACCAGGACGGCCTGGTCATTTGCCGCGCCGGCCCCGGAATCCCGCGGGATAAACACCGTATACGGCAGCCGCTCATTGTCAGGGGTTACATACCCTTTTTTGCCGCTGACGTTATAAATGCCGCAGAGCCGGGATATCCCCCGTTCAATGATTTTGACGACCCTGGCCTCGGGTCTGCCCCTGCCGGAGACGCTGACGCGCACGAGAATGGTGTCGCCATGGCTTGCTCCGTTGAGGTTGGCGGGGGAGATGAAAGGATCTTTTCCTTTGGCTTCCGCGCCCTCGATCATGGCGAATCCGAAACCGCGGGCGGTAAGATCAAGCACGGCCCTGACCAGGCCGGAATCGCCGGTGAGAAGATATTTGTTGCCGCGGCGTTGGACCTTGCCTTTTTTTTCGAGAGAAAGCAGGATTTCCTTGACGAATTTTCGTTCGTGGCGGGGTAGCTTCAAACCGATGATGATCTCGCCCAGACCGACAAAGTCGCTCCGGCCGGCGAGAAATTCCAGAATGGTGTCCACGAGCAGGGTGCGATGGTCCGGGCGGTCAGTCGAGGTCCGGCGGCGGCCTTGTTTAGGGGGGCGGGGAGCGGGATACTGCGAAGGTCGTTTTTTCTTCATGAAATAAATGGTGTAATCAGCCTGAAGGCATTATCTTTTGAAAGAATGACAGGACGGAAAAACCGGGGATTGACGCAATCGTTTTTTCTTTGTTCGCCTTGTCACATCTGATACACTGGATATGATTTGAGTAATTGATTTTGGGGCCAGTTTTTATATTTTACACTATTTACGGGTTAAAGAAAGCAAAACGGCATCATTTTGTTAAATAGTGTCCATCCAGAAATGAGGATTTTTGTTCGAGGTCAAGGCATGCGAAAAAAATTGCCGCAGGCATATATGCGATATTCCGAGGATAATTTTTTGAGCATAACGCAGAGATCGGTCAAAAAGACCGTTTCTGGACGGGCACTAAATAATCGCCATGCATTATAGAAAATTTGATGTCGACGCTTACCGTCAGGTCATGAACAGCCTGATTGGAACCGGTCCGGAAACGGATGTTTTCTGGAAGGCATTTGATTTCGCGCTGGAAGCGCACGGTGACCAATGGCGCCGTTCCGGCGATCCTTATATTGTCCATCCGGCCAATGTTGCCAGGATTCTGGCGGAAGAACTGGATATCCATAATGGTGAAATTCTTGCCGCGGCCCTTCTCCATGATACTGTTGAGGACGTGGAGTATGTGAATACCTCCGTTATCCGCGACAAGTTCGGTCCCAATGTCGAAGCCATTGTCGAAGGGTGCACCAAGGTAACGCATTACAGCGGCGACAAGCAGAATTTCAAGAAGATGGTTCACCGGAAGATCTTCAGCGGGGCGGCGGCCAAACCCGAAGTCATGCTGGTCAAGCTTGCCGACAGGCTGCACAATCTCAGGACCCTGGCGTCCATGCCCAAGCACAAACGGCAGCGGGTCGCGGACGAGACCCTGGATATCTATGCGCCCCTGGCAACGATTCTCGGGTTGTTCGAGATTAAAAGGGAAATGTACAACCTCGCCCTGGCATATAAATTTCCCCGTCAGGGAAACAGGCTGCAGATGCAGATCAACAAACTGAAGCAGGATGAAAAGGTCCGGGAGATCGTGGAACAGGTGCCGAAGGCGCTCCATGAAGACGGTATCCAGGCGGAAGTAAGGGTACGGACCAAGGGATTGTGGGGATACTATGATGCCAGGAACCGGATATTGATCAAGGAGATCGAAAGTCCCCAGGAAATACTCATTGTTGTGCCCCGGAGGAATTCCTGCTACGAGGCCCTGGGAACCTTGAACCGGATTTATCCGCCCATCCCCAGAACCATCAGGGATTTCATTGCCAATCCCAAACCTTCCGGGTACCAGGGTCTGCATGCGCGGGCCAATATCGACGGCAGGAAATACCTGTTCAAGATCCGCACCGATGAAATGGCCCGCCAGGCCCAGCGCGGCCTGGTCCGGCAATGGACGGCCGAGGGCAGGCAGCGCGGCCAGTTTATCAAGGGACTGCAGGAAATGTTCGACATCCTGGGCAGTGATGATTCACTGTCCTATCGGGATATGATCGCTGCCAGCGGCCGCAAGGAGATCTACACATATACACCCCAGGGCGACCTGATCTGTCTGCCGGTGCATTCAATAGCGCTTGATTTTGCTTTCAGCGTTCATACCGCCATCGGACAGACCTGTATTGGGGCCATGATCGGCAACCGCAGGGTCGCCCCCGATCATGTGCTCAGCGACGGGGACGTGGTCAAGATCATCCGCCAGAGCAAACCGGTGCGTTTTGACCCTGACATTCAGCAGCTGTGCCAGACCCCGCGGGCCAGATCCGAGCTGGCCAAGACGTTCCGGATGCGGCGCAAGGAGGTAACCGGCAAGATCGGCCGGTCGGTCCTGCAGCAGGAGATGCGCCGTTACGGCCTGCCCATCGAGATCCTCGACAAAGCAGGCATGGAGGACGTGCTGACCTACTTCAACATCCAGTCGCTGGAGGATTTATACCTGCAGGTCGGAAAGGGAAAAATCCGTCTGCGGGAGTTAATCTATGAAATAAAGAACGGTCTGTACAGCGGTCATGAAACCCTGCAATTGCCCACCGGCGTTTTCAACCGCATCGAACTCCACACCATTGACCCGGTGGTGGTCAAGTCATCGGCCTGCTGCCGGCCGACTCCGATGGACAAGGGCGTCGTCGGCCTGCTGAGTGAACGGGGATTGTCGCTGCACCGCAAGGACTGTTTCCGCCTGCAGAAGATTAAGTTCCAACGGGAGGATGCGGTGGAAGTCCGGTGGAATCTGCGGGATACCCGCATTGTCAAGCCGCAGAAAGTTATTATTTTCGCCGCCAACCGGCAGCGATTGTTCATGCTGCTGTCCGTTGCGCCCAGCGAGCTGCGGGTCACCGAGATCATCGCCCTGACCCATCGGCCCAACACGACACCGGCATGGGAGGTGAACTTTACTGTCCATGATCTGTATGCCTTGAAAAAGATTTTTAAACATCTCGACCGCTCCGAGCTCACGTATGAATTTGCCCTGGAGCAGTAACGCCGCGAAAAGGGAAACATTTGCGACAATTTGCCATATCTTGACACGGCGCCGTAAATCCCGTACAGTGCCTTCCGTTCACCGGCACGTATAAAATGCCTGAGTCCGACAGCAGGACGGCTGCTCCGGACTGCTCACGGATCCAGGAAATAAACTCAACCAAGGTTTGTATGCCTTCCACATCGTATGTTTGGTATTGGCCTGCCTGAAATGATCGTCATTCTGGCGGTCGCCCTGATCGTTGTCGGTCCGGACAAACTTCCGGATATGGCGCGTTCTGTTGCCAAATGGGTCTTTGAGCTGAAAAAAACCGTGAACCAGGTCAAGGAAAGCCTGGAGGATGAAGAAGGCCTGATCGGCTCCGTCCATTCCGACCTGCGCAAAACCGGGGAAGACCTCAAGGGCAGGCTGCTGGAGTCGGATCATCTCCCCCCGCATAAACCCGGGGGAACGAAAAATGGTGACAACGGTGAACATGGCGAGGTTATTGATGTTGATGCGGATCATCCCGGCCAGGAAGACGCGTTGAGCAGGGATAAAGAGGCAGCGCCTGAGGCCTGGTCCCGGGAGCGGAAAGACGCGGTCCCGGATGGTGACAGCGAGGATGAGGAGCGTCCGCCGGAACCAGCTTCATGATCGCGGCGTTTGAACATTTTGCTCCTCATCACAAGGAGCTGCGCAAGCGTCTTGTCCGCTCCATCCTGGCGATTATCCTGGCCACGGTTGTGGCTTATCTTTTTGTCGACCAGATCGTCGCCGTCTGTATGCAGCCACTGTATACTGCCTACCCGGCTCTGCAGAAGCTGGTGTATACGAAGCTCACCGAGGCGTTCATCGCCTATATCAAGCTGTCCCTGCTGGTGGGGATAATTGCCAGCTTTCCGGTCCTGGTCTACCAGGTATGGATGTTTGTCGCGCCTGGACTGCTGGACCATGAACGTCGTCTGGCCCGCCAGGTGGTATTCTGGTCGACTTTTCTTTTTGCCGGTGGAGCGTGTTTTTCCTTTTTCATCGCCTTGCCCCGGATCCTGACTTTTTTCATGAGCTATGCCGGGCCCAATCTTGAACCCCTGCCCAAGCTCGGTCTCTACCTGACCTTTGTCGCCCGCATGGTCCTGGCCTTCGGCATTGCTTTTGAGATCCCTTTTCTCATGTTCATGGCCAGCCGGTCCGGCCTGGTCAGCAGTAATTATTTCCGGACCAAACGCATGTATTTTTACATTGCCATTGTTGTGCTCGCCTTTCTGCTGACCACCGGCGAGTTGATGGCCACCGCCCTCCTGTCCTTTCCCCTTTTCGGGCTGTATGAAACCGGCATTCTGCTCAGCAGGATTTTTGGCAAAAAAAAACGAAGCAAAAATGTTGATGAGGGTGAGAGCTAGCGCTCCCTGACCTTTCCAGCAGTTACCCGGCAGCCTCGGACCATATGAGGCGCAGCCGTTTTTCCCCCTCCACAATAACAAATGCAGCACCGCCGGTGAGAAAAATGTACAGCCAGGACTGCGCCGAAATGGGCGCGCCGGCAAAGAGCCTGTTCATGAACGGCAGATAGGTGTAGCCCAGCTGGATAAGCAGCATTATGCCCACCCCGCCAAAGACCCAGGGATTGGTAAACAGGCCCAGCGAGAAAATGGATCTGGAGAGGGAGCGGCAGTTGAAGAGGTAAAAGAGCTCAATAACAATAAAGGTGTTGACGGCCACGGTGCGGGCCTGTTCGATGGTCGCCCCGTTCTTCAACTCCAGGTTGAACAGGAGAAAGGTGCCGGCCAGCAGGAGAAGGCCGACCAGGATGATCCGTTCAATGAGGCGCCGGGTCAGGATCGGCTGTCGCGGATCCCGCGGAGGGCGCAGCATAATACCCGGTTCCCGGGACTCAAAGGCGAGCATCAGCCCCAGGAAGCCGGCGGTGGTCATGTTGATCCACAGTATCTGGACCGGCAGGATGGGCAGAACTGAGCCGAAAAATATGGCTGCCATGATCACCAGCCCTTCTCCCAGGTTGGTCGGCAGGGTCCAGACAATGAACTTGGTCAGGTTGTCAAAAACCCTCCGCCCTTCTTCGACCGCGGATTGAATGGACTGGAAATTATCATCGGTGAGCACCATGTCGGCGGCCTCCTTGGCCACTTCGGTGCCGTAAAGACCCATGGCTACGCCGATGTCCGCCTGCTTCAGAGCGGGAGCGTCGTTGACCCCGTCGCCGGTCATGGCCACTATGTCGCCCCGGGCCTGCAGGGCGTTGACCAGACGCAGCTTCTGCTCCGGACTTGTTCTGGCAAACACCGTGGTCCGGGCAATTGCCTCGGTTAATTCCCGGTCTGAAAGTTGTTCCAGCTCCCTGCCGCTGATGACCGTGCTGTCCCCTGCGTTATCCTCACCCGGCGGGATCAGGCCGATCTTTTTCGCGATTGCTGTCGCGGTCAGGGTATGATCGCCGGTGATCATCATGATCCGGATGCCTGCCTCCAGGCAGGATTTGACAGCCTGGGCAGCCTCTGGCCGGGGCGGGTCCATCATGGCCTGCAGGCCGATAAAAATAAGGCCGGACTTTACGTCGTCAAAGCGGATCTCTTCCGATGCACCAGGAAGCATCTTTTCCGCAAAGGCCAGAACTCGCAATCCCCTGGAGGCAAAGGCTTCTGCCTGCTCCTGTATGACGCCGGCGTTCAGCCGGCCGGATTCACCGTCGGCGTTCATCTGGTGGGAGCAGGCGGCAAGGATCACTTCCAGGCTGCCCTTGACCAAGACCTTTTTTTCGGAGTTTTCCGTGGTGGCGAGGAGCACTGCCATGAGCTGGTGTTCCGATTCAAAGGGGATCGAGTCGATGCGGTTTTGTTGTTGGACGGTAACGTCATAAGGCAGGCCTCCTTTGCCGGCGGCAACGAGCATTGCACCCTCGGTGGGATCGCCCTGGATCTGCCATTGGCCCTCTTTGTTCACCAGGGTGCTGTTGTTGCACAGCGCGCCGGTTTCCAGGCAGGAGGCCAATGCCGGATGCCGGGAAATATCAACGGCCCGGTCCTGGAAGGTTATTTCACCCCGGGTCGGGTCATAGCCGGTCTCGGTGACCCGGTAGATGTTGCCGCCCGCCATGATCGCCTGCACGGTCATCTTGTTTTCGGTCAGAGTGCCGGTCTTATCCGAGCAGATCACGGTCGTGCTGCCGAGGGTTTCGACGGCCGGGAGCTTGCGGATGATCGCCTGGCGTTTTGCCATGCGTCCGACACCGATGGCCAGGGTGATGGTGACCGCCGCCGGGAGACCTTCGGGGATAGCCCCCACGGCCAGAGCCACCGCGGCCATGAACATATCAAAGGGCGCCTGTCCGCGAATCAGGCCGACAATGACCGTCACTCCCGTCAGCAAGAGGATCGCATACATGAGATGGCGGCTGAAAACGGTAATTTTTCTGGTAAGAGGCGTTTCCAGCTCGCGGGCCGAGGATATGAGACGGGAAATACGGCCAACCTCAGTCCGCTCCCCGGTGGCCACGACGATGCCTCGTGCCTGACCGTGGGTGACGAGTGTTGAGGCATAGACTATGTTCCGGCGGTCGGCCAGCACGGTTTCCGCGGGAAGCGGCAGGGTTGCCTTTTCGACCGGCAGGGATTCGCCGGTCAGGGCCGATTCATCCACCTGCAGGCCCTGTTCCTCCAGAATTCGCATATCAGCGGGCACCTTGTCGCCCGATTCCAGGAAGATAATATCACCGGGCACAACCAGGCTGGCATCAAGGCTGATCCTGGCGCCATCGCGCAGCACCGTTGCCTTGCTGGTCATGGTTTTTGCCAGGGCGGCCAGGGCATTGACCGCCTTTGACTCCTGGATATAGCCCACCAGGGCATTGGCCAGCACCACCCCGGAAATAACCGCTGAATCCACCCATTCGCGAAGAAAGGCGGTGATGACCGCCGAGATGATGAGGATGTAGATCAGGGGCTGATGAAACTGCAGGAGGAAGCGGACAAGACCGCTCTGCTCCCGTTGGGTGGCGATGGCATTGGGCCCGTAGCGCTTGAGTCTGTCCTCGGCCTCGGAAGCGGCAAGACCTGCGGCCTGGCTGCCTGCCCAGAGTTCGACGGTCTCGGCTGCGGACAGGTTGTGCCACGGTTTGTCATTTGATGGAAGCATTGGATAATCACCTGGTTTGCGGGAAAAGGGGAATTAAGGATTGCTGCTGTTGTGCCCCCGGATGCGCGACGCTCACCGGAGGTCCCATCAAGGATGTTAGCTGTTAAGGCTATAGGCTTTGAGGGACGGTTTTCGCAAGGAGCCTGATAGTCTTCAGCCTATAGCCTGATCACTAAGGGAGTTGAATACTCATGAATTTTTATTTTCCTTACAGTAAGTTAACATAACTCAGAAAGTTGAATTAACATTTATGATGGACTCGTAAAAAGTCCA
>JAMJFO010000056.1 GCA_023544645.1 Desulfobulbaceae bacterium | reverse complement strand
GTCAAAGATCAATTCATGGACAGCGTTAAAGGCTGTTCATTTTGCAAGAGGCTCATGGAGTAATATACAACGAGCAATTTCATTTCCGTTCTCCTTATCAAGATATGAGTTTACGTACCAGATATAACCGCATACAGTCAAACTTGCACTTTGCAAAAAGTACTCTATCGCTAACAAGCAATTTATGTACCATGAGACAAAAACGAGCCGAAAACCGTTTTAGCCGGAATTCCGGCTAGCCTTTATTACCATTCAAAACACTGTGGCAAAAAATAAACGCCCAGAGAAACATCAAGAGGCCATAACTGCGTGAATAAACTCTTCATGCCTCAGGAAAAGCCATGACCGGCAAAAACACCTCAACGCTTCATTTTGCGGTGCGCCCCGGGGTTATCTGTAAATACACCGGTCAGCTTCTGCTCATTTTTTCCATTCTCAATGCTGTACCGCTATTATTCTGCCTGGTGATCGGCGAACTCCATCTTGCCTGGCCCTATACCGCTATTACTCTAGGCACAGGATTTTTCGGTTTCCTGATGCAGCGCATCAAAACATCCGCGGATATTCAGAACAACGAAACGCTGGTTATCTCGGCCCTGATTTTCATCATCATCCCTTTGCTTGTCGCCCTTCCTTTTCTCCAGCATGGATTGACGTATACCGATGCTTTTTTTGAAGCCGTATCAGGGGTGACGACCACAGGTCTGTCAAACCTGTCGTCCGTTGAGCCCCTGCCCAGAACCTTTCTCTTTGCCAGGGCCTGGCTGCAATGGATCGGAGGATTGGGCATTGTTGTTCTGGGCGCGGCAATTCTCCTCCCGCAAAGCAAAGCAACGCTGCATCTCTTCAAGGACAACTGGGAAAAAGAAGGACTGATTGCAAGCACAAAATCCTATGCCCGTGTTATCCTGAAAGTCTATCTGCTCATGACATCGGCGGGCTTTATTCTGCTCATGGCCCTGGGGGTGCCCTGGTTCGATGCGACGACCCATGTGCTTGCCGCAGTATCAACCGGAGGATTTTCCACCTACGACAACAGCCTTTCCGGGGTGGGCGGCCGGGCCGTTCAATCCGCGGTCATCCTTATCTCGTGCCTCGGCGCCTTTCCGTTGATGATCTATTATATTTCCTTTAAGGGAGACGGAAAGAAATTCACCGCCAATCAGGAAATCAGAGGCCTTGCCGTTGCCTCCGTATTTGCCGTCGCGGCAACGACCATGATCCTCATGGCAGCCGATGGTCTTTCCGCGGACCAGGCGTTTATTGACGGCCCGCTCCTCGCCCTGTCGGCCCAGTCCACCACGGGATTTTCCACAATTCCTGTTCCCGGGCTTTCGGAGGCGGCAAAATTTATCCTGATATTATTCATGCTCATCGGCGGCAATGTCGGATCAACTGCCGGAGGAATAAAAATCCTGCGCCTGATCGTTATCCTCAAGATGATAAAACTGCTGATCATTCGCAGCGGACTGGCCCCCAATGCGGTCGTCCGGCCCCGCCTGATGGGCAAACGCCTGGAAAGCGTTGAAATAGAAACCTGTTTTCTCGTTGTTTTTCTTTTCATCATCGTCATTCTTCTGTCATGGCTCCCGTTCATACTCATGGGATATCCTTTTCTCGACTCGCTTTTCGAAGTTGTCTCGGCAACCTGCACAGTGGGTTTATCCACGGGCATCAGTTCATCTTCCCTACCCACGGTGCTCAAAAGTATTCTCTGCCTGGATATGCTCATGGGACGGCTTGAAATTGTCGCCTTTCTCATATTTTTCTATCCCCCGACCTGGCTGGGCCAAAAAAGAGGAGTGTAAACATGAGGATCGTCTTTATCGGCACAAGTAAAATCGCATTAACATCAGCCCGTGCTCTCATCGAGGACGGACATGAAATCGTCTTTGTTGAAAAGGACATGGAAAAGATCGATCAGCTCTCGGATGAAATGGACTGCGGCTTCGTCCATGGCGACGGCAGCGCACCGGACATTCTGCAGGAAGTAGGTCCGAAACAGACCGACTTCCTGTTCTGCATGACCGGCAACGACAAGGACAATATTATTGCCAGTCTGGTCGGCAGGTCACTGGGCTACAGCAAAACCATCACCAAAATTGAAGACTTTGCCTATGAACATATCTGTACGGAACTGGGCCTGGAAGACGTCATTGTCCCGACCCGCACCATCAGCAGGTACCTGGTGGACATGATCAAAGGCCGGGATGCCAGCGAACTCTCAAATGTTATCAGGGACAAGGGGCGTTTTTATACGTTCATTGCCGGAGAGGGTGAGGACGGAAAAAGCGTGGAAGAGCTTGAACTGCCCAAGAAAGCGGAGATAATCTGTTATTATCGGAACAATGACTTTCACCTCGCCCGCCGTGAAAGCAGATTGAAGCTGGACGATGAGGTGGTCATACTTACCCATCGCGATGTCCTTGAATCCCTGCATGAGAAATGGCCTACCAGAAAATCAGCGGCCATAAACGATGCCGGACTCGATGATGGATCAGACGCATAAGATGCTTTAAGGAAGATGGATATTCATGAACCAGTAATGCGCGGACAGTGAACTCCCAAACCCTTTGGCTTATACACCGGCATGAGATATACTATGAGTAGAGTATGGAACTTGCGATTGCATTCAGTCCACTAATCTCATTATCACCCTTAAACACAGAGTAAGAGGTTACCAATGACTACTCTCCATAAACATGTTTTGGCCCTTTTATTGTTCTTATCGATTTTTTTCCTTACAGGATGCAGCCAGACCACGGTAAGCGGCATCTGGAAAAAAAGTGATTACACCGGCAGGCCTTTTACTTCAATTCTGGTCGTCGGCTTGACCGGAGATCTACACAACAGAATCCTGTGGGAAAATGTGATGGCCGACAGATTACGTCAGAGCGGCATTAAAACTGTCATCACCACCATCGGTGTGTTTCCCGGCAGCAAAATGGTCAACGAAAAGGAAATCATGGACTATGTCAATGAGAACGGCGTTGAAGGGGTGCTGGTGACCCGCCTGGTGGACACCAGAAAAGAAGAGGTCTATTATCCTCCAACAGGCGGATATTATGGCGGACCGTATGGATATTACAATCGCTTCAACCATTATTATTCCCATGCCTATGATACGATCTTTTCACCGGGATATACTGATACCCTGACCACGGTCCTGCTTGAGACCAATCTGTACAAGTCCGATACCAGGGAACTTATCTGGAGCATGTCTTCCGACACCTTTGAGCCACGGTCAATCAACCAGCTTGTTGACAGCGCCAGCAAAAAAGTGCTGGAAACGTTGAAAAAAGACCAGCTGATTTAACCCGCATAACCGGCGGGATACCTTTGGCACAACCAAGACCGTATCCTATATTGGTTGCGGTCTTTTCTGTTTTCGTGTTTTAATTATACATTACATTCAGGGGTAATTGATTATCAGACTCTTAATGGAGGGAGCATGAAACGTATGCCAGCTGTTACCAAAAACCTGTTCTTTCTCACCATCGCATTGTTCCTCATGAACGGATGTGCAACAAATCTCTCAAAACCCACCGCCGCTCCGCAGCCGGCAAAAGTAAAACTCGGCGTGTTTTCCGCTGTTGAGATGAAAACCGTGGGCATCAGCGAACAGTTCGGGACTTCTGACGCCAATCAGAAGGCAAGGAAAAAAATCGACGAGGTACTGTTCAGGGAGATGGCGACGGTCTTTAGTGGACTTAAACGGGTCGAGGAAGGAAGCGATTTCAGCAAATCCAATGTCCGCACCCTGCAGGTAACACCCTATATCAAGGAGATCAAGTTTATCGGCGGCGGCGCCCGCTTTATGGTGGGCGCAATGGCCGGCAGTTCCGCTGTCCTGATGCAGGTCACCATGAGAGACAGCGAAACCGGAGAAGTCATTGCCGATCCTGAATTCTACCGGGATGCCAATGCCTACTCCGGGGGCTGGTCTATCGGCGCGACCGATAACAAAATGCTCGAGGACATTGCCAGAGATATTGTCCAATACAGCTCTATGAACAAGTAGGTATCCGGATCCCGGAAACCGGCCTTTCTTTGACGGACCGCTGCAAAAGAGGGCATATCCACCCGATATCAAACAGGCACTATTCTGTATGACGCCTGCCGGATATGCCCTTTTTTGCAGACAGGGCAACGGCCGGGTTTGCTCCATTTTTTCCGTGCATCAAATTTGAACCCGCAGGAAAGGCACTCGAACGGAACCACCAGCAGTTTTTTCTTCTGCCTGGCAATGGTCCGGTCAATATGCTCAAGATGGGAGTAGACCTCTTTTTCCATAATGCTCAGGGATTGTGAAAGATCCCGGGCATTCATCTCCTGCTCGGAGAGAAGGTCTACGATCTTCTGACGGATTGTGGACATGTCACAAAATGCATATTTTTCCTCTAAGATTGATGGTGTCGTAAAAAGTCCGATCTACTGCGTCATAGCGGGTACGGCCAATGCTCGACGTACCATATGTACGCCTCCGCTTGGCCGACACCACTATTCCTTGTACATCGAAATTTTTACTTAGCCATCGTTTAATGTGTGATGGACTTTTTACGAGTCCATCAAGATTGGTGCCAGCAAATGCGGGGCCATTCTCATCCCCTGGCCGGAGAGAAAAAAATATATTCCGGTGATTCAGGAGGATCCGCTCTTCTCTTTCGCATCAGCAAAAAAATGTTCCATGGGCGCATGATGATCGCGGGACATGTCGGTGACCGGACCGACAACACGGTCTGCCCGGAATGTCTTTCTTTTTTCGCTTGTGGTGCATACACCTTCTATAAAAAGAACCTCCTCTTCCTCATAAGCGCTTCGCACTTCGATGGTCCACCTTGCTGTGCACCCCAGCGGCCCTTTATAGTCAAAGGACAGAAGTCCCTGGGATATTGGCTCCTTTTGCCGGCGGCCATGATAAATATCCGTTGCATCCCGGTCATTTTTTCTTCTTTTCCCGGACAGATACACCAGCAGAACCGCCAATACCGCGGCGGCAAGCAGCCAGATTTTTCTGCTACGCTCATCCCTGCTCACCTGAACCTTTTCCTGTTCCGTCTCGCCGGGAGGCACACCAATCATGTTGGCGATCTTGACAAACTCCTCCCTTTTAATGAATCCCGGAAGCCCTGATTCCGTGGTATATTCGATGTGTTCATCGGTGAATCTGTACTCCCTGGCAACAATGACTGAACCATCCCTGGTGGTGAGAATATACAACTCGTCCGCTGCAGAGGCAGAATTACTCATAAACAACAACGTACATACAATTATCGGCAACAGAATAAACTTTTTCATGGTTTCCCTGCACTTATTGATCAAGACTCAAGCCTCAATTCTTCATTACGCATCAGAAAAATGACAATAATTGTCACTACGATTTGATTTTGACAAAAAATGCTCATATTTTCCTCAATTCTGTAAAACTTTTTAACAATTCATCGGTCATTTTGACAAACCCCGTCGCCTGGAATTGTATTTTACAACCTGTTCCTAACAAGTTAAACATGACGGCATATTACTTGTATATCCAAAACAGATAAATGAAAGCTATGACAATAGTTTTTATCCCGATGCGATGTCCAAAATGAGGTAAAATCCTGTAACAGGAGAAGATGACATGATGACTTTACGCATCAAAAAAGCATATGCACCAATCTTTATCCTGTTATTTTCCACCATTGTGATATCCTCAAATTTCAGCGCTTTTTCTCACTTTCTGCTGGAACCCGAACGCCACCCCCTTGATACAAACCACCTGCTCATCAGTTTAACAACAGCTTTATTGTCGACAATTCTTTTTGCATCAATGCTGGCGCTTCACCAAAAGAACGCCGGAAAGGCCGCGGCAAAGGAATTTGAGCTCAACAGAATATTTGAAACCGACTCATTTTTCCGCCTTCTGTCGGAAAAATCAAGCGACATGATCCACCTTAACGACCATACCGGCCGGATTCTCTATGTAAACCCGGTGACCATCGATCTTCTCGGATATGAACGCGATGAAATCATCAATAAACGGGCGGAGGATTTTATTCATCCGGATTACCGGCAAAACGTACGCGAGGATATGCATCGGGCCGCGCTGGGAGAAGTAATTGCTCCACGTGAAATTCGCCTGCTGAAAAAAAACAGCAGCTGGCTTGATGTGGAAATCAAAGGTTTTGCCCTGGATATCAGCGGTGAAAGAAAATACATGGGAGCCATACTGCGGGATATCTCCAGCCGCAAAAAAAATAAGCAGCTGTTGCAAGCCCAGGAAGAATGGGAGCAGGCCTTCAACACCATGACGGATTTCGTATCGGTCCATGACAGGAAATTCAGAATCATCAAAGCAAACCGTTCATTATGCGAGTTTCTAGGTAAAGAACCTGCCGAGATCCTGGGGAAGCACTGCTATCAACTGTTCCATAACAGTGACAGCCCCTATGCCGGTTGTCCCCACCAGAAAACTGCTGAAACCGGCCACGCTGTTTCAGAAATCATCGATGATCCCCATATCGGAGTCCCGCTGCAGATCACCTGTTCACCGCTCAATGACGCGACCGGTGCATTTCAGGGATCGGTCCATATTGCCAGGATCATCGATCCGGCAGACAGGAAGAACGGTTACAGGGGAAAATTGATCCCGGTCTGTGCTTGGTGCAAAGATATTCGAGAAGAAAACGGGCTATGGACGAGAATAGAACTTTTTTTTATGAAAAGATTCGATGTGAAGTTCACCCACAGCCTCTGCCACGACTGTCAGCAAAGACTCTATTCCGAATATATCAATCCATAAGCTCACCTGAAGAGCAGGGTCATTCCCTGACAAACCTTGAGTTTGGATCTCCGCTGAATCCCCGTCTGTTGACATACACTTTACAGACGCTATAAGATTGTACTATAAAGTCGGTACACGCTTTCATCGTTCTGGCGCAGCATTGCTCGCACCGGCGACCAACGGCAACGAAAGGGGTCATCTCCGGAGAGGAAATATCATGGCTGCTTATACAATGATCCTCCGTTTCTCTACTCTCTTTTTTTTCCTGATACTCTCCACGGGTGTCAGCCAGGCCGAACCTGCCGTGCAATTTTCCTGGGCTGTCCTGGCCGATACTGCCACAGGTTTGCGCCCCCTTGATTTCTCTGGCTCGCCGGAGCTGAAAACCGGAACAACCCTCCAGATTTATCTCGAACAGAAACCAGGCGCTTTTATCTATCTCTACCTTGTTGACTCCAGCGGCGACCTGACCTTTATTTTTCCCGGCGACACTGAATACTACAAAGCAACCAAACCATCGGAGCGGATCTTCCGCATCCCCCCGGATACGGCCAGATTTGAACTGATGCCGCCCGGCGGCCAGGAAAAACTGTATCTGATCGCCTCACCTGCCCGGCTCACCGACCTGGAATATCTCACTGCCGCCTTCCTCAGGAAACCGGACGACAAAAACCTTCGAGCTGCGGTTATCAAAGAATTGAAACTCCTCCGGCGCCGGCATTCTTCCCTGTCACAGAAGACTGAAACCAGCGTGCCGGTGGCCGGCACCATCCGCTCCCGCGGCGGCGACAACGGATCCTTTGAAGCCACTCACGTCATCGCCGACGGTTTTTACAGCAGAATATTACGGATTAAGCATGATTAAGAGCCCGTTATTGCGTTGCGGCTCGACCATTGTGCTTATTTTCAGCCTCCTGGGATTTCTGTGGTGGCTGTTCCCGGGCCTGTTTGCCATATGGGATCTCCAGGTCGAGGATCAGGTGATGCGCTTCACCTATGACCGGCAGGGAGCCCGACCGACCAGTCCGGACATCGTCCACATTGATCTGGACGACCAGTCGGCGGCCTCTCTTGACTACGACAAGAACGATCCCCGACTGTATACCGAACTTATACGCATCCTCAAAAAATCGGGAGTGCGGACCATACTTATCGACATGGTTTTTCCCTACTGCCGCGACGACAACGCCTGTGCCGCGTTTGCCAGGGAGGTGGCCGACGCCGGCAATGTCTTTTTCCCCCTTATCCTGTCAAACAATGGAGCGCCGTCAAAAACTGATCCGCAAAACCCATGGCAAGTCTCTGTTGACCAGGCAATATGGAATATAACCGGCACGGATGCATTTACTCCCATACGCGGAGAAATAACCATGTCCAACCTGCCGGAACTCAATGCGGCAGCGGCCGGACTTGGCCATATAAACTGCCCGCCGGATCTGGACGGGGTATACCGGCGCCTGCCGCTGATCATCTCCACCGCCAAGGGACCGATACCATCGATCGCCCTGCGGACAGCAAGCAGTTACCTGGACGTTTCGCCGGACCAGATACGCATACCTGACAGGAAAAACATCATCATGGCCAATGCACGCTTCCCTGACGGCCGCCGGGCTGACATTACAATCCCGGTTGACGGACGCGGGCGCAACAGGATCAATTTCAGCGCCACCTGGAACAATGCCTTCAATCACTACTCGTTTGCCGCTGTAATCAATACCGGAGCAACACCGGACGGCCTGTTGCTCCTGACCGATGAACTGGAAGGGTCACTGGCGGTCGTCTCCGATGTCTCAACGGGAAGCCGTGATTTCGGCCCCATCCCGCTGTCCTCCTATTTTCCCCTGAGCGGCCTGCACAGCCACTTCATCAACTCGATCCTCGAACAGGAGTTCTTCCTGGAAGCAGGCGCCTCATACCGTCTTGCATTGGACGTACTGCTGATCATCCTGCTGGCCTGGGCTGCCGTGTATCTTCGAGGAGCACGTTTCTGCCTTGCGGCAGGCTTTCTTTATGCCTGTCTGCTTCTTGCCGGCATCTACCTGTTCATGGAGCAGCGGGTGCTGGTGCCTGTGGTCAGGCCTTCCCTGTCGTTCATCCTGGCAGTGCCGGCAATCATGCTTGTGCAGTTTTTTGAAGTACAAAAGGAAAAGCAATATATCCGCGGCCGGCTGACCCATTATTTCGCCCCCTCCCTGATGGATAAAATCCTCAAACAACCCGAACTCCTTAACACCGTGGAAAAAAAAGAGCTGACGGTTCTCTTCAGTGATATTGTCGGTTTTACCTCCTGGTCATCCACCCGGGACGCCCAGGAGATCCACCGGACCCTGAACAGGTATTTCGAGGAAATGGCTGACATTGTATTTGCCCACCAAGGCACCATTGACAAGTACATGGGCGACGGCCTGCTGGTTTTTTTCGGCGACCCGGTCCCCTGCGAAAATCATCCCCTGCTGGCAGTGCAGACCGCCATTGCCATGCAGGAAAAAGCGAAAGAATTACGGGCAGACTGGGAACAGTCCGGGGGCATGCCCCTAACCATCAGGGTCGGCATCCATACCGGCGAGGTTGTGGTGGGTAACATGGGTTCGTCCAGCCGGATGGAATACACGGTCATCGGTTCAAACGTAAACCTCGCCCAGCGCCTGGAAAGCAACTGCCGGCCCGGCAGCATCCTGATCTCCCAAGAAGTGTACAGCAGACTGAACGGGGATGTTCCAGCCAGACCGGACGGCACCATTGAGGCAAAAGGATTCCGCGAGCCGATTCCTGTTTATACCATTGCCGGATGACAGCGTGAATTGCAGGGGCAGCCAAATCACCTTATCCGTTCCGGCCTTCATCCCTCCAATCCTTTGCCGCTTATGATCCCGTATATCCTGGAAAAGATTTGATCGCCTTTTCGGCGTGTTTTTTGATTTTCGGACTATCGGTGCGGTCAATGACTTCCTGCACTGTGGCCATGTATTTGTTCTCCTTCGAATTTGCGAGCAGCTTGCACAGCCAGGCCATGGCGTCAATATGATTTTTGTCTTCCAGTTTGGAATTATATCCCTGAAGGAGTACTTTGTTCACTTCCTGGAGCACCTCGGCTTCATAGGGATATGTCCTGTACAACTTTTTGGCTGCCCACCTGCTCTGCCTGGCATCATTTCCCCTGAGCATGTCCAGGTAACTCCGCAGTTCAGCGGAAAGACTGCTCCGGGGAGGCGTAGAAACAACTTTTTTCTGTGACACGGGAGCTATCCGTGTCTTCGGCGGTTCAATCGGGGCGGCCTGCACAGCGGTTTTTTTGTCCTGCTGGGCCGCCTGATCCTTGCCTTCCCGGACATAAGATGGGGGGGAAAGTTCGTTCAGGCTTTTGACATAATCGCCATATTCAATGGCATCGGAATCGGTTTCCTCGACAATGACGCCCTCTGAAATCTTTCTCTGGACACTGGTGACCTTGATTATACCGGTCTTCAACTGTTTCACGTAAAGAATTTCATCCGTTTTGGGATGCCTGACGACCTCGCCTTCTTTATAGGCCATGAACTTCATCCCCGGCTTGACGCCGGCGTCCTCGCCCAGGTCGATGACCACCCTGGTCTGGTTGCGGTTGGCAATGTATCCTTCAAGGGGAAAGTTCCGGATGATCTTGTCCGCCATTTCAATCACCAGCGCCTGCAAATTGTTCACATTCCTGCTGCTGACACTCTCGGCGGTCACGATGGAGGCGCTGGCGACATCTATAATCCTGGCGTTGACCTCCATGACATCGCGCAGTTTCATGACCGATCCTGAAATGATAACTTTCACTCCCAGCAGCTTGCCGATCTCCGAAGCTGTTTCCTGGGTAACCAGTCCGGCTTCGATCATCTGCTGCTCCTCCAGGACCTGTCCGAGAAGTTTGCGCTCAATAACCTCAAACCGCCCTTCCTTGACAAAAGCGGTTATCAACCATTCGGCAACGATCTTTCCCATATCCTCGGTCTCGAAGTTCTCTCCCTGGAGGTTAAACGGAAGCACAGCTATTTTATTTTTTTGAAAATCAGCCAGAACATTTCCGGACACGAAGATCAGGCAAAGAACTAAGACAAGTAGCTGGGCACATTGTTTCATGATTTCTACCGCCGCAAAGAAGAAAAGTTTCTCAGACAGAATTATTTTGAAACTGGTAATAATTATTTTGGTATTATATAT
This sequence comes from Desulfobulbaceae bacterium, assembly GCA_023544645.1. GTDB lineage: Bacteria > Desulfobacterota > Desulfobulbia > Desulfobulbales > Desulfobulbaceae > UBA10518. Next base: position 12,034 of record JAMJFO010000056.1, on the reverse strand, counting down.
TGTATAAACAAATAAACTAAATGCAAATTCTACATAACCTGAAGAATTGTACGCATTTTTATATCCCCATTGAATAGCAGGCTGTCACCAGAGGAGTCATATAGAGTGAGGAACTTTACACCATCTGGCGCAGCTCCATCCGCACACCGTTTTTTTACTGCCTTTTCCAGAAAAATTTTAACCAAAAGGAGCGCCGGATGAACAAACGATTTCTAGGTGTATGTATTATCCTTATCCTGACTGCATTGTCACTGGGCTGTTCCAGAAAGCCGCCCTATGATGCGAAGGCAATTGACGAATCGGAACTGGATTCGCCCGCCGGGCAGGAACGGACGGTTCCGGCCGGCGGTGGAGGCAAGGCCCTTAATGAACGTCAGTGGTAACCAATGCGATTAATCACTTTCAGCTGTCTGCTGCTTGCCGGCCTTGGCATTTCAGCACTTTCCACGGACTGTCTTGCCGGCAACAGCTGGATGATGGGAAAAAATGGCAATGAACTGATCATGCTTAACTCAATGCTGCTCAAGCGCCTTGGCACCATCCCAAAAGACGGGAAGATATCCCTGTCCGGTGATGTGGTTCATGAGAACGGCAAAATCATAATCAAACTGTATAAACTGCAGCAGATGCCTTCTTCCGACGTGGACACTATATTTGCTCCCGAGATCTTTGACACGGATTTGCCGTATCAGATCTTCCTCCGGGAGGAGAGTTTGTCGGAGATTCCGTCGCCTACCAGCGAGCGGAACAGATAACAGGAACACAAACAGTGCGTTTTTAAACAATATATTTTCTGTAACCCAAAGGGAGGGAAAAGAGATGAAAAATGTTTCCGTAAAAGTGATAAACGGGCTGCTGGCAGTCATGCTGGTACTGATGACCAGCAGTGCCTGGGCCGGCAATAAAAAACTGATGACCGTTAATGCCGCCAAGGTTCTGGCTGAACGCGCGGTGATCGAGAGTGTTGTCGGACTGAAGATCCGCGCCACCGACAAGGTGGAGAACCTCGTGGCCACCCATATGAAAATCGAGGCAAAAACCGCGGCCGAGGTCAAGGGTATTAATTATTCGGATATAGTCTATGACCCGGCAAAGGATATTGCCAAGGTCACCGCGGAACTGCCGGTAGACCGGGTCAGAAATATCGTTGGCGGGGAGATCCGCTATGGCGACATGGTTATCAGGCGGGTCGCCTTCGCCAGTTCATCCCCTGACATGGTGGGCCCACTGAAAGCCTTGAGAGCAGCCGAGCTTGACGCGTACAAGCAGCTGGCCAAACAGATCGTCGGCTTTAAGCTGGCCAGCGACACCACCGTGGAAAATTACATTCTCCAAAACGACACTGTCCGTGCCAAGGTGCTGGCAGCCATCTGGGGGGCGGAACTTGCCGGTTACCGCTGGGACAACGAAGGCGATGCCTATGTGACCCTTCGGCTGAAAACCGGCATTGTTGAAGATGTCATGGGCCAGCGCGTCGATCACCGGGGAGAAGTTATCGAAGTGGAAGGAATGGGAGCCCAGCACGACGATTTCGCTAATTCGCCCGAAAGCATCAGCGGAGGGTCTACACGGGTCAACTCAACCATAACCGAAGGTAACCTGGACATCCCGGTTTCCAGCCCATCGGCCATGGACCGGGAAACTGCTCCCGGCGGCGGATCTCGGCTGCAGGATTGATGCTCTTGTTCCAGCGCCGCGACTTTTCTGGTCACGGCGCTGGATTTTCCGCCAATGTACGGTCATACACGACTTAACTGAATATACGGGATCGATTATGATAAAACCGTTACGTCCTGTTTGTCCCACCATGTATGCAGTAATACTCGGCGTGGCGCTCCTGCTGGGCTTGATGATGCCGGCAGCCCCTGACTGCCATGCGGCAGCCGACACGGTAATTGTTTCCGCCGAGGGCCTGGCAGACCCGAACGCCGACGCCTTCAAACGCGACAAGGCGATCCTTTACGACGCCCTGCTTGATGACGCCAGAAAGCAGGCCATCGAAAAGGTCGTCGGCATTTACGTGGACAGCCGCTCATTGGTGGAAAATTATTCCCTGATCGAGGACAACGTTCTGACCCAGACACGGGGGTTCATCAAACAGATCCTGCAGAAAAGCGATCCCTGGCTCGGTGAGGATGGGTTCATGCACATTCTCATCAAGGCGGAGGTGTATACGAGCAAGGCGGAGAACGCGCTGCGCGAAATGAGCCGGATGCAACGGGTCAGGCTTATCAGGGAGGCCGGCAACCCCCGCATTTCCGTGGCAATAACTGTTCGAGATTCGGAGCGGGACGCATTTACCGAACCGGAACGCTCGCCCATCGCCGAAAATATCCTCAAGGAACACATTTCCTCCTTCGGCTACCGGGTCTGGTCCGAAGAGGTCGCCCGGGAAAGCAACCTGGCCAATGCTGAAAAAAGCCTGGTAACCGGTCAGGCCGACCAGGCAGCCTATTACGCTCATCGTCAAGGCTCGGACTTTGCCATCCTCGGCGAGGTCAAATTCAAACCCATCAACCTGACCCTGAAAACGTCAGGAATAGAAATTAACAAATTCACCATTACCTCCTGGACCGTAAAATGCCTGGACAGTGCAACCGGGGAAGAACTTTATTTTAACAACAAAATCCCGGCCCGACGGAGTTGGAACAGCGAGGACGAGGCCCTGATGGCCATCGGCCAGCTTATAGGGGAGGAATTTTCCCGCGAATTTTTCGAACAGCAGCTCCTGCAGCGCACCAGGATATATCAGCTCGAGGTCCAGGGTCTTCCCGTCTATGACGCCGCGGTGCTGTTCAAAAAGGAGCTCATCGGACTGCGCCCGGTCCTCAACGTTGACCTCAGAGCCTTTGATGATCTCGGCGGCGCATCCTACGAGGTGGAATTCTCCGGCAATGAGCTTGATTTCTCCGAGTTCCTGAACAGCGCCGTGCTTGCCCCCCTGAACTCCAAATTCGGCAAGCGGGTGTTCAGCCTGGTTTCAGTCCAGAAACAACAGATCAAAGTTCTTTTCCAGGGATTCAACCGGCCGGCCGAGATAATCACTCTGTTCAAGGAGAAGCCGCCCAGTTCACTCGCCAGCGCCACCCCCATCCGCCTTAACCAGATCGCGGCAACCAGGGGGTCGCTCAAAAAGGTCGAAGAGATCAATCCCAAAGGGGTGGAGACCGTGCTGGAACACCGCAAATCAGGTGGCAAGACCTCCCTGGAAGCAATAAGAAATTTTTGATTTTCCTTTATCTGTCGGTGACAACCAGACGAAAACCCAGGTAGGGGTCGAGCTTGTCCGGACCGTTCCAATCCCGGTAGGAAACCCGGACGTAGGAGGGACTGTCTCCCCATGAACCTCCCCGGCCCACCCTGTCGGTTCCTGTCGGCGGCCCTGTGGGATTTTTGCGGGACGAAACACCATAATATTTGCCGTAATACCAGTCATCGCACCACTCCCAGACATTTCCGGACATATCGTGCAGCCCCAGGCGGTTGGGTTTTTTTGTGCCGACCGGATGGGTGGCCTTGCCGCTGTTGCCTTTATACCAGGCAACAGCATCAACATCATTGGAACCGGAAAACTTTTCATCCCGTTCATTGCCCCGGGCCGCATATTCCCATTCAGCTTCCGTCGGCAGGCGGAACGTTCTGCCGCCCTGATCGTTCAGTTTGGCAATGAAATCCTGCACATCGGTCCACGAGACCTGCTCCACCGGATAAGCATCCCCTGCCTGGAAGTGGGACGGGTTATTGCCCATGACCTTCTGCCACTGCCCCTGGGTCACTTCATACTTTCCCATCCAGAAATCGTCAACGCACACCTCGTGCACCGGAAGTTCATCATTGAAGAGCTGCCGGTATTTATCCTCCCCCAGTTCGGCGATGATCTGTTCTTTTTCCCGGGCTGTCTGGCCCATCTGGAAACAGCCCCCCCGGACCAGGACAAACTCCATACCTGTTGCCGGATCGGTATAGGCCGAGCCTTCCGGTTCAGCAGCCGCCCCGGATAATTCTTCGGCCTGGCCATCCGCAGGTTCCCCTGCCAGAAAAATAAAATCGCCCCTGGACAGTTCATAATCCTGAATCTTCCCGAACTGCGGGCTCTGATTAACATGCAGCGGCACCTTTTCCTGAAGGAACAGTCCCAGTTCGGTCCCGCTTACGTATCCGTCACGGTTCAGGTCAGCAATGCCGAACCGCAGTGCATCGATGAACATCGGGGTAAAGGTTGAGTTGGCCGGCACACTCTCACCGGCCTGGCCGGCGGTAATAAACTGGCGCACCGGCTGCCCGGTGAGACGGGTTATGTGCAGGGGCGGCTTGGGACGGTCCCGCTGCTTGAAGATGGTACCGGAAAAGCAGGAGTCAAACAGGAACAAAACATGCTTGGCCTCTATATCCCTGGACCAGGAAAGGATATGGTTCATGCCCAGTGCCTTGATCAGAAAACCTGTTTCATCCTTGTCCGGATCCGGTGCATCAACGGGAACAAGATACCCTTTTTTTCCTCCATTCCGGGTATATCCATGACCGGAGTAAAAAAAAAGCAACCGGTTGTTCCGGTCATAGCCATACCGGTTAATAAAACCGGTGAAAGCGTCCTGCAACTGCTGGCTGTCAGGATCACGCACCCTTTCAACCTTGAATCCCTTGCGGACAAGCAGGTTTTCTACATTATCCAGTTCACCGGGAATGCTTTCCAGGCTTGGCCAACCGGCCCGATAGGCGCTGGCGCCGATGAGCAGGGCATAACTGCCGCGGTACAGGTCCATTTCCTCATCGCCGCCCTTATCCCCCTTGCCCGGAACCCGGACGACCATGGCCCCATGGGCTGACTGCAGAAAAAAAACCAGGAGGAATATGCAGCAGAAGAAGATTCCAGCCTTTGTCGCCCGGGACACGCCCTTCCAATCCGTAGTGAAAAACACAATGTATTTTTTCATTTTTTCTTCAACTGATAATTAATCCGGCTGTTATCCTTTAAAATATAAGCGAAAACATGCAGGGCCGGTAAATTGCCTTCCTGAGAACAATCCTTCATTTTCCCCCATACTTTCGCTATATTTATTTAACCATATTTTTTTTTAACTTTCCAAGGAACTTGAATTCTTCAGCCAGGTATGCTCAATGCTGCATTGAACAGCAATAATAATTACCGTCAATCAAATCGCCCGCCGGCAGGAGAAACGCGTCATGCCCCTTCACACAGATGAATCCATTGCAGCAATTTATGGTGCAGATCAAAAAACCCGGGTCGTGCGGCCCCTCTTCCTCAGCGGTGTATCGGCCGGGTTTCCGTCGCCGGCCGAAGACTATATCGACCGCAGACTGGACCTCAATGAATTGCTGATCAAAAATCCGGCGGCCACCTTTTTTGTCCGGGTCGCCGGCGACTCGATGACCGGCGCCGGCATTCACCACCAGGACATCCTGGTGGTCGACCGTTCCCTGGACGCAGCAAGTGGCAGTATCGTCATTGCCGTTTATAACGGTGAACTCACCGTCAAGCGCCTGGTGCGGGATAAAAACTCCATTCGCCTGGTGGCCGAAAATCCTGCCTATCCACCTCTGATCATTGATGAAGACAACGGCTGCGAGGTATGGGGAGTGGTTACCAGTGTTATCCACCAGTTTTAGCCCGGATATTTCAGGCCGACCATAAAAGGGTATTTGCCCTGGTTGTTTATCACAACCTCCAGGCTTCCTGCGAACGGTTGTCCAAGCGGAACCGGAGGAGCGGAATCGAGCCCTCCAGCCCGACCACAACGGCGTCATCCAGCCCACCGAATCAATCCCCGGATATTCCCATGAGCACGCCTCCATCAAAAAGCTGACCGCTCATCGTAAAAACAAGAGCAGGTCCTTTTCCTGCAATCACAAACCTGTGCGGTAAGCGCTCCCGGGGCTGAAAAGCGCTTTATATGGGACTTCACCATTATCGAGCTGGCATGATTTTTGCTTTTTATAAAAAAACATCAGCGATCAAATTATTTATGCATGGTGTTCCAAAATCATAAACCAAAATCCATGCGAACAGAGGATATGGTCCGGCACGGCATGATCGTGTGGTCTTTTCTTAAAATTACTCAAAAGGAGGTCAACATGAAAAAGAAAATGTATGTGGCAATTGCGCTTTCAACAGTCCTCATCGCCGGTGGCAGCGCCGGAGCCCAGATGATGGGCGACGGTCAGGAGATGATGCGGGAATCACGGCAGCAACAGGAGAGGGTGCCCCAGGCCCAGGACAAAGAATCTTATATGATGGGCAGCTACGGCATGGCCCCATGTGTTATGGGCGGTTATGGGATGGGGCCGGGCATGATGGACGGCTACGGCATGGGCCGGGGCATGATGGGGGAATATGGCTGGGGTCAAGGCTCGAAGCGATTCAGTTCACCTGAGAAATATGAAAAATTTCTTGTTGAAACAAAAGATCTGCGCAAAAAAATGCACGATTTGCGATTTGAATATGGCGAAATGATGCACAATCCTCAAACCACCGTGGGAGAGCTGAATACAAAGCGACAGGAGATGCAGGAACTGCAGAAAAAAATCCAGCAGAAAGCCGAAGAATGATCCGGAAATAGTGGATCGTCAGTGCGATTTACTTCCATACCACCAAACCAATGGCATGGTGCTCGCAGGAAGATGCTGTATTTATGCAGGAACTCCGGGCAGAAGATTATGCTGCGTTGAGCCGTAAAACTAACCAATATCCTGTTATGGAGAAATTTTTAACAGGGAATCGCCAATATATACGAGCAAAACCCGGGCCGCCAGCCAGACCCTCAGCTTAGTGGATTAAATTCATTCGAAAATAATACAGAATGTGGTTATAGTGCCCAATGACCAATTGTAATCCACGAGCGAGGGGGGCGAAAAATGAAATCCACAATATTGGTATACGGTGTGGCGTATCCACTGGCGGCAGCATTGTTACTCATCCCGGTTACCGGGGCAGGAAGCTCATCCGGTGATTCCTACCCCGGTTCGTATGATAGCAAATGGAAAGGTTCGGTGACCGCAGATGACTGCCGATTCTGCCATGAAGACCTGGATCGTTTCCCCTGGCTGCTCAACACCAATACAGACAAACACCATCTTCTGATAGGCCAGGAAATTCCCGGGACATCAATAGTTCCCTTTCAAACATCCGGCACGCAATATGAATGTCTGTCCTGCCACGCTGTACAGCAGACTGATGTCAATTCCTTTGAGATCGCAGTTGAAAGAGACTGTCTGCAGTGCCACCCGGAAGAAACAGTTACAGGAAGCCCAAGAACTGCCAATCTGCATCATACACTGAGTTCCTATGTATGCAGCGACTGTCATTATAACCGGGGCCGCTGAAAACCTTCCCTGAAAAGGTCCATTAAAGTTCGGGTTGCTTTTGCAGCCCTTAGCTGTATGGACATCCAGGAACCTGGAAAAAGTACAACCTGGAGCTATATCGTCATCGGGAAAGGCACAGCCCGCCGGTTTCGATCAATTTCAAGCGACTGCAGATTACCATGCTTTGCTGGCAGTGACGAATTCACTGTATTATTGACTTATTACAAGACAAGACCATAACTTCTGCTGTCCGCAAACGGCCTAGGCCTCCCTCCCGTTATCTTCTTGTTTCCGCACTGTTTACGATGATATTGAGATACATTGTCCATGGGAATGATTTTTGTGAACAATCGTTTGCAGGATCGGCATCACAGACACCGCAGTCGTCAACAACGGCATCGCCGCCCCATACATCGGCGCAGTCCTGAGTGCAATCATTGGTGGAATCGTCGTCACAGACACCGCAGTTGTCCTCAACTGCTGTTCCATGGGGTATTCCCAGACAATCAACAGTACCTGAACAGGTTGAATCAAAAACAATATTACTTGTGAGATAAACATTTGTGCCACTGTCAGGATCCTGCTGGACAAGATAAAACCCTGATGCCGGCTCAACTGTACCGGCGGTAAAGGTGATTATTGCCGTCTCACCCTCACAAAGGTCAAAATCCCAGCTTTTCGCTAAAGCAGCATCCTCAATGGGCGGTTCAAGCCCCTGCCCTGAAAAATCGTTATAAAATATTCGATTGTCCAGCTGTGAACGGGGAGGTGTTTGAAGTCCTGAATCGATAAAATTATCGAAAATATTTCCTAAATAAGGAATTCCTGCCGTACCCGGGCTTTCGAGCAAACCCCAGCCGATCTCATCTATCTCCCATGAAAGGCCTGGTACCGGTAAACCCATCCTGCTTCCTGTCTCATTCACGTAGCCGTTTATGGAAGAATCTATGTCGTAGTTGAGATACACCGATACGGAATGTTCTCCAGTGCCGGTGATGGAGATCGCAAGAACCCCTAATCCGGTATTGGGGCTCCCATAATCGGACAGATCAAAATTAGAATAATCTATGGAAGACGGCAGATCAGCAAGGCTGTTCAATGAGCCTGCAGCAAAAAAATCGTAATCACAGGGACCTTCAAGGCAATATGTGGTGCCGTCGATATTGATTCCCCAATCCCATAGATCTATTTCAGCATGGGCCATTGAAGATATATTCATCAGGAAATATATCGTCAGTATTAGTGATAGAAAAAATTTCATAATCGGTCGTACAGTTTGGAATATTTTGTGCCGGACGATTCACGAAAAAGGAGAGAAAAATGGCGACAAGTCACACCACTCCCCAGCCTCCGGGATTCATATACTCGCTCTTTGGCATAAAATTTGTCCATGGATTTCAACCATATGCCTGCGACAATCTTGCTCACAGACATTGACCATGAACAAAAAGCCTCACTTCTGAGCAGGCATGAAACAACAGGAATGCAAACTAATCGAGAAAAATCTGTATACGTGCCTGCTTTCGCAGTTGTCCAATATGTTCGGAGCGAACTTTGTTCATCTGCTTGCTTTCGATATATTTAATGATAAACTGCCTGGCATCTTCATATAAAAGGTATCCTGCAGGTTCCCATTCCAGGACCTCGAGGAGATGGTAACCAAAAGGGGATGCAAAAACTTCGCTTATGGTGTTTTTTTCAATTGTAAAAGCAACCCTGTCAAATTCCTCGGGCATGAATCCGCGTTTTATATAACCCAAATTCCCGCCGTCATTTTTTGATCGCAGACAATCGGAGTATTCTTCTGCGAGTCTGGCGAAGTCTTTTCCATTTTCAAGTTGGTTCCGGATTTCTTCCGTTTTTTGCAGTGCGCTATTTTTTTCGGACTCACCTGCATTTGACGGGACCTGTATGAGAATATGGCGAACCTCGACCCGCTCTTCCCTGGCAAAACTTTCCTTACGCTGCTCATAAAAAGACTTGATCTCATCTTCAGCTGGTTCGAAATGCAAAATATCCTTGTCTTCAAGGTATGCATCCACCCGCATTTTATTTTTCAGGGAAATCAGCAGTTCCTGTTCCGTCATCCGGCGAGATTGCAGATATTGCGCAAAGCTCTCAGGAGAAGAAAATCCTTCCTTCATGGATGCAATTTCCTTCCTCGCTTGTGCATCAAAATCCGGAAGGTCATGCTTTTGAATTGCCTGTGAAAGAACTTCATTGTCAATGATTCGATCAAGAGCTCTCCTGTTCAATGTTTTCATCAGTTCGGGAGTTGCTTTTTTCAAACCGTATTTTTCATATTTTTTGAGTTCTCTCTTTACTTCCGGGGCAAGATCATCCTGCATGATTTCAAAATCATTCACGGTTGCCACAACCTTATCCAGCTCAGCACCATTTACAGAAATATTCAAACACCATCCATTTTTTACCGACCAGCCAAATACGATCAGGATGGAAATGAGAAGAAAATGGCCAAGGGCATGTTGAACTCGCATCACGGATAACTCCATAAAATTGCCCACCTGTTTAGCTGGAATTTTACTTGGTGATGGAAACGACAGCGGAATTGCCCGGTTTGCCGACGGGCATGAAAACAACCTGTAAATCAGACCTGCGTGCATCAAGCCAGAAGCTGTCAGCCTGACCCGATTGTCCGGAAAAGCGAATTATTCTGCTTAGATCTTTTCTTTTCCCCTCTTCATCATATACGACAACACCGACAGCCCGCAGCGAGTTGTTGACAACGGTAACTTCGTACAGCATCCCTGCCAGCGTGACTTTTTCGAAATTCTTCCAATGTTGGTTTTTTTTGATCAATTCAAAGGTCAACCCTGAAAAATCTTCCTCATCACTCAATTCCAACGCTGCGGCAACATCAACGAGACCAAAACCGTATATATCGTCCCTGCCCGTTTCGCCAAGGTCATGCGCGCTCATCTGCATCTGCAAACGCACATCCCGGTTGTCAACATTCCCGTCACCGTTCAGATCATATGTTCCTGCGGCGATAATAAGGGCGGCCAGCCCCGACACATGCGGCGCTGCCTGGGAAGTGCCGCTTAACTCTGCATAGTTATTGTCGGCAGACGTGGATCGGATAATCACGCCGGGAGCTGATAATTCTATTTGTGTTCCGTAGGGCGCGAACCAGCCCTGCAGATCTTCATGATCGGTACCTGTAACCGCTATTACGGAATCATACGCGGCAGGATAACTTATTTCCGTCCCATTGCCTGCGGCGGCAACCAACAGAATTCCGGCATTATAAGCGGCATCACACGCCTCCGCAAGAGCTTCCGAGTGAGGCCCGCCAATACTTATGTTGACAACATCCATACCCGAATCAACTGCCCATTCAAGCCCTTTAATAATCCAGCTCAAAAGACCGAACCCTCCGCCATCAAGGACTTTTACCGCATAAAGCTCCGCTCCGGGAGATACCCCGACAACACCATTCCCATCAGCTCCGGCAGCTATGATGCCTGCGACATGGGTGCCGTGGCTATTCCAGCTGTCATCATATGGATCATTATCGTCAAAGACAAAATCCCATCCTCCATAATATGTATCTGCAAGTTCCTGGTGGGCATAATCAATTCCGGTGTCCAGAACAGCCACCCGTGTTCCATAGCCGAGAATATTATTGGCATGGGCTATGCCGCTGCCGATGCGCTCAACGCCCCAGGAGTTTTCATATTCAACAGAACCGGCGGATACTCCGACAGGGTCAATCAATTGGTAAACAGTATCTTCTATCACATATTTTATTCTTCGATCTTTGCGCAAATTCTCGGCATCGCCGGCTGACAGGCTAACGGAATAGGCTGCTATGTGTCGGAACTTATGTTTAACCCTGCCACGATGGTCTTGTACCAGGGCGTCTTCCGATGCACCGGGTTTCCCATGAAATCCGATGATAAAGGAGCGCTCTGATCCTTGAGCCTGCACGGACAAGAACAAACTAAACAAAAAAGACGTTATGAATAAACAAACTCTCATAATTCTATCTCAATCCGCTTGCTGTTACTTTGCGCACATTGTACCCGAACTCTCACCGAATAATCCCCTTCAGGGAGATCAGGAATATAAAATTCGATTTTATTATTGCCCCAGCTCTTAACCTGGGCCAGTGCTGAACCAAACTGGACATAGGAACTGCCCTGATTGTCACCGAAACTATACCCGTAGATTTCCCTGTAATCACCGGGCTGCGCCCCACCTCCTTCTATACTCCTGATATGAGGTAAATTTTTAGGCTTCTCACGGCAACTGTCGTCACATGGTTGCAACCCGGTATCCCCACCTACACAAGTATTGCAATCGTCAATATATGCAAAACCTCCTGCAACACCATTGCAGTCAACTCGATTATTATTGGTGACGCAGGTGTGATCACGCCAGCTCCACAAACATGATTCATTTTTTCTGCAGCGGCCGTAATTAAGATTTGAACATTTGTCTTCACCTGAACAGGTGCTGTTATCACCACCGCAGACCCCGCAGTCGTCAACAACAGCTTCCCCGCCCCACTCACCGGTGCAGTCCTGAATACAATCGTTAGTGGGATCAGCATCACAGGTTCCGCAGTTATCGACAACAGCGCTGCCGCCCCACTCGCCGGCGCAGTCCTCTACGCAGGCAATCAATCCGGTATCGCCGCCAACGCAGGTATTGCAGTTATCAATGTAGGCGGTGCCACCAGGCACAC
>JAMJFO010000055.1 GCA_023544645.1 Desulfobulbaceae bacterium | reverse complement strand
GTCAAAGATCAATTCATGGACAGCGTTAAAGGCTGTTCATTTTGCAAGAGGCTCAGCATACTCAGTTATTTTGTTAAACAATACGCAATCCGAACAAAATCAATAATTCAACCCCTGGACAGGGTAATCCTTACGCATGAATTATTTCAAAAAAAAATCAATTTTAGCAATCACTCTGTCACTATGGGCCCTTGTCTGGATATTTCCCGTTACCGTTCCCGGCAAGGAGGGATTCAAGCAGGTTGTTTTTATCCGTTACAACCTGAAAAATCAAACAGGCCACAAATCAAGCGACATCGTCACCAGCTTCAAAAAAACAATGGAAGGGCGGGGGTATGTCGAGGGAGAAGATATCGAATACATCGACATTGTTACCCACAGCTCCGAGCATGATTCCGCAGCCGAAATCATAAAAGCAATGGAACAATACAAAGAGAGCGCCGACATGTTTATCACTACCAGCTGGACCTCTCTCTATGTACGGTCAAAGCTGGCAAGAAGGGGAACCCCGCAGCTCTTTGTCCCGGCCCTCAGATCAAACGCCCTGAACATGCTGCCGACGTTGAGCCAGGAACCAGGCACCAACCTGTCCGGAATTTACCTGATGTACCAGCCGGAAGAAATCCTGCGGTTGACCAGACAAATCCTCCCCGGGATCAAAAAATATGCATATGTCTATGATTCGCGCATCCAGGCTGATATCATGTTCCAGTCAGCCTACCGCCAACTCAACGACCATGAACGGTACGGCATGACGGTTTATTATTTTGACCTGGCCGCCGGAACCGATACCGTGCTTCAGGAAATGAACATGATGGGGATCGGAGCCTTTGGGGGCGTCATCGGGCTCTTTACCAACCTCTCTGATCTTTCCCGAAGCAAACTTCCGATAATTACTGCGCTGGTCAGCGACCGGAGCGAGGAAAAACTCATCAAAGAGATCAAAGACACCAACATCCTCGCCGGCCTGTACAATCCTTTCAGTTACTGCGCCAGTCAGGCCGCGGAGATGACCGCCGACATTTTTGAAGGCAAAAATACCATTGAAAAAACAGTTCCCCTCCCTGCCCGACAGTATACCTTCATCAACCTTGCCGCCGCAAACCGTCTGGGGATAAACATTCCCTTTTCCGTCCCGGAGGGCTTTGATATTGTCATCAAGTAAAGTGACCCAACGGCCGCAGATGCCGTTTTATTCACGGATATTTTCGGTCCGGACACTTTTCCTGCTGCTCATTGTCGGCTGCAGCCTGATCTTTGCCTTGATCCTCCTCTGGTCCGGCACCGGGATAATGAATCTGGTGATCAAGCAGTTTGGAACCGAGATTCTCACGGAAAAACTCAACACCGCTGTTCAGTCCATTGAGGATCATTATGCGATCCTGCCGCGGATCGGTCTGAATGACAGCGCCGAGCACCGTGATGGAGTCAGGCAGACCGCCCTGAAAGAGTTGTCTCATTTCCGCTATAAAGAAACCGGCAGGTCCTTTGTGATCAGCAAGACAGGAGAAATCATCCTCTCAAGCCATTACAGCAGCTCGGCCGAAAGAGGTTTTGCCGATTTTTTTGCCCAACTGAGGGATCAGGACAGCGGCTCATTGACCTTTACGGTTGACGGACACGAACAGTTCAGCATTTTCCGCTTTTATCCACCCTGGGACAGTTATATCGGTATTTCCATCGACCAGCATGAACTTTTTGCCTACAAAAACCTGTTCATCAGGATCGTGCTTATGCTCCTCGCGGCGGTGCTGCTGGGCGCCTTTCTTTTATCAAGTTTTATGCAGCGGGTCATCATCTCGCCTCTCATCCGCCTCAGCCGGTTTGCCAACCAGATCAGCAAGGGCAACTATGACATGAAACTGGATGGAACATATATTCTGGAAATGGGAACGCTCAAGGTGGACATTGAACAGATGGTCAGCGCCCTGCAACAGAAAATGGACCAGACCAGTTCGCAACTTCAATTGATCCGGGAGCGCGAACGATGGCTTGATGAGGCCCTGGCCGCCCTGCAGGAGAGCGAGAAAAAATACCGGACCATCTACAATGCCCCCAGTGATTCCATCCTTATCTATGACCCGGCACACAGGAGGATTGTTGACGCCAACAAGGGCATGCAGGAAATGTTCGGGTATCAACATGATCACCTCCAGGATATGGACCTGGGAGACCTGAGCTCCGGCGAATTCCCGTTCACTCATGAAGAAACGGAAAAAATGATCACGGCGGCCCTGGAAGACAAATCGCAGCTTTTTGAATGGATGGCCAGGAAAAAGAACGGCGAGATATTCTGGGTCGAAATATCCCTGCAGCCGACCTACCTGGAGGGACGGAAAAAAATTCTTGCCGTCATCCGCAACATCCATGCCCGCAAAATGGCCCAGGAAGATCTTGCCTCCACCAAGGAGCGCCTTGCCGTCACCCTCCGCAGCATAGGTGACGGAGTCATCACCACCGATGAACAGGGTCGGATAGTGCTGATGAACAGGATTGCCGAAACCCTGACCGGCTGGCGTCAGCACGAAGCAGCCGGCAGGCTTTTTCCCGAGGTGTTCCATATCATTCACCAACAGACAGGAGAGCCGTGCAAGAATCCCGCCCAAAGAGTACTCGACTCCGGGAAGATCATCAATCTTCCCAGTGACACCGTCCTCATTGTCCGGGATGGAAGCAGAAGGCTTATTGCCGACAGCGGGGCGCCGATTCGGGATGCGCAGAGCAGGGTCATCGGTTCGGTTATTGTCTTTCGCGATGTGACTGAAGAACGGCGGATGGAAGAGGAGCTGCTCAAGATCAGGAAACTCGAGTCCGTCGGCGTTCTCGCCGGAGGAATTGCCCATGATTTCAACAATATACTTGTAGGCATCCTTGGCAATGTCAGCCTGGCCCGCCAGTGTCTTGACGATACAGGCAGGGCCGAGACCCTGTTGCGCAATACCGAAAAGGCCGCTATCCGGGCCAAGGACTTGACCGCCCAACTGCTTACCTTTTCCCGGGGAGGGGAACCGGTCATCCAATCCGCATCCATCGGTTCGGTTGTCACCGAAAGCGCCGAATTCGCCCTGCGGGGAAGCAATGTCAAATTCATCCTCAACATCCCGGAGGACCTATGGCTTGCCAGCGTCGATGCCGGGCAGATAAGCCAGGTTATCCAGAACATAGTCATCAACGCCCGGCAGGCATTACCCGAAGGCGGAACCGTTGAGATCACCTGTCTCAACTGTACAGAATGCGCGGAAGAGTTCTCTCCGTTGAAGGATAGATGTATCCGGATAATGATCAGCGATGACGGACCGGGCATTTCAGCAGAGACCCTGGACAAAATATTCGACCCCTATTTTACTACCAAGGACGACGGCAGCGGGCTGGGGCTGGCGATCTGCCATTCCATCATCAAGAAGCACAACGGCACCATTTCGGTCCAATCGGAGCCCGGCAGAGGGACCACGTTCACTATCCAGCTGCCGGTGAGCCCGGAGCAGGATCGTGACCGGCAGCAAGAATTACCTTTGGATTATTTTGCCGGTTCCAGGGCGAAAATACTTCTCATGGATGATGACAGAATGATCCTGGAATTATCCACGCAGATGCTTGAATATCTCGGCCATGTAGTGGTAACCTGTGAAGAAGGTGAAAGCGCGCTGCAGGAATATGCAAAAGCAATGGAGGAGGGAGATCCATTCGATCTGGTGATCATGGACCTGACCATTCCCGGCGGCATGGGTGGAGAAAAAGCGGTCAGGGAACTGCTCAAACTCGATCCTGATGCAAAAGCCGTCGTTTCCAGCGGCTACTCAAACGACAAGGTTATGGCTGATTACATCCGCCACGGATTCAAGGCCGTGATTATCAAACCGTATCAGATAGAAGACCTGGACGAGGCTATCCGCGCGACGCTCGCCTCATGACCAGGCCCTAATCTATAGAATCAACAATTCGTTTCTTCCTTACCATGGGAGTTTTTTGTGAAAAGACTGTTTGATAATATCGGCATGCTGTTCCGCTGGTTCTGGAAGCTGCTCGCATTCAGCAGCTCTCTGGTGACAAACCTGCTGTTCCTGGTCATCATTATCCTGCTCCTTTCTTTCTTTATCCAGCCGGCAATTACCATTCCGGAGGGGTCGGCCCTGGTGCTGGCTCCAAGCGGAGATCTGGTTGAAAAAAAGACCGTTATTGATCCGGTATCAAGATTCATCTCCGGTTTTGCCGGCATTCCCCTCCCCGAGGAAACCCTGCTCCAGGATGTACTTGATGTCATCAACACTGCTGCCGGCGATGACCGGATCAAGATCATGGTCCTGGATCTCGACGACCTGCGCCAGGGCAGCTTGAACCAGTTCCGGATCATTGGCCGCAGTCTGGAAAAATTCAGGCAAAGCGGTAAAAAGGTAATCGCTCTGGGCGACCAGTTCCCCCAGGGGCACTATTATCTGGCCTCCTTTGCCGACGAGATATACCTGAACCCGATGGGCAGCGTCAACCTCTGGGGATTCGGTGTTTTCAGGCTGTACATGAAAGAACTTGCCGAGCGTCTGGCCATCAATTTCCATGTCTTCAAGGTCGGCACCTACAAATCCGCTCTGGAGCCCTTCACCCGCAACAACATGTCTGAAGAAGCCCAGACCGCGAACCAGGAATGGCTGTCAAGAGTCTGGAATCTTTTTTGTCATGACATTGCCGGCAACAGGGATTTTTCCCCGGAATTCATCACCGGATTTATCAACGACATGCCACTTTACCTGCAGCGTGCCGGAGGCAGCGGCGCCGAAATGGCTGTAGCCAACAGCCTTGTCGACGGCCTTATGACCCGGGGGGAAGCCCGGAACTACCTTGCCGGCCTGGTCGGCAGCTCGGACAAGACCGAGGAATCTTTCCGCCAGATCCATTTTCTTGATTACCTGAAAACCATCACTCCCTCGTATATTGACAGGCCTCGCAATCACACCGGGATCGGGATTATCGTGGCCCGCGGCAACATCGTCTATGGAGATGCTGTTCCCGGCCAGATAAGCAGTGACGGACTTGGCAAGCTTATTCGCCAGGCCAGGGAAGACGAGAAGATTAAAGCGGTTGTCTTGCGCATCGACAGCGGCGGCGGCAGCGCTTTCGCCTCGGAACAGATCCGCCAGGAACTGCTTCTATTAAAAGAATCGGGCAAACCGCTGGTCGTATCCATGGGCGCTCTGGCTGCTTCCGGGGCATACTGGATCGCTGCCGATGCCGACCGGATCCTGGCCTCGCCATTTACCCTCACCGGCTCCATCGGCATTTACGGTATGGTGCCAACCTTTGAGAATGCCATCGCCAAAATCGGGGTGAAAAGTGACGGGGTCGGCACCACAAAACTTGCCGCCGCCGGCAACCCGACCCAGGCGCTGCCGCCGGAACTGTCGCAATCAATCCAGCTCAACGTGGAAAAAGGCTATGACCAGTTTATTACCATTGTCTCCGAAGGACGTGATCTGGACCTGGAGACGGTCAACAGGATCGCCCAGGGACGGGTCTGGGACGGGGCCAGGGCAAAGGAACTGGGACTGGTGGACGACCTTGGAGGTCTTGAGGAATCTGTCGCTGCAGCGGCAGAACTGGCAGGCCTCAAAAAATATACCCCGGTTTACCTTCAGCACACTATACCGCCGACCATTGATCTGTTTGAGAGTTTCAGGTGGTGGTCAAAAGATGCCCTGGCAGGATTTCGCCAGCTGATCCTGCGTGATAGCGGCTTCATGCGCAATGTCCGGGATCAGCTGGACATACTGAGCCTGCAAAGTGACCCGACCGGTATTTACGCCCACAGCCTGATTCCCGCCGGCCAATTCTCTTTTTAAGAGGGCGGATACCGGCCGCTGAAAAACCACGGATGCGTCCAGTTCCGGTTCCGGATAAGCAAGACAGGAATCAATCGTCCCAGGTTTTCCTGGCCCGGGCGGTTTTCACCCTGCTCCTTCGTTTTTTGGACTGCAGGCGCGCCTCTTTTGCTCCCCTGGGAATTCGCGTTTTTTTCCTTCGTGGCTGCTCTTTCAAGGCTGCGGCGAGAAGGCTGGCAAAACGCCGCAAGGCATCCTCCCTGTTACCCTTCTGGGTGCGAAACTGCATTGACACAACCTGCAGCACACCGTCCTTGCTGATCCGATTGCCAAGTCGTCGCAAGATCTTGTCCTTCTGACTTTCTGACAGAGTGGGCGAGCCGACGACGTCGAACCACAGGGTTGCCCGGGTGCTGAGCTTATTGACATTCTGTCCGCCGGGACCGCCGGATCGCGAGAAGGTAAACCGGATCTCATCTTCCGGCAGACTAAGGCCGGGACTGATCTCAATCATCTCTCAGATGAATACGGTTATTGACGGGAATACAATGTTTACCGATCATCATCCTTCAAGACCTTCAATCCCAGCTGCTTTTTATAATCATGATATATCTGCCGCAACAGTTTTTCATGCCCCAGCTCCTCATCGGCAAGCATGGAAAAGATGCCTTTGAGCTCGGCTTTCTCGCTCAACTCCCTTCCCCGGCTGTACAGCGCGTAAGCAGCCCGCTCCCGCTGAATGGCCTCTTCCAGTATTTTGAGGATCTGTTTTTCGACTTCGCCGCTCATATATTTCACCATTGAATAACGATAGTGTTTTTAAAAATTATTACACGAAACAGCTCTCGGCCCCCCAACCATCAAGACCTTTTCGAGCTTCACGACGGAATGATCTCCGATGGTCTTGCCCCCTCCTTCTTTTTTCGGCTACAGGGTAAAATCAGTATTCCGCCACAACTGGGCACAAAATTTGCTACAACAAATATTACTTTCCCAGATAGTATATAACAATATGCAATTGCCGAACCAGACAAACCTAAAAACATCAGGAGCTGAGTATGAAAAAAACATGCATTATCATCGGATTGGCAGCAATTATGGGTGTCTATACAGGCCTGGCATTGGGTGGAGAGGCCTCCGTCGAACAGGGGGAGCAACTGTTCAATGATGCAACCCTGGGAGGTTCAACCAACGACAAGAGCTGCAGCTCCTGTCATCCCAACGGCCGCGGCCTGGAAGAATCAGGAGCCAAGGACAACCTGGCCCAGATGATCAACACCTGTATCGAAAAGCCGTTGGGGGGCCAGGCCCTTGAAAACGACTCCGTAGAACTGGAATCCCTGGTCCAATATATCAAATCCCTGTAGTAATTATCCAGGCTCATCGCAGTTGCAGGGTTACTGACAAAGTCGCCCTGCAGCTCGTCCGCCGTCCGGTTTCTCCGGACTTTTTTCCTGCCTGGCCGGATTATATTCCAGGGGTCAGCCTTACTCCCGGACATTCCCTGAACAACTCGTCGATACGGTTTCTGTAATGCTCCCAGAAAGGAAAGCGGCGGCACTGGTCCGGCCGTGCGGCATGTATGCTGCATTTCTTTTCCTGGTCAGCAAAAAAAACACAGGAGAACTGTCCGTCGGCAAACCGTTCCCGAATGGACAGCCTGTTGTCCACCGGCGTGAGATACCTGTGGATGATGTCTATCTGGTTTGATTCAAAAAAATCGGCAATTCTGGCTATCTCCCGCGCGTTGACCCAGATGCTTCCCGACTGGCCTCTGCAGCAGAAACCTGCGCAGGCACGGCAGGCAGCCGGGTCAAAAAAATAGCTGAACCCGCTTTGGCTTGTGATGTTCATTCTGCATTCACCCGGCATGGTCAAAAAAAAACACCTTCGGCAGCCGGAGGTGTTTTGAAAACATTTTATGTAAATGGAAAACAATTAATAAATGATGGACTCGCAAAAAGTCATTTTATGTAATGGCTAAGCAAAAATCGTCAAATGCAAGGCGCGCAAATTTCGAGGAATGAGGCGTACATAGGTACGCCGCAGTGACGAGACAATTTGCAGCAACACAGCAGTTGGCGACTTTTTGCGACGCCATCAATAAATACAGGATCCGTCAATAATGGTTTCAATTCCGCAGGACTGCTCTTCGCCCAATTCAACAAACTGCATGCGGCACTTTTTCACTTCAAAATTAGTCAGGAACCGACCGGCAATTGTCTCCGAATCAATAATTTTGACCTTCAATCCTTTTACCAGATGCCTGCCATGGCCGCAGAGGATATCAATTTCCCGATGGATGTTCTTTGCGCAGTTACTATCCTGAAAACAGGAACAGTACAGCCCGGTCACACTGATGTTCTTTATGCTGCCGATCTTCCTTGAATGGACAACTATGCAGTCTTCGGTCGGCGTTACCCGTGATGCTTCCCTTCTCTCTCCCATGGCGCAACCTCCAGTTCGCTGTTCTCTCTTCACCACATCTTTTACCATAAGAAAGGCTGCTTATCAATTACGAATTGAAATCATTCGTCCGCCCCGCATTGTCGATCCAGGGAGACCTGGAACTCCAGGTGATGGTGACGATTTCATCACCGGCTTTGGCAATACCGATCCCGATACCCCTGGCAAACACTTCCTCCTGCGGCACGGCCTTTGCTGCCGGAAAGCAATTCAAGCCATTGCGCGAAACCGTGTTGTTCAGGGATGTTTTCCACTTTCACTGGAAAACATGCCCAAGAGCTCCTGTGCATTTTCCGGATGGCAACTTTCACATGTCTGGATATCCACAGCCTTGGCGATGGAGAAATCATGATGTTCAACACCGTTATTACCGCCCTCATCAGCGTGATGACAAACGTAGCACTTTACACCTGTTTTACTGTGCTTCCCCGCCTCCCACTGCTGCACAACTTCCGGAGTTTCTTCAACGTGGCAGTTCAGGCACGGATCAATGGGTGACTGCGCATATGCTTTTGCCCCTGCACCAACAGATGACATAATCATGGCAGAGCAGTACAGTAAGGCGATATAGCCGGTTGATTTCTTCATGGTCCTCCCTCCTTCTAATGGTTTATAAAACACATCAATAATTATTTCTCTTTAGCGATTTCATCTTCCCAGTTCAGATACGCCAGCTCAAACTCCAGAACATCATCCCACTTTTCGATATTCTGGGAAATTCTTTTCAACTCGCCTGTCGTTTCAGCCTCAAGAACGATGGCAATCCCCTTCGGTCCTTTTTCCTTTACTTCCACCCCGGGAATCGTAGCAAGTTTTAATCCCAGTCTGTTTTCTTCCTCCGGCTTAACCGGTACAACAAGAGCTCCGGCAATTGGCATCCTGCACCTCTGTTTCATTTGTTTTTCGTAACTGTTCAGCAACACCTCATCTGCACGTAAGCAGGATGACTCACATAGGGGGGCTATAGATTCGCCAACCTGTTTACGCTCATCTGGAGCACTGCTGAACAGTTACATCTTGAGGTAGCTTGCAAGCTTTTTGTAAGCACCTACCTAGTTACTATTTTTCTTCGGTAAAACATATGCATACTCAATGGCCCCTGTGGGGCAACTGTCCCTGCATAAACCACAGTTATCACACTTGGTCCAGTCGAAATCCCCGCTCTTGGCCAGTTCCATTGGCGCCAGTTCATAGGGACAGCTTTCATCGCAGCTGCCGCACATGATGCACTTCTCCCTGATCATGTTAATCCGCAGAATCCTGTACTTACCCAGAAGAGCGAGCCCGCCGCCGGATGGACACAATTTGCTGCAACATGCCCTGGATGAAACTGTTGAATCCATAAACAGGATGGTAAACAGCAGCGCTGTGCCGATAAATGATATTTTATGATGGGTAAAAATGTTC
The DNA here is from genome assembly GCA_023544645.1 of Desulfobulbaceae bacterium. Classification (GTDB taxonomy): domain Bacteria; phylum Desulfobacterota; class Desulfobulbia; order Desulfobulbales; family Desulfobulbaceae; genus UBA10518. The sequence goes on along the minus strand of JAMJFO010000055.1, from coordinate 13,881 downwards.
ATCATCTCCCTTCCGAAGGTATGCGGAGGATCCACCACCGAGAGCACCGGAACAGCAAAAATAAACGCAAAGACAAGGCAACAGGACAAAATGAAATATCGAAAATCCTTAAGGGAATAATTCCTGCTGAGTCCCAATCGTTCCAGGGTTCCCCGTATCTTCATATTCAACTCAAGCAGAAAACCCACCGGACACAACCATGAACAAAAAATTCTGCCGAGCAGGATGCTCAGGCCAAGCGGAATGAGTGCGGCAACAAGCAGGGGAAGATAAATCAGGCGGGCGCTAAGCCAGGTATCGAAAAATGACAGGGGATGGGCAAGACAAAAACCGTTTATCTCAAAGTTCCAGGTATCCCCGAAAATACCGAAGGTTGTTGGAGCCGGTATCTGGCCCTGAATAATCCGTGACGGCGCCCAGTCCGTCGGATTCTGGGTACTGAAGGGAACAATCAGCACCACTCCCAGGACCAGGATCTGCAGTATCCTGCGGAAAGGTTTTATTTTAAACTTTGCCTGAGCCGGTTGTTCCGTCATTGTCACAGGCTCCTCAGGCGGACAGCAGGCAATTTGACGCCTTCACCGGCCCGTCCGATCACATTTCTGACCATCCCGGCATACCGCTCTTCAAACAAGGTTAATTTGACGTCTCTTTTCATGACGGATTCGGCAATATGCTTGCGAACCGGGCAGACAAAATTACACATCCCGCAGCCGATGCAGTGCCTCGGGTCAACATGGGGCCGGATACCGGTACCGGCAATGTTGTAATCAGGCGGGCGGTCAAGCATGGCCTTGTCCTTTAAAGGACAGTTGTAATAACATTCCCCGCAGGAATCATACTGCCAGGCCAGACAGAGGTCGCGATTCAACTCTGCCGGTGGTGTCTTGAAATCTTCAGGCACATTGGCCAGGACCTGCTTGTCGTTGACAATGCGGCGCAGGGCCCCGGTGGGGCATGCTTCCCCGCATCGCAGGTATTTTCCCAATGGCCTGTCTTTTCCATCATCCCCCCGCTGCTGACAGAGATAGCATGGTGTCTGCAAAGGGTCAATATACGGCGTATGCACCAGGGCGCCGGCGGTCAGGTCCAGCAAACGGATACTGTCGTAGGGGCAGGCCTCCATGCATTTACCGCAGCGGATGCACAGAGCGAGGAAGTCAGGCCCTGCGCCGGGAGGCCTGATGACAGGGTTTTCAGTATGCCCGGAAAACATGGGCAGTATGGCAAGGGCTCCAGCCCGGTGCATAAACTGCCTTCTGGTCATCAGGTCAGGGCCCATTACAAGCGCTCCTCTTCAATCAGGACCAGCTCATAAGACCGGCCCTTGATCTGGTATGGCGCGGCGATCCTGCCCCGCACTGTCACAAATGCCCCCTCCCGGGGAGCGACATCGTCGGTAATCACCCAGAGCATTATTTCGCCCTGAATGATCCGGTACGGCTGCTCACTGATAAATTCAAATGCCAGGCCGGGCATAACCTTGCCGGAAACGATAACCTCCCTGTCTCTGTAACCATCCTTATCCGCCAGAATATCCGCAATGGCGGTTCCGCCGATACCCGGCCCGGAGTCATTGTCATTGTTAATGGCCTCCGGGCCGATTTCCTGCTGGTCCTCTATACATCCTGCCAGAAAGAGCACAACAGTCAATGTCAGTACCAGCTGGAGGAGATTATTCATCAGGCCTTGGCAACTTTTATTGCGCATACCTTGTAGTCAGGTTCAAAAGCGCCTGACAGGCTCTTTAAATCATCGACGGTCAGGGTGTTGATCAGTTTGGTCTCGTCAAACCATGGAACAAAAACCATTCCCGGCCGCGCCCTTTCCGTTACCCATGCCGGCAGAACAATTTCACCTCTTCGCGAGGTAAGTTTCAGATTGGCGCCGTTTCCCACACCGATCTTTTTGGCATCCTCCGGCGAAATTTCCACATACGCTTCCGGATTCATTTCCTTGAGCATTTTGACCCGCATGGTCATGGTCCCGGAATGCCAGTGTTCGATCACCCTCCCGGTATTCAGCACATAGGGATACTCGTCGTCCGGCATTTCAAAGTCAAGCCCGGCTTCCAGCACCCTGATAATGGCCTTGTCCCCGGCTTCCTTGTGGAAAGGGTGCGGGCCGTAATAATTTATCGCCCCGGGCAGACCTTTTTCCTCCATGTGCTGGTCGTACAACGTGACCCAGCCGGTTTTGTAGGATCTCGTGGTCTTGCCGAATACCTTCTGCGCATACTCTTTGCTGATATAGCGCTTTGCCGATCCGCGATTGTCAAACTCCGTGGAGATGCAGGGCCAGGTGACACCGCCGGAGTGGGCCTGCAGTTTTTCATAGGTTGCGCCCCAGAGGTCCACATCCTGGTGCCTGGTGGCAACTCTGTACTCGTCCCAGGCTTCTTTCTCGGTTTCAAATCCGAGCCCGTAGACCTTTTTGCCGCCGGTCAGCTTGGCCGTCTTCTGGTCCACTGTTCGGTAATTCACTTTCCTGTCCAGTTTCTGCGCGATCCTTTTCGCCACCTCCTGTATCTGCCAGAAATCAGTTTTTGCCTCGCCGGGAGCATCCAGCAGTTTGGGAATAAACTGGGATCGGCGATCGGTCTGGCCCATAACACCTTCTTTCTCGATCCACATTGCAGAGGGAAGAATGACCGAGGCAAACTGGGTGGTCTGGGTGGGATAAACATCACTTACCACGGTAAAGGCTTCATCCATCGCCGTTCGGTATATCGAAGCATTGGGAAGACTCTGGGCCGGATTAGTGGTATTGACCCAGATTGCTTTAATCTTCTTCTCGGACAGGTTCATGAACATTTTGATGGCGTGGGCCGATGGAGCAGTCGGCAGCTGTTCAACCGGCACCCCCCAGATATCGGCCATCTGTTCACGATGCTTTGGATTGCCTATGGCCCGGTGCCCGGGCAGGAGATGGGTAAGTCCTCCCTGTTCACGGGTGCCGCCGCAGGCATTTGGTTGTCCGGTAAGCGACAGGGCGTCGCTGCCGGGCTTGTTCATCTTGCCGGCCAGCAGGTTGAGGTTGGAAATCTGGCAGTTGAGATGGACCCCCTTGGTCCGTTCATTGATCCCCATGGTCCAGATACTCATGGCCGGGCTGTCTTTTAGGGCAAACATCCGGGCTGCCTTTTTGATATCTTCCGCAGAAACACCCACCTTGTCCGCCACCTTGTCCGGAGTATAGTCCTGGAGAAATTTTGTATATGTTGCCAGGTCGGTGAATTCACCGGCCGTCTTCAACCCCATTCGATATGTGCAATGCTTGAGATGCTCCTCATCGACAAGATTTTCAGCGATAATGACCTGGGCCATCGCATTGAGAAGATACATGTCATAACCCGGGACAAACTTCAGGTGCAGATCCGCGTATCGCGCGGTGGGCGTGTAGCGGGGATCCGCGACAATGATTTTGACCCTGTCGGGATCTACGCTTTTACGATCTATGACCCGCCGGAAGAGCATGGGATGATTTTCGGCCATGTTCGAACCGATGATGAAAAAGACTTCGCAGGATTCAAAATCATCATACCCGCCGCCGGGCTCGTCCGCGCCGAAGGTGTTCAGATAACCACCGACCGCGGAAGCCATGCACAGCCTCGGGTTTCCTTCAACATTGGCGGTACCGATAATACCCTTGAACAGTTTGTTGGCGGCAAACGCTTCCTGGGTGGTATTCTGCCCGGAGCCGTACCAGGCAACAGCATCAGGTCCATGCTCCTTTATCAGGCCGGTAAATTTATCAGCGATCAGGTCCAGCGCCGCATCCCAGGAAACCGTTTTATACGTGCCGTCGGCCTGCCGGACCATCGGTTTGGTCAGCCGGTCCTCGCCGTACATGATATGCGGGAGGGAATAGCCCTTCATACAGAGCCGGCCAAAGTTGATCATGCTGTCGGGATCACCTTTAACCGCTACCATTTTACCATTTTTTATTCCGGCCATTACCGTGCACCCTACCCCGCAGAACCGGCATTGGGCCGAAGTATACTGAATAGCACTATCTGCCAGGACATCCCGGACAGGCAAACCTGCCATCGATACTGCTGCTGCCGCTGCTGATGCTTTGATAAAATCCCTTCTGCTCAGCTTCATCTCTTCCCTCCTTTTATCCTGCTTATTGTTTTCATTGCTCCCTGCCGGTCAGATAAAAATGCATTTCACACATAAACAGTTCTTTTACAAAAATTATGCCATTATTAAGAATGTCGGATTAACGAGGCCTGCCTCTCTATAGCCATCACAAACGTCACCTTACGGTAACACTTTGCGTCCCGTGATGTTACCGCAACGTATCGTGCTATTACAGGTTCTTCGTGAGCCGTCATAACCAAGAGGGGCAAACCTGCCCCAGTTGCGCTGGGTCTCCATAACTATATGATTTAACGTTAATTTTTTCGAACAGAACATGCCTGCTCGTGCCATTAAACCGTCATGATACCAAACGGTAACACTCATGGCCCCAATATCGTTACCGCTTGGTATCGTTTCAAGCACTCATAACTATAACTAATTGAAATAAAAAAGAAAAAAAATATGGCACAGCTTTTGCTATTTTGAGACCACAGCGTTGATCGATGCATCAAGTTTCAACTCAGGGAGGGGCAAGTGCAGCCGAGTTACAGATCGAAATACAATACCCATGTCATCAGGATCATCGTCATCCTTGTTGTGCTGGCCATCGCGGGCATAGGCGTCCGGGCCATGATGATTCCCGAATCCTTTGGCAGATACGGTCACTACCGGGGCGAGGCGGTTGTCGATGAAATGAACAGGGAAATCCGCAACGGCACCAATGCCTCCTGCCTCCCCTGTCATCCGTACATCAAGGAAATGCATTTTTCCGGTATCCACAAGACCGTTTCCTGCGAATTCTGTCACGGCCCTGTTGCCGCTCACATTCAGGACGGCAAGGTCATAGACAAACTCCCCAAAAAACAGGGCGAAGCGATCAAGACACTCTGCCTGCGCTGCCACAACCAGATCATCAGGGCCCGGCCCAGGGAATCGATCAAAATGGTGGAAATGCCCAAGCACCTTGAAGATAAAAAAGTAGGGATCGATCATACATGCGATCAATGCCACAACGTCCACGCGCCGCTCATGTGGGTCAAGCAGGCCAAGGCGATGATGGGTGTCGTCGAGGAGGAGGCCAAGCAATGAAAGATATACAAGCCGAGATAAACAAGGGCCGGCGGGCTTTCATCAAGAAAGTCCTGGAAGGAACCATCGCCGGTTCGCTTCTCCTGGTCATCCCTGCGGGAGCAATGGATATTCCGGAACAGATTACCGGAATGCGGGAGGAAGACGGGCCGTTCATTAAAAAGAAAAAATTTGCCTTCATCGTTGACATTACCCGCTGCATCGGCTGCGGATCATGCTGCGTCGCCGACAAGAATGAATACAACGTGCCGGACGGCCATTACCGCACCTGGGTGGAACGCTATGTCATCGACTATGATGATAATGTCTACGTGGATTCACCCAACGGCGGTCTTGATGGATACCAGGTCCCCAGGGAGGATGTGCCGGAAGCAAATGTTCGCGACACCTTCTTTGTCCCCAAGCTCTGCAACATGTGCGAGAAACCTTCCTGCGTGCAGGTTTGTCCGGTGGGTGCCACCTACCAGACCGATGACGGATTTGTACTCATAGACCAGAAGCGGTGCGTTGCCTGTTCCTACTGCGTCCAGGCCTGTCCCTATTCGGTCCGTTTCATCAATCCGGTGACCAAAACCGCGGACAAGTGCACCTGGTGCTACCACCGGGTCCGCAAGGGTCTTTTACCGGCCTGCGTCAATGTCTGCCCGGTGCAGGCGCGACTGTTCGGCGATCTCAATGACCGGGAATCGCAGGTATACAGGATCCTGCACGAACCACATGTTATTTCCGTCCTGAAACCGGGCATGGGAAATAAACCGTCGCTCCATTACGTAGGATTGAGAAGGGAGGTTGTATAATGCGTGGACTAGCAGAAACGGCAACAGCTGCCGCAGGATATGCCTTTCCGAACGATCTCCACATCCACTGGAGCCTGATGATCGTTCTCTACCCCTACATAACAGGTATCGTGGCCGGGGCATTTATCGTCTCGTCCCTTTATCACGTGTTCAAGATCAAATCATTAGAGCCGATAGCGCGGTTTTCCCTGGTATTCGCCTTTGCCTTCCTGGCGTGCGCGACCCTGCCGCTGCTGAATCATCTCGGCCACCCGGAACGGGCGTTTAACATGATGGTTACCCCCAGCTCAACCTCGGCCATGGCCGGGTTTGGTTTTATCTATTCAGCCTATGCCATTGTGCTGATCCTGGAGATCCTCTTCATATACCGTCCGACCATGGTCGCCCTCAAGGACATGTCCACCGGTTTCATGCAAAAGCTCTACAATGTTCTTGCCATAGGCAGCGATAATGTTTCACCGGAGTCACTGGCTCTTGATCACAAGATCATCTCCTTTCTCGCCGGAATCGGCATCCCCATGGCCTGCATCCTGCACGGCTATGTCGGATTTATCTTCGGCGGCGTCAAAGCGAATCCGCTCTGGGCCACCCCGCTCATGCCGGTCATTTTTCTCCTGTCAGCCTGCGTTTCCGGTATTGCCGGGATCATCGTCACCTATATGATCATCATGAAGGTAAAAGGGCGGGAAGTAGACCTGGAATGTATTCGCACCTGCATCCAGTATCTGTGGGGATTCTTCATTCTCGACTTTGTTTTTGAGATGCTTGAACTCTTTTCCCACGCCTATATGGCAACGCACCACTGGGAAACTCTCCATGAGCTGTATTGGGGGCCGCTTTATGTAAGCTTCTGGATACTGCAGGTTCTCGTCTTTTCGGTGATCCCGTTCCTGATCCTTACCTGGATGAACCTGTTCCGCCTGGGCGACACCCTGGTCCGCATCTTTGCCCCCCTGGTCTCCCTGATGATCCTCTTTCAGGTCCTGCTCATGCGGTGGAACGTGGTTATCGGCGGCCAGCTCATGTCCAAGAGCGAAAGGGGTTCTGTATACTTTCACCCGGAATGGCTGGAAAAAGAGGGCATCCTGCCCGCCCTGCTCATCATGGTTCTGCCGCTGGTTATCCTGTATGTGCTGAGCAAAATCTTTCCATTCTGGCTGGAAGACGATCCGGTGGCCAGCGAACCAACTGCCGGGTGAATAGATGAACGAAGTAATGGGCTTGAAGGATAACGATAGAACAAAGGAGGGATACAAACTTGGAAGCGGAGAAAGAAAATTTGCAACTGAACCGGTCAACGGTTTTGAATTGGATGCCCGGTGCACGACCGGGTGTTCCGGAGGGAAGTCAATGACGTATATTTCAGGAGGAAACTGTATGAAACACCTAAAGAAGACGATCTGCATAATGGTCCTTGGGCTGTTTGCGGCCGGCACTGTCTATGCAACGACAGAAAAGTCCAAGAACACGCAGGACGAGGAGATCAAAAGCATCAACGTGAAATGCATCAACTGCCACCTCAAGGAAAACAACTCCATGGTTCAGCAGTGGCAGTACTCACCCCATGCCGCGGCCGAAAAAGGCCAGGTCGCCTGTATGAACTGTCATGCGGCCGATGCCGGCGACGAGCTTGGCTATGAACATGAAGGAGCCTTTATTAAAACCATTCAGACACCGCGGGACTGCGGATACTGTCATGAACGTGAAGTCAAGGAGATGGTCAACTCCCACCACGCCACGGCCGGCCAGATCATGGCCTCACTGGACAACCTGCTGGGCGAAGTCATCTGCTCCATGGAAGACAAGGCAGACGCCGCCAACGGCTGCTGGCAGTGCCATGGTTCGGTTGTCAAAATCATGAAGGACAAGGACGGCAAGCCGATGAAAAACGAGGCCAAGGCGGTCATGCTTGACCCCATGACCTGGCCCAACACCGGGATCGGCCGGATCAACCCGGACGGCACTACCGGTTCATGCATGGCCTGTCATTCCAAGCATTCCTTCCGGGCCAGCGTTGCCCGCCAGCCCGATAACTGCGGCAAATGCCATCTGGGTCCGGATCACCCCCAGAAAGAGATCTATGACGAATCCAAGCATGGCATTGCCTACCGAGCCTCGCTCCGCGAAGGCGGCATGAACGGCATGAACATCCTCAAAAACGGCACCTGGGTGCTGGGCAAGGATTACTACAGCGCTCCCACCTGCTCGACATGTCATATGGGCGCGTACGTCAAGCTCGACGGCAGTGTTGCGGAAAATTCCCACAATGTCGGCGACCGGATCTCGTGGACCCTGCGTCCGCCGATCTCGGTCAAACTGAACCGGGTTATCTTTGCCGACGGCACCATGACCGACATTCCCGGCGAGATCTCTCCGCAACCCGGGCAGAAGGCAACGTATCAGACCTATACCGTCGAAGACGACAAGTGGAAAAAAATCAGCAGTGAGAAACAAGTACAGAAGGTCATGACCTGGAAAGACCGCCGGGGCAAAATGCAGGAAGTATGCAAGTCCTGTCACGGCAAACAGCAGGTGGAGAACTTCTACGTCCAGTTTGACGCCCTGGTAGTCACCTATAACGAAAAATTCGCCAAGCCGACCAAGAAACTCTACGATATGGCCATGGCTGACGGTTTAGTCCATGGATCAACCTATCATACCGAACTGGGCTGGTACTGGTGGGAAATCTGGCACCATGAAGGCCGTCGCGCCCGGCACGGCGCCGCCATGAGCGGACCGGACTACACGCACTGGCACGGCATGTACGATGTGGCGGAGAAATTCTACTTCAAATTCATCCCCGAGCTGATCCATCTGGCCGAGGAAGCCGGAATGACCGAGAAGTATCAGAAAGAGATCGATGCCATTCTGTCTCGCCCCGAGCATCAGTGGTACAAGGAAGGCTTTGATGCGGATGTGATGAAGGCAATCAAGGCCGAACAGAAAGAACGGTATAAACAATAAACCTCAGTCCCCCCCGAAAGGCGCCCTGGTATGTTATTACTGCCGGGGCGCTTTTCTCAACTGAAAGGTGCAAAGCGATCATGATTTTTCACTCCCGTTCCAGATTAGTAACTTTTGTGACTATTTTAACCTTTTTCACTCTTCTGGCCGCAACCAGGAACACGTACGCAACAGAAGGGACGGCTGATCTTGCCTCACAAGTGACAGCCCTGGAACTGGGAATGAACGGTTACACCATCGGCGCCGAACTTACTGCCGAACAGAAAAAAATCGCAGCGGCCCATCCGCTGGATAATGCCTTTGCAGGAACCTACAAATTCATTGACAATGAACTTGTGGTGGTGGTCGCCGATGCGAATAATACGGTCCTCGCCCTGTACCAGCGCCAGGAAGGTGCCGATGTCGCGCAGGCGCGGAAAATGGTCTCCGCCCTGATGGGACAGTATGGCGACCCGACCGCCATGGCCCACGACAAACTGATCTACTGGGCATACAAAAGGGAAGGAAAAATATCCGAGGAAGAGTACAATCAATCAAAAGAAAAGCCGGAAAAATTTTCCGTTCTCGCCACGGTCAAATTCAGCAGCGAGTTTCCAATAACCGAAGAAATACAGGAAGGGGAAGGTGATGGGACCATTTATTTCATTGTCTCGTCCGACCGCCTGACCGAGGAATTCACCAAAAACAAATAATGAGTAACCGTTCCGCAACGTTACCCTCGGGTAACATTGCAATTGTATCCATTGCTGAAAAAAGATATAATTATGTAGATACCAGGAAGAGACGCATAGTCGAGAAAACGTTACCTTCATTAACCTGTACCAGGTGATTATCAGGTGAATCTGACAATCAAGTTCATCATTGCCATCAGCGCAATCATTTTCCTGTCCTACGGGTTCCTGCTCTACCAGACATCCCACCTGCAGAATGAGCTGGTCATGGGCCAGGCCCGTCAGCAGGCCCGCATCCTCTACAAACAGATTATCCTGACGCGGCAGTGGGTATCTGATCATCAGGGACTTTTTCTGGTGAAAACCGCCGGCGTGCTTGAAAATCCCTATCTGCACGATTCGGTTATCAGGGCCGACGACGGCACCGTCTTTGTCAAACGCAATCCCGCAATGGTCACCCGGGAGTTGTCTGAGTATGCCGCCCAGACCGGATTCTGCTGGTTCAGGATCACCAGTCTTAAACCGGTCAACCCTGTCAATTCCCCGGATGAAATTGAACGGGCAGCCCTGGCGCAGTTCGAACAGGGGGTTGCGGAATTCGATACGGTAAGCGATACCCCTGAAGGCAGAGTCCACCGCTACATCGCTCCGCTCATGGTTCAGGAATCCTGCCTTTCCTGTCATGCCGAACATGGCTATAAAATAGGGGATATACGGGGAGCCCTGAGCATCAGTGTCCCTCTCAGCTGGGCCGACAAGGTGATTCTCAAAAACAACGCCACTATTTTCAAATACGCGTTTTTCTCGGTTCTCGCCGTCGCCCTGGCCCTGACTTTTCTGTTCAACAAGCTCGTCGCCCGCCGCATTGCCCGCCTTTCCAGGGCCATGGACAACTATCCCGACCAAAACTATGACGTTATCGACGACAAGCACCTGGTCAGCGATGAAATCGGCCGCCTGATTTCTGATTTCGGAGATTTATGCACGCGGCTGGACCAGGCCCAGAAAAACCTGGACAAGACCATGCAGCAGGCCTTTTACAACGAAAAAATGGCCTCGCTCGGGCAGCTCACCGCAGGAATCGCCCATGAAATCAACAATCCGCTGGGCGGCCTGCTCAACTGTGTCAAAACAATGCAGGAAGAACCGGAAAATGTGGAGTTACATGCCCGATACATGCCGCTGCTGGAAAAAGGGCTCAGGCGCATAGAGCATATCATGCGCCAGCTCCTCAATTTTGGCCGCAAAGCGCCACTGACCTTCAGCAAGGTTGACATTGATGAAATTATCCGCGAATGTTTTGAACTGCTGGAGTACAAGCTGAAAAATATTTACCTGAAGCTTGATCTGGCCCTGAAGGACAGTTACTGCATTGATATCGAAGCGCTTCGCCAGATCATCGTCAACATCGGCCTCAATGCCATCCAGGCCATGCCGGACGGCGGCAATCTCACTGTAACGACAAGGCGGACATCCACCCGGCTGATAATCAAGATCCAGGATTCCGGCACTGGTATTGATCCGACCATTGTCGACAAAATTTTCGACCCGTTCTTTACCACCAAGGACGTGGGAGAAGGAACCGGTCTGGGGCTGGCAGTGTCCTATTCACTGGTCAACCAGATGAACGGCAGCATTGAGGTGAGCAGCCAGGCCGGACAAGGCACCCTGTTCACCATATCCCTGCCGGCCACCCAGGATTGCGTAATTCATTCATCCCGGGAAAACACAAACCATACGGAGCCCTGAGTCATGCCACGGATACTACTGGCGGAAGACGATGAAATAATGCGGATCACCATTCAGGATCGGCTTGCAAAGCACAACTGGGAGGTGGATGCCGTACACAATGGCCGGGAAGCCGCCGACAGACTGCAAAAAAATAACTATCACCTGGTAATTTCCGATATCCGCATGCCGGGCCTGGACGGGCGGCAGCTTCTCGAACTGGTCCGGCGGGACTCGCCTTTTTCCGACATCATCATGATGACCGCCTACGGAAGCGTCGATGACGCCATAGAATGCCTGAAAAAAGGCGCTGCCGATTATATCCTCAAACCGTTCAACATGGATGATCTGGTTATCCGGGTGACCAGGATCCTGGAAATACAGAACATTAAGGCCCGCTGTTCATCCCTTGAAGAAAGCTGCCGGGAAATGCACACGGAGATGATCGGTGAAAGCAAGGCGATGCAGGATATCCATAATCTCATTCATCAGGTCGCCCCGACTGATTCGACCATCCTGATCCGCGGCGAATCGGGCACCGGCAAGGAACTGGCGGCGGCCAGCATCCATATGAACAGTACCAGGACTGACAAGCCTTTTGTCCGGATCAACTGCGCGGCCATTCCCGACGGCCTGATCGAATCCGAGCTTTTCGGCCATGAAAAAGGGGCGTTCACCGGCGCGCATGCCATGAAGCCGGGCAAGTTCGAGATGGCGGACGGCGGCACCCTGCTGCTCGATGAAATCGGTGAACTGCCGCTGCCGCTCCAGGCAAAATTACTCAGGGTTCTCCAGGAAAGCGTGTATGAACGGGTCGGAGGAACCGGTACCATTCGCATTGACATTCGCCTTCTCTGCGCCACGGCAAAAGATCTCGACAAAGCCGTAGCCGATGGAAGCTTTCGCCAGGACCTGTTTTACCGGCTCAATGTCATCCCGCTGGTCATGCCCACTCTGAGAGATCGCAAAGAGGACATTCCCGCCCTGACCCACCACTTTCTGCACGAGTTCAGTGTCAGGCGCGGAACTGCCATGGAGATCAGCGCCGAGGCGATGCAATGTCTGCTGGCATATGATTTTCCCGGCAACATCCGGGAATTAAAAAATATCATCGAGCGCGCGTCGGTTCTGGCTCCGGATACGACTATCCAGCCGTCGGATCTGCCGTCGGACATGACCACCACCTGGGCAGTTCCGGACTCCCATGAATCATATGTCCTTGCCGATGCTGTTGCCCAGGCCGAGAAACAGGTTGTACTGAAAGCATTGACCAGCACAGGGGGGAAAAGGGCCGAAGCAGCCGAACTACTCGGGATAAGCAGAAAAAACCTGTGGGAGAAAATGAAACAGTACAGCATTACAGTTTAAAAACAGTTTTTCCAAGAAGGAGGCCTTGAATCCCCGCGCCTGCCGGCAGTGCCACATGGGATACGACCATCCCCAATGGGAAATGTGGTCCAGCTCCAAACACGGGGCGCGCTGGTTTGCCAGGATTCCACGTCAATCCGGATTATGCCTACTGGTACGGCTGGAACGAGATGACCAAGGATCTTGGCGAGATCAAGGAGCTGGCAAGAACCATGCGGGCGACGCACAAATAATTACATCCTCTTTCCCGCTCCATTCTTTACAGACCGGTCGCGGAGCAATTCCGCGACCGGCTTTTTTGTTTTCAGAGACTGTTCCGAGAAGAGAAACCCACTGGCAGCTGTTCGCCTGATGCCTCTTTCCCAGATTTAACTGGAGAGCAGGATAATCGGCTATTCGTTCGCTTCGCTGTTTTCTTTTTCGTGGACAATGCTTTTCTTGAGGATCCCGCCAATGGAGAGGGTGAGAAAATTCAACAGTGACAACAACACCGCGATCTCGTATCGTTGCCACGCCACTGCGGTGCCTACGGCTCCGGTGCTCCAGATACTCGCGGCGGTCGCCGTGCCGGACACGTTTCCCCTATCCTTCAGGATAGCCCCGCCGCCGATAAAGCCTATTCCGGTTATGATCCCGTACATGACCCGCGATTCCGCGTCGGTTGTATCTAAAACCGACATGCCCTGCAGCATGAAACCGCAGGAAGCGACGGCAACCAGGGGAAAAGTGCGAAGACCGGCGCTTCGCACTTCACGTTCCCGGTTCCAGGCTATGGGCAAAGCCAGAATATAGGCTATTGCCAGGCGGGTCAGGTTATAGGATACCTGAGCCCAATCAATATCGAATAATTCCATTCGGATTCAACGGACCGGCTTCTTCCGTCCGAAAATCAGCGCCAGGACAAAGAGGACGATAAAAATGAAAAAAAGTATTTTGGCAATGGATGCCGCTGCTCCGGCAATACCACCAAAACCTAAAAAAGCCGCGACGATGGCGATGATAAAAAAAACGGCCGCCCAATAGAGCATGACAATCTCCTTCCTTGCAATTGTTAACCAACACCCATTGTGCCGGACCATACCGAATCCCTGCTTTCACGTACGGCAAGTTTATTTGTTTCTCCTTTATTGATGGCGTCGTAAAAAGTCCGATCTACTGCGTCATAGCGGGTACGGCCAA
>JAMJFO010000054.1 GCA_023544645.1 Desulfobulbaceae bacterium | reverse complement strand
GTTTTTCCAAAGGACGTGGCCTTACTGAAAAAGCTATGTGTCGCAGTAGCTATGTCTATAAGGTTCTGAAGAAGTTTCGTGCGGGCATAGAGTCAGGCATCTCCTGGCTGAAGAGGGTGTTCGGATTGGATCGTTGCCTCTGGAAAGGGTATGACTCCTTCAAGAGTTATGTCTGGGCCTCGATAGTCTCAGCCAATTTGCTGACATTGGCTCGAAAAGAGTTGGCCTGAACTATACGGTTCAGGCCTGGATTGACATTTTACGGGAGAGGTGGGTCCAGGGTCGCCGGATTTGAGTGTGAACCGGTTGTAGCAGCGTCAAATTTTGTTTTTTGCCCGGTCTAAAACGATGAACAGGTATTTCAATGAGAACTATTATTAGTCATGGTCGCTTAAAAAGGCCGTTTCTGGATGGACACTAATTAATATAGCAAAACTCATTCCTAAAAACAATGTGTTGTTTGTCGCCCTGGTGGTTTTGTCACACGATGTGGTGTATGGTTTCGTGAACGCGCTGGGTAAACTTATAAAATTGAATGTACGATTAAATGACTGGTTGTGGAGCTTGCAGAAAAAGGTAGAGGGTTTTGTTTGGAGCAGTAGATAGACAGGTTATATGAATCTGGGGGTGGAATAATTTATTTGGCAGCTGATCTGATTATGGTAATTTGGGCCAGATGTTTTCTGGGGGATGTTTCTGCGAGTGGAGAAGATTTTTTTTTATCGAATATCCAGACGCAAATCCGGCCGGCAGAATGGTTTCCGCCGGCCGGATTGCATACTTTGTCAGGTTGTTATTCTTCTATTTCACAGTCATTGCCTTTGCACTCGACATCAGCGACGAGGAAAAACGAATCAAAACCGCTTTTCTGCAGTTCCTTATGCGCCATCTCGGCCCGGGCGCCCGTGGAGCAGTGGATATAAATCTTCCTGTCCTTTGGCAGTTCGTTCATGCGTGCTGAAAGTTCATCCAGGGGGATGGTGACGGCATTCTTGAATTTACCGCTTTTGGTTTCATCGTTGGTGCGCACATCCAGAATGACCGGATTCGGGGAATGGAAACTGGCCATGCCGGAAAGAGCTTTTTCAAAGTCGGCAACGGTGACTTCACCGGGGCCCAGTTTGCGTTTCCAGCTGATTTCCGTGGTGACAGGGCCGGATTCGTGCATTCCGTCAGCCTTCAGCCAGTTGTCCAGGCTGCCGTAAACCAGGGAAACTTTTTTGAACCCTTCAAAACGCATATCACCCAGGGCGGCAATAGCCTCCTTTTCCTTGTCGCTGTAGAGGACCACCGGCGCTTTGCGCGGAATGTCTTCCATCCTGTCATCAAGGGTTTCGTAGGGGACGGAAACCGCGCGCGGAAGTCTTGCCGCTTCGGCTTTCGCGGTTGAACGCAGATCGATCAGAACGATGTTGCCCTTATTGACAAAATCATTGGAAGCATATGTGGGAAGACCGGCTTTTGCCCAAGCCGGCTCGCCTTCAAGGTATACTTTTACGTTGGTGTAGCCAGATTTTTTCGCCAGACCGGCGGCTTTGGGGCTCATGCCTCAGGTGGGGCCTCCGCAGTAAAAAACGAGCAGCTTGTCTTTCTCCTTGGGCAGGGTCTCTGCTGCCTTGGTTTTCATGTCCTCAGCGGGAATGGAAACCGCGCCGGGGAGGTGAGCCTGGGCATACCGGCTGGCGGGCCGGGAGTCGATGATCATGATATCGGCCGAAGACTTGACCAGATTGCTGAGTTCATCTGTTTTTATCTCGGAAACGCCCTCGGGCAGTGAGGCCAGTTTCGGCTTGATTACTGTCGCGAACTTGTCATCTCCGCGCTCCTCCCAGTTTATGATCGCGGCTTCACCGGGGGCGGCGAACTCGAGACCGGTGGTCTTGTCGTCGAACTTGACCATCATGGTCTTGGCTTGATCTCCCTTGCCGACTTCTATGGAAATGGTTTTGGCCTTGTTGGATTTGCCGATAATCTTGCCCGTGTACGTCGGCGCCTGCTGCTTCATCTCTGTCGCAGGTTTTGATGCCGTGTCCTGCCCTGTCTGAGTCTGGGCGCATCCCCAGGTCAGCATGCTGAGCATTATCGCCAGCGGCAGGAGTTTTTTGAGATTTGTTTTCATGGTGCCTCCATTTGGTTGTGGTTCTCTTGAAAATGACTCACTGAATTGCGTTGTACCGATATAGGTATTGCCTATTACTTCGTTGTGGTATAGGGGGAGGGTGCAGATTGCTGGAATTATGGAAGAAGGTAAGCGAAAGACAACTAGTATGTTTATCCATTGTCGATTTTAACAGGCTGAAATAACATTGAATCTGAATAAATTGCCGTATGGTGGAGATTACACTTTCGTTATCGGTTTAGTCAAGGTAAATCGGCAAACAGCATTGAAAAAAACTATTGCTTTGTTGTGGTACCTTTGGTCCTGTTCTTTTGTTTGTTTTTTTGCTATCATTTTTCCAGTTGCTGCGCAGGTGCAGTTCATTTTTCTTTCACCTCAGATAAGGGGGCGTGTATGGCTGAAAGTGTTTACAAAATCATCGAACTCGTTGGAACCAGTAAGAAATCCTGGGAAGATGCAGCAAAAAATGCCGTTGAAACAGCAGGAAAGTCTTTGAAGGATCTGCGCATTGCCGAAGTCGTCAAGCTGGATATGCAGATTAATAAAGGCAAGGTAGCTGCTTATCGGGCAAGAGTTGCCGTTTCATTCAAGTATCTGCAGAAGAATTGAAGGATCTTTCCCTTTCCCCGACCCTCTCCCCGCGGGGAGAGGGTGAAAGTGTTTCCACAGCGCCAATCAGCTGCAAACTGATAAATCCCGGATTACCTTTCCAGGGCCTGAAATTTTTTCATGAACTTCCGGTCTATGTAATCCTTGATCAAAAAGGCCGGCCTTCCGCCGAACAAAAGACATTTTTTTCGGAATATGCCGGTATTGTCACCAAGGTTGAAAATGAGAAGATAGTCTCCCCCGGGATCAAAGGGCTGCAGCTCTTTGCCCTCCAGTGAAGCCATCAGGTTGTGCAGCAGGACTGGATTTTCCCGTACCGCGTAAACGCCTACCTTGTCGAGGGGCTGTTCCTGGAAATATATGCAGTCGCCTCCGCCGAAAATTTCCGGGTGGTCAACGCTTTGCAGATACCTGTTGACCAGCAGTCCTCCCTCGGGACCGGTTCTCAGCCCTGATTCTCTGATAACCGGCGAAGGATTGACTCCGGTTGCCACGAAGATCACATCCGCTCCATAGTTCTGCAGGGATTCCAGCTCGACCCTGGTGGAATGTATCGCCTTGACCGCGCAGTGTTCAAGAATGTTTATTCCTCTTGCGTTCAGGGAGTGGATGGCCTTGTACCGGACCCGGTCCGGGAAGCCGCTCATGATCGAGCTCCTGGCAAAAACCTGTATCTTGACCGGCTGCAGTCCCCCCCTGTGTGCCAGGCCCCAGACATTGCCGGCTATCTCAACTGCGGAGGGGCCTCCTCCGATGACCGCCACATTGATGGGCTTCTCAGTGCCCAGTTCGAGAATAAGCTGACGGGCTTTCTGGAGATGTTCAATGGGTTTGACGGTGAAAATGTTTTCGGCACTGGCGGTGCTGATGATACTGCGGGGAACACTGCTGCCGATGTTCAGTGATAAGACATCGTAGGGAAGTGATTCGCCGGACTCGAGAAAGATTCGGCGTGCCTGCGGGTCTATCCGGGCAACCTTCTCCTGGATAAATACGCTCCCTGATTTTTCCACTACCTTCCGGGTGGCAAAGCGTATTTCCTCGGGCGAGTAGGTGTTGCCGAGCATTCCCGGTCCCATGCCCGAATAATAATGGTACGGAGAGGGCTGGACAACAGTTACCTCAAACCCTTTTTCCCGGAAGCGAGACAGGTTTGCCAAGGTCATCATGTGGGCGTGGCCGCCGCCGGCAAGGAGCAGTTTCTTGGACATGATTACCTCCAGTTACACACTTTACAATGTCTCAAGCAACTCTCCGAGCAGTTTAAGATGCTCCTGTTCCTCCCGGGCTATCTGGCGGAGCACATCTCTGCCGACTGGATCCAGTACGTTCTCGGCGATCCTGTGATACAGGTCCAGGGCCTGGGCTTCAATGGACATCGCCAGGTCGATAACTTCCGTCGGGGAGTCCAGGTCCGGGCTGAACAGCTGCAGGTATTCATCGGTACTGAGTCCGCCTTCCATTGCCGGCGATACGATTTCGTCGGCAAAAGCGGCGCTGGTTAAGCTTTTGCCGGTTATCCGGTTGTACTCCTTCAGCAATCTGTCCTGATGCTTGATTTCAATAACTGAAAGCTGATGAAATAATTTCCTGACTTCTTCGTTGGTCATCCGTTCCATCATCTGCTGGTAATAAGCCATCAATCCCTTTTCCAGCGAGTAAGCGGTTACCAGGATTTCTTCGGCGGTTTTCCTGCCGTTGAAAAGCTCCAGGCCCTGATCCACCGGGCCATGAGCGGTATGGCCCTGCCAGCCTTTGAACCCGCCGCTGAGATTGTACACTTCCTTGAGTCCGGCGCCGGCAAGCATCTGGGTAGCAACTCTGCTCCGGCCGCCAATCGCACAATAAACAACGGTGGGTTTGTCCGGGTCGATCTCGTCCATGCGATCCTTGATCTCGGGCAGCGGAATGAGAGTGGCCCCGGGGATATGACCATTGTTGTATTCCTTGGGTTGACGGACATCGAGAATGGTCACGGAACCCTGCGGGTTGTCATCGATGATTTTGCGGGCAGCGTCGCTATCTACTGATTTGACAGAAGTGAAAAACTGTTTCCAGCGCATAGCATATCCTTTTAACTTTTTTATTTTTTTACTGATCCTGCAGCCAGAGGTAGATGTCGGCAGCGTCGGCGTCGGAAAGCAGATTTGAGGAAAACGCCGGCATTATGGCGGAGTCGGGCTTCCTGATTTTCCGTATAAACTGCCGGTAACTGAATGAAAGTCCGGCAATGGCCGGGGCCTTGCCTCCTTTGCCCTTCTCCCCGTGGCAGCCGTTGCAGCGATTCATCCTGTACCATCTTTCGCCGTTATCGGGATTGCCGTCGGGCACTGAGGTGCATGATGATCCAATAAACAGGATTGCGGCCGCTATTGCCGACAGATGGTATACGCACTGCTTTCTTCTTGTTTTCATGATGTTGCTGCGTTTGTGTTGGTGGAGTTGCTTTTTGATCGACCGGGATTGTTCATGCAACGAGGTCCTGCAGCGCCTCGTTCAGTTCCGGGTAACGAAAAACATAGCCTGCCTCTGCTGCCTTTTCCGGAATAACCCGCTGCGAACCCAGCAGGACATCGGCAAATTCTCCCAGGGTTATTTTCAACACAAAGCCGGGCACCTGGAGCATGGCCGGTCGATGGAGGACAGATGCCAGGGTCGCGGTAAATTCCCTGTTGGTCATCGGCGAGGGGGCAACTCCATTCACCGGGCCCCGTATTGATTCGGTTCCGGCCGCAAAAAGCATAATGTTGACGAGATCGTCTATATGGATCCAGGACATATACTGGTTACCGGAGCCGATCCTCCCGCCCACCCCCAGGCGGAAAGGAGTAAGCATCTGCGGCAGGGCGCCGCCGTCTCCGCCAAGCACTATACCGGTGCGCAGCTGCACAACCCGGATGCCGAGTTTTTCCGCTTTCGATGCCTCAGCCTCCCAGGCAATACAGACCCGGGAGAGAAAATCATCACCGGCAGGCGATGATTCGGTAAGAATTTTTTCTCCCTGGGGCCCATAATACCCAATTGCCGATGCGCAGATAAGTGTTGAGGGAGGTTTGGCAAGAGTGGACAATAATTCAACCAGGTTCCGGGTACCTTCAACCCGGCTGCGCATGATCCGCTCCTTTTTTTCCTCTGTCCAGCGCCCCTTAAAAACCGACTCGCCGGCAAGGTGAAAGACGGTGTCGATATCCTCAAAGACTTTTGCATCCGGTGGAGAAGAAGGAGACCATTGAAAGGCATCTACATTGCGGAGGAGTTTGTGTATTCGTTTCGGATCTCGGCCCAGTACCCTTGGCTGTTCAAGTTTTTTGACCAGGTGACGTCCGATGAAACCGGTGCCTCCGGTGACAAGGCTGCGCATATGTTTTCCCTCGAGGGTGTTTTTTTTGAACCTGATGTCAGTGCCGCTGCCCGGCAATTGCGGGTTAAGATGCTCCTTTTTTCGGCTGACAGATCTCTTGACTGGAGTTAAACCGCATTTCTCACCAATCTCCAGGCTTTCGTAACTAAAACCGGTGAGATATGCGGGTTAAGGTGCGCCCGGCTAAAATTTATAGGTCACGCCCAATGCCAGCACCGAATAATACTCATATGTTCTAATTATATGTTTTTATTCATAACAATCAAATACATTTTGTAATGGGCTGTTGCGTGCGAGACAATATCTCGCCATGGGCTGCACAGGGGCCATGTATATACCGGGCTGGTTTCAGCGGGATTTTTTTATTCAACCCGGTGGCAGATGTTTTCCGCTTCCTGCCATTTTTTCTTCAATCTTTTTTCCGAGACCGGGAAGGCGGTGCCGAGTTCCGGGGCAAAAACCGAAACCCTGAATTCTTCGACCATTTCCCGGTATTCCGCAAGGCAGCGCAAACAATCGGCTGATCGATCCGGTGTTGCGGCAATGCTTTTCAGGCGGTCGGCTACCGCGGCTACCTGCCGAGCCTTCGCGGTGTCCTTGGACAGGGAATGCTGCGCCCTGTCCACGCGTATTTCAAGCGCCTTGAGATACCGCGGCACCTGGTTCAGGTGCGCGGGTTTGCGGCTCACCAGGAAGTCGGATGGCAGGATCTGCTGCAGGTGTTTGACAAGATCGGCGGCCAGTTTTGTGCGGGGATCATGCATGCTCTTGCTGCTCCCGGCGATGACCTCAATGGTAGAGCTGACATGCCTTCGCCCGCTCAGCAGCTTGAGCAGGAGGTCAAGCTGCGTCCGCCAGGTTTGAATGAGTTCTTTTTCGCGGGCGGCGGAAACGCGGGCGGCAAACTCGCTGGCAGAGGGGAGCCGGTCGCCGTCATTGCTGAACATGTCGTCGAGCAGGAAATTTTTCAGCCTCGCTGTCAGTTCAGCTGCAGTGAATTCGGTTCCCAGGGAAAGCCAGGATGCAGAATGGCTGGTGACAGCCTGTTTGCATTCCCGCTCCAGGGCTTTGGTCTCAGTCGGGAACTGCAGGGCGTAGAGAAAACGCAGGCCTTCATGGTTCCGTTTTTGGCTTTCCAGCCGATCAGCTGTGTAGTGCAGCTCCAGCGAACGCGTTGCTGGATTGATGACCAGCGCCGGATAGAGAAATCCGGCCAGCAGGTTGTCCTGGTCCATCCTCGGCACAGGGCCGGGGGGATCTGTAAAATCCCAGGTCCGGATATTTTTCACCGGTTGAGAGATTTCCGGTCCGGTCAGCTTAATGTCGGCGGGAACTTTCGTATCCCGGGCGCTTTGGTGCTGGAGATCCCGGTAGGTTCGGCTGGTGAGCAGGACATTTCTGTTTTCGTCAAGCAGGCGAAATCGCATCTTCAGGTGGGACGGCAGTTTTTCGGGATGCCAGTCGGTCCGCATGATCCTGACCTGGAAGAGTTTGAGGATGCTTTTTTCCAGGGCAGCGTAGAGGGAGCCCTGGTACAGCTCTAGGGTATCCATGATCCTGGCCGCTGTATCCGGCAGGGGGACAAACCGCCGCCGGAGCTGTTTGGGCAGACCCTTGAGCAGTGCCGTTATTTTTTCCTCCAGCAGGCCCGGCACCAGCCATTCGAAGAGGACTGGATTGAAATGATCGGCCAGGGAAACAGGAATATCGGCGGTGATGCCGTCTTTCTCATGACCCGGTTCAAAGCAGTATTGAAGCCCAACGGCATGGCCTCCTGCCTTGAGGGTTTCGGGAAAGCGGTACAGTTCATCGGCGGCAACCGCGCCCTGGACGATATCCTGCTCGGTCATCCACAGAAATCGGTCATCCCTTTGTTTCCTGATCTCCCGGTTGAGGGTGTGCCGGTCATGGACCGGGCCCAGGCGTTTGTCATAGAAGGCATGGATGGCCGCATCATCCACCAGGATGTCGCGCCTGCGGGTGCGGTGTTCCAGGCCGTGCAGTCGTTTTATCAGCGCCTGGTTGTGCTGGAAAAAAGGATATCTGCCGCCGAGTTCGCCTGCCACCAACGCTTCCTGGAGAAATATTTCCCGGGCCTCCCCGGCCGCGCTGTCACTGGTTCCGGCGTAATTGACCTTTCTCCCGGCAACGATGACCAGGCCGAAAAGAGTGACTTTTTCCAGGGCAACGACCCGGCCGGTTTTTTTCTCCCAGTGAGGATCGGACCAGCTGCGGCGGCAGAGATCGCCGCCGATCCTTTCCAGCCAGAGAGCATCGATGGATGCCACGCTCATGGCATACAGCCTGCCGGTCTCCATGAACGAGGTGGAGACGATCCATTGGCCGGCCCCGTTGAACAGGGAAGATCCGGGAAAGATCATCACCTCGCGGCCGCCGCTGATGGTGTAGATGTTCTTTTCCTTTTTCTGGCCGATGTTGCGGAGAAAACCGCTGAGCAGCGCTTGATGGACAGCTTCGTAGGAGGCGGGCTCCACGTTGTCGTGGAACCTCCGGTTGCCTTTGAGCAGCTGGTTTATCTGGTCATGGATGTCCTGCCACTCCCGCATCCGTTGCCAGGAAAGATAATTGGCAGCGCAGAATTTTTTCAGTTTGGCCTTGGAGCCGATTCTTCCGGCCATTGCCTGGTACCCGTCCCAGATGTTGAGCAGGCCGAGGAAATCCGACTGTTTATGGGCGAAACGGCGGTGCATTTCATCGGCCTTGGCTTCCTTTTCCAGGGGGCGGATCCGCGGATCCTGGATGGACAGCCCGGCGGCAATGATCTTCAGTTCACGCAGGGCACCGTTTTCAGCCGCTTCGATGATAATGCGGCTGATGCAGGGATCCAGCGGCAGCCCGGCCATGATTTTTCCTTTTCCGGTAAGGACGCCTTCACTGGTGAGGGCGCCGAGTTCGCGCAGTGTCTTGTAGCCGTCACGGATGGAATTGATGGACGGGGGATCGATAAAGGGAAAATCGCGGGGATCGCCGAGCTGCAGGCTGATCATCTGCAGGATGACCTCTGCCAGGTTGGAGCGCTGGATCTCCGGCTGGGTGAATTCCGGCCGGGACTGGTAATCCCCTTCGCTGTAGAGTCGGATGCAGTGGCCGGGTCCGGTGCGGCCGCAACGTCCGGCACGCTGATCACAGCTGGCCCGGGATATCCTGCTCACCTGCAGGCTTGTTGTCCTGGCCCTGGGATTATATCTGGAAATCCTGGCCAGACCGCTGTCAATGACGTACCGGATCCCGGGTACGGTGAGTGATGTTTCGGCAATATTGGTGGCAACGATGATTTTTCTGCGCCGGGCCGGCAGGAAAATTTTC
Organism: Desulfobulbaceae bacterium; assembly: GCA_023544645.1. Classification (GTDB taxonomy): domain Bacteria; phylum Desulfobacterota; class Desulfobulbia; order Desulfobulbales; family Desulfobulbaceae; genus UBA10518. Next base: position 15,421 of record JAMJFO010000054.1, on the reverse strand, counting down.
CGCTGATCCCTGGCATGGAGCCGGCCGAAGAGGGGAAGAACAAGGGCCTGTTTTTCCAGTTTGCCTTCGAGCATTTCAGCGCAGTCGAGAATATCGCGTTCCGTGGGCATGAAAATCAGAATGTCGCCGGCTAAGGGGTTTTCGGCCAGGCTGACAGCCTCATTGACCGCCTGTTCAACATAGGACCCGGAATCAGGTTGGTCAGGGGCGTCGGCTTCCATGTATTCGGTCCTGATGGGATAGGTGCGGCCCGATACATTGATGATGGGAGCGTTTGCAAAATGGGCGCTGAATTTCTCCGTGTCAAGGGTTGCCGATGCTATGACCAGTTTGAGATCGGGCCGTTTTACAATAAGGGTTTTGAGGTATCCCAGCAGAAAATCGATGTTCAGGCTCCGCTCATGGGCTTCATCGATGATGATGGTGTCATAGCGTTTCAGGTTGCGGTCATTTTTTGTCTCCGCCAGCAGGATGCCGTCGGTCATGAACTTGATCCGCGTCTGCCTGTCGGTCCGGTCGCGGAATCGAATCTTGTAGCCGACGACACCGGTATCCCGCAGTTCTTCCGCCACCCGCTCGGCAACCGAGACCGCGGCGATGCGGCGGGGCTGGGTGCAGCCGATGAGGCGGTTCCTGCCCTGCCCGGCCTCCAGACACATCTTGGGTATCTGGGTGGTCTTGCCCGATCCCGTGTCCCCGGCGATAACCACCACCCGATGGCTGGTGATCGCCTGAACGATCTCATCTTTCCTGGCCGATATCGGCAGTTCAGCAGGGTAGGACAGGCGCATTGAATCCGGGTTGTTGAGAGTTTGTATTATATGCCACAGGTTTGATCATTTTATTGCTAAATAACGTATCAACTGATATGTATACAGGAGTTTGAAACCATACTCATCGGAAACCCCTGATTCAATCCCAAAGGAAAAAAATGTCGCGTATTCGTAAAGCTGTTATACCCGTGGCCGGCCTGGGGACCCGTTTCCTGCCCGCGTCCAAAGCAATTCCCAAGGAGATGCTGACCATCGTTGATCGTCCGACGATCCAGTACATCGTTGAAGAAGCAATGGCCTCCGGTATTGAAGAAGTTGTATTTATCACCAGTGAGGGAAAATCCGCCATAGAAAATCATTTTGACTATGATTTTCAGCTTGATACGGTCCTGAACAAGAAAAACAAGACCGGGCTCAGGGAAGAGCTGAACAAAATCTCCAACCTGATCGATATTGTATCCGTACGACAGAAAAAACCTCTCGGACTTGGCCATGCCATCTGGATGGCCCGCAACGTCATCGGCAACGAGCCTTTCCTGGTGCTGCTCGGCGATGACCTGGTGATGAGCGATGTGCCGTGCTGCAGACAGATGATCGACCTGTTTGACAAGGTCCAGGAGTCAATAGTTGCCATCCAGCGGGTGCCCATGGATCAGACGAACCAGTACGGTATCGTTGAAGGAAAGGCGGCCGCAATTGAACGAACCTATAAAATAGACAACATGGTTGAAAAGCCCGCCCTCGGTACTTCTTCATCCGACATGGCAATAATCGGCCGCTATCTTTTGATGCCCGATATCTTCGATTATCTGGGCAGGGCCACTCCGGGCCACGGCGGGGAGATCCAGCTGACCGATTCACTGATGGAGCTGGCCGGCAGAAGAGGTATGTATGCCTATGAGTTCCAGGGGAAGCGTTATGATGCCGGCGACAAACTCGGGTATCTCAAGGCCGTGGTTGATTTTGCCCTGCGGCATCCGACCCTGGGGCAGGATTTTAAAGAGCACATCCAGAAAGCCTGCGAAAAAATTGGTTGAAACCGTGCGCTTCTGTCCTGTTTGCTGATCAGGAAATATTACATTTCCTCTTGCGGAGCTGGGATGGTTTCCGTCCCCCGAAGACCTCTTTCGTGCAGTAATGAAAACTTATGAAGTTGCAGTTGCCGCCCCTGTCCCCAAAACCCTGACCTATGGCCAGCCGCGCGGATTTGACTCCGAAGCAACTGTCAGTCCCGGGATGCGTGTTCTCGTCCCTCTGGGCCGCCGCAGAGTGACCGGATACCTCCTCGGACCCGGAGAGGATCAGGCCGGAAAAGAGGGGGGATTTGCGGTAAAGCCCATCCTGGAACTGCTTGATCCTGAACCGGTCTTCCCGGAAGTCCTTATTCCCTTTTATCGCTGGATCGCTGACTATTACCATTTCCCCCTCGGCGAAGTGATCCGGACCGCCCTGCCCGGTGGTCTTGTAACCGGCAGCGCCAGAACGATTCGTCTCACCGAGGCTGGCCGGAGAGAGATTCCCGCGGCGAAAAGCAGGTGCAGCGGCCCGGATTTCGTCTGGGTGCATACCCTTCTTGACAAGGGCGAATTAACCGCCTCGGTCACCGCTTCGCTCCGGCGTCAGTCTCCCATGCAGAATCTGCTCGGGAAATGGCAGGAAAAGGGATGGATCCTGATTGAAGAAGAATTGCGCCGGCAGGATTTTCAGGAGAAAATGCAGACTGTAGTCAGTCTTGCCACGGATATCTGCGAGAGGATCGGCGTCGGCTCTATCCGTCAGGAAGAGTTTTCAGACCTGCTGGAAAAGCGGTGTCCTGATTTGAAAAAATCGGAAAAGAAAACCCTGTCGGTGTTTTGGGACCTGTGGATTCAGACCGGAAAAACTCCTGTCCATCGCCCGGAGATAACCCGTCAGTATACCGGGGCCGGCAAGGCCCTGAAAAGCCTTGTAGAGCGGGGTGTTCTATCTGTTGAACAGCAAAGGGTGTATCGTGATCCGCTGGGGCGGCAGCCCCGGTATTTTCCCCGGCCCGAACAGTTGACCCCGGACCAGGAACTGGTGCTGGCCGAACTGGCGCCTTTTCTCCGGCAACCTTGTTTCCAGCCTTTCCTCCTCCACGGGGTAACCGGCTGCGGCAAGACCGAAGTCTACCTGCAGGCCGCCCAGCAGGTGCTGAACAGCGGTAGGGGCGTTCTTGTCCTGGTTCCTGAAATAGCCCTGTCGTCACAGTTGGAGGCGCATTTTTATTCCCGTTTCGGCGATGTGCTGGCCGTTCTTCACAGCGGCCTGTCGTCGGGTGAGCGCCATGACCAGTGGCAGAGGATAAACCAGGGACAGGCCAGGGTCGTTGTCGGCGCTCGGTCGGCGGTATTCGCACCGCTGGCAGACCCCGGTCTGATCATAGTCGACGAAGAGCATGAGCCTGCCTATAAACAGGAAGACGGATTGCGCTACAGCGGCCGGGACCTGGCGATACTCAGGGCCAGGTTTGCCGCCTGCCCGGTGGTCCTCGGGTCGGCCACCCCCTCGGTAACCAGCTACAGCCATGCCAAATCCGGCAAGTACCGGCTCCTGCAGATGCCCTCCCGCATCCTGGGACAGAGCCTGCCTGAAGTCCAGGTGGTTGATCTCGGCAGCGGAAAGGGCGCCCGGCCCGATCTCCTGTTTTCCGACCAGTTGATATCCGCTCTATGGGAAAACATGGAAAAGCGCCAGCAGAGCCTTCTGTTCGTCAATCGCCGCGGATTTGCCAGTTTCATGATGTGCCGCGACTGCGGCCATATTGTCCAGTGCCGCCATTGCCAGGTTTCCCTGACCCTGCATCGCAGCCGGCAGAAGCTTGTCTGCCACTACTGCGGATACAGCCTGACCACCAGGCTGGTCTGCCCTGCCTGCAATTCAGCAAAAGTCGAGGGGATGGGGCTTGGTTCGGAGCGGGTAGAAGAGGAGGTGCGGCAGGTGATCCCCCACGCCAGGGTTGCCCGGCTGGACAGTGATACGGCATCCAGCCGCAATCACTACCTGAAAACGCTTCGGGCCGTGCATCAGCATGATGTGGATATCCTGGTGGGAACCCAGATGATCGCCAAGGGACTCCATTTTCCCGGCATCACCCTGGTGGGCGTGGTCTGGGCGGACAGCGGCCTGGGCATGCCTGATTTCAGGGCGTCGGAGCGCACGTTCCAGCTGCTGGCGCAGGTGACTGGTCGGGCCGGCAGGGGAGAACATCCCGGCAGGGTTATCATTCAGACCTATCAGCCGCATCATTATTCGGTGCAGTGTGCCCGGCAGCATGACTATAAGGCGTTTTACGAGCAGGAGGAGTCATTGCGCAGTGACCTGCAGTACCCGCCCTTCTCCAGGCTGGTGAATATCAGGTTTAACGCGGTCAACGAGACCATGGTCCGGGAATGCGCGGAAAAGGTCGGCGCATTTCTGCGCGGGATAATCGCGCAACTGGGTTTGACGGATGTGGAAATACTTGGCCCTGCTCCGGCGCCGCTTGTCCGCATTAAGAACAGGACCAGGTGGCAGCTGCTGCTCAAAGGCAGCCGTCCGCAGTCTCTCCACACTCTCTGCCACCGGCTTTTGGAGCAGTATAAGGGCATATGTGCGGGCAGTGTTAATCTCGGTATTGACGTTGATCCGGAAAGTATGATGTGAAAAGGAAAGTCGGATTGATCCCTGTCCGGAGCAAAAAAAAATGCCCCGGCAGGCAATTGGAGGGGGGGCGCCTGCCGGGACACAAAGGAGGAGATGATCAAAAGTTGATATCAGGTATTGATCAGTACCTGTTTAGAGCTGACCCTGAAAACCTCTCGGTCCGGGGCCACCGCATCCTCGACCCTGGCCGCGGCCGAAACCGACGTCCATGAGTCCTTTTTCCTGTGCCTTGGCATGTATCTGTTCACGCAGGTCAAAAAGTTCGCCTGTGAGCTGGGCTACCCGTTTTGCGTCGGGGTTGTCACCACGCATGAGCGCATGCTTTTCAGCTTTTTTTGTCTCTATCTGCTTTCTCAGTTCAACTGTTTCACTGAGGAAAGCCTTGCGTATCTCGCTGGTTTTGTCATCGAGCTGCTGTCGCTGGTATCCGTACCCGGCGCATTCACCGCATGGGGATGTGCCCCATTTGTTGGCGCCTCCGCCCCAGGGGCCGGCCCCGGCGCTTTGCATGCCGGCTGCCGTCATTGCGCTGATCAGGACAACACCAAGAATGATTTTTTTCTTTGTGTTGCGGGGATTCATTGTAAGTCTCCTTGGGTGAAGGTTTGTGTTTGCCTGTTGACCAGTATAAAGCTATTTTCGTGCCAGAATGTTTTTTTAGTGTGTTAACTATTGATTTTATTAGAGTAAATAATTTTGTCCGCCTGTTCCGGATAGCAACTGGTGGATAAGCTGACGGCCGGATGGGTAATTTTTATCCATCGGTTGACCGGTTGGTGGGTATTTTTTACCCGTTCAAGGAATCATGGATCACTGTTGCCGTAACGCAGGCTTTCCGTATATATTGGCTGCTGCCGCTTACACCCGGTTTCGGGTTAACGGATCGATTATTGCAAAGCAAATGGGCATGACAGGTGCTACCCGATGAATATATTTCCACGCCCCAGACTCTTCTATGTCTCTCCATGGCTGCTGGCAGCTGCCACAGCTCTGCTGGTGCTCATTGTGGTGACCTTTACGGCGCACAACATCCGGCGGGAAAAAGAATTAATGATTGCGTCCATGCTGCAGAAAGCGGAGACCCTGATCAGGATAGTTCATTCCGGCTCCCGCTCGGCATATTTCTCTGATTTGCGCAAGGGGGTGTGGAAAACGGATCCGTGGCAGGAATATGTCCAGCGGGTCATAAATCATGTGGTGGAAGATCCTGATGTGAAGTTTATTGTCGTGGTTGACGATACAAACAAGGTCATCGTCCACAATGATCAGGAGAAAATTAATCAGAATCTCCATTTTTTTCTACCCGCCAAGCCCCCCGACACCCGGGATCCCTCCCTTATTCGTTACCGGATATCCAGTATTGAAGATGAAGGCAGGGTCTTTGAAGCCGTGCGGCAATTTTACCCGTACCGGCCATTGCTGCAGCTGTTTCAGCATAATTCACCCCATGCGAGACTGGGGAGGAATCCGGGTGGACAGAGAGAAATGCTGCTCCAGATGCTGCGCCAGGAAAGGGTTCAGGAAGGGGTTGATGAGCGTCAGTATTATGTCCTGGTCGGCCTGGATATGAGCGGCTATGACCAGTCCCTGCGCCGCATCCGGCTCCAGGCCGTTGTTTTGTCTCTGATCATGCTGCTGGTCGGCCTCGGCGGATGGTTTTCCCTTGCCGCGGTTCAGGGATACCGCGTTTCCCAGAGGACGCTTGGCGAAATGAAGCTTTTTACCAACCTGCTGCTGGCAAAACTTCCTGTGGGGATCATCGCCACTGATCGTGGAGGATATATCACGACGTTTAATGACAGTGCGGCGGCGATGACAGGGGTTGCCAGGGAAGATGCCCTGGGAGGGGAAAGCGGAGTTGTTCTGCCCGAGGCGTTTGCGGAATTTTTCAATAACAGCGCGCAAGACCTGCCGTCAAGTCGGGAAAAAGAGATCGAGATGGTGATAGAGGGCGAAAAGCATCATTATCTCTGTCATATGATAGCGGTCCAGGGCGGCTATTCGGACCAGCGGGGAAGGGTGCTTCTTATCTCCGACCTTACGCAGCTCAAAGGTCTGGAAAGGGAAATGCGGGAAAATGAACGGCTGGCAGCAGTGGGAAGAATGGCTGCCGGCGTGGCCCATGAAGTTCGCAACCCCCTCAGTTCAATCAAGGGGCTGGCGCTGCTGCTCAAAGGCCGATTTGCCGAAAACAGCAGCGACAGCGAGACCGCCGAACTGCTCATTGAACAGGTTGAACGGATGAACAGGACGGTTTCGGAGCTGCTGAGTTTTGCCAGACCGGCCCCGCTGAACCTGCAGAGCATTTCCTTGAAGGATCTGCTTGAGGATATCATCCGCCTCATTGAAACGGATGCCGGCAATAACTCCATTACTACCCGGCTGGAAGCCGCGCCTGATTTGCACAATGTTGCCGCAGACCGGGACAGATTGAACCAGGTGTTTATCAATCTGCTGTTGAACAGCGTACAGGCGATGGAGCAGGGTGGGGAACTGACGGTTTCGGCCAGGAATTCCGATAACGGGAACATGGCAGTGATACAGATTAAAGACACGGGCTGCGGCATCCCGCCGGAGAATAAATCACAGCTTTTTTATCCCTATTTTACCACCAGGGCCGGTGGAACAGGAATCGGACTGGCCATATCCCAGAAGATCATCAGCGATCACAAGGGATCGATCAGAGTCGACAGCACCGTGGGCCAGGGGACAACGGTGACGGTGGAACTCCCTGTTTTCAAGGGGGTGGATGCGGGTTAATCCCGCGCTGAACAGTTTTTTTCCACCAGTTCCTGGAAATTGGTGTCAAGGAACTCGCATTCCCTCGGACTCAAGTCAAAACGCAGTTCCGCCTCGGTGAGAATGTCCTTGCGTGATCTTTCCGAATGTTCGCGTACGGTTTCGCTTATCCAGCAGACCGCTTTTTTCAGGTTGGCCGAGAATCCTCGGATTGAACTTGTATCTCCCATTTTCTTCAAGACCTCAGATAAATATTCAATAACTGTAAACACTCACGGAGAAGGCAATTACCCTTCTCTTGGCAACGTACATTCTTATACAGCAAACCGCCCGGGGGACCAATATTTTTCATCAAGATTACATATTGGTTAGCCGGAGCGGATTTTTTGTGCGGTTCCTTCTCATTTGTTATTATTTGTGATACAAATATACCACAGCGTACCTTTTTTTGTTTCGTTCTATAATGTATTGTTTTTAATTATAAAAATATGGAGAGTCATGCAGGCCGGCCACTACGGTAAATTCATTTTCCGCATCATGATCAGTTTATCCGTGTTGTTTTTGTACACCACTACATTGATGGCAGTTGCTTTTCCCTTTCGTGAGTTTAATGAAGGAGATTCCGTTCCCGATGTGACCTTGAAGTCTTTTGAGGCAGGCCGGCAGGCTGTAACTTTTTCCGGGATAAAGGGCAAGCCGTTCATCGCTGTTTTCTGGGGCGCGGATCTTCCTGAAAAAATAGAGCATTCCGCAAAGGTGCTGGCAGAGCTAGAGAATCTCGCGTCATTTTTACAGGAAAGAAATGTGCAACGGCTTTCCGTTAATGTGCAGAATGACGATGCCGCCGCGATCAATGAAGTGCTGAATAGATCCGGAAGCACCATGGCGCTGTATGTGGATGAAAATCAGAAAGCATATGCCACCCTCGGCATTTTTGTCATGCCCACTGTCCTGCTGGTGGATAAAGACGGTAATGTTGCGGCGGGCATGGGATACAGCCGCGATCTGGTCGATCGCCTGAAAGGTGCCGTGGAGGTGATGCTTGGCGAGAAGACCGCCGAGCAGGTCGCAGCGGAACTCCGTCCGGAGATGAAGGTGGCCTCGGACCAGGAAAAAGCCGGCCGCCGCCATTTTGATTTTGGCATGGTAATGCTCAAGCGGGGCCAGATGGATGCGGCTGTGCGTGAATTCGCCAAGGCGGTTGAGATTGATCCAGAAATGAGCGAAGCCCAACTCCGGCTGGGCTGTCTGTATCTGCGTGGAAATGAACTGGATAGGGCTGAAAATGCCATTAACAAAGCGCTTGAAGCAGATCCCGGTTCAGTGGACGGAAGGATCTGCCGCGGTGAGCTTCTGCGTCTCAAGGGACAAACGGACGAGGCGGCCACGGAGCTCCAGGCGGCTGTCGCCTTGCAGCCGGACAAATATGACGCGTATTATTATCTTGGCCGTGTCTTGGAAGATCAGAAGAAACACAGAGATGCCATGGATATGTATAAGAAGGCCTATGGGGAAATTCTCAAACAATCAGCGGCCGGGAAGTGATGGTGAACCGGCCGGATATCAACAGGAGAAACTGATGAGCAAGAAAAATTGTTGGGAGTATAAGCAATGCGGGCGCCAACCGGGCGGGGTAAAGGCCGGAGAGCTCGGGATCTGTCCCGCCGCAGATGAAAATGCGGCGGAAGGGATAAATTGCGGTTCAAAAGGAGGGCGCTCCTGCTGGGCTCTTGCCGGAACATTGTGCGGCGGAAAGGTGCAGGGCACTTTTGCCTCGAAACTCGCCAACTGCATGCAGTGCGATTTTTACAAGCTGGTCCTCAGGGAAGAAGGGAGGGCGTTTACGCAGTCCAGGGAGATACAGTCGCGCATAGCCGAAAAAAAGAAGCAGGGATAATCTTGCCCGTTCATCATTGCTTCTTGATGCGTTCAAGCCGGCAATGTTACCGGGGTGCTGGAAAAAAAACATTACCGGGAATCGATAAGTTTTGCGCTGATAATTGATCCTCAGATCAGGAACGGTCAGCGTTATATCAACCTGAAAACCATGAACAAAGTTCAAATCCAACTGCGCCCGGAAGTGATCATCGGCACCAGGGTCATTACCGGGGAATAAAGACAGAAAGGTCGGCGTATTGTGAAACTTTCCCGGGACAAACAACTGTCAGGAAAAACCAGGAATCTCCTCCTGGTCGGTTTTTTTACCCTGACCCTTTCCTCACTTGCCTTCCTGCTGGCTGTCTACTCCCTGGACCTGAACAATCGGGCTATTTTTTCCTATGTGGAAACAACCATTCAGAACAACTCTCGGAGTTCCGATCTTTATCGCAGGCTGGTTGCCCTGGAGCTTGATATCAGGGATCTGATCAGCGTTATATTGCGGGAGCCCTATCGTCTGACTTTGGCAAAAGATTCGCTGAAACAACAATTTGAACAGATTCAACTGAAAGCGGAGCAGGGAGACGCCAATCCGCGGCAGCAGAAACTGCTCAAACAGCTTCGCTGGTACCGCGCCAGCCTTGACAGGCTGCTGTGGGATTATGGCGAGGTGAACAGTGTTCTGTACGAAGTATATTTTTATATAAATAATATCAAGGAGCAGTTGATCTACCTGGAGGAAGCGGCAGAGCAGATCATGGTTGATCTTGCCATGGAAGACGGGAATACCGACGCCGTTCAGCAGGCCAATGCACTGGTAACCAGCGCCCGTGAAAAGATGCTGCAGATTCATATCCTGGTCAATTCGGCCATTGCCAACAATAATCTTCAGCTTCTTGTTGCCGACAATGAAAATGCCGGGATGCGGGAAGATGATACCGCTCTGGGAAAATTCCAGGTCCTGGCCGATATCCTGCGGACCCTTACCGCCTCTGATGAAATCATTGCCAACTATGCCAACTCAATCCGGCAGACTCTCCCGCTGTTGCGGGACAACATCGTTGACCTGTCGGTCAAGTTCAACAGCCTGAACGAACATCAGCGTCTTTTTATTGTTGAACGCGACAACAGTATGAAACTGCTTGATGATCTGGATGAGGACACCCGGAGCAGAATATTGTCGATTCACCAGCGGATGAAGAAGCACAGTGCCAATACCAGGTTGACGGCATGGGTGATTTCTTTTGTTGTGCTGTTTATTTCGGCTGTCGGGTTTATCCTGACCAGGATGATGGGCCGCCAGCTGGAACAGTCTACCAGTCAGGCCATTACGGCAAGGGAATCGGCAGAATCCCTCAATCTGCAGCTGCGGAAGGAAGTTGAGGAGCGCCGCAGGATCGCCGAAGATCTTGCAGCAGCAAAGGATGAGCTGGAACAAAAAGTCAGGGATCGGACGGTTGATCTCTCCGCAGCCAACCGCGGCCTGGCGCTGGAAGTTGAGGAGCGCAGGAATGCCGAGTATGCCCTGGCTTCGGAAAAAGAACAACTTGCTGTTACGTTGCGCAGTATTGGCGACGGAGTCATTACCACCGGCTTGAATGGAAGGGTTGCCCTGATAAACAAGGTGGCGGAAGAGTTGACCGGCTGGCAACAGAAAGAGGCCGTTGGTCAACCCTTGAGCGAGGTTTTTCATATTGTCTGTAAAGAAAGCGGCGAACCCTGTGAAAATCCGGTGGACATTCTCCTGCGCAGCGGCAGTATATGCAACATGGTTGATGATGCGATCCTGATTGCCAGGGACGGTTCGCAACGGGATATCTCCGACAGCTGTGCGCCTATTCGTGACAGGGACAGTAATATCATCGGCGCGGTCCTGGTATTTCGTGATGTGACCGGTAAGAAGAAAATGCAGGACGAGGCCCTGAAGTCGGAGAAATTAAAATCAGTGGGAGTTCTGGCCGGAGGTATCGCCCACGACTTTAACAACATCCTGGCGGCCATCCTGGGCAACATAAGTCTGGCCAAGCTGCAGATCAACCGGCAGAAAGACGCTGTTGCCTGGAAACTCCTTGAAAGCGCGGAAAAGGCATCTCTGCGGGCCAGAAACCTCACGCAACAGCTGTTGACGTTTTCCAGAGGAGGGGAGCCGGTCAAAAAGGTTGGATCGATCAGTGCGATAATCAAGGATTCAGCAGATTTTATCCTGAGCGGCGGCAGGGTGTACTGCGAGTACGAAATCGACGAAGATCTGTGGCCGGTCAATATTGATACGGGGCAGATAAGCCAGGTGGTCCAGAATATTATCATCAATGCCATGCATGCGATGCCCGGCGGCGGTAAAATCAATGTCACCTGCACTAATTTTCTTAATAAGGAAGGGCAGGTCGTTGCTCTTCCTGATGGGAATTACGTCAGAATCTCGATCAAGGACGATGGCCCGGGCATACCCCGTGAGCTGCTGGACAAGATATTTGATCCTTATTTTACTACCAAGGAGGAGGGAAGCGGGCTCGGTCTCGCGCTGACACGTTCCATCGTTATCAAGCACCAGGGATACATTGAAGTATATTCCGACAGCGAAGGGACTGATTTTGTTATCTACCTCCCCGCCATGAACGGTCATGTTATTGAGGAGGAAACAACTCCAGCCAATATTGTTGCCGGGCAGGAACGGGGAAAAGTTCTCATCATGGATGATGAGGAGATGGTCCGGGACATTGCCCGGGATCTGCTTGTTCACCTTGGTTTTGCCGTATCAACAGTTGGTGACGGACAGAAGGCGGTGGCGCTTTATCGGGAACAACTGGAGAAAAAAGATCCGTTTGATGCGGTGATCATGGATTTGACAATTCCCGGGGGCATGGGAGGAAAAGAAGCGATCCGCAAACTTCGCGAAATGGATCCGCTGGTGAAGGGTATTGTATCCAGCGGGTATTCAAATGATCCGGTGATGGCTGAATATGAAAAATACGGCTTTGTCGGCATGGTGCATAAGCCCTTTGAGATCCAAGAACTGGTGCGTACCCTCAGCTCTGTCATCGGGTCAACACAGGACGCCGTACCTCGTTGATTGATCGGTCTTCAGCGCGGCAGCTGAATGATCTGGGCGCGGGGAAGGTCCGGATTGGGCCTGTAGAGCAGGATGGTCCTGCCGATGAGCTGGACCAGGTGCGATCCGGTCTTTAGAGCGAGCTGCCGGGCCGCTTCTTTTTTTTCCACAGGACAGTTCTGCCCCAGTTTGACCTTGATCAATTCGTGGGCATCCAGGCCTTCGCTGCAGGATTGGATCAGATTGTCCGATATTCCTTCCCTGCCGACGATGACGCTTTGGGTGAGGTGATGGCCGAGGCTGCGGAGGAATTTTTTCTGCCTGCCGGACAGCGGCGCCGGTGAAACGTTTTTTTTCATCGCTCAACTGAACAAATTGGTGAAAATTCGATACCCGCCTACCCAGGTGCCTATACTCGAACCAAAACCGGTAAGGATGAAAACAAGAAAAATACGCAACAGCTTATTTTTCCACCAGCCCCCAATGGAGGTAATGTCGGAACCGACTGCTTCAAATTCCTTGACCACCGGCGGTCTTGTCATTACCTGGACAAAAGCGGTGACATATCCGGCGCCTATGACCGGGGTGAGGCTGGTGACCGGCGCAGAGGCAAAGGCTGCGGCAACGGTTGCCGGGTGCGCCCAGGCAAGAAGAGCGCCGATGGCGCAGGGGATGCCGTTGGCAAGTATCCAGTAGCCGAGGTTGGCCCCGGCAGCTCCTATTCCTTTCTGTATGCCTATGAGAACGATGGAGGTGATGATCACCGCCGGAATGGACCAACCGATAATTTTCCACATCCTGCTGACCGGCGGTATTTTTTCAATCATCTCAAGCAGGTTTCGGTTATCCTGGGCGATTACCTTTTGAATTCCTTCCATGTGGCCGGCGCCGACCACTGCGACGATTCTTGTTCCCGCAACTTCCTTGATTTTTTCCGCCATATAGATATCGCGTTCATCGATCAGTGCTTTTTTGGCCTCGGGCATGACTGCGCCGATTTCACTCATCAACTCGGACAGCACGTCTTTTTTGCGGAGTTCAGCCAGTTTTTCCTCGGTGAGCTCGGTCCGGTCGAACAGGCTGGTTACGAGGGTTGCCAGCAGGTAGCCTTTTTTCCACAGAGGTGTGGCGTGCCACGCCCGGCGCAGGGTAATCCGCACATCGCGGTCACACAAGGCCGTGCGGATATTATTTTTCTCAGCCACAATAGCGGCTGTCAACAGTTCCGTGCCGGGCATGATGCCAAGCTGGCCGCCAAGTTTTTTCTGATAGGAAGCGAGGATCAGGTTGACCATCAGCGTGGCCAGCTGCTTGTTGCGAATAACCTGTTTGAGGTCAAGGTTATCCCACTGCTGTTTTTTCGACAGGGCCAGGAACCGTTTTTCATCAAGTTCTATGCAGACCGTATCAGGTTTTTCCTGTTCAATGACCTGTTCGACCAGATTGGTGGATTCCTGTGAAATATGCGCGGTCCCGATGAGCAGAATGGTTTTGCCGGCCAAGCGTATGGTCGAAACGTCGTCGGTATAGGTATGTTGAGGAAATGGTGTATTTGTCATTGTATTAACTGGGAACTTATTCCCGAATTGCTGTGGTTATTTGCTGATACCGGTCCACGGTTGCCGGATCGAGTTTCAAACTGAGGCCTTTTCCATGCGGCCGTTTCCTGCGCGCCCGGTACGGTGGTACTACCGACATTAGCCACGAAAAGGGTAATAGTAAAGGGAGATTATTTTTCCGGTGCTGCTTCTGTGCTTGCGGCGAGGAGAGTGGATATCAGGGGGTGGTCATGCAGATCAGGCTTTTTTGACCACCAGCTCTTTGCCGGGATGGATGAGATTGGACTTCAGATTGTTCCACTGCTTGAGCTTTTGGGCGGACACCCTGAATTTCCTGGCAATAGCCCAGAGGGAGTCGCCGTTTTTTACCCGGTAATAAGTTATTTCAGGTTCGTTGTTCGCGGATGCGCTGTTGTTGTAGGAGGCAATCGTAGTTCCGGCCAGTACCGGCTGATCAAGGTAGAGGGCAAGTGACTGATTGGCTCTTATTTTGTGTACGCTCTCCAGGTTGTTCCACTGCATGATGATTTCCGGGGTAACATTGTAGAGTTTCGATATTTTGGACAGGGTCTCGCCTTGTTTCACCACATGGAGAAACAGCTGGCCGCCCTTTCCAGCTTTGGCAAAACGGCTCTGGGGCGTTTCGCCTTCCTTCAGCAGGACATACTTGGTGCTCTGGAAGGGGATGCGAAGGCGCTGGCCGGCAATGAGCCTGGCGCTTTGCAGATTGTTGGCCTTGAGCAGTGTGGTCTTATTGAGATTGTACTGGCGGCAGATAGCGGTGAGCGTGTCGCCTTTTTTCACCACATGGGTCTTGTAGTCGGTTGTTACCACGGGGTGCAGACGGCTCAGGTTCCGGGCAACAAGCGCCTGCGTGCCGTAGGGTATTTTCAGTTCATACTCTTTTTTACCCGGAGGAGTATACCATTTAAGCAGTTCATTATTTAGCGATTTGAGGGTCTGTACATCATGGTTGCCTGCCGTTGCCACAGCCTGAAGGTCGGTCATCGGCGGAACCTTGATCACGTCATATTTAACCGGCTCCTCATAGTTGATATCTGTAAATCCGTATTTTTCAGGATCCTTGGCGAGAATGATCGCCGCAATCAATTTGGGGACATAGCGTTTGGTTTCCAGCATCAGGTATTTGTTGCCGGCCAGTTTCCAGAAATCTCTGGTCTCATACTGCTTGATTCCCCGTCGAATTTTTCCCGGCCCGGCATTATAGGCGGCCACGGCCAGGTACCAGGAATCAAACTCCCTGTACAGGTTGGATAGATATTGAATGGCGGAACGGGTGGCTTTTTCCGGGTCTCTCCGTTCATCAATATGTGAATTTATGCTCAGGCCGTATTCTTTTCCGGTGGAGCTGATAAACTGCCACAGGCCGACTGCGTGGGATTTGGAATAGGCTGAAGGGTTGTACCCGGACTCGATCATTGCCAGGTAAGCAAGGTCCTGAGGAAGCCCGGCTTCCTTGAGGTGCTTCTGGATGGAGGGGACATATTTTGCTGAACGTGCCAGCCATTTCTCAAAATAGCGGCGTTGTTTGTTCTGGAAAAGGTCGAGGTAAAACTCCACCTGTTTGTTTACAACGATGGGGAAGTCGTAAGTGACTTCCTCGGGCTCTTCGGCAATTACCTCGTCAGGTTGCCGGGCAGTGTCCCATTCGCCGATCTTGTCCAGTGCGGACAGTTCTTCTTCCAGCGCTGCTTCAGGTTCGTTTTCAGAATACTGGACCACCGGATCTTTGGAGATGT
>JAMJFO010000053.1 GCA_023544645.1 Desulfobulbaceae bacterium | reverse complement strand
CGAGCATTGGCCGTACCCGCTATGACGCAGTAGATCGGACTTTTTACGACGCCATTAATACTTCATGATTCCAGACAAATAGATCAACTCGGAAAGTTGAGTTTATATGATTCCGGATGACTGCAGCAGATCGACCATATAGCCGATGGGGCCGCCATTTGCGCTTTTTCCGGTTATCAGGAGTATAGCGCTCCAGCTGCTGACTATAAGGGCGGTGAATGTATAAAAACTGACGAGACCGACTGCAAACATGTCACCAATCGTTGTTCGTTCGTTATTAACTTCTTTTGCGTCAAGTTGATAAAGGGTCTGTTGGTTACTGATAAATAAATTCATTTTGTCCTCCTGGATCTGGAAATTTTCCGGGTTCATGCCAGGATAATTCTCATATGATATCCGGCCTCTTCGAGGTCGTTATTCGTTGGGTGTCAATGTCTTCAAGTGGACAACCGGTAAATATTGCGAAATAATTATCAATGGTTGTTGCCTTGATCGAGCCGGCTTTGTTTTATAAAAAGCAAGCTGTGTGCCACACAGTGGGGTTACGCTTTTTATTGTTCCTAACAATCTTGAATAATTACAAAAAAATATTCTCAAGAAAAAAGGGCCGACTGAGGTATTGCAACATGTGTACAAAAAATGGACAGGTGATGTGGTGAGAATCAGTAAAGTGATTAATTTTTAACCACACATGATCTTTGACAAAGTTTCAAATGCTGAACGCAGAGGAATAAATGCTTATGAAGATTGAAATAACCCCAGTGGGAATAATGCATTGCGCAGTGAAAAAAACCGCGGATGCGCCAAAGAATTACAGTGAATCTGCCGAAACCGGCAGTATGGAAATTTTTCCCCAATACATGGAGGCATTGGAGGGAGTCCAGGCCGGCCAGACACTGGTGGTCCTTTTCTGGCTGCACCAGGCGCGGCGAGACCTGCTCAAGGTCTATCCGCGCGGCGACAGGAGCCGCGGCCTTCGCGGGGTGTTTACCACACGGAGTCCGGTCCGGCCTAATCCCATAGCCCTGTCTGAACTGAAAGTCCTCCAAATCCGGGACAACGTTGTCCAGGTCGCCGGAGTGGATGTTATCGATGGCACACCCATCGTGGATATCAAATCCGCCGTCAGACCGGAAGCGGTTTAATATAATTTTTATTTTTTGCTCGTCCATGCCGCAGCCGGCGATGTTTAAAGTTAAACCATCAAGGGTGTAGAATGCCCGGGCGCAATGGAATCCGTGACATTGTTCTCGCGCCGGATGCAGAGCCGACCGGTGTGTATGGTGCCATGGTGTAGTATTGCCGGGACTTTCTTCTCTTTCATAATTGTAATTAACGTTGACAATGAATTCGGATCGCATAAAATGGCTTATAATGAAAATGTTCACCATGATTTTGCCTGAGCCGGGGTAACAAATAATTGGTGGAATGGTTAATTTTTAATCCAGGAGAAAGAGACATGAAAACAAGAGGAATATTATTGTCGGGTATGTTGCTGGTTCTGTTTATGGCCGCAACCGCAGTGCATGGGGCGGAGAAAATCACCACCGCCGGTTCCAGTACAATCTTTCCCATTATCCAGGATGCGTCAAAAGCCTTTCAGAAAACCCATCCGGATGTCAGTTTTGTGGTCGGAGGCGGCGGCAGCAGTCATGGCGTTAAGGCCGTGGGCACCAATGAGGTGAATATCGGCCAGTCATCAAGGGATCTTAAAGACTCGGAAATGAAAACGTATCCCAATCTTGTCCCGTTCAAGATCGGGCTTGACGGTATAGCGGTTATTGTCAACGCCAATAATCCCCTGGATGCGGTCACCAAAAAACAGGTGCAGGATATCTACACGGGAAAAATCACCAATTGGAAAGAGCTGGGCGGCGCTGACGCACCCATTGATCTCATCGCCAAAGAGGAAGGGCGCTCCACGCTGGAGCTGTTTCTCCATTATTTTGACCTGGAGTCAAAAGAAACAGGTGAAGGCGCAAATGCGTCAACGGTTCATAAAACCAAGGATGACGCGGATTTTTCCCCGATTGCAGCAAACCTCATAGGCGCCAACAATGAAGCAATTGCCAAGGTCATTACCAAGCCCAGCGCCATCGCCTATGTTTCCATCGGTACGGCCCAAGAGGTTGCCCAAAAAGGCGGAAGGGTCAAATTGCTTGACCTGGACGGGGTAAAGGCCACCATTGGGAACGTTGCCAACGAGACGTACCCGCTTCGTCGACCGCTGCATGTCGTTACCAATGGGGATCCCCAGGGTGTGGTAAAGGAGTTTGTTGAGTTTCTCATGGGAGATGAGGGACAGAAGATTGTCAAATCGCATGAGTTTATCACAATAAACTGACGAAAACTTCAAAAGCCGACATCTGTAATTTCTATTATCAGCCGGATTCCCGCCGTTGGAATCCGGCTGATGTCTTTTTGTCTGCATTCCGGTCCAACCATCTCCATGAAGGGGAGAGAGCCTGCTTCCTCGTTCATTTCCTGTCTGAGCTGGAGTAAAAAAACATCTTGACAGAATTTTCGACAGGTTTACATATAGCCATATGGCAATATTAAAATTTAAAGATAGATAATGAAAGCATTTATTCGGGTCATGAAGGCCTTGTCCGATCCCAGCAGGGTCAAAATCATCAAGATGCTTGAGCGCAAGGAGTTATGCGTCTGCGAACTGACCGCGGCGCTCGGCCTTGCCCAGCCCACGGTTTCCAAGCACCTGAAGCTGCTTGAGGAGGCCGGGCTGGTGGGATATCGAAAGGACGGGCCCTGGGTCAACTACAGCCTGGCAAAGGAGAGCGATTCACCATATGCCTCGGCCATGCTCCTGCAGATGAAGGACTGGCTGAACAATGAAAAAGAGGTCGCCGAGCTCATCCTGCAACTGCCGGCCTTTGACCGGGAGCGGATAAACGCTGCCTGAATACGCTGAACAGGCCCTGGAGATAATCATGGAGTGGAAAAGAGAATGGAAGCCGCTGGCAGTGATCATAACGGTCTTTGTTTCCTGCTATTACCTGCCGATAGGTTACGATCGTTTTGACAACGCGGTCAACGAGGCCCTGCATCTAGTCAAATGGTACGCCCAGGAGCATGTCCTGCTCTGTTTGATCCCGGCATTTTTCATTGCCGGGGCCATCGCCGTTTTTGTCAGCCAGGCGTCGGTCCTCAAATACCTGGGCGCCACCGCCAACAAGGTGGTGGCCTACGGGGTGGCCTCGACTTCGGGAACAGTGCTGGCTGTCTGCTCCTGCACCATCCTGCCGCTTTTTGCCGGTATTTACAAAATGGGGGCGGGCCTGGGACCGGCAACGGCTTTTCTGTATGCCGGTCCGGCCATCAACATTCTGGCCATTATCCTGACCGCCAGGATACTCGGCCCGGAACTGGGCTTTGCCAGAGCCTTCGGCGCGATATTTTTCAGTATTATCATCGGGCTGCTCATGCATTTTATCTTCCTTAAGGAAGAAAGGGAAAAGGCGGCAGTCCAGGCCGCCATGCCCGAAGAGGAGGTCACCAGGCCCCTCTGGCAGAACGGACTCTATTTTTTCACCATGATCGGCATTCTGGTCTTTGCCAACTGGGGCAGTTCCGATGAGCAGACAGGACTGTGGCACCTGATCTACAACAACAAGTGGGTTCTCACGTCTCTGTTTTCAATTGCGCTGGGGGTGATCCTCATGTCCTGGTACAACCTGCCTAAATGGCAGGTTGTCTTTGCCGCCGCGCCTGCCGTTGTCCTTGCCCTGACCGTCGGCAATCATCCGACCCTGGCCTTTGTTGCAGCAGTCATTGGTCTGTCGGCGCTCATCAGCACCCGTGAGGACGAAACCGGAGAGTGGTTCAAGGAGTCATGGGGTTTTGCCAAGCAGATCCTGCCCCTGCTCCTGTTTGGCGTACTGGTGGCGGGAATCCTCCTGGGGCGTCCGGGAAATGAGGGGTTGATCCCCTCGGAATGGGTCAGCAGGGCCGTGGGCGGCAATTCCCTGACCGCCAACTTCTTTGCTTCATTTGCCGGCGCCTTTATGTACTTTGCCACCCTGACCGAGGTGCCTATCCTGCAGGGACTCATCGGCAGCGGCATGGGCAAGGGGCCCGCCCTGGCCCTGCTGCTGGCCGGCCCGGCATTATCCCTTCCCAATATGCTGGTGATCCGCAGCATCATGGGTACACAGAAGACGGTCATCTTTGTCTGTCTAGTCGTCATCATGGCCACTATCAGCGGTTTTTTGTACGGATCATTTTTCTGATAAATAGAAACCCAATGTCATTAACTTAATCCACCATGCAATCCCCCTCACCCCGACCCTCTCGAAGTCTCCACTGCGTGGAGTTTATCCCCCTCAAGGGGGGGACTGAAAAGAGTGCCCCAAAGGGGTGCTCACCTCCCAAAAGGGGCGAGGGAGAAAATCCCCTCTCCCGGGGGAGAGGGTTAGGGTGAGGGCGAAAAAATCCTTAAGTAATGACATTGAATAGAAAACAGTAAACGAGTAAGGAGAACAAAAATGGATATCAAAGTATGCGGGCCCGGATGTGCCAAATGTCATGAAGTTGAACGCCTGGTCAAGGAATCCGTGGCAGAAGCGGGAGTTGAGGCCAATATTGAAAAAGTGACCGATTTTAATGTTATTGCCGGGTTCGGGGTGTTCTCGACCCCGGCGGTGGTTATTGACGGAAAAGTCAAGTGCGTGGGTAAGGTGCCGACTAAAAAGGAAATTTTGTCCTGGTTGGCATAAAATAAATGAAGCAACCTTGAAGATGCTGCCATGACCTGAAAGATCAACAATACAGAGAGTTATACGTTGCTCCTCGGTTTTGTGCCATGCTGGATCAAAAAATAGTCAGGGATCGAAAATGATTTATTCTCGAAAATTATTTTTTTCAGGGAGATAACAATGAAAAATCGCTATGCCGTTCTGATTCTTTCCCTCGTCTTTATCCGTCTTTTCGCGGCAGGAGAGATTTTCGCCGCAAGCGGGACGCCACAGGATATTCCGGTCAAGGATACCGTCACCATGGTTGACCTTGGCGCGAAATCGTGCATTCCCTGCAAGATGATGGCGCCGATCCTGGAAGAACTGAAGGGTGAATACCAGGGCAGGGCCGCGGTCATCTTCATTGATGTACGGGAAGATCCAAGCCAGGGAAGACGGTTCGGTATATCTTCCATACCTACCCAGATTTTCTATAATAAGGATGGGCTGGAAGAGTACCGGCACATCGGTTTCCTGTCCAAGGAGAAGATAAAGGAAACACTTGATGAATTGATCAAGATAAAATAATGCTGGGCACTCTTTTTCTTACAATTAACCAATGGATGTCCGGCGGTCTTCTCCTTGCCGCAATCGGCTGCTTTGCCTGGGGCATGGTGAGTGTCCTGTTCAGTCCCTGTCACATGGCTTCCATTCCGCTGATTATCGGCTACGTGGGGGGGCAGAATGCTATTATCAAGGGACGCCAGGCTGTTCCTTACGCGGTCCTGTTTACCACCGGTCTCTTCATCACCATTGCTGTCGTCGGACTGATCTGCATCTGGCTGGGCAGAATGATGGGCGATGTCGGTCCGTACTGGACCATTCTGCTGGGAGCAATACTCATCTGGGTCGCCGTTGACATGCTGGGCATAGCCAAATGCGGTTTGCCCGGCAACACCCTGTCAAGGTTGCAGATCAAAGGACTGGCCGGCGCATTTGTCCTGGGCCTTGCCTACGGCATCCTCTCCTGGTCGTGCACATTCGGCTTTATCGCTCCCATCCTGGCCATAATCACAGTCCAGGAAAAAATCATCACCGGTATTTTTCTCCTGCTGTTATTTGCCGCAGGTCACTGCCTGCCGATAGTGGTCGCCGGCAGTTCGGCCGCAGTGGTGAAAAGGCTGATGGAAAATTCCTCGCTCCTGCAGAGCGGCATCTGGTTCCGAAAAGGCGCTGGAGTCCTCATTGGCGGCCTGGGGGTGTATTTTATCATCAGCCCATGGCTGCAGGCATAGACAAGAAGAGACCTTCGTTGCATCCCCACGGCGGCAGAAAAAAGGGGAAACGGGAAAAGGGAGTTGAAGCTTTTCAAGATAAAAGGCTATATATATTATATAAAGAGATAATTCCGAAATTCCTGGTTGCTGCCTGCCGCTTGGTGCCGCGAAGGTAATTTCATGCTTCCTGATTACCTGAGCATCCAGAGAAGATCAAAAAATAGTGCTTTGCTGTGAGGCTGTTCATGCGAAAAATTTTTCTTCTTGTCCTTTTTGTTTTTTTCATGCTGCCCCATGCCTCTTCTTCCCGTGCCGCGGATGGTCTCACCCTGTGGATTCATCCCTATCTGCCGGCAACGGAATTGATTGAGCGATTCTCTCCCCTGGCAAAATATCTGAGCGAAAAACTTAATCGTCCCGTCTCCATCCGGATCCAGCAAAGCTACCAGGCCCATCTGGATTTTGTCGGCCGGGACCAGGCAGACCTTGCCTACCTTGGACCTGTGACCTATCTGCACCTGACAGAACAGTATGGCCCCAGACCCCTGCTCGCCAAATTGGAAGTGAACGGGGCTCCGTTTTTTCACTGGATGATCATCACCCGCGTTGATTCCGGCATCCATGCCTTGAAGGAGCTTGCCGGCAAAAGCTTTGCCTTTGGTGATCCCAATTCCACCATGGCCCATATTGTCCCCCGGGCGATGTTGCACAGCGCCGGCATCTCAGTTGAGTCCCTGGGGAAGCATGATTTCCTGACATCGCATCATAATGTGGCACTTGGTGTGCTGGGCGGGTATTTCGATGCCGGCGCGGTCAAGGAGGAGGTTTATTATGAATTCGAGAAAAATGGGCTGAAAATGATCGCCCAAAGTCCGCCCATCCCGGAGCATCTTTTTGTAGCCCGCTCGAGCCTGCCGCGGGAACTGGTTGAGGAAATCCGCCTGCTTCTGGTCACTATCGACCAAAGCCCTGATAAAGATATCATCCTGCGGTCGATCAAGGCCGATATTACCAACCTGCTGCCGGTCAATGACCGGGACTATGACACCCTGCGCAGGCTGGTTCAGTCTCTTGATCTATGAATAGCGCGGTCAAGTTACATCTCCCGGGGTACGGCAGGGCCATTTTCGGTATGGTCATCCTCCTGCTTGCCTTTCTTACGTTGTCCGATATTTTTCTCCTCAGAAATGTCCGCCGGGAATACCTGGAAAATTTTCAGAATCATACGGTGTATGAGCTGGAAGAGGCAGCCGCCTTCATGGTGGAGCCGTTATTGAAAAATGAATTTGCCTACATAAACCAGTTCATAGAAAAATGGTCTGAAACGCATAAGGATGTTATACGGTTTGAGGCGGTGACTCCCAAAGGCTATACCCTCAGCAGTTTTCAGCGCGACGCTCCCAGCGATTTTCTGATTTCCATGGAAAAAAAGGTAACCTATGCGGATCAGCACATGCTCACCCTGGTCATGACCAAGGATTATTCCGAGATCGAGCGGATGCTGGACAAAACAAAATACATCCTCCTGGGCAGTTCCATTGTCATCGTCATGTTGTTGGGGGGCGGTCTCTGGATACTTTTCCGTCGCCTGGCAATCTCTCCCCTTGAACAGGAAATCGCCATGAGGATGGACGCGGAAAAAGAGCTGGAAGACGCCAACACCTATCTGGAGGAAAAGGTGCTCCAGCGGACAAAAGAATTATCCGACAGGAACCAGGAGCTTCTTCAGGAGATTCAGCAAAGGGAAACAGCCGAAAATCTGTTGGCCGACGAAAAAGAGCGCCTGGCGGTCACCTTGCGCTCCATTGGAGACGGCGTCATTACCACTGACATCTCCGGCGGGGTCGTGTTGATGAACAAGGTGGCCGAGTCCCTGACCGGATGGACCCAGGCCGAGGCAAACGGAAAACCTCTGCATGAGGTGTTCAACATCATCAACGAACAGACCGGAAAGCCGTGTGAAAGTCCGTTTGACAAGGTCATGCAGTCAGGCCAGATTGTCGGGCTGGCTAATCATACCGCATTGATCTCCCGAGACGGGCGGGAACGGATTATTGCCGACAGCGGCGCGCCCATACGGGACAGAAACAGCGCCATTGTCGGGGTTGTCCTGGTATTCAGGGATATCACCGAGCAGCAGCGCACCGAACAGGAAATGTTGAAAATAAGGAAACTTGAGTCAGTGGGGCTGCTTGCCGGCGGCATTGCCCATGATTTCAACAACATTCTGGCCGCCATCCTGGGCAATATCAACCTTGGGCTTTTTGACAGGACTTTAAGCGACAAAACCAGAAGACTCCTTTCCGATGCCGAAAAAGCCTGCCTGCGGGCCAAGGATCTGACCCACCAGCTGTTGACCTTTGCCAAGGGGGGTGAGCCGGTTAAAGAGACGTCCTCCCTGGTGGATATCATTAAGGATTCAGCAAATTTTGTTCTTCATGGAGATAAAGTCTCCTGCCGGTTTGATATCCCCCCGGATCTATGGCCCGCGAATGTTGATAAGGGGCAGATCAGCCAGGTCATCCAGAATATTGTGCTCAATGCCGCCCATGCCATGCCGCAAGGCGGCGCTGTCACCATACGCTGTGAAAATGTTTCGGTAACGGATAAGGATTCTTTTCACCTGCTGCAGAAAGGGAAATATGTGAAAATTGTCATTGCCGATACCGGCATAGGCATCCCGGCAAAAGTAATCGATAGAATTTTTGACCCCTATTTTTCCACCAAACAGGAAGGAAGCGGCCTTGGTCTCGCAACTTCCCAATCCATCGTCAACAGGCATGGCGGTCATATTATGGTACAGTCAAAGCAGGGGGAAGGCACTGTTTTCACCCTGTATCTCCCTGCTTCGGACAAATTGATACAACCTGAGCAGAATACTGAAATATCCGGAGATATCTCTGCGCCGGCAAAAATTCTGGTGATGGACGATGAAGATATTGTGCGGGACATTGCCGGAAAAATGATAGCCCAACTGGGGCACGAGGTTTTTTTCGCCGAACACGGCGAAAAAGCGATCTCGATGTACAGGGAGGCCATGGCCGCGGACAGCAGCTTTGACCTCGTTATCATGGACCTGACCATTCAGGGGGGAATGGGAGGAAAAGACGCGGTGCGGGAAATTCGTGCCCTGGATCCCGGCGCCAGGGTCATTGTTTCCAGCGGCTATTCCAATGATGCGATCATGTCGAACTGCAGGGAATACGGTTTCCGCGCTGCAATTGTCAAACCGTATCAGGTGCAGGAACTGTCCAGGGTGCTGCGGCAGGTCCTGGAGGAGGATGACCTTGATGACAATCAGGTTTCCTCCCCGAATCCATGATAGCCCCGAAATTCCTGCGGCGCCTACCACATTAAAAAAAACCGGAAGACGGAATTCATCTCCCGGTTTTTTTTATCCTTTTTTGTTGCTTGTATGGGTTTACATCTTTCTTTTGTCACTCCGTGATTTTCTGTAAGTCCAGCCTGGTGTTGGACTTATTTTATTTTTTCTTCCAACTGCTGAATGGGTGTCTTGGGAAACTTCCCGCCGACAATGCCCGGTTGCATGGGGGTGTCAAAACGATTGGCGTATTCCCGCATGGATCCGTCATAGAGTTTGACATTCTGGTAGCCGAGCAGTTCATGAAGGACAAACCAGGCATGGGCCCCCAGCACGCCGGTATCACAGTAGGTGATGATTTTTTTATCCGGAGTAATGGCTGCGCTTTCATATATCGCCTTTAACGTCACGACATCCTTGTAGGTCTTGTCCTCTTTCATGGCGGACAGGGTAGGTACGTTGACCGCGCCGGTTATATGGCCGGAGCGGACCCACTTGTCAAGGGAGTATGTCTCCCCGGTAAAAAAGCCTTCCGGGCGGGTATCAAGAATAACCGACTCCCCTGTTGCCAGGGCATTGATGATGTCCGGCGAATACATGGCCCGGACTGCCGTGTTTGGGGGATACGAGACTTCGAAACGCTGGGCCGCGACCTGAGGCTTTTCCGTACTCATGGGCCTGTTTTCCTTCTGCCATTTGCTCTTGCCGCCGTCCATGATGCTGACATTGGGATAGTTCCAGTATTTGAGCGTCCAGTAGACCCTGGCTACATAGTGAACCTTGTCTTCGCCGTCATAAAGAACAATATGGGCTGAGGGCGGGGCATTCAGGTTGCCCATGATCCGTTCAATCTGGTCAAGGCTGAGCACCATGTGGTCAGTGGTGGGATCAAAAGTTTCACTACCCCATTTCATCTGCAGGGCGCCCGGTATATGGCCCTGGTCGTATTTTTTGCTCACTTCAATAAGGCGTATTTTGGTCTGATCCTGATCGCTTATTGTTGCCAGTTGATCCTGGACCCATTGAGTGGAAACCAGTGGCTGGACATTCTCACCCGCCTGGGCCTGAATGATAAAAGACAGGGAAAACAGCACAGCTGCCATTTTCAGTAAAAGAGTTCTTTTGCGCATAATGGATACCTCCTGCATTGGTTTGTGGGGTTCAGTTCCTTCGCTTATGGAATTCGCAAGGGGCATGCCAGAACGGCAGAAATATGCTGCCAGACTATTCTCTGAATAATTCATCCTAAAAACAGATGGTTGCAATTGGCGAGCAAAAAGAGTCGAGTTGGGTGAGGCTGGTAAAAGCATTTCAAAATGAAAAAACATTTCATTTTGAATGAAAGGGTTGGGTCAGTTCAACTGATATTTTTTCATTTTCCGCCACAGGGTTGCCGGGCTGATGCCGAGAACTTCCGCTGTTCGTTCGCGGTGGCCGTTGACCGTCTGCAGGGTATGGCTGATGAGCATTTTTTCCATTTCAGCAAAGGAAATCAGGCTGGAACAGGCATCGTCCAGGTCATGCATGGCCGAAGTTCTCTTGGGCAGGTGAATAGAGCTGATCTGCGTGGAGTCGCTGAGAAGAACGGCCCGCTGGATGATATTCTCAAGCTCCCGCACATTGCCGGGCCAGTCGTATTGCAATAGTTTGTCCAGCGCCGGCTGGGCAATGCTTTTTACCTCTTTGTCAAACTTCAGGGAAAACTTGTGCAGAAAATGATGGGCCAGGAGGGGGATGTCCGGCCTGCGCCGGCGAAGCGGCGGCAGAACCAGGGAAAAAACGTTGAGCCGGTAATAAAGATCCTGCCGGAAGCGTCCCCCATCCACCTCTTTTTCCAGCGGAATATTGGACGCGGCAATGACCCGGACGTCTGTGGCTGTGGGAGCTGAACTTCCCATTCTCACGATCTGGCCCTCCTGGAGGACCCGCAGCAGTTTTACCTGAAAATTCGCTGAGGTGGCGTTTATCTCGTCAAGAAAAATTGTTCCGCGGTGCGCGGCTTCGAACAGCCCCTGTTTGCGGCGGTCGGCGCCGGTGAACGCCCCCTGTTCATGACCAAATAATTCCGATTCCAGGATCTGCTCTGCCAGCGCGCCGCAATTTGCCGCCACAAACGGCATATGGCGGCGGGGGCTGCCTGAATGGAGCAGGCGGGCGACCAGTTCCTTGCCGGTCCCGGTTTCCCCTTCCATGAGCACTGTGGCGTCAAAGGGGGCGATGCGGGCGATCATTTCCTTCAACGCCAGCATTGGGGCGCTGTCGCCGACCATCTCTTTATCGGTGAATTCACGGTTTTCTATCTGCCGGCGCAGCCTTTTATTTTCCTCTAGGAGGGCCACATGATCAAGGGCCCTTTTTATGACAAGGAGAAAATCATCAGGCTCGAAGGGCTTTTGAATGTAGTCATAGGCGCCCTTCCTGGTCGCCTCAACAGCGGTTTCGATGGAACCGTATCCGGTCAGCAGGATGACAATGGTGTCAGGGTATACCTCCCGGGCCCTTTCAAGGATGGTGATGCCGTCATGATGGGGCATCTTGAGGTCGGTAACGATAATATCGTACCGATTTTCGGTGATATCCTGCAGGGCCTGGCGGCTGTCATTGAGTATGGTCGACCCCAGATTTTCCTCGGCCAGGGTATCGCGAAGCAATTCTCCCATTCGCCGGTCATCGTCCAGAACAAGGATTGCCGGCTGCTTCATTCTGTCTGCTCCATGGGCAGGGTAATGGTAAAGGATGCGCCTTTGCCCGGTTCGCTGAAAACATCAATGGAGCCATCGTATTCATTGATGATTCCCGAGCAGATGGACAGCCCGAGGCCCGTTCCTTCGCCGACCTCCTTGGTGGTGAAGAACGGGTCGAATATGCGGGGCAGGATTTCCGGCGGTATTCCCGGGCCGGTATCAGTGATGGTGAGCTGCAGACGGTTGCCGCTTGTTTGCGTGGTCACGAGTATGGAGCCTCCCTTTTGCAGGGCCTGAATGCTGTTAAGGAGGATATTGAGGAGGATCTGCTCCAGTTTTTTTTCGTCAATCGTTGCATCCGCATCAGGGATGAAATCAGTCCTGATTTCTATGCCGCGGCTCTCAAATTCGGCGGTCAGGATTTTGAGCGTCTCCCCGATGACCGCAGTTGCATCACAAACAGAGACCGGCTGGCCGGTCGGTTCCGTGGTGCGGGCAAACTTGAGCAGTCCCTGGATGATCTCACTGCTTTTTTTGGCCTGTTCCGCGATGACGTGCAGGCGATCTTTCTGCTGAGTGGACAGCTGGTTGTTTTTCAGCAGGAGCCTCGCATAGCCCAGAATGCTGCCCAGCGGGGTATTGAGTTCATGAGCGATGCCGGCGGAGAGCTGTCCGACGGCGGCCAGTTTTTCGGTACGGTGCAAAACTTCCTGCCGGTGTTTTTCCTCGGTGATGTCGCGGAAGGTGAATACCCTGCCGATGAGGTTGTTGTCGCCATCAAACAGGGGGACTGAGTTGACCGACAACAGCAGTTCTCTGTCCTGGTAGCGGTGGGGAATTTCGACGTTCTGACAGGCCTGTGGCGTATCGACATCAAATATGGTCATAGCCTCGGCAGGGCATTCGGCAAAAAGCTCATTAATTCTCAGTTCCTGCACCTGTTTTTGTGACAGATCAAGAATCTGCAGGGCCGCGCCGTTGACGGAAATAATCCTGTTTCTGGAATCCGTTACCAGCAGTCCCTCGGAGAGGCTCTGCAGCACCGAGGCGAGTTTCGATTTTTCCGCCAGATAATAGCCGCGCTGCCGCTGCTCTTCCTCCTCGGCTTTTTTACGGGCGGTTATATCAAGGGCGACCTCGATAACCCTGGTCACCTGGCCATTCGCATCCTTGGCATAGGGAGTGGTGACGAGCTGAAAATATTTGTCTTTCTTCCGCACTTCGCTGACCACCACCGGACGGCCGGTGGCAAAGGTATCCACCGCGGGACAGTCGAGGCCGGGACCGTTTTTCAGACAATAGACCTCGTAACAGTAGCTGCCGCAAACATTGTCCAGCTGTTTGTCGACCAGGAGTTCCCGCTGTTTTTCATTGCATTTGACAATGGTAAAATCCTGGTCGATGATGGAAATGCCGACCCCGGTGGCATCGAATATCGCCTGCAGCTCGTCCCGTGCCTGGCTCAGATCGCTGATTGTCTCATTAAGATATTCAAATACCTGCTCAAAGGAACCGGCAATGATGCCGATGGGGTCGAGGGTGAGCAGTTCGCGGTCGTCGAATTCTTCAGGTCTGAGGGGCAGGGTGCCCATGACCTCAAGAAGCTGGTTGGTTTTTTCACGGATGTAACGCGCGTACCGGACATTTTCGTCGCGTAGGCGCTGTACTTCTTCCTTCAATGCGTTAGCCGTTTTTTTCCCCCCGACTTTGCCGCCGGCAGGATTATTCATTTTTGCCGATGGTGATTTCATAGTAGGTTTCCAGATTTCGGACCTTGACATCATAGCCCATCTTGCGGGCCGACTCGGGAATGGTGCGGGTGGTATCCCGGTGGTCGGTCTTGATGATCAGCTGTGTTTCGCCATTTTTGATCCGCTGGCGATGGGTGTTCATTTCCCGCAGTACCACCAGAAGGCAGGCAGGGCAGACCTGTCCGAGAATATCGAGTTCAATTTTTTGCACATCACTCATAGTTCACCTTATAACATAACGGGTCAGAATTTGCGTGCCGATCCAGGCGCCGGCAATTACTGCCGCGGTAAAAATAATCGATTGCCAGGCCAGGAGCGGTAATCCGCCCAGGAAAAATTTGACGTTGCAGCCGGAGGCAATCCGGGCGCCCATGGCCAGCAGTATGCCGCCGGTAAGAGCGGCAACCGCCTGCCGCCTGGGCGGCACCCGGTATATTTTAAATTCCTTGTAATGCAGAGCAGCGGCCAGGGCACCTGAAAATATCCCGGCCATCAAGGAAAGTTCGGTATGGCTGATATAATCCATACGTGGTCCTGCGCCGCCGCTGACCAGGATTTTTTCGAATTGGAACGAGATTGAATTTTCCTGGAAATAGGCGAGTCCGGCCACGTGTCCCGGCAGAAAAATTTGTTCAAGGTAGGCGGCCAACTTGGCATAGGCGGTGGTGATGCCCATGGGCGCCCCGGCAAGAATATAATAGAAAAAATTCAGCAGTCCCAGGATGACGGCGACTTTCCATGGCTGGATGTATCCCCTGGCATGTGAGATGACGTGCAGGCTGCCCTGCCTTGACCAACGGCGTATGGCCAGCAGGCAGGCGGCAATGATGGCCAGGAGGAGCAGCGACTGCACAAGCGGATTATCCTGGGCCACCGTAATGGTATGGGTCACAGTCGTTTGGGCGGAAAAGCGCTGGATCAGGGGATGAACTTCGGCATACAGCAGGCTGCCTGCAAGTATGCCGATAAAACCGATCCAGTTGACAAGATTGCCGCCGGCCATCTTGTAGAGCGTACCGACAACGCAGCCTCCTGCCAGGACCATGCCGATGCCGAAAAGCAGCCCCCCGGCCATGGTCGCAAGGGATGCCGGGGCAAAAGTGGGGGGCGGCACAAAGGGGAGCAGACCGGTCAGGCCGCCAAAATAAAACAGGACGGAAGCGCTGAGGAAATAAAACACAAAAGAGCGCAGCAGGGTGGTGTCGCGGATCAGAAAAAAATCACGCAGCATGGCCACCATGCAGTAATCGCCGCGGTAGAGGACAATGCCGAAAACAAAACCGAGCAAAGTGATGCCGGTGGCCAGCAAAAGAGGATCAGTGGTCAGCATCCGGGATTTCTTCATCAAGGGCTTCCGGCAGGGTCAAAATAAAATCGCGGATTTCGTCCCGCACCCGGCGGTAGTGCGGCAGGGCCTCTTGCTCATTTTTTGCCCCGGCGGCCAGTTTCGGCGGGTCGTCAAAGCCCCTGTGGATTTTCCTTCCCGGGAAAAAAGGACAGGTCTCATTGGCATGGCCGCAGAGGGTGACGATATAATCGAACTGCTGCCCCGGCAGTTCGTCAACCGTCTTGGACTGATGTCCTGAGATATCCACCCCCGCCTCGGCCATCACCTTTACCGCCAGCGGATTCAGCCCGTGCCTTTCGATCCCGGCGGAACAGGCCTCGATGACGTCGCCCTTGAGATGCCGCGCCCAGCCTTCGGCCATCTGGCTGCGGCAGGAATTGCCGGTGCAGAGAAAGAGAATTGAGATCTTCATTTTTGTACTTTTTTCAAGAAATTCGTTGTCGGCCGCTCCATGGTGATCATTATCTCCTCCCTGGCTGCGGCCCATGGGCGAACCTGCAGCTCCGGAGGATAAACAGCATGATAGAGAGACCGCTGATCGCGAAAAGACCGATCGGCAGAAAACAGAAGCAGCGGTTCACGGCTTACAGGACACATGGCAGACACCGGTCGGGGTTTCCTTGGCATAAGGAAAATATTTTTTCTTGAACCAGAAAGCCACGCTGACCAGGCTTATCAGCACCGGCACCTCGACCAGGGGCCCGATTACCGCGGCAAAAGCCTGGCCGGAATCGATGCCGAAAACGGCAATGGCCACGGCAATGGCCAGCTCGAAGTTGTTGGAGGCGGCGGTGAAGCTCAACGTTGTCGACTGTTCATAGGTGGCGCCGGCCTTCATCGACAGGTAGAAGGAAACCAGGAACATGACGAGAAAATAGATGGTCAGGGGCATGGCGATGCGCAGCACATCCAGGGGCAGTTGGACGATATGCTCGCCCTTGAGGGAAAACATGACCAGGATGGTGAAGAGAAGAAAAATAAGGGTCAGGGGGCTGAGCCTGGGAATGAGCTTTTCCTGGTACCATTTTTCGCCTCTGGTCTTCAACCCGATGAAGCGGGTCAGCATGCCGGCGATGAAGGGAATTCCCAGGTAGATGAAGACCGATTCGGCAATCTGGCCCATGGAGATGGCCACCACCGCGCCTTTCATCCCCAGCCATCCGGGCAGGATGGTGATGAAGAACCAGGCATACACAGAAAAAAACAGCACCTGGAAGATGGAGTTGAAGGCCACCAGCCCGGCGCAGTATTCGCGGTCGCCCTCTGCCAGGTCGTTCCAGACAATGACCATGGCGATGCAGCGGGCCAGGCCGATGAGGATCAGTCCCACCATGTATTCGTTGTGTCCGGAGAGAAAGGCCACGGCCAGACCGAACATCAGGATGGGGCCGATCACCCAGTTCTGGACCAGCGACAGGGTCAGGACCCTGGCGTTGCGAAAGACTTCGTGCAGTTTTTCATACTTTACCTTGGCCAGGGGCGGATACATCATCAGGATCAGGCCGATGGCAATGGGGATATTAGTGGTCCCCACCTGAAAGGAGTTGATGACATCCTTGATCCCCGGCAGGAAATACCCGGCCATGACGCCGACGAACATGGCCAGGAATATCCACAGGGTCAGAAAGCGGTCGAGAAAGGACAGTTTTTTCATTTGTGCGGACATGGCTTTCTCCGTTGTTATTGACAGGCGTTGCCCTTTTTTTCCAGCAGATATGACCGCATCCGCTGCACATCAACGGCGCCCTGTTCGGTATGGGGGAGGGCGGCGGCGAGGATCCGGCGCAGTTGGTCCTGGAATGCATCGGTTTGTTCCGTCAGTTGGTAATACATCCAGACGCCACGCCGCTCCCCTTTGATCCAGCCGGCATTTTTCAGATAGGCGAGATGCCGGGAGATGGTCGACTGCGGCAGGTCAAGCACTGCCATCAGGTCGCAGACACAGCGTTTCTTGTCCAGCAGCAGCAGAAGGATGCGGAGTCGTACCGGTTCGGCAAGGGCCTTGAAGAGTTGTGCGATGTATTCCATGCAATCTATATATCCGCATAGGCGGATACTGTCAAAAGTATTTTCGTTTTTACAATCTGTGAAGGGAAAAAGAAAATTTTCCCGCTCCGCAGGACAAAGCTCGACTATGGCATTTTGCCACTGTTTCCAGATTTAGGTATGGCAATTTGCCGCATTGGCTTGCAATTATGCCTTACCGGCACCATATTCCTCATCAGGGTAAACGCTTGAGGGGATGCCACATTGTGACATATTTTTTTTGTCGCCGTTTTTTTGGCACGGTTCCTGTATTCATATCTTGACATCATAAGGCACCGGACAATGATCGTGCATGAGATCGGCGTCGAAAGAGTTCACGGGTGAGCTGTCGGTGCGCCTGTTTTAACCAGAATGGAGGAAATTCATGAAGAAAAAAATGACCAGAAAAATTGCGGTATCATTTGTGCCCATTTTGGGCGGAGCTCTGCTTGCGGGCGGCGTCTTCCTATCGGGGCCGGAGCAGGTAACCGCGCAAAGCGCCAAACCTGTTTACAAAGGAACATTCTATTCCGCAACCCGCGGCGGCCATATGGTGTTCACCAAAATCACCATCGACCCGGAGCGGGATATGATCTCCGGCTCCACGGTGGGACGACTGCCCATGCCTAATAACGAGCAGGCCGACGCCCTCCAGATGTCCACGGACAATAAATACATCTTTTACCCGACCTGGGACGAGAGCATGCTCTATACCATCGACATCCAGGACCGGCTCAACCCCAAGGTAGTGGCCGAGACTAAGATTTTCGACGAGGCCACCCGGCACTGCGGCTCCGACATCGGCGCGGACGGCAATCTCTATTTCAGCTCCATGGCCCAGGGGGATATCCACAAGCTTGATATCTCCGATCCGCTCAAGCCCAAACTCATGGACCGCGGTTACAAATCCACCTATCTGTGCAATGTCAAAGTCCCCGGCCAGGGCGACAAGGTCGTCACCACCGACATGAAAGAGCACAAGATGTACCAGTATGACGCGAAAAGCGGCAAACGGCTCAAGGAACTGAAGCCCGGCGGCGACGAGTTCCTGCACCGCGGGCATTTCAGTCCGGACGGCAAGACTATCTATCAGTCGTCAACCGGCTCCTTGGGCGACGGAGTGCACAGCGGCCGCATCTATGCGGTGGACACCGATACCCTGGAACTGAAGGATACTCTTGTCATCGGCCACAACTATGATGTCCATGACGCCACCACCACCCCGGACGGCAAGTACCTCATCGCGGCGGCCCGCCGCACCCCGGCCAAGGAATTCAAGGATTCAGAATACGTGGTCATCAACCTGGAAACCAAAAAAACCATTGGTACGGTTTCCATGTGCGCCGGCTGCCATGGCGCCAGCGGCGTAGATCCGGAGGTCACTCAGGGCAGGGAAGTGTTCATCTGCGGCATCCAGGTCGCCTGGGAGTAGAAAAAGCCGACAGGCTCATCTTTTTACCGGTCACGGGAATGTCCTTCCTCTGTGGTTTATCCTTCCTCCGGGGTTGGATGTTCCCGTGTTTTTATTCATTTCCTGATGTAGAATTATCGTAAATCAGGTCTATAGGCTGTAACTGTTTAGGCTATTAGGTAACAGCAAAACACAAGACATAAGTAATGGCTGTTCCATCATGTAGTCCGTTTTTTCCTAACACCTACAGGCTAACAGCCTAAACAACTTGAGTAGTTACGATTTATCTCATTTTACCACTTAAACAGGTTTTTTCACGATGCACCCTCTTTCATTGTCCACCAAAAATCTGACCAGAAAAGGCTTTCGCAGCGCCGCTCTTGTCTTTGCCCTGGCCCTGGTGGTCTGTCTGCTTTTTGCAGGCGCCATAGCCGTGAAAAGCGTCTCGACCAGCATCACTCTCGGCGCTCAGCGACTGGGCGCCGACCTTATGATCGTCCCGGAGGGCTATGAAGATACGGCGCGTACCACTCTCATTGCCGGCAAGCCGTCAGTATTTTATATGCCGGAGTCCGTACTGGACAGGGTGCGCAAGGTAAAGGGCGTAAGGCGGGCCACGCCGCAACTTTTCATCCAATCCACGGATTTTGAATGCTGCACCTACGTCGATGTGCTGCTCATAGCTTTTGACCAGCAGACCGATTTCACCATTGGCTCCTGGCTCAAAGAGGCCATTGACCGACCCCTTGCCGACAACGAAACCATCATCGGCCGTTCCATCCCGGTTTCGACCGGCACAACAATGAAGTATTTCGGCACACCCCTAACCGTGGTGGGCGATCTGGCGACCACCGGCCTCGAATACATCGATCACGCCGCCTTTATGACCATGGCAACCGCTCGGCAAATGATCAGAAATTCCCGTGTCGATGCGGAACAGACACTGGACATCGGCGAGGACATGATCTCGACAGTGCTGGTTCAGCTCGATCCGGCCATTACCCCGGAACGGGCCAAGGTGTTTGTGGAGTATGAAATCGAGGGGGTCAAGGCGCTGACCTCGCAGGATGTCATCGGCTCGGTCAAACGACAGTTGCAGGTCCTGATCCGCACCATCGGCGGCATTGGTTTGTCTTTGTGGCTGATCACCATACTCCTGATCGGCATTGTTTTTTCCATGGCTGTTAATGAACGCAAGCGGGAGATCGGTCTGCTCCGGGCCATGGGCGCAAAAAGAAAAAACATTTTCGGGATGATCACCATCGAGGCTGTCCTGCTCTCCCTGGCCGGAGGAGTCCTGGGCCTCGTTGCCGGCGGCTTTCTGCTGATTGTTTGCCGGGAACCCATGCGGAACGCCTTCAAACTGCCATCCCTGTGGCCCGAACCCATGTTTATATTCCTGGCCGCTTTGTTTGCCGTCGGCGCCGCCCTTGTAAGCGGGGTTGTTGCCGCCGCCTGGCCCGCTTATAAAAGCAGTAGGATGGAACCGTATCAGGCGATCAGGAAAGGGGAATAAGAAAATGATCAAGATTACCTCACTGACCAAAATCTACCGGGTGGGAAAAGAGATGTTCAAGGCGGTGGACAATGTCAGCCTCAATATCGGCGCCGGTGAAATAGTCTCCATTGTCGGTCATTCCGGCAGCGGCAAAACCACTCTCTTGAGCCTGATGGGCGGGTTGACCGCCCCGGACTCCGGTTCCGTGGTGGTGGACGGCGTCAACCTGTGGAGCATCGATGACGACCAACTGGCCGAGCTGCGAAACAGCAAGATGAATTTCATCTACCAGTTCGCCAGCCTGCTGCCGACCTTGACCGCTCTGGAAAACGTTCTCCTTCCGACCATGTTCAGCCGGCGCAAAAAAGACAAAAAGGATGCGGCCCGGCTGCTGGATGTGGTGGGGCTGGCCGACAAGGCCTCAGCCTATCCGGCAGAACTGTCCGGCGGCCAGCAGCGGCGGGTGGCCATTGCCCGGGCTTTCATCAATGATCCCGGAATTATCCTGGCCGACGAGCCGACCGGCGACCTCGACGAGGACACGGAGGCGGAAATCATAGGCCTGTTCCGGCACATGAACCGGGAACAAGGCATCACCTTCGTGATCGTCACCCACAACACCGCCCTGGCCGCGGCCACCACGCGCACATATCGGATGACGGGCGGCCGAATCGTCGTTGCCTGAAAAATCACCCGGTTTGTTCGCCGCCGTCCGGCTCATCACTCCCGATTTTTTTAAGCTTTCTGAGCATGGTGGTGTAATCGATTCCGAGGATGCGGGCCGCCTGACTCTTATTGCCTGCCACATATTCCAGCACCCGCTGAATATGCAGGGCCTCCAGCTCGGCGAGTGACAGGTTGAGCGGCGCGCCGGCGGGATCGTGGCCGTCGGGATGCCAGGCCTTAGAGTTGCGAACGGCCGGGGGCAAATCGTAGATATCGATCATCTCGCCCTCGCTGAGGGTCACGGCGTGTTCAATGCAATTCTCAAGTTCACGGACGTTTCCTTCCCAAGGGTGGACCTGCAACACCTTCATGGCCTCCGGGGTGATACCGCTGATCTCCCTTTTCGTCTTGCCGACGTGCCGATCAAGGAAATGTCGGCAGAGAAGGGGAATATCATCCAGTCGCTGGCGCAGGGGAGGTACCTCGATGGTGATGACGTTGAGCCGGTAATAGAGATCCCGGCGGAAGCTCCCGGTCTTGACTGCTTTCGCCAGGTCTTCATTGGTGGCGGCCAGCACCCGCACATCGACCTGTATAAGATCAGTGCCGCCGAGCCGCATAAAACTCCGGTCCTGCATGAAACGCAGGAGTTTCACCTGCATCATCGGACTGATGGTCCCGACTTCATCGAGAAAAAGGGTTCCCCTGTCCGCCAGCTGTAGAAGGCCTATTTTCTGCGCCACCGCGCCGGAAAAGGCTCCCTTCTCGTAACCGAACAGTTCGGATTCCAGAAGTTGGTCCGGCAGCGCTCCACAGTTGATGGGGACGAAGTTTTTTGTTGCCCGGCCGCTCCCGTAATGAATCGCCCTCGCGACCAGTTCCTTGCCGGTGCCTGATTCACCGGTGATGAGTACGGTGCCGTCGGTTGTTTTGACCTTGTCGATCATCCTCCTGACTTGATCTATCGCCGGACTCACCCCGATTATCCGACCCAGGTGGTCCCGTTCGGAGAGCACCTTTTTCAGACCAATGTTCTCCTGCCTCAATTTCCGGTTGTCGATCGCCCGCTGGACCACAAGCAGCAGATGTTCGGGATCGAACGGCTTGGGGATGAAGTCATAGGCGCCGAGTTTCATGGCCTTGACCGCTGATTCCACAGAGGAAAAGGCGGTGATGACGATGACGACGAATTCCGGATCCATGGCTCTGGCTTCTTCGAGAAGGGCGAAGCCGTTAATTTCGGGCATGGTCAGATCGGTGACCATCAGGTCGATGCCGCCCCGGCGCAACCGGTCACGCGCAGCCTTGCCATCGCTAAAGGTTTCCACGGCAAAGCCGGCGCCGGACAGGGTCCTGTTCAACACCCGCAGCATGGTCTCTTCATCGTCAACGGCAAGGATGGTGAATGGTTCAACCATTGGCTTACTCCTTGGGGAGGGTGATGGTGAAAACGGAACCTCCGTGCTTCCGGCCGGCCACAGTGATGCTGCCGCCGTGGCTCTGGACGATGGTGTAGCAGACCGCGAGACCGAGACCGGTGCCCTCGCCGGTTTTCTTGGTGGTGAAGAAGGGGTAGAATACCTTGTCCAGATGCTCGGGTAAAATACCGCAGCCGCTGTCGGCAACGCTGATCAAAAGGAATCCTTCCGGATTCTCTTTTATCGCTATTTCGATCTCCCCTTGTCTGGATATGGCCTGAGCCGCGTTGATCAACAGATTTCTGAACACCTGCTCAATCTGAACCGGATCGACAAAACTCGGTAGTGTGGAGGAGGGCAACCGGGCAAAATGAATCCGTATATTCTTCCCCGGCAGATAGCGTTGGCGGATGGAGACGATCGCGTCATCCATAAGCCGGTTAAGGTTCACCGGTTCCCGGTTCGGTTGTGATGCCCGGGAATAGACGAGCAGATCCCGGACAATGGAACCACAACGGCTTGTTTCCTTGACCAGCAGATCAAGGTCCTCGGCCAGGGGATTGTCATCGCCAAGATCCTTGCGGATGATCTTGGCCAAACCGATGATGTTGGCAATGGGATTGTTCAGCTCGTGGGCAGTGGCGGCGGTGAACTCGCCGATGGAGGCGAGGCGTTCGGCATGCTGCAACTTTTTCTGCACATCCCGCATCTGCTGGAGATTGCCGGCCATGGCGTTGAAGGCCCTGGCCAGGCCGCCGATCTCATCGTCAGCGGAGGATGACAGCCGGTGGTCGAACTTTCCGCAGCCGATTTTCTCGGCCCCGTCACGCAGTTCGCCGATAGGGGCAAGGACCCGGCGCAGGATAAGCGCGGTGGTGACGATCGAAACCAGGGCGATAATCATGAGAATGGCGACCACCGTGAGGGTTGTTCGGCTGAGGATGGCGGGCAGGGTGTCTGCGGCCAGGATCACGACCTGCCCGAGAGGGCGCTGGCGGACATCGATAAAGGGAAGAGTCATGACCTGATATTTTTTGTCATAGAGTGTCATTGTTTCAGAAAAGAGCGTGAGGTCTTTTTCCTTGACGAGTCTGGGCATGCTGGCAGCGATGACGTGGCTGTTGCGGTCGACAATGGCTATCTCTGCGCCGCTCAGTTCCCTGATCATGGCGGCGAACGCATTGTCCAGCGCCACGCCCGTGCCGATGGTGCCGATCAGCTGGCCCTCGTCATGAAAGATCGGCGCTACTCCCTTGAGCAGAAAGCCGTTCCGGTAGGGCTCGATGCCGCTGACCGTGGCGCCGGTGAGGGCCTGGCCCACCAGCGGATCATCCGCCAGATCCATGTCCTGCCGGTCAGGCATGGCCGCGTCGACCACGACCTTGCCGAACCGGTCCCCAAGCTCGATATGGGTAAGCCCGAAGGCGTCCACCAGGTGGTGGACCGCGGCGGCCGGATGTTCACGCTCGCCGGCCAGTTCGGCGTAGTAATAGAGATTGTCCTTGACCTGCCGGTCGGTGGCGAAGAGGACCGAGTAATTGTGTACTGTCCGCCGGTTTTCCTCGATCAGCCTTTCGACCAGTTGGCGTACCCCGGCCAGATGCCGTTGGCGTTGCCCCTGCATGCCCTGGCGCAGGGTGAAAAAAATCGCCGGAATCAACGTCAGGGTTGCTGCCAAAGTGGTCATGATGATGACCATGATGATCTTGCGCGACAAGGTTCGCGGGGCAAAAGTCAGAAGGATCATGGAGCGGTTGCCAGATTTTTGCGGATTATCTGCTGTCCAGCCGGGCTGCCGACGAAGTCGAGAAATTTGCGGGTCTCTGGATCAGGCGCGCCGTTGGTGACGATGTGGATGACCGCGGCAAAGGGGTAGCGGCCGGCCTCGACATTGGCTGCGGTGGGTGCCTCGCCGTCAATGGCCAGGCGGCTGACCTCGGTTTCCTTGTTTTTGACGAAAACATCGCTGGTAATGCCAATGGCGGTGGGAAAACGTTTGACGTAGTCGATTAATTGCATGTCGGTGCGGACGACAATGGCCTTGGGAGTCAGATTTTTCAATTCGTCGTCCAGTTCAAGGAATTCGCGAACAGGTTCGCGGCGGTCAAGACAGTGCCTGCGGTAGATCACCGCTATCGGCCGGTCGATCCACCCCAGCTCCTTCCAGTTGGTGATCTTTCCCTGGTGGATATCCCGCAGTTGCTGCGAGGAAAGCCCAACAACCGGGTTGATGAAGTTGACGATGGCAACCTTTATGTCGCGGGCCACGGCATGAGGGACAAGGTTTCGGGCCTCTTCCTCGGGTTTCAAGGGGCAGCAGAGTCCTCCCATCTTCGCTCGGCCCTTGGTAATTGCAACCACCCCATCGGAGCAGCCTCCTCCCATAACCTCAACCGTGATGCCGGTACGTTTTTGGTACGCTTCGGCCAGCAGTCCCATGGTGCTGTAGGTGAGGATATGAGTGCCCTGGTAGGCGAGCTGCTGCCCGGACGCATTGGATATGAAAACCAGGAGAAAAAGAAATGCCATGGGGGGGAGTGAATTTTTTGCAGTGATTTTTTTCATCTGAAGTTCCCCGTTTTTTTTTCAGCAGGATTCGAGCAAAGGCATGCAAAAATAAGATCACAGCGATATTTGAATAATATTAATCTCAACTTTCTGGCTTAAGGGAAAATATATATTAACAAGCTGGAATAATTAATTTTTTTAATAGAAAAGTCCTTTGATCCCTGGTATATTGTGTTTGCCAAAAACATAATAAAAAC
>JAMJFO010000052.1 GCA_023544645.1 Desulfobulbaceae bacterium | reverse complement strand
TTCCATCACGGCCCCAGCCGTGGAAATGTAAAAAAACCTTGTACCTTGTACCTTATACCTTAAACCGTTCACGATGAAGCCGTGAGGTCCCACCCGCCCCCATTGCGAACACGGAAGTTATCCGGCAACGTCCGGCACCCGATCCGGGCAAATCTGCTTCGTTATCGGCTCCGCCGCATACCCAGGTATGGCGGCGCCGCCTCTGCCTCGCATCTTCACCCGTCTCGAATCCCGGCCGCCCCCGGACCGCTCTCCAGCGCCGATGGTACTGCACGGGCGACTGTGTGGGAGAGTAGGTCGCCGCCGAATTCTTTTATACCAACCCTCTTGGGCTCACGCTCAAGAGGGTTTTTTTATTGGATCCTCGCCCTCCTTCTTTATTCCATCACGGCCCCAGCCGTGGAAATGTAAAAAAACCTTGTACCTTGTACCTTAAACCGTTCACGATGAAGCCGTGAGGTCTCCCACCCGTACCCATTGCGAACTCGGAAGTTATCCGGCAACTGGTCATTTCACCATTTTTTCGGGCAACATCATCATCAATTCTGGTAATTTCACCATTGTTACTGCAACAACTCATCAATTCTGGTGGTTTCCCCAAATCGTCCCAATATCCTTCAATTGCAGCTCCCTGATTTGGTCGGAGATGCAAACCATACTTCCCCTCCTCTTCTCGTATTGCAGGGTATTTCGTTGCCGGCGAACCACATGGCACAATTTTTGCGGTAGCAAAGCAATATACTGGGCCGGATAAATTGACTTTGATGGAAAATGCAATACGTCTGCCGGCAAACATAAAACATAAAAAATTACAGAGGGGAGTCAAATGAAAGGAAAAATAGCGAGGGGGACTGCTGTTGTTGGTCTATCGCTTTTGCTGATGAGCAGTCAGGCGCTGGCAGTCGATGATGCTGTGGTACAGCAACTGCAAACAGAGGTGGAAACCACCAAAACAGAAGTTTCTGTCACTTCTGCTAAAACAGCAGACAATGAAAACAAAATCTACGGGGTCAAGGATGCAATAGCTGAACTGCAGAATGCCATGGCCAATCTGCAGAACCAGATCAATGCCATCCAGCTTACACCCGGTCCGGAAGGTCCGCAGGGACCGCAGGGATTAGAAGGGCCGCAGGGACCACAGGGACCGGAAGGGCCGCAGGGACCTCAGGGATTGGAAGGGCCGCAGGGACCGCAGGGATTAGAAGGGCCGCAGGGACCACAGGGACCGGAAGGGCCGCAGGGACCTCAGGGATTGGAAGGGCCGCAGGGACCTCAGGGATTGGAAGGGCCGCAGGGTCCCTCCGGTGCTGATGCCGTCCTTGTCGACTTTTCCTGCCCTGAAGGGGAGGCGATAAGCGGAATAGTAAATGGACAGTTTGTCTGTACAATCATTACCGCCAGTACGACAACTACTGTAGATTCCGGAGGGACTGAAACAGGCACAACCACCATAGTCTGCGGCAACGGGATACTGG
Organism: Desulfobulbaceae bacterium; assembly: GCA_023544645.1. GTDB lineage: Bacteria > Desulfobacterota > Desulfobulbia > Desulfobulbales > Desulfobulbaceae > UBA10518. Next base: position 23,894 of record JAMJFO010000052.1, on the reverse strand, counting down.
AAAGCGGCGAACAGTGTGACGACGGCAACAGCATCAACGGCGATGGCTGTGAAAGCAACTGTACGACCACCCCAACCCAGGCCGATTGCAGCGAATTCTCCTCCCGAGCCGATCTCAGCGGCTGCAACCTCAGCGGTCTGGATCTGAGCGGCCTCTATCTCTATCAGATTGATTTGAGCAACACCAACCTCAGCAATGCACTGTTTATCGGAACGAATTTAGAGCAGGCTACAATCAGCAGTGCAAACCTGCAGGGGGCAGACCTGTCATGGGCCATACTGAAGTTTTCCACTCTGAGCAGCTCCAACCTGTTCGGTTCCGTCCTTTCCGGGGCAAATTTGTACGGCGCCACAGTGAACGGCTCGGATCTGACTTCAACCGTCCTTGCAAACGCCAACCTGTCCGGTGCCAATTTTAACGGCAGCACCATGATCGGCGCCGATCTGAGCGGGGCAAACCTGGTCAATGCAATTTTCACGGGTGTCAACTTTACCAACGCGAACCTGGCAGGTGCCGATGCCCGGGGGAACGCCAATAATTACAACGGCGCGACCTGGTCCAACACAACCTGTCCTGACGGAACGAACAGCGACAACAACAGCGGTAGCTGCGTGAACAACCGGTAATCTCTACCGCTGTCAAATACCATGCAAACCCCTCCGGGATACCTGACCCGGAGGGGTTTGCTTTTTTCACCGCACACCTTACATCTTCTTCCGCCCTTTCCGTCATTCGGAGTTACGCTTACCTCGACTGCAGGGAGCAATCCTGGTGCGTACAGGGAAAGATCTCTCATATACATTCGAGATGACTATTGCCACGGGCATTGCCGGCCATAACCCCACAGCCAGAGGCTGGAAGCTCTAGACTGACAACTGAAAACTGATGACTGATGACTCATAGCAAAGCTGTGTAATACTTCCGACGCAGCAGGTATGCCGCATTTTCAACGACTATCAGTTGAGTTTCAGTTATTAGATTATCATTGCATATCTGCCCGATTGACGGTAGAGAAATATCTTTCGAAGGACCTTCCTTTTATGTATATAATGAGAGGTGGAAGAAACATTTCAAAGGAACAAGCCATTCCCGGGAAAGAGAACGATGAACGCAACCGAACAGACTGATCAGCAGCACTCCTTGTGGCGCCGGGCCTGGCAGCCATTTTTCAACCTTTCCGTGTACGGAAAATTCGTCCTCGTCCTGACGAGCTTCCTGGCCGGCTTCATCCTCATCGGCCTGCATAACCTCTACTTTGTCAACAACCTGAAGGAAAAGCTCGGCCAGCTCCAGACCAATCCCTCCTCGTCAACAATCCAGGACACCATCAACATGGCCGACATTTATCTGCAGAACGGCGGCTTCCTGGTAGCGGGCATCATGATCATTCTCACCATTACCAGTTTTCTCAGTGTCCGCATGATGGTCTCCCTGCTGCATGACATGACCAGAGGACTGCGTTCGGTGCGGAACAGCGCTGGTGAAACGCAGGGCTGCCAGGTGGTCGAATCAATCCCCATCATATCCAACGATGAGATAGGCACGGTTGCCAGGGAGGTCAACGGCATCATCTCGGACATCCAGAGTATTTCACGTTTTCGCCGGGTGATCGAAGCTGATGAAACCACGCATGATGTGTACAAACGGCTGGCGTATGTCTTTCAGGAACGACTGGATCTGAACACCTTTGTGATCTGGGAAGTCAACAAAAGCGAAGATTCCATCGAGGCGGTTTTCACCAGTCCGCCGGATTTTGAGGAAGAGATCTGCCAGATGAGCTGCGCCAATCTCTGCCGGGCGGTCCGCACCGGTGATATTGTTTCGTCCACTGGCTACCCCGGCATCTGTCCCATTTTCCCCCTGCCCGATGTCATGACCCATTCCTGTGTCCCCATGATGGTCGGCGGGCAGATCCTCGGCGTGGTCCAGTTTCTCTTTCTTTACGTCAACAGCCCGGAACGGGAAGAGCACTTCAAAAACAGCCTGCGCCGGGCCCGGCAATACCTGATGGAAGCCCTGCCCGTCCTGCACGCGAAAAGACTGGCCCAGAACCTGCACCAGATGGCCATCCGCGACACCCTGACCGGCCTGTACAACCGCCGTTTCCTGGAGGGCAACATCAACCCGATCCTTGCCGGCATCCAGCGGCGCGAATCAAACATGGCCATCCTCATGGCCGACATGGATTTCTTCAAGAAGGTCAATGATGAATACGGTCATGAATCCGGCGACAGTGTCCTCAAGGCTCTTTCCCATATCCTGCAGAGTGAGGTCAGGCATTCCGACCTGGTGATCAGGTATGGCGGCGAGGAATTTCTCATCCTGCTGGTGGACTGCCATCCCAAGGAATTTGCCATCCAGGTTGCGGAAAAGATCCGATCCAAGGTAGAGGGGCATCAGTTCCGCATCGAAGGCGGCTCCCTGCGCAAAACCCTCAGTATCGGCATCAGCGAGTTTCCGGGGGACACCGCGGCCTTCTGGGAAGCGGTGAAATTTGCCGATGTCGCCCTGTACCGGGCCAAGGAAAGCGGCCGCAACCAGGTTGTCCGTTTTGATCCGTCCATGTGGGACACGGAAGATTATTGATTTTTCAGGCTGAAGCAGTTTAGGCTGAAGGCTGTCACGGCTTTGCCGTGACGGTATACGGTTCACGATACAAGGTTTCTTTTTGGTTTGGCCGGCTGGACCCGGCACAGCTTAGCCGTGGAATTATATGAAATCAGTTCATTTCGCAGAAATGACAAGCTTTGAACTTGATGAACTTTATAACTTGATAAACATTCAACTCACGTCCATAGGACTTGCCTGCCATCCGATAACTGAAAACTCATGACTGAAACTGTAAACTCCCGGTGAAGCAAGGTAAATTGTACGTTGTCGCCACCCCCATCGGCAATCTTGAGGATATAACAAAACGGGCCGAAAGGATTCTCACCCAGGTATCGGTCATTGCCTGTGAAGACACCCGGCATAGCCGCAAACTGCTCAGCCACCTGAACATCAGCACTCCGCTGACGAGCTACTACCGGGAAAACGAACAGTTCAAAACCGAACATCTGCTGCAGAAACTGCTTGGCGGCGAGGACATCGCCCTGGTTTCCGATGCCGGCACCCCTTCCCTTTCCGATCCCGGTTCGGTCCTGGTGGGCCAGGCGCGTGCGGCAGGGGTAACGATAGTTCCCGTTCCCGGGCCATCCGCGTTGACCGCGGCAATTTCCGCGGCCGGGCTCAAGGAAAACGGTTTTTTCTTCGGCGGCTTCCCGCCGGCCAAACGAGGGGAGCGCAAAACGTTTTTCAAAAGTATCGCCACCCTGCCCTATCCCCTGGTGTTTTACGAATCCCCCCACCGCATCCGGCACTGCCTGAAGGACTGCAGCGAAACATTCGGCAACCGCGAGGCCCTGCTCTTCAGGGAACTGACCAAGATGCATGAACAGCACTACCGGGGCACAATCTCGGACATCCGTGAACAGCTTGCCGGTACGGTCAAAGGTGAGATCGTCCTGATCATTGGTGCCCCGGCAGCCCACCACGAGGACAAGCCGGACAACCTTGCCGACCTGATCCGGTGGTACAATGATCAGCCCGGCATGAGCCTGAAGGACGCTGTCCGCCACATCTCCTCGGATCTTGACCTGCCGCGAAACAAAGTGTACCAGGAAGCCCTGTCGATCTGGAAAAAGAAATAACACGTCTTCGTTCCGCGTCGGCAGTTTGCAGTCGACAGCAAGATAGTTTAACTTGTGTCCTGCTGAACAAACCCTGATATACCACCACGCACAGCGCAGCATAACCGATGACTGAAAACAGCCGGATATATATTTCCGTGGACCGGGGCGGAACATTCACCGACGTCTATGCCGTCTGCGGGGACCGAGTGTTCACGGAAAAACTCCTTTCCGATGATCCGTCAAACTACGCGGACGCGCCCGGCGAAGGCATCCGCCGCATCCTTGAGCGCGCCATTGGCCGGTCCATCGCGCCGGACAATATCCCCACCGGCAATATCGGCTGGATCAGGATGGGCACCACCGTTGCCACCAACGCCCTGCTGGAGCGCGCCGGTGCCGACTGCGCCCTGGCCGTCACCAGAGGATTCGGCGACCTCCTCCGGATAGGCTATCAGAACCGTCCCGACCTGTTTGCCCTGAACATTGTCCGGCCGGAGCAGCTCTATAAACAGGTCATTGAGATTGACGAACGGGTCCGCCCCCTGGCCAGGACGGAAATCGATCTTCATGGAGGCCACCCGGTTCAAACGGGCATAAGCGGGGAAGCTTTCGCCGTGCTGCAGCGGCCGGACATTGAAGTCATTCGTTCTCAGCTGCAGGCAATATATGATTCCGGCATCCGCAGCCTGGCCGTTGTTCTGATGCACGGCTATTCCTTTGTGGAGCATGAACAGCTTATCGGCTCCATTGCCCGCCTCATCGGATTTACCCATATTTCTTTATCCCACGAGGTCATGCCGCGAATCAGGATTGTCGGCCGCGGGGACACAACCTGTGTGGACGCCTATCTTACCCCGCACATTGATGCCTATCTTTCGAGCTTTACAAAAAGTTTCCGGGACCGGCTGGAAACGACCCCGCTGTTTTTCATGCAGTCGGACGGGGGGCTTGCCGAGGCCGACAGCTTCCGCGGGTTCAATGCCATTCTTTCCGGCCCGGCCGGCGGCGTGGTCGGCCATGCCATGACCACCTATACGCAGATGGGCAACAGGCCGGTTATCGGCTTTGATATGGGCGGGACCTCCACCGATGTTTCCCGCTATGACGGCGAGTTCGAACTGGTCCAGGACAGCGAGACCGCCGGGGTCAGGATCCAGGCCCCGCAGCTTGATATCCGGACCGTTGCCGCCGGCGGCGGGTCGCGCCTTTTCTACCGCAATTCTCTCTTTGTGGTCGGACCGGAATCATCCGGCGCGCACCCCGGCCCGGTCTGCTACCGCAAAAACGGCTATCTCTCCGTTACCGATGCCAACCTGCTGCTCGGACGACTGCATCCCGGGTATTTTCCCCATATTTTCGGGCCGGAAGAAAACCAGCCCCTGGACCTTGACGAGGTGCGCAGGCAATTTGCCGACCTTACCCGGCAGATCAACGCAGATCCGGCAAACCCCGCAACCGGAAAACTTTCCCCCGAAGATGTTGCCCTCGGCTTTCTTGAGGTGGCCAACGAGGTCATGGTCCGTCCCATACGGGAAATATCGGTCATGCGCGGTTTCAACATCAAGGAGCACGTCCTGTCCTGCTTTGGCGGGGCCGGGGGGCAGCATGCGGTCGCCATTGCCCGCAAGCTCGGCATCCGCACCATCTACATCCACCGTGATGCCGGCATCCTTTCAGCCCTGGGCATCGGGGCGGCGAATGTGGTCATTGACCGGCAGGAGCCTGCCGGATCGATTCCCCTGGCATCATCCCTTGACCGGCAGCTTCACCGGCTGGACACGCTGGCATCAGCGGCCGCTGCCGAACTGGCGGACAAGGGGTACGGTGAAACAAAAATTGATGTCACCGGGTATCTCAACCTGCGCTATGAAGGCACCGACACCCCGTTCATGGTCGTCCGGCCGAAGGACAATGACTTTCAACACGCTTTTACCCTCCTGCACCGGCGCGAATTCGGCTTTGACCTGCATAACCGGAAACTGCTGATCGATGATGTCCGGGTCCGTGCCACCGCGTCACTGCCCTCCCAGCTGCGGCAGCACAAAATTCCCGTTGAGCCGGGAAAACCGTGTGCAGCAACGTCCTGTTATTTTGCCCGGGAGTGGCTGCCTGCGCCGGTATACCTGCAGGGCGATCTCGGGGCGGGACAGGAAATAGTCGGACCTGCCCTGATCATCCAGGACACCTCCACCATCCTGGTGGAACCGGGCTGCCGGGCGGAAATAAACGATTACGGGGACATTATCATCCACCTGGAAAAGACCGGATCGCTCGCGGCGGGCATTGAGGCGGACCCGGTCAACCTGGCCATCTTCAGCAACCGGTTCATGTCCATAGCCGAGCAGATGGGCAGGATCCTGCAGAAAACCGCCCTGTCCACCAACATCAAGGAGCGCTTCGATTTCTCCTGCGCCGTTTTCGATCCCCGGGGCGGCCTGGTGGCCAACGCGCCCCATGTGCCGGTCCATCTGGGGGCCATGAGCGAAGCGGTCCGCAAACAGATCCGGCTGCAGGGGAAATCCCTCAAACCAGGCGATGTCCTGCTGAGCAACCACCCCTGGGCCGGCGGCTCCCACCTGCCAGACATGACCGTCATAACCCCGGTATGGAAAAACAGCGCCATCCGTTTTTTTGTCGCCAGCCGCGGCCATCACAGCGATGTCGGGGGGATATCGCCCGGCTCCATGCCTCCCTTCTCGAAAACCCTGGATGATGAGGGCCTGCATGTCAAGTCCTTCAAAATCGTTGAAGACTCTATTTTTCAGGAGAACAGCCTGCATGCCCTGCTCAATTCCCCGGCTCAGCCGGTGCGCGACCCGGAAACGGTGACAGCCGACCTCAAGGCGCAGATCGCCGCCAACCAGCGGGGCATCGATCTGCTCACCGCGCTCATGGATGAAGCCGGCGAGGAGGTGGTCATTGCCTACATGCATCATATCCAGGCCAACGCGGAAAAAGCGGTCCGCTCCATGCTGCGGAAAATCGCCCTGCAGATGCGGGGAAACAGCCAAACGGCCGCCCTTGAGGCAGAAGACCGCCTGGATGACGGCAGCGCCATTCGCCTGCTGCTGACCATTGACCCGGAAACCGGTGAGGCCTGTTTTGATTTCACCGGCACTGATCCGGAGCTGTCCGGCAACCTCAACGCCCCTCCTGCGGTCACCCAGTCAGCCATACTGTACAGCCTGCGCTGTCTCATCAACGAGGACATTCCCCTGAACCAGGGGTGCCTCAACCCGGTAACCCTGATCCTTCCGCCGGACAGCCTGCTCAACCCATCGGACCTTGCCGCGGTGGCCGGGGGCAATGTCCTGACCTCCCAGCGCATCGTTGATGTCATTTTCAAGGCCTTCGGGGCAGCAGCCGCTTCACAGGGATGCATGAACAACCTTACCTTTGGCGATCGCACTTTCGGCTACTATGAAACAATCGGCGGCGGATCGGGGGCCGGGCCCGGCTGGCACGGCTGTTCCGGGGTCCATACCCATATGACCAACACCCGGATAACCGATCCCGAAATCCTGGAACAGCGCTACCCGGTTATGCTCCGAGAATTTTCCTTCCGCCGGGGATCAGGCGGAAAGGGGAAGTTTCATGGCGGCGACGGACTGGTCCGGGACATCGAGTTTCTCCATCCCCTCAACGTGACCATTCTTTCCGAACGGAGGATTTTCCCTCCCTATGGCATGAATGGCGGCCTTGCCGGCGCTCGCGGACAGAATCTGCTCATCCGGGCCCATGGCGAAGTGCTGGATCTCGGCGGCAAAAACGAAGCAAGGGCCGAGGCCGGAGACCGCATCCGCATTCTCACTCCCGGCGGCGGAGGCTGGGGGAAGGAAAAGAGTTGAAAGTTTATAAAGTTATCAAGTTAAAAGTGATGGGCTCGTAAAAAGTACATCACATACGTGAACGTTTGTCTTTCGGCCGTCGAGAAAAAAAATATATATTATAGACAAGCCAAAGGCTTCATATTCGAAACTGAAAACTTGTAACTTTCAACTTGCAACTATTTTGACGGAGTCAAAATAATGAACTACCAAAAATTCGGCATCAGCCGTGATGAGGCGCTAGAACTGCTGGGACAATATATAATTCAAGGAGAAGGCCTTTGCCAAAGGCGCCGACCGGGAGATCATCAGCGAATGCGGGCGACTTGATCTGGAAATCAACGAATTCTGCGACCTGGCTCTCATGGCAATGCAGGACATTGCCGAAGAACTTGGTTTATAATACCGCAATTCTGTTTTACAATACGTTTACTTTCGGACAACAGCGCAATATGATTTTTCTCTTTTAAAGATGCTACCTGGAAATCGCACAAATTCCCCTCTCCCAATTCTGGGAGAGGGCCAGGGTGAGGGTTAATTAATCAGGATGACGCGAAAAATAACCTCAACAAAAGGAATTCCATGAGCCGATTCAACAACGCCGTACAATCATGCCCGTCAGAGGAAATGAAAACCCTGCTGGCTGCAGCCGCCCATGCCGCGCTCACTGCCGGGGCGATCATCCGTGAACTCTATGACAAACCGCACACCATCAAGATGAAGGGGGAAATCGACCTGGTCACCGAAGCGGATGTGGCAGCGGAGACAGCCATCATCGCATCATTGCGGGAAGACGCCCCCGACGATATCGCGGTCATGGCCGAAGAATCCTTTGACGAAACCACGGAACCGGGCAAAGGCAGGACCTGGGTCATCGACCCCCTGGACGGCACCACCAACTTTGCCCACAACATTCCCCTGTTTGCCGTATCCATTGCCCTGGTGGAAAACCGGCAGCCGGAGCTGGGCGTCATCTACTGCCCGATGCAGGATGAACTCTTTGTCACGAGCCGCGGCGGCGGCGCCTGGCTGAATGACAGGAAGATCAGGGTCACCGAAACCGATTTCCTCGTGCAATCCCTGGTGGCGACAGGATTCCCCTATGACATCCGCGATCATCTGAACCAAATACTTGAGCAGACACGCTCGGTCCTGCCCAAGGTTCGCGATATCAGGCGCTGCGGGGCAGCTGCCGTGGACCTGGCCTATGTCGCCTGCGGCAGGTTTGACGGGTTCTGGGAAATGGCCCTCAAACCCTGGGATACCGCGGCTGGATGCCTGCTGGTGAAAGAGGCCGGCGGCAGGGTCACCGATTTTCTCGGCCAGCAATATACCCCGTTCAAAAAAGAGATTCTGGCCACCAACACCAGGCTTCATACCCTGCTGCTTGATCTTATTGCATGAAGCAGTCCTCCGGTCGAGCAGGGAATCTGCCCCTGTGGACATTTCATATCCTGATGCTGACGGCCGCCACCCTGGTCTCAACCTCGTTCACCGTCGGCAAGGCCATTGCCCACGGGATGGACCCCGCCATCCTGACCCTGATACGGTTTATCCTGGCGGGCCTGCTCTTTCTCCCCTACATTTACAAATGCTACGGCATTGAGCGGCCGTCACTGGCCGATCTCGGCCGTTACGCCTGTATCAGCGGCGCCCTGGTGGCCTTTTTCTGGCTGATGTTTTTGTCCCTGCGCTGGACGTCGGCGCTCAACACCAGCGTCATCTTTACCCTGGTTCCAGGCATTTCAGGGATATACAGCGCCATCATCCTTCGGGAACGGCTGGGGCGATACCGCGTCTCTGCCCTCTTGTTCGCCATGGCCGGAGCTCTGTGGGTTATCTTCCAGGGGGATCTGACAAAATTGCTTTCGCTGGAGCTGGGCAAAGGCGACCTGATCTTTTTTTACGGCTGCCTGTTCATGGCGGCCTATACCCCGCTGGTCAAGCTCCTGCACCGCGGCGAATCAATGGCGGTCATGACCTTCTGGATCCTGGTCACCGGCGTTCTCTGGCTGCTTATCCTGGGAGGAAACCGCCTGGCAGCGGTTGACTGGAGAAATATTGAACCCATCGTCTGGGCCGGGATCGTTTACCTGTCCATCTTCAGCACCATTATTACCTTTTTCCTTACCCAGATATCGACCATCTACCTCGGTCCCACCAGGGTCATGGCCTACAGCTACCTGTATCCACCCCTGGTGCTGCTGATCGACTGGGGCCTGGGACACGGCCTGCCGCCGCTGCGGACGATTGCCGGACTGCTGCTGATCGTCCCGGCCATGGTGATAGTGCAAAGGGGGAGTCGGGGTATTGTTACTCCCCCTCACCCCAGCCCTCTCCCACCAGGGGAGAGGGAGTAGGAGACATCACCCCGGCCTCTCGAAGTCTCCCTTTGGTCGCTTATCTCCACCAGGGGAGAGGGGGTAGGAAACGTCACCCCGGCCCTCCCGGAATCCCTCCACCGGGCAGAGGGAGTAGGAGACGCAAGTATTAAGGAGTAAATGATTTGTCTATTGTATAAAGCAATATATGGTTTGCTTAAATTATGCTTTTGCGTCTCCCTCGCCCCCTTTGGGGGGAGAGGGCTGGGGTGAGGGGGCTCAATGACACCAAAAACAAACAATCTCAAACCTCTCGCCCGCATCCTGAGAAAAAAACAGACCGATGCCGAAAAACTGCTCTGGAGGCATTTAAGAAACCGCCAGGTGGCAAACTGCAAGTTCAGGCGCCAGTTTGCCATCAAACCCTATATCGTGGATTTTGTCTGCCTCTCCCCCAGACTCGTCATCGAGCTTGACGGCAGCCAGCATGTTGAAGCAGCCGATTATGATAGAGTCCGGACGGAATTTCTTGCTGCGGAAGGGTTCAAGGTTCTGCGATTCTGGAACAATGAAGTGCTTGAGGAGACGGAAGCGGTCCTGCAGAAAATATATGAGGAGTTGATGAGGAAGGAGGGGTAAAGAGAGGAGCCCCCTCACCCTAACCCTCTCCCACCAGGGGAGAGGGGATGCTGATGGACCGACGTTTTCTTTTATTCCGTCCTATTATTATGCCTGAGAAAAGAGGGAGCCCCAAATAAAAATACTACTTGTTACGCCACAGCGGAAACACAAAAATCCCCTCGCCCCCTTTGGGGAGGTAAGCGACTGCAGGGAGACTCCGGGAGGGCTAGGGTGAGGGGGCTCCAGGGGCAGGGGGTCCGGGGTGAGGGGACCCAGGGTAACTGCCTACCGCCCTTCAAGCCCCTTTGCAATCTCCTCCTGCAGCGTCACCACGGTCCTGACAGGATCATCAGACTGACTGATCGGCCGCCCGATCACCACATGATCGGCGCCGTTGATGATTGCCTGCCGTGCTGTGGCCACTCTTTTCTGGTCATCCTCGTCCTCCTCCCGGTTCAGGCCCGGACGTATTCCCGGGGTCACCACCAGGAAATTAGCGCCCAACCCCTGGCGCAGCGGCTCCGCCTCCAAGGCGGAGCAGACAACCCCGTCACAGCCGAGTTCCATGGCCTTGCGCGCCCTTATCAGCACCAGGTCGCGCACCGAGCCGGTGAATCCCATTTCCTTCATGTCCGATTCATCAAAACTGGTGAGCACGGTCACGGCCAGGATTTTCATGTCCGTCCTGTCGGCAACCGCGGCCTCGATAATCGGCCTGTTGCCGTGAATGGTGGCAAAACTCACTCCCCGGTTCCGCAGTTGCTGCACTGCCAGGTGGACCGTCTCCGGGATATCGAAAAACTTCAGGTCCATCATGACCTTGTTGCCCCGGTCGATGATATTCTCCACCACCGGCCAGCCGCCGGCAAGAAAAAGCTGGAGGCCGACTTTGAAGAATTTGATATGGTTATCAAGTTTTTTCACCCATTCACCGGCCAGTTCAGGATCGGCAAAATCAAGAGCAAAAATAATACGTTCATTCAATGAGATATTTTTCACTTACCCACTCTCCGCGAATATTTTCTGTTTCCAGTACAGGTGAAATCATGCAAGCGTTAGCAATTCCGCCAGCAGAACATACCAGCGAGACCTTGTCTTCACAAGCCAAATGACCATTATCCCAATGCAATTTCTGCATGTAATGGTTTGCAATACTCCTTGCGCTATGTTATAAATTACTATTAAACATTTCAACTGTCATGCTAAGATCAAATCACTGTCACGAAAACAGCAACAGGGATACACAATGAAAGCATTACTGACCACGCTGCTCCTGATATTCGTCATGGGCAATGTCCATGCCGCAACCAAAGGCCGGATCATGACCGACGGCAAGGTATCCATGTACCAAAACGGCAAGATGGTAAACAGCTTCACCAACCAGGGGCCGATTGATGAAAACTCCCTCATAGCCTGTGACGGTAACTGTCTGGTTAAGATCAAAGGCATTTCACTGATGGCAAATGATCAGTCCAGGTTTGCGGTCAAGGAACTGGCCGGCTCGACCAACCTTTACCTTGAAAACGGTAAAATAAGCTTTGCCATATCCGATACCTCCAAGCAGTTCTCCTTTTTCACCGCGGACGGGTACTACATTACTAGCGAGGGATTTATCAGCCCCGCATCCACAAACAATTCCGTCAAGGGATACATGCAGGCAACCGACAGGGGAACGGAAATCGGCATGGATCAGGGAACCATGGTCATCCAGACCGATGAAGGAATTCGGGAAGTGAAGTCCGGTCAGGCAATTCTTCTCGCCCAGCTGCCTCCGGGGCAGCAAAATAACACAAAGAATGATGATGACGACGACGATAAGGGTGCTGCTGTTCCGCCATGTCCCTTCTTTGATTTCACCTGCAAAACGCCGGCGGAGATAGTCGCTGCATCAGTTGGCGCCGGTGCGTTGGGATTTGCCGGATACCATTTTTACGACAATGTACTCGACGACGATGATACGCGTCTACTGGACAATGAGACGCGTTCCGCCAGTCCCAATCAATAAAAATACGGATTTGATTTTCACCTGGAAAATCAACCGGAAACGCATAACAGCAATGATGAAGACGGGTGCAGTCCTCCCCGTCTTTTTTCATTGCCGACGTAACTCTCTATGACTAAATATTTCTTTCCAGCGTTGCTCGTGATGCTCCTTTTCACCGGCTGTGCCCGGCAGCAACTGCAGCCGACCATTTCCCTTGAAAAATTTCAGGAAGAATCAGCGCGGTCCGTTCCGCCAAGCTCGAAAAAATTCATTCCCCAGGGAAACTTCTCTGCCATGCCTTCCCTTGGTGATGAAGGCGGCATCACCGATTATATCCTGGGCTCCGGCGATCTTATCACCATAACCGTCTTCGAATCCGACGAGCTGAACACCGAAACCCGGATCAGCTCCCGGGGTGATCTGGCCATGCCCTTGCTGGGACGGGTCCACATCGAGGGCCTGACGGCAAGCGAAGCCGAGAAAAAAATAGAGCAGGCCCTGACAGAAAATTTTATGCATACGGCCCATGTTTCTCTCTTTGTCAAAGAAAGAATGAACCAGCAGATCACCCTGGTCGGGGCGGTCAAGCAGCCCGGCACCTTTGAGACGCAGTCCCGGAAAAGGATTCTGGAAGTCCTGGCTTTTGCCGGCGGTCTATCCCAGACCGCCGCCGACACCGCCTACGTAACGAGAAAAAACAAAGACAACGGGACCAATCAGGTGTATCTTGTCGACCTGGATGCGCTGCTCACCGAAGGCCGGGTTGACATGAACATGCTTATCCAGGGCGGCGATGTCATTTTTATACCTGAAAGCGATATGATCCAGGTGGACGGCGCTGTTCGACGCCCCGGTTCATTCAAGATCGACGGAGAAATGACCGTTGACAGCGCCATTGCCTCGGCGGGCGGTCTTGCCAACTACGCCGACGAAGACGATATCAAACTGATCAGGAAAACCAGGGAAGGAAAACGCGAAATTGTCCAGGTTTCACTGGATGATATTATCGCGATGAAACAAAACCAGAACAAGGATATCAACAACGACCTGTGGCAGGAACTGCTTCTCCGTGACGGCGATGTTATCTTTGTCGAAGCCAGCGGCGCCAGGTCTTTTTACAGCGGCGTCGGCTTCAGCATCGGTTTCATGGGCACCGGGATGACGTTTAAAAACCCCACCAATTAACTTCCAGTTCACACGGATACAGCAGCGTGCGCATAAAACAACAGCCTATCTCCCTGGTCTTTTTTTTTCTCCTGGCCACCATCCCCCTTCTGTTCGGCGCAAGACATCCACTTATCCAGGGCGTTTACACCGCCCTTATTTTCTTTACCTGCGGGCCATGGCTGGTTCTTAATTATGGTCAAATAAAGCCCCGGTTAGTTAACCGGGCATATCTACCCGTTTACCTTATTATCCTTTTTGTGTTTTTCACCTCCCTGCCCCTGCCTTTATCCCTGATCGAACTGCTCTCTCCGGTCCGGGCCGGTTACCTGAGGGATGCGGCCTCCCTGGCGCAGTTGAAAAATACGGTCTTCTCGTTGAGTTATTATGCCCCTGCCGCCCGGTTTTACGGCTTCTACTTTCTCGGACTGCTCCTCTATTATCTCTGCGCCGCGAGTCTTACGCGCAGAAACAGCGACCGTCGCGCCGTGCTGTGGATCATCATGGCCCTGGGTTCACTGGAGGCGGTATACGGTCTTCTCCAGGCAATGATTCCCGATTTAGGCATCCTGTGGCTCCCCAGCTCCATTTCCGCTGAAGGCAGCGCCAGGGGAACGATCATCTACCGGAACCAGTTTGCCGCCTTCCTCAATCTGTGCTGGCCCATGACCGTCGCGCTGGGCATCCTGCTCTACCACCCGGTAATAAGCAGGTTTCACGCGCTCAAAAACCGGAAGAAAAGCGTGTCCCTGGCGGACCGGCTTTCGCTGATTTTTCAGAAAGCCGCTCTTCCTTTCTGGTCCGCCGCCTTTATGATCCTGGCGGTTATATTTTCCCGGTCGCGGGGGGGAATCATCATCATGCTGCTCATGTCAATTTTTTTCCTCCTGATCCTCCCTTTTTCCAAACGGTTGAAAGCGCTGGCAGGAGGCTCACTGCTGCTGTTCATCTTTTTCTACGGCGGCATGATCGGTTTTCAAAGCGTTACCGATCGTTTTCTTGCCTTTTGCCAGGGAGCTCAGGGCAGGTTTCTCCTGTGGCTGGACAGCCTTGCCATCCTGCGGGATCATATGATTACCGGCAGCGGCATGGGAACCTACAAATTTCTCTCCCCGGTTTACTTGGAAAACCTTGCCGACACCACATGGTATGATTTCGCCCATAATGAATACCTGGAACTGGCCATAGAACTTGGCCTGCCAATGGCGGTCCTCCTGTTTGCATGGATAATCCTGCAGGTCTGGCGCTGCGGCCGAAGAATTATCCGGATGGGAGGAAGAATTGACACGTTCACCTTCTTTCCGGAGAATACGATTCTTGCCATCGGCTCGTTCTGCGCGATAACCGGTTTTCTGCTGCACGGGTTCGTGGATTTTGTCTGGCGCCTGCCGGTTAACGCCTTTTACGTGGTAACCATCATGGCGCTGCTCAATGTAGCATCCCCATCAGGTCAGACAGATGGCAATGGATAAGCGCAGAGGATTTATAGATATCCACAGCCATTTCCTTCCCTTTCTTGATCACGGCGCCGAAAATGACCAGCAGTGCCTGGCAGCGGCCCGGTGTTATCAGAGCGCCGGGATCGACCAGGTCATAGCGACACCCCATTTTCTCCCGGGAACAAAATGGGCAGCCGCCCCGGAGCAGATATCCGACACCATCCGGCGGACCCGAAACATCCTGCGGGAACAGGGAATTTCGATTACCATCCTTGCCGGCATGGAAATAATGCTCACGGACATGCTGGGCGGGAATTTCGATCTTCGCCCGGTTCTCTCTCTCGGAGGAAAAGGAGCCTACCTGGTTGAATTTCCTCTCCACTCGCCCTATGACGCATCCATGGTCGAGAGATTAGAGCACTGGCAGGCGGCAAGGGGTGTGCATTTTGTCATTGCCCATCCTGAACGCTGCGCAATATTCAACGACAACAGCAGCAGGCTGGACGCCCTCGTCAACACGGGCATGATGGTTCAGGTCAACATCGACAGCCTGCTGGGCCAGGCCGGGAAAAAAGCACAGCAGGCGGCCCTGGCCTTTTTTCAGGCAGGGATTGTCCATTTTCTGGCCTCCGATGCCCATCCCCGGGATGGCAGGATGCCGCCGGACAGCGCGTCCATGGCTCGCCTTACCCGATTACTGGGCCGGGAAACCACCTTCCAGGCCCTCAGGACCAACCCCATGAACCTGCTGGACGGTAAAAAAGTTGACCCTTTACGACCGGATGGTAATATACATTTTTCAGCTCAATTGCATGCTATGCAGGGAGGCTATATGCAAAAGCTGAAAAATTTATTTACTCATAAGCAGAATTTAAACTAGTGTCCATCCAGAAACGAGGATTTTTGTTCGAGATCAGGTAAGCGAGTTTACGAGACTCCGAGGCATGCGAAAAAAATTACCGCAGGCATATGTGTTATATTCCGAGGATAATTTTTTGAGCATAACGAGGTAAGCGAGCTCGCGAGACTCCGGGAGATCGGGCAAAAGGACCGTTTCTGGACGGGCACAAACTGACAGGTACCTTGAACGATGACCCAGAATTTTCACAACAACGACCACATGCCTCCCCGCAATGAATTAGCGCTGCAGCAGGAACAGAGCCACCTCCCTTCCACCCATGTCAGGGAAACCATTCCCTATTTTGATGAAAGCGAAGTGCATCTTCGTGACTATATCGATGTTGTCCTGCGCCGCAAATGGGTTGTTATCATCACCCTTCTGGTCGTTTTTTCCTTTGTCGCAATCAATACGTTGACGGAAACTCCCCTGTACCTGGCAAAAGGGACCATCATGACTTCGCCCAAAGGGAGGAATATCACCTCCTTTCAGGAAATCGACGACAGTTTCATGAAGTCCCAGGAGTATATTGCCACCCAGGTAAGCCTGCTGCAGAGCGAACGGCTTCTTTCCAGGGTTATTGACGAGATGGACCTGAACAATAATCCGCACTTCTCCGGGAAGGAAAACCGGCAAACCTCCGACGGCTTCCTGGCCGGACTTAAACAGACGGTGATCGCTTTCAAAACAACGGTCAAGGACATTATCCGCCCCCAGTCCGGCACGGATCTGGTTATTGCCGACAATCCGGAATACAGCAGACAGGTCGTGCTTGAGCGAAACCTGAAAAAACTGAAAGACAGTCTGCAGATCAACCCGGTCAAGAACACCCAGCTCCTGGAAATAACATTTGAAAGCCCCCATGCCGGGCTGGCGGCGGATATCGTCAATACAACAATGCGCCAATTTCTGGAAACAACCATCCAGGGACGGCTCTCGTCATTTCAATCCGCCGAGGTCTTTCTCGACAAACAGATAGAGGCGGCAAAGATCAAGCTGGAGAAGTCGGAACAGGAACTCAACAAGTTTGCCCGCCAGACCGGCATCCTCTCCCTGGATTCAAAGCTTAACCTGGTCATGCGCCAGCTTGAGGAGTTCAACAACGCGCTGTCCGAGGCGGTGACGGTCCGTATCGCCAAGGAAGCGCTGTACAGACAGGCGGCCAAAGGCGGCGAAAGCCTGCCGGCAGTCATGAATAATGAGCTGATCCAGGGACTGAAAAAACAATACAATGATCTGCAGACGGAGTACCAGGTCCTCAGCGCCACCTTTAAAGATGAATATCCGAAAATAAAGGAGCTCAAAGCCAAGATGGCGGATATTCAGAACCGGTACCAACAGGAGCAGCAGAGAATCATCGATTCCATCCGGATGGAATATGAATCCGCCCTGGACAACGAGCAAAGGCTCATCAGCATGGCCGAGAAGCAGAAGCAGCTGTCCCTGGAGCTCAACGACAAGGCCACCCAGTACAAGATCCTGGAAAGGGAAGTCTTCAGCAACAAGGAGGTATACAACAGTCTTCTTTCCCGTTCCAAGGAGATCAGCGCATCCGTGGGGGCCGATGCCGGCAATATAGAGATCATCGACACTGCGCGCGCGCCGTTGTCGCCCTACAAGCCCAACGTACGGCGCCAGCTTCTCATGGGAATCATGCTGGGGCTCTTCGGCGGCGTCGGCATCGCCTTCCTGCTCGAGTACATGGATAATACCATAAAAAGCGCCGATGAATTTCCCCAGCGGTACCGGATCCCCCTGCTTGGCCTCATCCCGTTTTGCAAGCATGATCCCGATGCGGACATTGACCTGGCCTATAGATTCTATACCGATCCCAAAGACCGTTTATCGGAAGCAATCCGCACCACCATGTTTTCAATTGAACTGTCCTCTTCGGACAGGCCGCCGAAAACCATGCTGATCACCAGTGTTCTAGCCGACGTGGGAAAAAGCACCATCGCCTGCAACTTCAGCCTTTCGCTGCTGGGTTCCCAGGGCAAGGTGCTGCTCATCGATACCGATCTCCGCAAGCCGTCCCTCCATACTATTTTCAACCTCAAGGACAACTCCAAGGGGTTGTCCACCTTCCTTGCCGGAACCTCGAAAATAGATGAAGTCATACGGAAGACCCCTTTCGACAACCTCTGTTTCATTCCCAGCGGCCCCATTCCGCCTAATCCGGCCGAACTGCTCGCCACCGCGAAAATGCGCAATTTCATCGCCACGGCAGCAAAGGAATTCGACTACATTATTATCGACACCCCGCCGTTTCAGGGTTTTGCCGAGATCCTGGTTCTGTCCAATATGGTTGACGGCGTGATCCTGGTGGGAGAGTTGAACAAGACCCCCAGGGAAGGCATTGAATATTTCAAGAAGGCGGTTACCAACGTGGGCGGCAGGATCCTCGGAGTCATGATCAACAAGGTAGGATCAAGCGGCAGCGGCTACCGCTATTACGGCGGATATAAATACAGCAAATACTCTTACGGTTATGGCCCTGAGAAATAGACAATCCAGGACATCGGCAATGCGATTTTTTTTTCAGCGCTTTTCCCCGGGCACGGATAAACCGGTGATTTTCCTGCTCCGCTCTATATGTATTGTTTTCCTGGTCACGGCCGGATTGTTCCACGTCAGGGCCGCGTTTCTGACCCAGCTGTCGCTCAATCAGGGTCCGCACATGGAAACCTTCAGTCATTCTCTCACCCATCCGGACGCGCTTGCAGGCCTGGCCAGAAAAGAGTTCATGCTGGATGCGGACCTGACCTCCGCCCTCACATTGTACCGCAGAGCCCTGGCGCATTTTGTCCTGCACCTGCCCTCCTGGCTCGGCCTTGCCGAAGTGCTCCATGATATGGGGAAAGAAAATGAGGCTGCCGAGGCACTGCATTTCGTCCATGACCGGTTCCCGAACAATCAGGACATAGCCTGGTCAAAGGCCCTGCTGGCGGGCGCCATGGGGCGGGAAAGCATCCTGGCGGAAAACCTCGTCTGGCTGGCAGACAATTCGCCGGCCAGGAAGAAAGAGGTTATTGCCATGGGAGCTCTCACCTGGCAGGATCCGGAAGCGTTGATGCGGGTATTCGGCAGCGCGTTTTACACGGATATCCTCCTGCAATATATTACAAATGACGCTTTTAATAAAACCGTGGCGGTATGGGAGAAAATTGTCGAATCAGGCAGTGTGCAGCAACGTGCGGCACTGCAGTATGTCGATTATCTCGTGGGGCAGCATGCGTATCTGCTGGCGGCCCGGGTATGGGCGGAGACAACAGGTCCGGATACCCCCCTGCTGTACAACGGAACCTTCGAAAAACCTTTGCTCAATTCCGCCTTTGGCTGGCGCATATCCGCAACCAAAGGCACATCCTGGCAAAAGGGTGATTACGGCTCCGGCCTGGAGATCACCTTTGACGGCACTGAAAACGCTGTCTTCCAACTTTCCCAAACCCTGCCTCTGAATCCGGGCAGATATGTTCTCAGCGGCACTGTCGAAACCGACGATCTCCGCACCGACCAGCTTCCCTTCTGGACGGTGCAGGGCGTGCAATGCACAGGATTAAACGCCCGGAGCGAAATGGTCCTCCCCAACCAGCATGCCACCGAATTTATCCTGCCGTTTGTGGTGCCGGACAATTGCGAACTTGTCCGCATAGCCCTGGTCAGAAAAAAATCCTTTCATTTCGACAATAAGATAGGCGGGAAAGTAACGGTCAGCAGTCTCAATGTGCGCCCGGCAGAATCCGGGGCATCGCCCGCCCGGCAGACCTTTTCCAACACGACCGGTGAACCGGACAATGGAGACCGGGAGCCCGGAAAAACGGACAAGAATATTGCAATAAACCCCTTGCTGGTCCAGCCATGAACAGCATCCAATCGGTTTCCGGCATATTTCCATGACCACCATTTCCAAATCCATTGCGGCGGAAAAGCTGGTCAGCGCCTTCGTTGACATCGCAACCACCGAAGACCTGATCCTCTTTGTCGCCGGCACGGATAATATGCTGGGCTACTGCCAGGAACTCATGGAACAGTACGACCGGAACAAACTGGCCCTGCTGACCATGGAAATCAATTCACTCTGCGCCGCAAAAGGCGTCCTGCCCGGCCTGCTCTACTCGGAGATCAGAAAAGTCCTGATCGCCCTTAACCGTTTTCATCTTGCCGGCCACGATCATTTTGCCATCCTGGGCCTGCCGGAGAACGCCACCATAGAGGAAACAAAAAAAGCCTACAGGCAGCTTTCCCGGCGCTACCATCCGGACGCGGCAGGGAATGATCCGGCCGCCACCCAGCGCTTTATGGAGATAAGCGGGGCCTACCATGCCATCATGGCCGCCCGGAGTGACGTACAGCCCCCCGCCGGGGGCAAAATCTGGCGGAAGAAGAGCGCAACCCCTGCGGGGCGCCACCAACGCAACCGGAAAAGATTCTTCCTGACGTTCATCCCCCTCATTCTTGCTCTCACCGCCATCACCTTTTATGTATCGGAGAAATATGATGAAGAGGCGCTCCGCCGCCATGTGGCGGCATCTTCCACGGCCGGTGTCCTCAACAGTGATATAATATCCGGGAAAGTAGAGCTGGAAACCGTTGGGGAGGAAAACCGGCACAGCACGGCAGCAGAGGAAACCGCGGCCCGTCAGATCCTTGCCGGAGCGCCCCCGCCCACAGAGCGCCAACCGGAAAAACCGGCTGACTCCGTTGCCGAAGAAGAACAGCCGGCGCCGGACGCCGCTCCCGCGATTCAGGCAGAAAACCCAGCCCTTGCAGAAACAAAAAATCCTGATCCGGTTATACCTGTTGCTGCCGGGGAGCACGCCCCCGCCGAACCGGCGCCCCTCGCTCCGGTTTCCCTGCCGGAAAAAGAACCGGCCGTCCACCGAACTATTCCGGGGGATCAGGGACCGGCGTCGCTCAATAAACCGAGGAAGGAGCCGCAGCTGCCGCTTCTGCCGGGAAAAAACAGCCGGCAGCCGGCGCCGGAGCAGAAGCAGCGCAGCGACCAGGAAACGGCCATAGAAAACATTTTGACCCAATATGCCGACCTGTACAGCGCAAAAGAGATGAACCGTTTTCTGGCATTGTTCTGCGCCGATGCAACGGAAAACGGACAACCCCAGGCCCATCTCATCGACCGTTACAAATCGCTGTTCACCCATACCGAGGCCATAGATCTCAACCTGGAAACCATCAAATGGCACCGGCATCAAAACGGCTTTGAAGCAGAGAGCATGTTCAAGGCAAAATATATCTATAAAGACGGCCACATCAAAAATCACACCGGCAAGATCACCTTTTTCCTGACCGATGAACCAGATGGCTTGAAGATACAGTCCCTGGACTATGTCTTTATAAATTGACCCTGGCTCCGTGCGCGGCTGAGAGCAGGCCCGGATGGGGGTTGATTGCTAGCTCGCTTATTGATCAGGCTGAAGGCTGAAGACTATCATGCTGCTTGCGAAAACCACCCCTAAAAGCCTAAACGCCTAAAAGCCTAAAAGCCTAAAAGCCTTAACAGCTAAACAGCTAAACAGCTAACAGCCTATTCCAACATAATTAATATGTAAATACGTCATGATTTCAGACAAATATATCAACTCGGAAAGTTGTCATCTTTACAAAACGGACAGAATCCGCCTGACTGCCTCCCCGGCGTCATCAAACACCAGGGTATAGGCGGGGCACCTCTTTGCCAGGGCGATCATGGCCTCGACATCCCCTGCCCTCAACCCGCGGTTGGAGGAGCCGGTCGCGGCAAGGCGCTGCAGGGCTTCAACCTTTCCTATTTCCTGCAGGCAGGTCCCCTTTTGCGGAGTATATGTCGGAAAAATAAGCGCGAATGGCAGGGCCCGGTCTTCCAGGGAGGCGGGCAGCATATTTCCGGCCGGGGCCAGGTAGCGCACCAGCTGCCCGTCGCCCCGTTCCCAGACCCTGGCAGTTGTCAGTTCAGGATAACAGGGCGCCAGGATGGGAACCGATCCGGGCTTGATGCTCACCGGCATGGGAAACGGCATCACCCTGCCGCTGTCCACATCCATCACCACCAGTTCATCGGAATACAACTGCCAGCCTTGTTCGGCCAGCAGCAGGGCAAGCGTGGTCTTGCCGCTTCCGGCAACCCCGGGAAGCAGCAGGGCACCATTATTTTTGGCAAGCGCTGCCCCGTGCAGGAGAAAATACCGGTCCAGCCCTCGGGAGGCGCTGACAAAAAACAGGGAATAGATATATGGCAGAACACTGTTCTCTGCCACGCCGGACGCATACCGCCGCCCATCGAGATAGACTGACCATCCACCTGCCGGCTGTTCATGGACCAGGGCTATTGTCGCCTGGACCCCGGCTACACAAGGGCTGTCCTGCAGATGCTGCACAGTGGCGGCAAACCGCTCACCCAGCTTCCGGTCCTCGCTGCACAGGCGTACCGTTGCGCCGGGCGCGCGGAGAACGGTTTCAAACACCCAGTCCGGCGGCTCCTGCCAGCCAATATCATCCAGGTGGAGATCAAGGGTGTTTTCCAGGTCCGGTTGGGCAGGCTGCCCCCCGGCAAGCAGCCCCTCCCGCTCAAAATAGTCCAGGCAGCTCTCCACATCGCAGCCGGCCTGAACCGCGCTTATGCCGAAACGATGGGCAAGCTCTACCTGCAGGCCATTTGCGTCACAATTCTCGGGCAGCAGGCACCAGATGGTCGCCGCAACCGGGTTCAGCACCCAGAGGCGATTGACGCCGGGATGAAAAAGCACGCCATTGTCGCCGAAAATATAAAAATGAATATCAGGGTTCACTCCAGACATGGAGCAAGGATACCAGAGAAGAAAAAAAAATACCGCCTCAAAGGCGGTATTATTCATTAATTCGCGTGGGCTATTCCAATAAAATACCGGCGGCTAAGGACACATCCCCGGAGGAGGCTGGCAGGCCTGCTGGTTTGAACAGGCAAAAGCAGGATCCGCACAGTTCTTGTTCTTTTCCACAACACCTGAACTTCCGGCGCTGGCCTTCTCAACCAGGACAGACATAATCACCGGGGTCGCATAGGCGGCATACATGCTGGTCCGGAGAAACTCCCGACGCTGCGCGTTAAAGGTGTCTTTTTCCTGTTTGGGCTGGGAAGATTTTTTTTTATCGTTCATTACCTGCACCACACTCTTATTTACCAGATACCCGGGTAAGCAGCCACTTCATCTGATAACTATTATTAATTAATAATATAATTATTATTACCTATATTTCAAGGTAAATCGAAACCAGCCTCCTGATAACCTCATAAAACCCCAAAAATTCTGTCATTCGGAGTCTACGCTTACCTCGACCGCAGGGAGCCATCCCGACACGATTGACTAATACTGTAAGACTCGCAGATTGAAGAGCTCATCCCTTAGTCCCACACTGAACCGTTGGTTTTGGAACCAACAATTCTTGATGCGTATAGGGAAAGATCTCTCACATACATTCGAGATGACAGTTGCCACGGGCACCAGCCGGCCACAACCACCCAGCCAGAGGCTGGAAACTCTAAACTGACAACTGGTAACTGCCAACTGCAAACTCCCGCCGCAGGCGGGTTCTCCTGTCATTTCGACCGCAGGGAGAAATCTTATTGCATTGAGGGAAAGATCTCTCACGTTCGGTCAAGATGACAATTGCCACGGGCATCGCTCCATTTCTTCCCCTTCTGCATTCTGCATTCATAATTCATAATTTCTTCACGGCGCAGCCGTTCTGCAACAATGTTGCACTGCGATACAATCTATGATACGCTTTTAATGTATAGCAATACAATTATAGACAATGGGGTTTCATCATGGATATCGACCATCTCATCACCCTGTCCCGCAGCACCCTGGAACGCCGAAAGGAAAAATACCGGCGTTTTCTCCACGCGAAGCTTAATCCGCAAGGGCGGCTGGTCGGCATTAAGGGACCAAGGGGGGCGGGCAAAACCACCTTGGTTATGCAACTGCTTCAGGAG
>JAMJFO010000051.1 GCA_023544645.1 Desulfobulbaceae bacterium | reverse complement strand
CGAGGCAGAGCAGGCCCAGCATGCTGCGCACGATATCGGTGTGAGATATCTTGTCTTGGCCTTTGGTCATTTTTTTGGCAACCTGCTTCGGCAGGTCGCTGAAGCGGTTGATGCACAACCCGATCAAGGCCAGCCCCGAGTGGCTTGTGTAGAATTCGTTGTCAGATTGTTCAAGGATAAAATGTTTCATTTGTTCACCTGCCAAGTGAGTTTTTATGACAGGTGTATATTGCAATATTTTATTATAAAAATCAAGATGTTAGTAGATTTTTTAGGTAAAAAATACTGTTGTTTCGTCACGGATTAAGGAAGTAGCCTAATAGTCTTCAGCCTACAGCCTGATCAATAAGCCGGTTGAATCCTCACACATTCTTTTTCTTTACAGCAAGTTAACATAAGCCAGAAAGTTGAGCTGATATTTATAGCAGTTAAAGGCAGGGCTAACGGCCCCTGGCGCCACACCTCCGCACCATCGCCCATGCCCGCGCTATCCCACAATAACCTCGTTGCTCAACTCGTTCTCATCATCGTCCCTGGCAGGAAAATGTTCAGCCAGCACCTCTCCCAGGCCGGCGATTTCCCGACAGAGAATTTCAGCCGCCCTGCCCTGCCTGATGCCTTCTGCCATATCACTGGCATAGACCTGCAGTTCCTGCGGGGTAAACCTGCTGTTGATACCCGTGTCGGCAAGTATCCACACTTTATGTTCAAATAAAGAAATAAAAAAGAACACCCCGGTTGCCTCCCGGGTTTTATGAAGCCCCTTTTCATAAAAAGACTGAACCGCCTGCTCCCGGACCAGTTCATCCATCCTGTTTTTTGTTATGAATATCCGTTTCAACGCCGGAAGGCGATCTGTCATCCAGCCGACAACAAGAGACAGCCCGGCAAAAAAGATCATGAAAATCGTCAACGAATCGCCAAAAAACAATTCCGTGATGGCAAGGGACACCAAACCGCCGATAATAACTCCTGAAAGGATATCTGCTTCAGGATAAGAATCGCTTTCATCGACAACCATTACCGCAATCTCACCGGAAGTCTTTTTCTCCACGTCCCGGATTGCCGCGGCAATTTCAGCATTCTCGCGCTCGGTAAAAAAATTCTCGGCTTTCATAGATCACCACCCTCCTGAAGCGCCGCCGCCACCGAAGCCGCCGCCGCCAAATCCGCCAAATCCGCCGCCGGAACTGCCGAAACCACCGCCGAAACCGCCGCCGCTCGTATAATAGCCGCCTCCCCTGCCATGGGTCATCATGCCGCTTAGCAGCAGCGGCAGCAACAAACCGCCCAGACCGCCAAGGGGGATCAGCATCAGCAGCAAGGACCAACCCATGACCCCTGCCGGCAGTCCCAGGAAAAATATCAGCGGCACGAGAAAGCTCCCGGCAGCTACTCCGAGCGGTCTGGAATTACTGCCAAGAAAAGCAATGAACGCCAAGCCGAAAAAAAGGTATTTAAAAAGAGGCGGCGGCTGCCCCCCGCCTTGCCCGGGCCTTCCCCCGGCCTGCGGCGTATATTCCCCCCTGGTGGTCTTGATAATGGCCAGGGCGCCGGCTTCAAAGCCTTGGTCAAAATTACCTGCCTTGAAGCGGGGCGCCACCACGGAATCGATTATGCGTCCGGCGGCCAGATCGGTCAGCACATGCTCCAACCCCCTGCCCACCTCTATTCGCATCTTGCGGTCATTTTTAACAGCAAGGAAAAGCACCCCATTATCCTTGCCCTGCTGCCCGATTTTCCACTGATCCACAACGCGGATACTGAAGTCTTCGATGGGATCGCCATCAAGAGAATCTATGGTGAGGATGGCGACCTGGGTTGAATCGGAAAAGTCAAAAGACTGCAGGGCCCTTTCAAGTTTTGTCCGGACTTCCCCGGACATCATGGATGCATAATCATTGACATACCCCTGATATGCGGGAACCTCCCGGCCAGCAGCAGTTGCTGCACCGCCGAATACCAGCAGCGCGATAAGCGCAAAGCAGAATGGTCCAGGCAAAGCCCTGCTTGCGGACAGCATTGCGCGACCCGCTGCATGTACAGATATCTCCGTCACCGTCAACCGCCTTTGTTAAAATGTGACTGCCGGCGCTTTTTCCGCTCCCTCTTCCGCCTTGAACGGTTCTTTTCTGGGCAGCTTGAGGATAAACTTATTTGTCAGGTTGTTGGGAAATGTCCGGATGGAAGTATTGAATACACGGACAGCATCATTAAACCGGACCCGCGCCACATTAATCCTGTTTTCAGTTCCTTCAAGCTGGTGCTGCAGGTCGAGAAAATTCTGGTTCGCCTTCAGATCCGGATATCGCTCAACCACGACCATCAGCCGGGACAGGGCCGAGCTCAGCCCGCCCTGGGCCGCCTGAAACTGCGCCATTGCTTCCGGATTGTTCACAACATCAGCGCCAATCTGCACCTTGCCGACCTTGGCCCGTGCTTCGACAACCGCGGTCAGTGTCTCCTGCTCATGCGCGGCATATCCTTTTACAACCTCAACCAGGTTGGGGATGAGATCAGCCCTTCGCTGGTATGCAGCCTCAACATCACCCCATGCGGCAATGACCTTCTCGTCATTCTGCTGAATAGTATTGTAGCCGCAGCCGCTCAGACCGGTCGCCAGCATCACCGCGGCAACAATCAGAAAAAGCTTTTTCACGATGTGATCTCCTTTATAGTTTGATGTTTGATGTGTTTGATAATGCTCATAGTATAGATATCCCCGGCACAATGTCAACCGTGGGGCAATCTCCTGAATTAATCGGCAGAGTTTATTCGTTCCCCATTTTCAAAGAAATCCATTTGATTACCAAATAAAACGGAATTATGTCGAGTTGCACCCAGGACCGCCGGAAGAAAATTATTTTGACCACCCTCCACAAGTCCCTATGATTCTTTACCGCCGTCAACAGCCTTGTCGGGCGCGCAGATTAATCCAGTTCATCCATGGCCGCCTGAAAGCAGGTTGGACACAGGCCATGAGACAATCCTGGCACTTCATCGGCCTCGAAAAGCCTTAACCGGATCAGCCCTTCCTCCACCTCGACCCACTCTTTCCGGGTAATGGCAATTTTTTTACACATACTGCAAATGGTAAGGAGCGAACTCGACCTTGGCGCCTCCCTGTCAAGCATTTTCACATACTGGCGGGGTTCACTCCGGACTATTATGCTTGTGATCTCGATCTGGCCGCCTGGCAGCAACGAGAGAAAAAGCTCCAAAAATCTTCTTTCCCGTGGAGAATCACACCGAAAAGGAATCGGTCCGACGCCTTTCCCATTCCTGACGCCCTTAAAAAGTATTTCATACAGATGCCGTGTCTCCATTCCCTGAATAAAATCCCAGAGCAGATGTCCCACCACATTGTCAGATCTGCATTCGCCGGCCCAATCATTACCGAGGGCGAAAGAGTCCCAGTTGTCACTGACGCTGGTAATGATATTTTCCTTGTCGATACAGTATACAAAAAGAGTATCTTTCATCCCCATTTCTTACTCACCCAACGCCCTGTCCCTTGACAATATTGTATATTAATTTACTTTCACAATTCCTACTAATCGATATTGCATCATGCCGGCAATTGGAGAGATTTATTCTCATCGCCGGCGCAATTTCCTTCACCGGATGATACTCTTTTTATACTGCCGGCACCAGGCTTGCCGCTATTATTGTGCCGAAATCGCTGCCGGTATGTGCAGCGGCGGCACACAGGGTCAATGACCCGCTGCCGGGCAAATCCCGCCCTGATCGCGGCGGCGCGGGGACCGGCCAGGATTTCAGCCAGGGAGGAGTGGAGAATATTTCCCAGCGGGATATCGCCTTCGGCATCCAGGCAGCACGGCACCACCGTCCCGTCAACCAGGATGGCGACATGGTCCCGCAGCCCCCGGCAGTATCCATGGGCGCCCAGATCCGGCGCCGGTCCATGGGGCCAGGTAAAATTACACTCCCTGCTCAGAAAGACCTGCGGGGCAAGGATAATGCCGCGCCCGGTGGGGATATCCGCGATGAGCGGAACGGGCAGCCCGAAATGACGTTCAAGCCGCCTGAGCACCAGGCTGCTGAGAACCTGCTCTTCTGGCGTTGCCGTCTGCTTAAGGTTCCACATCCGCAAATTGACAAGCAAGGTTGTGGCAGGCACTGCCGCGGCTATGAAGGCAAAGATCCTGCCCAGGTAGGAATCCAGGGCAGACTCGCAATCCTGCTGTTCAAAGCTGTGCAGGGAGATGTTAATCTGTCTCAGGCCCGACTGCTCGAGCAGCACCGACCGGTTCCGGGAAAGCAGGGTTCCATTGGTTGTCAGGTTGACCATCAGGCCATGGTCATGACACTTGCCAAGCAGAACCCCGAGATCAGGATGAAGCAGCGGTTCGCCCAGAACATGCAGGGAGACATACCCTGTACTGGCGGTGATTTTTCGCAGAATCTCCTCAAATGCCGACGGCTGCATAAACGCCCCGGACCTGCTGCCCGGCTGGCAGAAACTGCAGGAGAGGTTGCAGCGGTTGGTAATCTCTATATATATTTTTTTAAACGTTTTCAATCGGGCAGGCCGAGGGGCCATGGGAGTTGTAGCGTATCTGTTTCCTGCAATATACCGGACACAGGCCGAACAAAACGAAAATCGTCTTCGGCGGCGTGGCGAGCTCATAGCATTTACCGGGATGATCCTGTCCCTGACGGCCTGTTTTTACCAAGGCAAATGTACATTTTCGCTTCGGTTTTGTCTGCAGATTTCGCAAAGCGTCCTCTTTTTCCTACAACATATACCTGAACCCGTGACGGCTTCCTGCCTCTGTGCCAAACAACACTGTAAATGCATGAATTCATTTGCAATCTACAGGGCATGCTCAGGCATACCCTGTGCCCCCAGGGCGCCTGCCAGCAGCACGGTTGGCGTGTCGGGAACTCTTTGCCAGCACACCAGGAAGATCAAATTCACCCCTCCACGTATCAGGACCACTCTCGAACGCTCTCGATTCCGGGGTTTTGTTTATTTGCACTTTCCTGAAAAATACGGGACAATGAACAAA
Organism: Desulfobulbaceae bacterium; assembly: GCA_023544645.1. Lineage (GTDB taxonomy): Bacteria > Desulfobacterota > Desulfobulbia > Desulfobulbales > Desulfobulbaceae > UBA10518. Next base: position 20,671 of record JAMJFO010000051.1, on the reverse strand, counting down.
GCATTATCTCCGGGACGCAGCACGGACTGCGCCCTGGCTGAACAGGTCATTCATCCGCTAAATAACTTTCTCATGGATGCAGACATGACAAAGCAAAATCTTGATGATTCGAAATTTATTGCCCTGTTTACCCTGGTCCTCATCGGGGCCTCGCTATGGATATTTTCCTCCTATCTTCACTTTATCCTCGTTGCCGCGGTCCTTGCCCTGGCCACCAGCCAGTCATTCAGCGCCCTGCTCCACCTCATGGAAGAACGATGGAGCTCGCAGTGGATGGGCAGAAACCGGCGAATCCTCGCATCGACGCTGTTCACGCTGTTTTTTTTGCTCATGATCTTCGGGCCCCTGCTCTATTTTGTCTCGGTAACCTATGGCCAGGTGAACAATATTGACCTGCAGCAGGTCAAGCAGACCACCCTGGAAATGGCCAACAAGACAATCAGTTTCCTTGACCAATTTCCCCTGTTGGAGGAACCGTTGTCCCGTTTGAAAAAAGAAGGAATCGCGTATTTGAGCGGCCCGGGCATTGAAGTTGGCTTCAACTGGCTGAAAGGGGCAGTGTCCGGGGCAGGCAGCCTCCTTTTCCAGATTGCCTGGATCCTGGTTTTTTATTTTTTGTTCAACTATTACGGCAGTTCAATTCTCCGGTTCCTCTCCTCCCTCCTCCCCCTGAGCAGCGAACATGAAGAATACCTGTACCGCGAGTGCACCGGCACGGTATCGGTGGTCTTTTACGGCACCCTGTTCAACATGGCGGCCCAGGGTTTTGCCTTCGGCCTGCTGATGGTTTTCATCGGCAGCTACAATGCCGGGTATCTCGGCGTCCTGGCCGGCTTCTGCTCCATCATCCCCCTTGTCGGCGCAGCCCTGGTCTATGTGCCGATTATTGCCCTGGAGCTGCTGGCCGGCCGCTATGGCAACGCAGTGGTGATCCTGCTCTTTGCCTGGGTGGTCATGGGATTTGTCATCGACAACATCCTCCGCCTCTTTTTCATCGGCTTTCTGAAAAAGCTGTTCGGATTCGAGTACACCATGAACGAGATCCTCATCCTGCTGGCCATTCTGGCCGGCCTGGCGACCTTCGGCTTCTGGGGGCTGATCATCGGGCCGTCGGTTCTGGCCCTAACCCTGGCCACGGCAAATCTCTACAGCTCGCAGATAGAACGATAATGTTTCGATAATCCGGCAGGTGCCAGCGTGGATTCCTCAACCATCATTTACTCCCTGGACCTTTTCGGAGTGGCGGTATTTGCCGTCAGCGGCGCCCTGGCCGCCGGCAGGAAGCGAATGGATATCTTCGGCGTAGTGGTGCTTGGCATTGTCACCGCTCTCGGGGGAGGGACAATTCGGGACACCCTGCTGGATTCCGGCCCGGTTTTCTGGATCCATGACCCGGCCTACCTGCTGGTGGCGGTTGCCTTTTCCCTGCTGACCTTTTTTACCGTACGGATGCTTACAGCCCACCGGCTGGCGCTTCTCGTATCCGATGCCTTTGGCCTGGCAATATTTACGGCCATCGGGACTGCCATCGCCTTCAGAACCACGGATTCATTTGGTGTAGTGGTCGTTATGGGGGTCATGACGGGCACTGCCGGGGGCATGCTCCGGGATGTGCTGTCCGCCGAGGTGCCGCTGGTCCTGCAAAGGGAGATCTACGCGACCGCGTCGCTTTGCGGATCGTGTATCTATGTGGCGCTGAAGCACCTGGGATTTTCCGGTATTGCATGCATGGCAACAGCGGTTGCCGTCACCCTGGCGATCCGGCTCGCCGCTATCTACTGGAGCCTGTCCCTGCCGGTGTTTGACTCGGAAAAGAATATACCAGACAAAGAGGAAGCGGAATGAAAACAGGCATGTTCATGCACCTCCCCGTGCAAGCCCCCGGCAGGGCCAAGATCCACTCTGGTCAACATGGAGGAAGCAAAAGGGTTCCGGGCTTGGTGGTATGGACAACGACCAATATGTTCATTTATGGCTATTTTGTTCTTTTTTCTGCTTTTTTGAGTGCAAATCCAGGTCCATTGTTTGCCGCGGTGCGCCTGCATCCGGATCACCAGCCGCCACCGGAAAAAATCAGCCCCCCTTCGGTGGAGTTCATAGAAGGCTACAGCCCCCCACGACACCGGCCCGCCGAATCAGGACATCCTGGTGAGGAAAAAGAGTTCCTGCCTTTACTCCAGGCGGCAAAACAAAACCAGATGGAAAAGGCGGTGCAGCTCCTGGAGAATGGCGCCGATGTCCACCAGAGAGATGAGAGCAATTTCACGCCGCTCATATACGCCTCCCGTTTCAACAACATCGGACTTGTGCGGTTGCTTATCGAAAAAGGGTCTGAAATCAATGTCGCCAGCCATTCGGGGAGAACCCCGCTGATTGAAGCGGTTATCAATAATCGCCGTGAGATCACTGATTTCCTGATTGCTTCCGGCGCCGACCTGAAACCGTTTTCATACCTGAAAAAAATTCCTGTCAATGAGGGGAGAGCTATTGTTGAAACCTTCGGCGCAACAAAGGAAGTACGAATCCCCATGGGAGGAAGCCTATCCGGTCATGCTTTTGTCAACTCAAGCAGGCCGGAAATACGGGAGAGGGAGGGTTTGACCACAGACCCTCTTACTGCCGCAGTTCGAAGCGGCCGGAATGAGATGGCGAAACACCTGCTGGACACGTATTTTGCCCATGAAAATTACCCGCAACAGCTCAACGACGCCCTGTTTGCAGCTCTGCAGCAAAAAAACACCTCTCAACGCATCGTCAGCCTGCTGCTGGACAAAGGAGCGGCAGTGAGCAGCCGCAGCGCGAATAACTCCACACCGCTTGTGGCCGCAGTCTTTGGCGGCAATCCTGAAATAATTGATTTCCTTCTCTCCAGAGGAGCCGAGACGGATGTTGTCAATTTGCATGGCCAGACTCCTCTGCTCCTGGCAATTGAAAGAGGGCGGAAGGAAATCGTTTCTCTCTTGCTCGAATATGGAGCTGCAATAAGCCCCCTGCCCCGTGCCCGGGAAACGACAAATACGCAGGCCGAGCAGTTCACCGCGCATCCGGTTGAAGTTGCCGTCAGCAAAAACCAGGAAGAGATCGGCATACTGCTTCTTGGCAAAGGCACACCAATTGCCCCGGACAAATTAGGAATTATCTTCAGAAAGGCTTTGCAAAAAGCATATTATTCATTGGCAGACAGGCTGATTGAACAGGGAGCGGATGTCAACATGGACGTTTCCCCGGGAACGCCGCTTCTCAACACCCTTGTTGATCAAAAATCTTTCGGTTGGCAGGAGAGGAAAGAAACCATTGAGTATCTGTGCCGCCGGGGAGCAAATGGCAATATCAGAGATGACCGGGGATACTCTCCGCTTCACCTTGCCGCCCAATATGGTGCTGTGGCGACAGCGCAAATTCTCCTCAGGCATGGCGCCGAGATTAATGTCCGGTCAAAAGCACGGAAATTAAGTTACAGCTCACAGGATGATACAACGCCGTTACTTGTAGCCGCTCAACACTACCAGCCGGAAATGATCCACTTTTTGCTGAAAAAGGGCGCTGATCCCAATATTGCGAACAAACAGCAAAGGCACCCGCTCCTGTTCAGCAGGATCATTGCCGACCCCGGGACGGTAAAAATGCTCTTGGAGCACCGGGCCGATCCCAATGCGGTTGATTCGTCGAATCGCACACCATTGTTTTATACCGTAAAAGCAGCTGGCAATCAGGAGTCCACGAAACTGCTGCTGAACTACGGCGCTGATCCGAACCACCTCTCGAGCAATCCACATGCTTTTCGCAATAAAAAAAATACACCCCTAAAGGCTGCTCTCCGGGCAGAAAACCTGGAGGCGGCACAGCTTCTTCTTGATCATGGCGCCGACATCAGGGCCGACTGCCTGAAAGGCATGGTTGTCACTGCCATGGCCGGAATTGAAAGCGACAAGGCCAGATCCGAAAAAACCGGGGCAAAGGGGAAGGCCGCCGTTGGCTTCATGGCAAAATCGGCAAAAGCCGCCCAGGCGGAAGCAGAGCTTTCAACCAGGATCGAACAAAAGGAAAAGGTGATCAGGTTCCTTATTAATTCAGGCGCCGAGCTGAACGACACGGGGACAGGGAGATTGTCTCCCCTGATGTACGCAGCGCAAATTGACCGGGTTGATTATCTGCAGTTGCTGGTGAAAAAGGGGGCGGAAGTCGACCTGCGCAATGAACATGGCGACACCGCCCTGATAAAGGCTGCGGAGGCAGGCAGGATAAAGAGCGCCGCCTTTCTTCTGGCAAACGGCGCCGATGGCAATGTACAAAATACAAATGGTGATACCGCTTTGCTAAAAGGCGCCGGGGCAGACAGCCTGGAGATTGTTTCTCTGCTGCTGGCAAACGGCGCTGAAGTTCGGGTTAACAACAAAGAAGGATTTTCTCCATACTGGCTGGCAAAACGCAATAATAACCAGGAAATGGCGGAACTCCTGGCTGAAAACGGCGCTGAAACGCGCCCCTACATTGCCCATGTGGAAAGGATTACAGCCCTGAAGACATCAGGACTTTTCCCGGCTGAAAGCTCCCCTGCTGAAATCAGTCCCCGACAGCTGGAACTCTATCTCGCAATGCTGACTTCCCGCTCGGGCATGGAAAATCCGGAGAGCTATAAACCGGACCCCCGTTTATCCAGTCCCGACAAAACCTGGGAACTGCATAAACAGGCCATGGTGGACGGGGACCTCCCTTTGTTCAAAAAAACCCTCAGCCGGCCGGATCATCCCCTGATTGAGATATATGAACACCTGGACCCGGAAAAGCGTCGGGAGCTGGTGGGGAAAATGAAAGCGATAGAACGCATCGTCCAGGATGACCGCAGGGCGCAATACAGGATTCACAAAACCATCAAGAACGAGGAAATCACCTTTTACATCTATTTTTCCAATGTATTCGGCGAGTGGAAAATCGATGACTATTAATTTTTATTGAAACCCGCCTCACCAGGTGTTGGCAACTCCTCACAGGGCATGTAACCCAACGAGATGATTATTCAAAAAAACTGCAAAAATCACAGGTGCCGCAGATTTGCGCAGGCGCGAAGGGAACGAATTTGATTATCCCGGTGCGATCTTTAATGAAAAACCATCTCGTTGCCATTCAACAGCAGTTTTCCGTTTCTGGTTTGCGCGCTGTGGACCAGGTTTTCTCCGTCCGGCACAAACAGACCGGTCTGCATTCCCTGGAATAACGGGGAGACAAACATGGTGTTGTCGCCGGCAAGTTCCGCGGGAAAGCTGATGTCGGACCGCAAGGAAAAAATTTGAAATGCCAGACCGGGCTGCATGGCGATGAGGCCCAGTTGCGCGAAGGTAACATCCTGGTTCAGCTGTACTGCCACATTGCCGGTGATGCTCCCCGCCGAGTGCTGGGCACGCAGTTCCGGGATGCTCATCTCCAGTCCCTCCTTAAGGAGTTTCTCGTATGCGGCCAGCATCTGCAAACCTACGGCGGTCATTCGTTCCTGGTTGACCTTATCCATATTGCCGGGGCTGTCCTGAGCCGCGTCGATGCTGTCCAGGGCAACATTCACCGCCCGGGTGTACAACCGCATGAATTCTTCGTACCCCTGGGCATTTATATTGTTTACAGTAAACTGCACAAACGCATCCTCTATCCCCTCGTTTCCCGAGGCAAGATTGTCAATTTTCACTGTCCCGCCCGTGGAGAGAGTGTTTTTCTCTCTGTCAAAATCCAGGGCATATTCTCCCTGGAAATTGATGAGCTCAAAGCTTTCCGCTTCATCTTCCATGCTGATGCCGGCAATTTCGCATGAAATAACACCATCCCAGATATAGGTGGAAATTTTCTCCAGATCATACATGAGGGAAGAGCCGTCTATCCTGAATTTGTCCTCCACCGACAGTCCACCCCAGGATGCTGCACTGACAAAATGCTGCAGCCTCGCGTCAGATTCTGCAACAACTTTTGCCGGACGAAAATCAACCGTCTCGCTGTTCACCTGAAATGAAAATGCCCCTATGTCGACAACCGACTTTATTTTCCCCCATAATCTATATGTGGTCGTAATGCTTAAGGGATTTTTCCCATCAAGATTATCGTTTAATAAATCGACAAACCATTGATTCTTCTCAAGACTGGTCGTTGACACCACCCCGGTGAAACCATGGTCTGCCCGATCCATAAATATAATTTCATCCACACCGTATACTGTTGCAAGGCTGCCGAGTTTAACCCTCCACTCAATTTCCGTGGAAGAGAAGCTTCGGTCATAGCTGATAATCTCAATGTTCATACCGGAACCGCTGTCCGTATACATTCTGTTGAGATCGTCTTGAGACCGCATGACAATCCTTTCCATGACAAGTCCATTGACAAACGGCGCGCAAACCCCGGCAACAATGAGAATCATTGCGACCGCGGCAAAAATCTTTTTCATACCTGCTCCCTATCTGGCGTTCACCAGCGTGTTGAACTTTCAAAGATGAGGAAATTTTCCGGTCGACTCAGAAGATAATAATTCTGTCCCGGCCGATTCCCCCTTTTTCCCCGGATTTTTTTGAGCTGTACAGCGCCTTGTCAGCACGGACAATGAGTTCCTCCAGGGGGATGTCGTTTCTATGCTCGGCAATACCGGTGGAAAAATCCAGCTTGAATTCATCCGGTATCTCGACCGGTTGCCCGAGATACTCTTCCAGGTCGGGAATAAGGTGGTTCGTATCTTCCAGCACCTGATAGAGCCGCTCAACACTCTGGATGGATTCTTCGGTGTTGGCCCCGGGCAGAATCAGGATAAATTCATCACCGCCGTACCGGGCGATGAAATCGATGTACCTGGAGTTGGCCTTAAGGAGAGCGCTGAATTTTTTCAGCATAAAATCGCCGACATGATGACCGAAGGTATCATTATAATATTTGAAATTATCAAGGTCCAGAAAAGCGATTGTCACCCCGTCCGATTCCTTCCTGTTGATCCGCTCCTCTTCCATCCGAATCCGTTTGCGCAGCTCGGACAAATTGGCAAGCCCCGTGAGCATGTCCGTGGTGGCCGCCACCTGGAGCATCCGGTTTGCCTCCTGCAGTTCACAGGTCCTGTTGGCCACTTCCACCTCCAACTGTTCGTACAATTTCTGGAGCATGGTGTGATTGTGCTGTTCTTCGGCAAGAAAATAGGTAAAAGCCGACACCAGGAAACCAAAGACCAGATACTCGCTGAGCATCATGCTCCTGAACAGGCCATGGGTGATGGAAAAATCGTTAAGTCCGGCAATCAGACCGGGAAAAAAGGCGAGAAATCCATATGCCTTGCTGACAGGCAGATTTTCACTGAAAGCAACCTTGTAAATGGAAAGGCCGAAAAACAGGAGTACGACCATGGCATAAATGGAGTATCCCGGATTAGGCGTGGCAAAGCTGTAGTTGAAAACAGATCCCATTGCCTGGACGGAAATATGCTGGACAGGGAGGGACAGGAACACGTCAAAGGGCAGGATGAGAGCTATTCCAAGGGTGCATAGAAAAAAAATCCTGGGGACAACGCTCTTGGTGAAATATATTTCATACATGCACATCAGCCAACCGACACAGCAGATCATCAAACCGAAAATTCGCGCCCGGTGATAGAAAAGCGCATGCTCCGGCGTTGTCTGGCCCAGGAGAAGGAGGGCAAAAAACACGAAGATACTGCCGCCAAAGGTGGAGATGGCAAAATAAAGTTTTTTACTTGCCGTTCTATAGACAAAGAGCGCTCTCGCCAGCTGGTAAATGCAGAGTGTCACCAGTGTCGCCAGAATAAAACATAAAATCGACTGCTGAATATTCATACGTTCAGTGGTGAAATAATCCCATGTGGCTTATCGTAATTTGCTTCTCAGGAAATTTATCAATGATTCCGCGCCAACATACTACCTGAGAATAATAAAAAAACCAAATCTTAAGAGAACCAGGAGGTGATTAATACAAAAAATCCATAAAAAAAACTATAAATTCCACCCACAGGCATCATTTCCCTTTTACTGCCAGGCATAGCGCATGGGGCTGCTCCCGGGAAACCGGAAAAATCTTCCTCAATACTCATGGGGTAGAGCAACCACGCATTGCGCTTTTGCCAACATGTATAGCGGTTGCAGGGTGCCGCAGGTCCGCGAAAGAGGCCTGCCTGCTATACAACAGTATGCGGCCAGGCCGATGACAAAGGAAATGCGGTGCCCTGTGACCGCTTGCAAATCTTCTGCCTTGAATTATCTGCCTTTTCTGGCATAAAATAGAAAATGATGGGACCATATTCTCTGAATGTTTCTGCATTAAATTGTGGAAACATAAGTCCATCGCCAACGGAACAACTACCAAGACGGCCCCATGAAAAATACTGAAACCGATTGTTTCACTGCCTGCAGTCACTTCTTTCCGGTCCAGGCAGGACGGATTCCCCGGGTGACATTCCATGCCCCCTGATAACGATCAACACCAATGGCATATTGAAACAAGCCCCGCAGGCGCTGACAGCCTGGAAGTCTCCTTTACCGGCCGGTGGTGCCTGGACCAGGACCTGCCGTCGGCGGAAATCCTCAAATCTGATTTACGCGGCAGCCTCAAGCGCCTGACCTTCAAAACCGATCTTTCCGACTGGGATACAGGATTCCTGGCTTTTCTCTTCAACCTGATCAGGCTCTGCTCTGAAAGGGGAATAAAGGCCGAACAGGACGGCCTGCCCACGGGAGTCCGGCATCTGCTGGCCATGGCCAACGCCGGTCCGGAACAGAAAATTGCCCGGTCCCGCCGCGACCAGGGGAGCCTGCTCATGCGAACGGGTGCGGCAGCGATACGTTTCTTTCACGGCGCACCGGAGATGCTGCATTATCTGGGCGAAATCACCTTTTCTCTCGGGCGGCTGCTGTCCGGCCGCGCCCAGTTCCGCTGGAGCGACCTGTGGTGGGAGATCGAGGAGGTGGGCCCCCGGGCGCTGCTCATTGTCTCGGTGATCAGCTTTCTCGTGGGCCTCATCCTGGCCTATCTGGGCGCTGACCAGCTTCGCCTGGTGGGGGCGCAGATCTTTATCGCCGACCTGGTGGCCATTGGTATGGTGCGGGAAATAGGCGCATTGATGACCGGCATCATCATCGCCGGCAGGACCGGTTCGGCCTTTGCGGCCCAGCTGGGCACCATGCAGGTCAATGAAGAGATTGACGCCCTCAGAACCCTCGGCATTTCGCCGGTGGACTTCCTGGTGCTGCCCCGGATGCTGGCGTTGATGCTGATGGTCCCGCTGCTGACGCTTTACTCGGGCTTTGTCGGCATGCTGGCCGGGCTGCTGATTTCCACCTCCATCTTTGACATCGGCCTGTTTGAATACTATAACGAAACCGTTCGCGCCCTGGAGTTGAAACATTTCATGGTGGGGCTTGCCAAGGGCAGCGTTTATGGAGCCCTGGTTGCCTATGCCGGATGCCTGCGCGGCCTGCAGTGCGGCAGAAGCGCCGAGGCGGTGGGCGAGGCGGCGACATCGGCGGTGGTGACCAGCATTCTGCTGATCACCATCTCGGCATCGATCCTGACCATTATCTTTTACCAGTTGGGAATCTGAGCAATGGAGACTGCAGCGCATATCGAGGTTCGCGGCCTGACCATGGCCTACGGCGATTTCGTTGTCCAGCACGACCTCAACTTTGTGGTCAACAAGAAGGATATTTTTATCATCATGGGCGGCAACGGCTGCGGCAAATCAACGGTGATGCGGGCATTGATCGGCCTGCAGCGTCCGGCAGACGGCTCGGTTCTTTATGACGGCAGGGATTTCTGGAATGTCGAACCAGACGAACAGGAACAGCTCAAACGCCGGCTCGGCATCATGTTTCAGGGGGGAGCCCTGTGGAGTTCTCTCACCCTGGCGGAAAACGTGGCGCTGCCCCTCAGCGAATATACCGATCTGGCGCCGCATCTGATCAGCGAAATTGTTTCTTTCAAACTGGCCCTGGTCGGCCTGGACGGCTTTGAGGATTTTTACCCGGCCGAACTGAGCGGCGGTATGAAAAAAAGGGCAGGCCTCGCACGGGCCATGGCCCTTGACCCGGACATCCTGATCATCGACGAACCCTCTTCCGGCCTTGATCCCCTCACCGCCCGCCGGCTCGATGATCTCATCCTAGAACTGCGGGACAGCTTCGGCACCACCATTGTCCTGATAACCCATGAACTGGCAAGCATTCTCGGCATCGGCACCAATTCGATTTTCCTCGATGCAGAAACCCATACCATGATCGCCACCGGCAATCCCAGGGAAGCTGTTGATTCCGGCGATCCCAGGGTGCGCCGTTTTCTCACCAGGGGGGAAGCATGAGCAAAAAAGCCAATCCGACCCTGATCGGCGCCTTTGTTTTCGGAGCCATCATCCTCGCGACAACAGCCGTGCTTTTGCTGGCAGGCAGGCAGTGGTTCCAGGAACACCGCCAGCACATAATGTATTTTGACGAAGCAGCCCAGGGGCTGCAGGTGGGCGCGCCGGTGGTTTTTCTGGGCGTCAAGGTGGGCACGGTCAAAGGGATAGAGCTCGGGCTCGACGAAGAAAGCCGCTGCCTCATGGTGCCGGTAACCGTTGAACTCGCCCCCCACGCCGTAAAGAGCCGCGCCGGGGAGCAGATCAACCTGCAGGACCGGGATACCATCCGCCAACTGGTGGACCGCGGAATGAGGGCCCGGCTTAAAGTTCAAAGCCTGCTCACCGGCCAGCTCTACGTTGACCTGGCTTTTTACCCCGAAAAACCGGCACGTTTTATCAGCGACGACCCGGAAATCAGTGAGATCCCCACCATCCCGACCACGGTGCATGAATTTTCCGCCATGCTGCAGGACTTTCCGATGACCCAGTTCCTGGACGATCTTGCATCCATCAGCGCCTCGGTCCGTACGATCCTTTCCGCGGAGGCATTGACTACAATCCCTGACCGGTTTGATGCGACCCTCACCCACCTGGAATCCCTGACAGCCCGGCTCGACTCTGCCGCGGGACCGCTTCTGGCTGCAGCGCAAACGGATCTGTATGAAGTGCACAAAGCGACTGACGCGGTCCAGGCCGCCATGAACAAGGTGAGTCGGGCCGCCGACCGGGTTGAACAACTGGCGGATGAGGATTCCCGGATGTACGAAAGCATTACCCGCGCGGGCACGGAACTGGCCGCGGCAGCTGAAGCACTGCAACAGCTTGCCGATGAACAATCACCAACGGTCCAGCGCATGAACCTGTCCCTGCAGGAAATATCCAGGGCGGCTCGCGCCCTTCGCCGACTGGCCGAAAGCCTGGAGCAGCAGCCCGAGGCTCTTCTCCGGGGAAAACGAAGTGGAGAGAAAAAACAATGAAGCATCAACCAGTATTGCATCACCGAACCTGCCTGCCTGTGGTCCTTCTCGTTCTTGTCCTGCTGATGGCAGGCTGCCCCCGGACAGCGCCGGTCTCCTATTACCAGCTTTCCAGCAATGTCGCCGGCAAAACGGTAATTGATGGGGCGGCCATGGACGGCAAGGTTATCGGCATCGGCCCGATCCGGCTGCCGGAACGACTGGACCGCCCGCAAATTATAACCGGAATGGATGCCAACAGGCTGCAGGTATCCGACAGCCACCGCTGGATCGAACCACTGCCAGAAAATATTTCCCGGGTGCTCAGGGAAAATCTTTCCATCCTGCTGCAGACCGAGCGTTTCCTGTTTTATCCCTGGAGCAGATCCGCTACGGTGGACTATCAGCTTATTGTCGATGTGGTTCGCTTTGACGGGGAAGGATATAAAACGGCAAACCTGGAAATCATATGGTCGCTTGAGGACGGCAAGGGAACAACAGTGCTGCAGAGGCAGCGGAGCCGCTATCAAGCCGCAACCCCGACTCCGGATCATCAGGGACTGGTCAGCGCCCTGAGTGAAACACTGACCCTTTTCTGCCGGGAAATTGCCGGGGAACTTTCAATACTCGCATCTGAAGCCGCCCGGGAGAAACCCGCGCCCATATCGAAGGATTAAAACCCGCCCGCTTTACCAGGCGTTGCGTCTTTTACGATACTTTTCCGGAGATCCGGTCATAACGCTGTTCAATGATCAGGGCCGGATAAAGCAGGCTGCTCACAATAGTCATGCCCAGGCTGAATATGCCAAGGGTCACGCCAAGCTCGACCCAGGTGGGCAGGTAATCGACCACCTCTCCCATTGGCGAGGGAATCAGTCCCGGCACAATGAGGCCTATGCCTTTTTCCATCCATATGGCAATAAAAAGAACCATACAGGCCGGCAGCAGAACCTTGGGATTGTTGTCACCGGGATTGAAGGCCAGGACCAGGGTTGCCAGGACATTGCAGCTGATTGATGTCCATATCCATGGGACCAGCGCATTATGCCCATCCAGACCGAAAAACAGGTACATGGCGGAAATGGAATGGTGGGTGGGAAAATAAAATTCCTTGAATATCTCTGAAAAAAGCATGATCAGGTTGATTATCGCCGATACAACAATAATCAGGCGCAGCTTGTGAAAAATCCGTTTTTCAATTTTATAGTTGGTGAAATTATGAATTGCGGCCAGCACCAGAATTATCAAGGCAGGACCGGCGGCAAAGGCTGATGCCAGAAACCGCGGCCCCAGGAGCGGGTTGTTCCAGAACGGCCGGGCCGGCAGCCCCTGGTAGAGAAAAGCGGTGACCATATGGATGGAAAAGGCCCAGAAAATGGAGAGAAAAACAAAGGGCAGGTATTTCCTTTTATCCGCCTCCCGGCCCATGTAATGGTTATAGAGAATGTAGGTCGGCACGAAGATGTTTAACAGGAGATATCCGTTCAGGACAATGACATCCCAGGCAAGAATGGACGAAGGAAAGTTAAACTGTCCTATCCCCGGAATCAGGTGCCAGGCCTGCAGCGGTCCGCCCAGGTCAACCGTAATGAATGACAAACACATGACCAGGGCGCCGACAGCCACTCCCTCTCCAATGATGACCACCCGGTGAAAATCAGGGTCATGAAACATGTAGGCCGGCAGGATGAGCATAACTGCTGCCGCGGCTACGCCCACCAGAAAAGTAAAATTGGAGATGTAAAAACCCCAGCTGATAATATTGGACATTCCAGTAACTTCCAGCCCATGCCGGAACTGGTGGGAATAGGCGTACAGGCCGAAGATCATCCCGCCCAGCAGCAGCAGCCGGAATATCTGGAAGGCAGTGCTGCCCTGCATATTCCAGCGGAGGCAGTCATGGAGAAAAGAGAAAAACCCTTTCGGGGATGTTGTTTCCATATCGGTCCTCGTTCGATCAGTCAATAAAATACCAGAATTTTGGGTCGGTCCCCAATTCTTCCTTCATCCTGAAGACCTTTTTATGTTTTAAAACGTATCGTATCTCGCTGTACGGATCCAGCAGGTTCCCGAAAACCCTGGCGCCGGTGGGACATGCCTCGGCACAGGCGGGAAGCCTGCCCTCCCTGGTTCGCTGCACGCAAAACGTACATTTTTCCACTTTTCCCCTGGGCCGGATGCGGTTGCCCAGGTAATGCTGCCTGGTGTTTATCTCTTCCCGCGGTATTTCCGGTTCGCCCCAGTTAAAGCGGCGCCCCCAGTAGGGACATGCCGCCATGCAGTACCGGCAGCCGATGCACCAGTCATAATCAACAACAACAATGCCGTCCGGCTCCTGCCATGTTGCCTTGGTGGGACACGCCTTGACGCATGGCGGATTTTCACACTGAAAACATTGCACACCCATATAGAATTTGTTGTCAACCGGCACCTCGTGGAAATATTTGCCGTCACCGGTGGAGGGGTCAAGCTGGCCGGGCTCCATCTCGAATATCCGGATGTATTGTGTCTTTGACTTGCGGTCCAGGTTGTTTTCCCTGACGCAGGCCTTGACACAGTCCATATACCCTTCACATCGGGAGATGTTGAAGGCATAGCCATAGAGGACATTTTCCCGGGCAGGCCGGCTGCTCATCTGGATATCCAGATCGTGCCGGATCTTTGCCAGCTTTACCAGGCGGGCGATGGTCTGATCCTTTTCCTCCTGGGTCATCAGGCGGTAATGCTTCTTGAAGTATTCCTCCCACTTCAACGAAAACCCCTCGGACGAAAGGGCATCCTTGCCCGGAATGCATCCGGTCACCAGCGCCGCGCTCCCTGCTGCGGCAGCGATGGAAACTCCCTTGAGAAAGGACCTGCGGCTGGTGCGGGCATCAGACACGTTATTTTTTTTCACCTGGGCTTCCTTATCTTTTCGGCGAACCATTCCATTCCCCTATTCATCCAGCGGCAAAGAGTACGTAGCCGGCATTCTTTTGGTAAACCTTGGAGAGTGCGGATTGTGACATGTCGCGCAATTATTGACTACCCGCTCTCCGGCCCAGTATTTGACTCGTTTCCCGTGCGCTCCGCCAACCCAGTCGTTGAGCTGCCTGAAATGGCATTTGCCGCAGAGCAGATAGCTGTGATCAAAATCAACGCTTTCTCCCTTTTTGCCGACAAGAAAATCTCTTTCCTTCTCATGGTGGCAGTCGGCGCATGCCAATCCGTCCCCTTCCCGGCCGTGATTTATTTTGATATCGCCATGGGTAAAGAGAGTGCTGTCCCGGGCCTGCGGTATTTTATCAGTGTGGCAGACGCTGCAGCGGAAACGGTCAATGGAGTCCTTGCGGGTGAGCACCTTGAACGTGCCCCCCTGGTAGGGTATTTGCGCCCGCACCGTCTTGAGCGCCAGGTCGTAGGCAGACTTGATTCCTGAGTCGTCAAACGGTTCGTCGGCGCCACTGATCCGGTCCATAATCGATTTGTCACTGGCGGCGGCAGGCAGGCAGAACAGGAGCAGGATTCCCGATGCCAGGGAAAACAGGCCGGTACGATGGAGGAGTAGTTTCATGAATGTCCTATCTGGCAAACTCTTTCACGGGTTCTGTAACAATCAGGGGCACATGACATTGACGGCAATTGCCGCGCGAGGCATGTTCAACCCGGATCTCGGCCACTGCCGCGGGACCGGCATGACAGGCAATGCAATCCTCCCGCAGCTGCAGGGGATGGGGGATCGTCGGGGGAGAGCCGCCAAGCTGGGATCTGCCCAGGGCGGGCGGATTTATTGATTGCCAGTCTGTTTCCACAAAGAGTTCTTCGGCACGTCGCGGAACATGGCACTGGAAGCAGGCTTCATTTTCAGGGTGGGGAGTGACAGGAGCATAGGCCTGCAATTCCGCAACATAGCCGCCCCGGCCATGACACGAAATACAGTTGTAGGGTTCATCAGCAAAAGCAGGCGGAATTGCGTGGGGGATCCGGGGAGGCGATCCCGGATATTGGCGAAGCCCGTAAAATGAATTCAGGTTGCGCGTGCCGTCATTGCCCGTCATTGCTGACAAAGGAGTTTCATTATACCGGTTGAATATCTTTTCGCCGTCCCAATCAAAGCCATGGGGAATGTCCGGCGCCGCACCTGCCGACAGCGCCGCGGCTCCCAACAGGCAGATGGCGGCAAAACCGATACCAAGTCTGCCGATTTTTGTCTCTGCCTTTTTCATTATGCTTTCTCCAGTCTGACGGCGCATTTCTTGTAATCCGGCTGTTTTGAAATCGGACAGAAGGCGTCCAGGGTCACTTCGTTGATCAGGTAGCTCTCGTCAAAGAAGGGGACAAAAACCATTCCCCTGGGCGGGACTCCTCTGCCGTTGATCGATGCCGGCATGGCTACCTCACCTCTTCGGGAAATAATTTTAACCATGTCGCCATTGACCACCCCGAGCTCGGCGGCGTCGTCCGGGTTGATTTCCACATAGGAGGAGGGCATGGCGTTGTGAAGTACCGGCACCCGCCTGGTCATGGAACCGGTATGCCAGTGCTCGACCACCCGGCCGGTGTTCAGCCAGAAGTTGTACTCCTGGTCGGGCGATTCAGCGGCCGGTTCGTATGGCCGGGCCCAGATCCAGGCCCGATTGTCTTTATGGCCGTAAAAATGAAAATCTTCGCCGCTGGTGCAGGCAGGGTCATACTTGGGGTTAAAGCGCCACCTGGTCTCCCTGCCGTTGACAAACGGCCACTGCACGCCCGGCCGCGCCCTGAGTACTTCATAGGGCGCCATATTGTGCTTGGGAGAATCGTGAAACCGCCGGTATTCTTCCCAGATCTTACCGATATACTCGTCCCGGCTCCAGGGGAACTGCTTTTCGTAGCCGAGTCTTCTTGCCACTTCTATGAGCTGCCAGGTATCAGACATGGCCTCGCCCGGGGGAGGGACAATCTCGTCAAAATGCTGGGTGCGGCGCTCGGAGTTGCCGAACATGCCTTCCTGCTCTATCCACATGGCAGCCGGTAAAATGACGTCCGCCACATCAGTTGTCGGGGTAGGGTAGACATCGGACACAACGATGAAACGGTCTTCCTTCAACGCGCCATCCCGGTAGCGTTTGAGTTTGGGCATGGTGACCATGGGATTGGTGACCTGGATCCAGATAAACCTGATATCCCCGCGGTCCAGGGCCCGGAACATCTCCACCGTATGATAGGTGGGCTTGGGATCGATGTTTTCCACCGGCACATTCCATATCTCGGCGGCCATCTGCCGGTCATGCTCGTTCATGACAACGCCATGGGGCAGTTTGTGCGTCAGGGTGCCGACCTCGCGAACCGTGCCGCAGGCGCTGGGCTGGCCGGTAAGGGAGAAGGGGCTGTTGCCCGGGGTGGAAATCTTGCCCACCAGCAGGTGGATGTTGTAGACCAGATTATTGATCCAGGTTCCCCTGGTGTGCTGGTTCATGCCCATGCACCAGAAGGAGGTGACCTTCTTTTTCGGATCTCCGTACAGCGAGGCCAGATACCTGATGTCGCGCGCCGACACCCCGGATATTTTTTCCACCCGCTCCGGGGTGTAATCCTTGAGAAATGTTTCAAATTCGGCAAAATTTATCCCTTCCGGCTTGTCCTGGAACTGGAAATGATCTTCTACGCCGTAGCCGATATTGGTCAGTCCCTTGCGGAAAGAGACATGCTTGTTGACAAAATCCCGGTTAACCCAATTATTGCGGATGATTTCGTGGCAGATGGCATTGGCAACCGCCAGGTCGGTCTGGGGCTTGAAAAGAATTGACTTGTCGGCGGCCTGGCTGGTTCTGGTCGTGCGGGTGGCAAAATCAATAATCTCGACATCACCGTTGCGCTTGCGGGCGGCGAGCATCCTGGAGAAAAGAACCGGATGCATTTCCGCCATGTTGTTTCCCCAGGTTACGAACACGTTGGCATGTTCAATATCCTCGTAGCAGCCCATGGGCTCGTCGATGCCGAAGGAGGTCATAAAACCGGTGACCGCGCTTGCCATGCAGAGCCTGGCGTTGGCCTCGACATTATTGGTGCCGATACACCCCTTGAACAGCTTGGATGCAACGTAGCCATCGGGAATGGTCCACTGCCCGGAGCCGTATACGGCCACGGAATCCTTGCCATGGCTGCTGATGGTTTCTTTCATTTTGGCGGCAATCAGGTCCAGCGCTTCGGTGATCGGCACCTCAACCATTTCGCCATTCTTTCGCACCTTGGCCCTGGTAATCCGATCCTTGCCGTAAAGGGCCTGGACCGAGTGGTACCCCTTAACACAGCACAATCCTTTATTGACGCTGCAGTTGGGATCACCCTTGACCGCTACAGCCCGTTCTCCCGACACGCCAACCAGCACCCCGCAGCCGGTGCCGCAGAAACGACAGGGCGCTTTGTGCCAGGTTATCATACCGGCCGCATCTTCCAGTTTTTCCCAGCCGGCAAAACTGATACCGGGAAACAGGGATGCTGCTGTGGCAATGGCACTTGTCGCAGCGGCGGATTTGATAAATGATCTTCGATCAAGCTTCATTGTCATTCCTTTCTCCCTCATGTAATTCATTATTATAACCAAAGGTCATACTTAATGATTCCAATGCATTAATGTCCTTAAGTTGTTGCTGCAACATTGCTTCGGTTTCCTTGTCCGGGGTATCTGTCACCAGAATCAGGATATCAACATTGTCGGCCGGAAAAGCTTCGCAATATTGAAGAGCATTCAGCTCCTGTAACAATTCCTTTTTCGCCCCTGATCGGGGGCTGGCGATGTAGCCTAAGATCGGCATGTTCCCTCCACACTTAAATTGACCAACCTTGTACAATAACGGTGACAGGTTAGCGTGAAAAATTTATTTGCAAATAACATACCAGCAAGATGAGTAATTACCTCCAATGGCCAGAGTGCTTTTCATTGTTCAAAAACTTCCGAATATAGGCTTGTTGAGCTGAATAGAGCAACAAGATATGGGGATAGGGGCGCCGCACCAGTGTTACCATGTGGTAGCAAACCTGCAACTATATGTTACTGACCAGTAACGTTTTGGGCCAGATTGTACCATCCCAAAAGGCATGGCGGATACTGGCAGTCAGTTTGTTTAACGAAACCATTCGGAAATAGAGTAAAGACTCTTAATGAAACTCGGCAAATTCATTGCCAGTGCCAGGAAAAACGCTGTCATTTCGACCGCAGGGAGAAATCTTGATACGTTAAGAGAAAGATCTCTCACATTCGTTTATCCCCCTCAGGGTATTTGAGATGACAGAAACACACCAAATCAGTCGGTTACAAGCCATGAAAATTTTGCGGCTGAGGATTGTTGGTAATCACATATTGGTTCAAAATGACAAATATGCATAAAATTCAAGCTGTTCACAATATCTCAGCTGATTTTGGCATAGAGCCACGATATATTATAAATGATCAAGACCTGAATCTTGAAGATAAAAAACTGGGCAGCGTCAGGCGCCCCGGTTAAACTGGACAGGCCGGTGGCAAAAACACCTTGAACATGATGAAGAAGGGGCCCATTGGTCTCACAGGCTGCCGCCTCACTCTCCGGGTGATCAATTTCTATTTCCGCCCCCTGCCCTTTCCGTTGTCCCCCCTGCCTCCTTTATGTTCCCACTTCTCTTCCTGCTTGTCCCGGTGCTTTTCCTGTTTGTCCCAATATTTCTCCTGCTTGTCCCAGCGCTTTTCCTGCTTGTCCCGGTACTTTTCCTGCTTGTCCCAGTATTTTTCCCTCTCCCAGCGCTTCCAGTTCTGTTTCACCTGGCCATAGGGAATTTTCCGGTGTCCTGGTGGAACGCTCTTCCAGTCAGGCGGCAGGTTTAGAATAGCCGGCGGCACGAACCTCGGCTGCTGCAGAACCCATCTCCCGTCATAACGGTCCGAACGGTACCAGTGGTCGCGATGCGGTCGATACCAGTATCCCCGATAGAAGATGATGTCCACATCAGGCGCGAAATAGACATACGCGTTCGGCACGGGGATGAGGGGTGGCGGGGCCGGCAGGTTGAGCCGCGGAGGGGGCGGCAGATCCACTTTGATATTCACGCCTATGTCCATGGCAGCGTGGCCGGACAGGCCGGCAAAGGCCGGCAGCAGTGCCAGCACAAAGACAACAAAAATTCTCCTCATGATGATAACCTCCTTTACATAACTCTCATGCAGCAATCGGAATCAAACATGCCTATGATTACCACAATAACCTGGTAAGATTGGTGCCCAGGTCCTGGAACATGCGGTCATTTCGAGCAAAGAAAGAAGACCTGGACGTCACGGGAAAGATTTCTCACATTCGTTTATGCCCTCCCTTCAAGGGTATTCGAGGTCAGTGAACTTGCGCGACTCCCAATGACATTTTTCCAAGGCTCAGTAATATATCCTTATTGAGTTTCGGTGGTAATCACAAACTTCTATATGTTACCACAACATTCAGCAACAAATCAAAGCCTGAACCAGCCAGGTCGATTTTTTTGGCGCTGCTCCCGACGCCGTGGCTGCTTTTCGCCTGTGTGCTGTATAGCTGTTTGCTAATTGCGGCGCACCACGAATTTCCGGATGGACACTCAGCAGGGTGCTCACGGACAGATATTTGCCTCTGCATTTCGCAACTATTCCTTGACAATGGGATCCTTAATCGGGGACTGTCCTGTTTTTTAACCAGCGATGAAAAAAATGATCCCGGATACGATGTCACCACAGCAGCTCTTTTATGCGCCGGCAGCGGATAAGCTCCGCCTGGCCGAAGAACTGCTTCAAACGTATGGCGCTGAGTTTCTGCGCTGCGATGATTTGCGCGCAGATCTAGAACTGCTGGAAAAATACGCCTCGGTCCTCAACAGCCACATGGCAAAAGCAGGAATGGGAGAATTATGTGTCCGCTGCTCGGCCGGCAGTGGCGGCGGCTGCTGCAGCCTGTATATGGCCGGTGAAACAGACGCGGTTCAACTGCTCATGAACATGCTTGCCGGGGTCACAGTCAGGCAGGGAAGAAGCGACAGCGGGGAGTGCTGTTATCTCGGGGAGAAAGGATGCCTGTTTATCTTCAAACCGATGTTCTGCCTCAATTATAATTGCAGAAATATCCTTGAAGCCCTCCCCCCCGAAAATACCAGGAAACTTGAACAACTTACCGGACAGCTCCTGGGCCGGCAGTATGAGGTGGAAAAAAAGCTCCTCAACCTGATCAGCGCCCGAATGAACAAATAATAATACGGCTGATAAACGATACCCTGAAGGCCAATTTAAAAATAGCGCCAAATACTGTCAACCGAGACGTTCCGCGCATTTTACGAATGCCGGGGCCATTGAGCAATCGGCCAAGCTGAAAATCACTGAAAAAAAATTGTTGAAATTTCTTTT
>JAMJFO010000050.1 GCA_023544645.1 Desulfobulbaceae bacterium | reverse complement strand
CCTATGTCTGATAGTACCAATCTTCAGCCATAAATTATGATCCTTTGCAATCCTATGGAAATAATCTATCATCTGCGCTTGATCAGTGCGCCTGATGTGATATAGATCGTCCAAAAATAAGTAGGCATCGCCGCCTGATATTTCTCCTAGACGTTGATACAAATTTTGGTATTCCATAATATTCCGGTGCAAGAAATCAATTTTGGATCTTCTAAATCTTTCCTCTATTTCTTCTTTCTGCCTCTGGTCAATTTCAATGGAAACGTTTGCCTCTGCCGATGCACCTGAGATACCTACTTTTGTATTTGCCCCCGCGGCATCCTTTTCACCTTTTTCCATGCCAGCCCTTAAAGTTAATTCTGCATCATCAGTTCTATGAAGTTCCTTGGTAAGGGTGTCAATCTGCTGAGAAAGGGCCTCTGATAGCTTTTGAGCTTCCTTTCGGTTGAACGAAGAACGTTTTGGAGTTGTCCCAAATAATTTATTCCAAAACGATGTACGTGTTGAAGGATGAATAGCTGCTGTGTCCATCCATTTTTTGAACTCCCTAAAAGTAGCAATGAGCACACTCATTAAAACATCAGGATAACTGTGCCCTTTAAAGGATTCTAGGTTCACATGAGCTATAGGGCGTCGATCAATAGTTAGGTCAGCGGCTGCTTTACGTAACAAACTCGATTTTCCAGACCCACGTCTGCCAAATACAACATGGTGTCGCTTATTTGTAGCACGACGGAGAGTATTGGGTGCTGGCTCTACAAAATGCTTCACACCTTCTTCAGTGGATCTTGCGGCCTCTTCAACAAGTGTCACGAGGTTGCCCATTTCTTCAGAATTCAATATCCCAGCCATTATTTCAGTTACTCCTTGTTGTTTCAGGTGCCTAGAACTTTAACCTGCAATATGTACGTTCCAAAGTCGAACGCTAAGGCTAACCAGACCGCGCCAATGAATCAAATGGGGACAGACCACGTTTTCATTGCTTTATTGCTACAAAGTTGGAAGTCGGAATTCGATATCCATAATCTTAAGCACACGCTGCGCTAGTTTTTCACTCGCCTCCCATCCACCAGTAAACTCCTCGCATGGCGTTAGAGCTATCGTCACAGCAACGACAACTCCAGCGTCGATCTTACTTCGAAGGCATTTAAAAAGAGTGTCTAGATATTCATCTGAGACCATGACCTTGTATCCTTCATCGTCTCTATAGAAAAAATAATCAAGATCAATGTCGACGATCCATGGTTTGTCTCTTCCGTTTAGCCAGTAATCGAAGTTCCCTGGAAGAGACTCGACTTCCGATTTCATGACACGAGCGTGATTAGGCTTGTCTCCGTCATCATGAGTCGCAAAGTAGCATCTAGAGATATACTTCCCGAACTCTGAGAGATAGAGCGACAAGAAATTGTCCCAACGGAAAACAGGCGTGTAGTCTTTCCCTATGGGCGTGTCAGCCTGATACGAATGACTCATGTATTCTTCAATTGACAATGTCCATGATGATGGCAGGTGGGCAAGCCACTCATCTAATTTGCTTTGGAGACAATCGGTATGTCTATCGATGTGAAAAATCGAGTGTGAAGATCTTAGATCTATCTCCTGGTGCCAGCACCACAAGGCAGCACGATGATTGTCCATCACGTACACACAGCCTTGTTTCCATAAAAAATTGTGGTCGTATGCTCCAGAATGATCGCGTCCTTTAAAGGGAATGAGCCACCTGGTGGTTTCGTGTTTCATTTTTTCCTGGTTCAACGACGCAAATCAGCCGCGCGCGCTTTCGGCGCGTCGGCTGGATTTGCCTCGTTATGCATTTCTCTGCCAGACATTTATGCTTCGTAATTGAAGGTATTCAACGTCTTCCATGTCAAAGGCCTCGCCTTCCCCAACATCTGGTGTTTTCCTGACAAGATACGTTGCCAACCCCGGTTCAGTTTCAACCCATCTCCAGTTTTCAAATGAGTTGCGCATACTTAGATCCTGGCCTTCAAGTAAACAATACCCATCTCGATCAACACGAACAATATCTACGTTTTTGTTTCTTACTCGTCTTTCAGTTACCTTGTCACTTACAAATGCAATGAAATCCCAGTCAGAGTCCGGTCTTTCGAGATCATTGGCTCTAGAGCCAATTAACCATATTGATTGAGTTTCTTCCTCATGAGCTAGCTCATCTAAAACCTCAATGACGAAGCCTGGAAAGTCGGTGTATTTCATTTCATGCATAACAAGTTATTATCAGGACGGAATCCGTCCTATCAACACCCGAAATCGTGGTGTTATCAATAAAGGCAAAAAGTATGCCGGATATTCTTTGTTGATTATTATGCCTGTCATCGCGATCAGAAATCCAGTGGACTTTTTGCTTCTTTTGCGGTTTTGCTCGGTATGCAATGAGTATAAATCATCGTTGTTCTTATATCGGCATGGCCCAGCATGGTCTGGATCGTCCGAATATCGTAATTGGCTTGCAGAAGGTGCGTGGCGAAACTGTGCCGAAAAGTATGCGATCTGACGCGTTTGGTAAGTTTTGCTTTTCTTACGGCTTTTTTCAATGCCACCTGAACTTTCGATTCGTGCAGGTGATATCGTCTACGCTCATTTGTACCCGCTATCGTGGTAAGTTCCTTTTGAGGAAAAAACCATTGCCAGATAAAATCTTTGGCGGCGGATGGATACTTCTTTTCGAGTGAGCCGTTGAGAAATACCCCAGCATAGCCTGCGGCAAGGTCTTTGTCATGGAGTTCGCTTACCGTCTCCAACTGGTTTTTCAGCTGTGGAACAAGCCTTTGGGGGAGAGGAACAGTCCGGTCCTTGTCACCTTTGCCGTGCACTGTCAGGATACCATCCTCGAAATTAAAATTTTGTACCCGAAGGTTGAGGCTCTCGAAGAGCCGAAGCCCGCAACCATAGAGCAAGCTCACTACGAGATTAAACGGATATTCGAGATGGCTCAAAATGATATCAACTTCCGGGCGGGAAAGAACCACAGGGATATACTTTGATTTTTTGGCGCGAGGCACATCACGTTGATCGCCGAAATCTTTTTTCAGGACATGCCGAAAAAGAAACAGTAATGCATTAAAGGCTTGGTTCTGGGTTGATGAGGCTACAGAACATTTGACCGCTAAATAAGTGAGATATTCCTTTACATCAAGGGAAGAAAGATTTTCAGGGGGTTTGTCATGCAGAAAGCGCTGAAATTTGCGGGCCCAATTTGCATAAGTCTGAAGCGTTTTTCGGGAATAATGCCTGATTTTAATCTCCGCATCGAGTTTTTCGATGGCCTGGTCCCAAGCCGGTGATTTCGTCTTTTTTAAACAGCGCCATTCGTTGAAGCTTTTTCCTCCCATTGATTTGTGCGGAAACGGGGGCTCTGCAACCTCCATTGTTGATCTGGTCGCAAACCCGCTACTCGCATAAATATTCCCTCCGGAATTTCGGGCTTTGAGTAGCTGTTCTGTTAGATGAGCAGGTCGGGGTGGTTCTGCAGTAACAGGTGTTGAATGAGGGCGGATTTTTGGTTGTAGCGATTCGAAAAAAAGGGAAACCGCATGGGCTGCCTGAGCGCACTGTTGCGGGGATTGCTTTTTGGATTTCAGTTTTTCGATGAATAGACGAACCTGTTCGGATTTGTCAGCGGGAGGAGGATATTTTTCACAAAAATCGAGGAAATATCGGAGCCATTTTCCGTAATAAACGCGGGAATGCTCATTGATTGCGCGTTGTTCTAAGATTCTGTTGAATCGGGCTGAAACATTTTCCGGGATTGGCAGCATGTTCCTGAATAGTTTGGTATGAAATTCACCTGTAATGAATAGTAATTGGATTGATTTTCTTTTTCTACCCCTTGACTGATTGTAAGTCAATTAAAAATAATGGGAATTATCTGTAAAGGATGTTGAAAAGACATGGTAAATATAGTGTAAAAACAGTTAGTAGCAGGGGAGGAGGTAAGTTGAATGTTGAATTGATTGGTCATGGACCATCTTTCAATCATGCCCTGAGTCGGTATTGTTTTGCTTCCTATACGCCCAGTCCCAGAAGATGATCGTGACGATGAGATACGGCGCTATGATGTCCCAGAGCCCGTACATAAATCGGTTGGTGAGACTTCCAATCATTCCCACTAAAACGGAAGCGATGGACGCAGCTATAAAGATTGCAGCGGCTGCTCCAATGCGTGGCATGTCCGATGCCATCAAGAAGCGCTAGGCGAATCCTGGTGACGTTAGGGAAAGATTTCTCACATACGTTCGAAATGACAGTTGCCGCGGGCATTGCGATTGCCCTTTTGTATTGATGATATGCTGAAGTTTATAAATTTTGGGAAAAGCCGGGTTCTAGTTATATCGAGCGCAGGGAGAAATCTTGTGACGTTAAGGGAAAGATTTTTCACGTTCGTTTATGCCCTCCAAGGGTATTCGAGGTAAGCGAGCTTGCGAGACTTCGAATGACATTTTCCCAAGGTTCAGCAATATCTTAACTGAGTTTCGATAGGAGGGAAGGGGCTTTGCTACGAAAACGATTATTCCCGGAAGTTCTGTGAACCTGTCCGGGAATAATCGTATGAGAATCTAATTCTCAATAATTCTGATCAGCATAGGCCAGCCATCCGCCGGCGCTGACAAGCTGCATGTCAAAGGGGTTCATGGCGAAGCTGCTGGTAATGGAGCGTTGATCGTGCCCCTGTTCGGTGGCGGTTACTTCTCCTTTTTCCAGGTCAACATCGATCCTGACATCTCCCTGCAGGCTGAATAATTTTTCAATATCCGCTTCGCTCAGTTCGATGGCCAGGATGCCGCAGTTGAACATGTTCTGCCGGAAAATCCTGGCAAAGCTCGCGGCAATTACCACCTTGATGTCGTTGACTTCCAGGGCCCAGACCGCGTGCTCCCGGGATGATCCGCAGCCGAAGTTGGAGCGGGTCACCAGGACCTTGGCATTCTGCAGGGCAGGGGAGTTGGGGTCGAACCGGGTGTTTTCAAGATGCAGGTCTTCGAGCAGGTGCGGTTTGAGGGCCTGTTTGGATATCTCGGTCAAATACTTGGCCGGGATGATTTCATCGGTGTTTATATCGCTTCGGTCGATAAAAAAAGCGGGTCCGCCAAATTTCATTGTCAGTGTTCTCCTGTGCGTGTGTTGCAGCTAATCAGCTCAACTTTCTGAGTTGATCTGTTTGTCTGGAATCATGAAGTATTAATTATGTTGGGACAGGCTGTTAGCTGTTAAGGCTATAGGTTTTTAGGGGCGGTTTTCACAAGTAGCCTAATAGTCTTCAGCCTTCAGCCTTCAGCCTGATAGTAATCAGTTTAAAAACTGCCGCGGGTCGGTGAGTTCGCCGGTGACGGCTGCTGCTGCTGCTGTCAGGGGGCTCATCAGGTGCACCATGCCGCCTTTGCCCATCCGCCCGTTAAAATTTCGGTTGGTGGTGGAGGCGCATACCTCTCCTTCGGCCAGTACGCCGCTGCTCATGCCCAGACAGGCGCCGCAGGTCGGATTGAGGACGCAAAAACCGCTGTCCATGAAAATCTTGATCAATCCTTCGTCCAGGGCCTGGGAATAGATGGCCGGGGTGGCCGGGGTCAGGATGCCCCGGACGCTGTCGGCAATCTTCCGTCCCTTGAGGATGGAGGCCGCGGCCCGGATATCTTCGATCCGGCCGTTGGTGCAGGAGCCGATATACACCTGGTCGACCCTGGTTCCGGCCATTTCCTTGATCCCTTTGACATGGTCGGGCTTGAATCCGTAGGTTACCTGCGGTTCGAGATTGCTGATTTCAAAGGTCAGGGTCTGTTCGTACACCGCATCCGGGTCGGAATGCCACTTACGGAAATCGTCAACCGCCGCATCTACGGAGTCGTAGTTTTCCCTGATAAACGGCCACAGGTATTGGGCGGTCACCTTGTCGGGCAGACAGATGCCGCTGGTGGCGCCGGCCTCGACCGCCATGTTGCACAGGGTCATTCGCGAGGACATGTCCATGGCATCCACCACCGGTCCCCGGAACTCCATTATATGGTCGGTGGCGCCGTTCACGGTCAGCCTGGAAATGATATGGAGGATGATGTCCTTGGCAAACACGCCCGGAGGAAGTTCGCCGGTTATTTCAATTTTCATGGATTTCGGTTTGCGGAAGGCGCACACTCCCTTGAGGATGCCCACCTCAAGGTCGGTGGTGCCGACGCCGGCGGCAAAAGCCCCGAAAGCGCCATGGGTGCAGGTATGGGAGTCGCCCATGATCACCGTGTTGCCGGGGCGGATGAAACCTTTTTCCGGAAACAGGGCGTGGCAGACCCCGTTCCGGCCGATATCAAAAAAATCCCTGATCTGGTGCCGCCGGGCCCATTCGCGCATGATCTTGGCCTGGGTGGCGGTTTTGGAGTCCTTGGGCGGGGTGACATGGTCGATGACCGCCTTGATTTTGTCCGGGTCAAAGACCCGGTCCATGCCTTTTTCCATCAAGTCCATGATGGCGATGGGCGTGGTGATCTCGTGGCACATGACCACGTCGATATCCAGGACCATGTTGTCCGGGGTAGGGGTGTCCCGCAGGTGTGCTGTAAAAATCTTTTCCGCTATTGTTTGTCCCATGTTTGAGTTCCTGTAAAGTGGGATATCATCATTGAGTGTGTGATGGACTCGTAAAAAGTCCATCACACACTAAAAGATGGATAAGTAAAAATTTCGATATACAAGGAATAGCGGTGTCGGCCAAACGGAGGCGTACATATGGTACGTCGAGCATTGGTCGTACCCGCTATGACGCAGTAGATCGGACTTTTTACGACGCCATCAAGAGTAATCTTTAAAAATAAGCACTCTTTATTACATATACCAGGTAAACAGTCAATTTTTTCATGCGGGATGGGGTAGGGTGGTCAAGGATTGTTGGATCGGGAAATTTAGGATATAAAGTTAATTCTGCCGTGGAATTTGTTTATTGAATTGTTTAAGACTTGGTTCTCTGGGTTAGGTCAGAGTTGTCAGGATGTGCCAATTATTTGATTTGATTGTTCATTTTCTTTGCTTGCCCAAAGAAAACGAGCGTCGTGTGGTCTACGCCACACCACTACAGAAAAGGCACCCGTGCCCCTTGGTCCTTCGGACTGCCCTGTGCTCCTCGAAGCTGTCGGGATTTTGAAAACTCGCTTCACTCAAACAGTTCAAAATCCTTATCGACAACTTCTGCGGTGCTCGGCAAGGGCCAATGGGAAATATGCCCCCGTTGAGGGGGCAAACTGATGCCTCCCGCTTTGCGGGAGGAGAATCACTCTACAGAACCGGATTTTGGATTGTTATGAAACATTTTGTTTGTATTGGACTTTTGGTATTTTTTTTCTTTCCTGTTCAGGTTTTTGGCGCCCATGGGATCAGCATTGACGGGAAGCTGAAATACCCGCCGGATTTTACCCGTTTTGATTATGTTTCCCCGGATGCCGTTAAGGGCGGGAAGCTCACCATGCACGACCTGGGCAGTTTCGACAAGATGAATCCCTTTACCCTCAAGGGACAGGAACCGGCCGGACTCACCGCTTTTGTCTTCGAAACCCTGGCCATATCCAGCCTGGACGAGCCTTTTGCCGAATACGGGCTGCTGGCCAAGGATATCGAGCTTGCCGAAGACAGGATGTCGGTGACCTTCACCCTGAATGAACTGGCCAGATTTTCCGACGGATCGCCGGTCACGGTGGAGGATGTGAAGTATTCCCTGGAAAAACTCAAGAGCAATGACGCCCATCCGCAGTACCAGATATACATGAAGGATATAACCGAGGCGGAAATACTGGACAAAAACCGCATCCGCTTTCATTTTGCCCGCACCAACAGGGAGCTGCACATGATCGCCGCCCAGCTGCCGGTCGTGTCCAAAGCATTTTATGAGAAGCATGGGTTCAACAGCGACTCTGCCGCCGAGAGTATAACCCCTCCCATAGGGTCAGGCCCCTACATCGTTGACAAGATCGTTCCCGGCAAGTCCATCACCTACAGGCGCAATCCCGATTACTGGGCAAAAGATCTTCCTGTCCGCACAGGGATGTACAACTTCGACACCATTACTATTGATTATTACCGGGACCAGATCGTCAGCCTGGAGGCGTTCAAGGCCGGTGAGTTTGATTTCATGTCGGTCAATATTGCCAAGCAGTGGGCGCGGGACCTCGACGGCAAGCTCTTTGACAGCGGCAAGCTGATCAAGGAGCTTTTTCCCCACAAGAACAACGCCGGGATGCAGGGATTCGTGTTCAATACCCGCAAGTCCCTGTTTGAAGACAGCAGGGTCCGGGAGGCGCTTGGCCTGGCCTTTGATTTTCAGTGGACCAACAAGACCCTGTTTTTTGACCAGTACACGAGGAACAACAGCTATTTCAGCAATTCAATCCTGGCGGCCACCGGCCTGCCTGGCAAGGGAGAGCTTGAGCTTCTCGAACCCTTCCGCGACAGCCTGCCGCCGGAAGTGTTTGCAAAGCCCCTTGAGCCGCCGACAACCGAACCCCCTTCAAGCCTGCGCAAGAATCTGCGCCAGGCCAAGAAACTCCTGAATGAAGCTGGATGGGAGGCGAAAAACGGCGGCCTCGTGAATGAAAAGGGTGAATCCTTTTCCTTTGAGATACTGCTGGTCAGCCCATCCTTTGAACGGGTGATGGCCCCGTACGTTCAAAATCTGGAGAAACTCGGCATCAAGGCCACCTATCGCACCATTGACACGGCCCTGTATGTCGACCGGATGAAGAACTTTGATTTTGACATGATGGTCTCGGTGTTCGGGCAGTCCCAGTCGCCGGGCAATGAACAGCGCAGCTACTGGCATTCATCGTCGGCAGACCAGAAAGGTTCGCGCAATCTTGCCGGTATTGCCGATCCGGTTGTTGACAGCCTGGTTGACGCCATTATTTACGCTACCACCCAGGAAGAGCTGACCAGCGCCTGCCGGGCCCTGGACCGGGTGCTGTGGTACGGGTATTACGTGGTGCCCAACTGGTATTTAGCCAGTCACAGGCTGGCCTACAGCTCCAGGTTCAGGCAGCCGGAAACACTGCCCCTGTACTACTCGCCGGACCAGCTCCTCATGACCTGGTGGGACAGTTCGGCTGAAAAATCCGGGGAGTAAGATTAAACTTGATTACCGCTCAAGCTCAGTCACAAGAATTTTTAACAATTACCCCCTCACCCCAACCCTCTCCCCCGAAACGGGGGAGAGGGAGAGAAATAGCTTGGTTTTCACACGAACTGAGGATAAGTGGTAATCAATGTCATTAACTAAAGATTTTTTCGCCCTCACCCTAACCCTCTCCCCCGGGAGAGGGTTGGGGTGAGGGGTTTGCATGGTGGATGAAGTTAATGACATTGAAGTGGTAATCACAAAATAAAAAAATCATGGCGGAAATTACCCTGCACACCCTTGAGGATACCAGGGCCCTGGGAATGGTTCTGGGCCGGATCAGCCGGCCGGGCGACCTGGTGCTGCTCACCGGCTGCCTGGGCGCCGGCAAGACCACGCTGGCCCAGTTTATCGCCCAGGGCCTGGATGTTCCAGATGAATGCTATGTGACCAGTCCGTCCTTTGCCCTGATGCACGAATATCCCGGCAGGATACCTTTCTATCATATAGACTGTTATCGGCTTGAGGGGGAAGATGATGTTGAAGAATCGGGATTAATGGACTACATTGTGGCAGACGGCTTGACCGTCGTCGAATGGCCGGACAGGCTCGGCAGCCTTGTTCCGGCCGAAAGATTGGAAATGGAGATCCGCCTTGCGGAAAACGATGCCAGGGTTGTGGAAATAACACCGCACGGGAAAGACTGGCAGGAAAGGATGGACGAGGTGATCAACGCCTGTAGCCGTACAGGCCGGTAACACGGAGTTCGAGCAATTACCAGGAGCAGGAAGACATGGAAAAAAAGATGATCAGGCTGCAGGACTGCCGCAAGGAGTACACCTATGACCAGGACAAGGCGTGTACGCCCCAGCAGACAATTGACAGGTTCATGAAGCGTCTCGAGGAGTCAAAGCTGGACATCCTCAAGGAAGTGAAGCGCATCGATACCGGACGGCTCGACGTACCCGTCTATTTCAGCATGTGCGGCAAGGATGCCTTCAACACCATCGGCAACAAGAAGCAGATGGGCAAAGGGTCCACCCCGGTGCAGTCCAGGGCCAGCGCCTGCATGGAGCTTGGCGAGCGGTTCAGTTTTTTCAGCTTTATCAAGAATCCCGATAATTTTGTTGTCGGCGATTATGCCGCCATGAAAGAACAGGGATATCCGGTCCTGGATATGGAATTCCTTCTCCAGTCGGTCCATGACGATTCGCACAGCATCGATATGCTGGAAAAGCTTCTTGAAGGGCTGCCCATGCGGTGGACCTGGGCCACCAACCTGACCAGGGAAGAGGAAGTCATGGTGCCGTTCAGCTGGTTCTTCGCCATCAACGAATTCAACGGGCCTTCCGCCGGCAACACCACGGAAGAGGGTATCCTGCAGGGGGTCTGCGAGATCGTTGAACGCCATGTGTGCGCCGTGATCACCAGGGAAAAAGTCCGCACCCCGGGCATTGATCCTGATTCGGTTACCGACCCTGTTGCCAGGGAGCTCATCGACAAATTCACCCGCTGCGGCATCAAGGTCTATCTCAATGATTTCTCCCTTGATACCGGCATTCCCACGGTCGGCGCCCTGTGCTGGGACCCGTCGACCTTCCCGGAGCAGAGCGAGATTGTCTATACCGCGGGCACCACGCCTGATCCGGACAAGGCGCTGATCAGGGCCCTGACCGAGGTGGCCCAGCTGGCCGGTGATTTTCATACCGGGGCAAATTACGTGGCCAGCGGACTGCCCAAGCCGTTGAGCCTGGAAGAGGTTGACTATGTTGTCAAACCTGACCAGGTAATGGCGCTGCAGGATATGTTCGATGTCGGTGATGCAAACATGCATCAGGAACTCAAGAACTGCATTGACGCCCTGAAGAACATCAATATGGAAGTTTTTGTCATCAACACCATGCATCCCGGGCTGGGGGTTCCCACTTTTTATACAATAGTGCCCGGCGCCCATTTCCGCGAACGGGCCGCCGGCGGCGACGCCGCCCTGTTCGCCGCCAAGCTGGCCGCCGAGCTGCTTGAGCCCCGGGCCCTGGAAACCAAGCTTGCCGATATGCAGAAGCTGCTGCCCGATGCCTATTATATCGAATTTTACCGAGGTAAGAACCTGTATGACCAGGGGAATGCGGCCGAGGCCCTGATCCATTTCGAGCATGCCGTCAACCAGAACCCCGAGGAAGAGGACATCCCCTACCTCTACTCGTACATGGGATGCTGCCTGCGTGATCTCGGCCGGTTCGAGGATGCCATCGAGGTCCTGGAGAGCGGGCGCCGGCTTGATGATGAACGGCCGGATATCCATAACATGCTCGGGGTCTGTCATTTCAAGGGACAGCGCTTTGATGTGGCTGCCGAGCATTTCAAACGGGCTGTGGAGCTTAATCCGGTTTCAGCCATTGATTACGCCAACCTGGCCATCAACCTGCAGCACCTGGGCAGGGATGATGAGGCCATGCACAACTACAAGGTGGCCCTGTCCATGGATCCGAGCATCGAGTTTGCCCAGAAGGGCTTGGCCGAACTCCTGCAGGAACACGCCGGATAACCTCTGTCCATGGAGACCCTGCCCGAAGGCATACAAAAAATCCTGATCCGGTCGACCAACTGGATCGGGGACGCAGTGATGACCACTCCGGCCGTGCGGACCATCCGGCGGAACTATCCCGATGCCGAGCTGACCCTGCTGGCCCTGCCCTGGGTGGCGGACGTGTTCCGGGCCAGCCCGCACATCGACAGGATAGTTGCCTATGATAAACAGGGGCGTCATGCCGGGCTCAAGGGGAAATTCGTGCTGGCCGGTGATCTGCGCGGGCAGGGGTATGACGCGGCAATACTCCTGCAGAATGCTTTTGAAGCAGCCTTTATAACCATGCTGGCGCGTATTCCGGTCAGGGCAGGGTACACCACCGACGGCAGGGGCCTGCTGCTGACCCATGGGGTGAAAAAAGCAAGAGACATCAAGGATCGGCACCAGGTGCATTATTACCAGGAGATGCTGCAGGGGCTGGGGCTCAAGCCCGGCCCTGACGACCTGGAACTGCATATCGCCGACGAGGATGTTCTGTGGGCTGCCAGCTCCCTCAATCAGTACACCGAGGGTAAAAAGAGACCGGTCGTCGGTATCAATCCCGGCGCCGCCTATGGTCCGGCCAAATGCTGGCCCGCTGAAAAATATGCAAAGCTGGCTGAACGGCTCTGCCGGGAGACCGATGGCATTGTCGTGGTGTTCGGAACCAACGCCGATCGGGTTGCCGCCGGCCGGATCCAGGAGGCTGTTAACAACCAGATACGGGTGATCGACCTGACCGGGAAGACAACCCTTGGCCAGGCGCTGGGGATGATCAGCCTGTGCAGCGTATTCGTGACCAATGATTCTGGCTTGATGCATGTCGCGGCTGCGCTGCGGGTTCCCACCGTGGCTATTTTCGGATCCACCGACCACATCGCCACCGGGCCCTACAGCGACAACGCATCCATTGTCCGGACCGAGCTTGACTGCAGCCCCTGCCTGGAAACCCATTGCCCCCGGAAGCATTTCCGCTGCATGGAGGATATTCATGTCGATGATGTGGCCAGGGCAGTGTTCGGGCATCTGGAAAAGGCGGCTTGAACCATGACCGGCACCAGACCGCGGCCCGCTGTATTTCTTGACCGGGACGGCACCGTCAACGAGCAGATGGGCTATATAAATCATATCAGCAGGTTCCATCTCCTACCGCATGCCGCCGGGGCAATCAAGCTGCTCAACGACAACAGTGTTCCGGTAATTGTGGTATCCAACCAGTCCGGGCTGGCACGGGGCTATTTTCCGCTCGAACTGCTTGACCAGGTAAATGAGAAAATGAAAAGCCTCCTGGCCCGGGAGGGAGCAAGGATCGACGGGCTCTATTACTGCCCGCACCACCCCGAGGCAAAAGAGGAGCAATACCGCCGCGACTGTGATTGCCGCAAGCCAAAAATCGGTATGCTGCAGCAAGCCGCGAAGGAAATGAACATAGACCTTGCCCGGTCCTTCCTGGTGGGGGACCGGTGGTCGGATGTCAAATGCGCTCACCGGGCCGGATGCACCTCAATCCTGGTCCTGACCGGATACGGACAGGGCGATTACCGGTATATCGGCCCCGGCCAGGAAATCCAGCCGGCATATGTCGCTGAAAACCTCCTTGAAGCCGTGGAGTGGATTCTGCCGCGAATTGACAGGAATTGAACCGGAGTATGGTATTCCCGTTTCAGTTTTTGGCGCAACGGTCCTGCCTTGCCGATTTCACAAAAAAGCTTCCCCCCGGGAGTGTAAAGTTTGTCAAGTTATCAAGTTCTTCAAGTCGTCAGTAAAAGAAGTGTAACAGTGCCCGTGGCAGCGGTCATCCGGAGTCTCCGCTTCGCGGAGTTTATGCCCCAAAGGGGTACTTACCTCGAATACCCTGCAGGGGGATAAACTCCTGTGAGAGATCATTCTCTCGGCCTATCAAGATATCTCGCTGTGCTCGATATGACAGCAGGTACAATATGTTTGAAAAAAGTTCCAGCTGAGTTTCATTCATTAAGAGCCACTAACCCGCATTTCTCATCACTTTCCTACTGCAAGCCTGTATATCGGCTCCCCACAAGCATTTCCTCGGTCAAGGGTGCTCGACATACCGTCAGGTAAGCGCCGGCTCCGAGTATGCCTGCGGGTGTTTTCCAGCACGCGCCTCGAAGGTCTCACAAGGCTTTTCGTCTCAGGCAACAGAGTTTTGGTGGTATTTTTTAAAAATGATTGGAAATATCTTCCAATATAGAATTAAGTATATTGTGATTTGGTAAAAAAACGGGAAATGTATAGTTTTTACAAATCAAGGAACCGGTACCGAAGAGGGGAAGATGAGTGGAAATCCAAAAAATAGTTTGGTCATCCCTCCTCCAAATGTCCAATACACATCCTGAAAACAGCGAATTTCTATCACTCTCAGCGATCCTCTCCTCCCATGGCAACCACCAACCAATCTCTTAAAGAAAAACCGATTCATGCGCAGGGCCGCCTGATCGAGTCCATTTACAGGACAGTCGGCGAGCCGGGCGCCTGGCACGGTCTGCTCAGGGAACTGGTGGCGGTCACCAACTCGCGCTCCGCCAGACTGCTGGTGATGAACCGCGAGGCAACCCGCGTCACTTTCAGCATCAAACTGAACATTGACGACAACTATCACCGCCAATACGTGGAACATTACGTAAACGCCTGTCCCTGGCGTCCCGAGCTTCGCATGATGCGTCCCGGACGCCTTTATTCGACCTATCTGCATTTCAGCTGCGCCCAGCCGAATTTCTACCGCACCGAGTTCTTCAATGACTGGGCCCGCCCCCAGAACATTCACCACGGGGTCTGCGGCACGGTGTATCGCGACGCCTCCTCGTCGGTGCAGATGCTGATCCAGCGCACCCGCGGCCAGGGGTATTACACCGAGGCCGAAACAGCCTTTCTCAACGATCTTGTGCCGCATATCCAGCAGTCCTTTCTCATCGCCGGGCAGCTTGCAAATACCCGGGCTCAGAGCGAAGCGACAGCCATTGCCGCCGGCTGCGAGCCATTGCCTTTTCTGCTGCTGGACCGCTCGTTGCGGGTCACCTATTCCAGCCCCGGCGTGGAGGAGCTTGTTGCCGATGGTCCCTGGCTGGGAGTGCGGAACAACCGGCTGCTGATCACCGATGAACTGCAAAATCGCCGCCTGCAAAGACTGCTCCGCCAGTGCCTGACAGCTGCCGATACCCGCATTTTTCGTAATTCCGGCGGCACTCTGGCGGTGCCGCGCCCCGGCGATCCGGACCTGCAGCTGCTGGTGAGGCCGGTGCATCCGGATGTTCCGGCGCTGATCGGCCCGCCTTCAGGCTATGTCGCAGTGTACTTTTACGATCCCGAAGCCCGGATCGAGATTGATCAAGAGCGGCTGCGCGAACTCTATTCGCTGTCTGAGGCCGAAACCCGGGTGGCAATGGCAATGGTTGACATTCCCGATTCCGCCGAGGTGGCGAATCGCTGCGCCATCAGCCTGCACACGGTGCGTTCGCACATCAAGGCCATCTTCTCCAAAACCGGAACTCACAGCCGGGCCGACCTGATGAAACGATTGTTGACCGGTCCGGCCCGGCGGCGCTAGGCTTGGCCAGACCAGTGTTTAAACCAATTTTGATGAACTCGCAAAAAATCATCAAAAGTGATGGCTAAGCACCCATGTTCATATGAACATGAGTATAAACAAAAAGCCCCAAATGCAAGGCGCGCAAATTCTGAGGAATGAGGCGTACATATGGTACGCCGCAGTGACGAAGAATGCAGCGTAACGCAGCAGTTGGGGAGTTTTTGCGACGCCATCAATTTTACCCGAATCGAGGTGGTATCAATGACCAGCCAAACCGATTGTTCCCTGTCTTCCCGTACCTTGCGCTCCCATGACGGAATACCGATGGCCTGCGATTGCCGTGGCCAGGGCGAACCATTGCTGCTGTTCATTCACGGCTGGACCTGCCGCCGGGACTACTGGCAGCCGCAGCTTGCCTTTTTCGAAGAGCACCATAAAGTCGCGGCGCCGGATTTACCCGGCCACGGTAACTCCAGCGCCGGCGACCGGCAATGCTGGAGCGTGACCAACTTCGGCCTGGATATCGCGGCGGCCGCCAAGGAATCGGCAGCGGAACGGGTGATCCTGATCGGTCACTCCATGGGGGGCGCTGTGGCGCTGGAGGCGGCGCGCCGACTGGGAAAGATGGTTGACGCCGTGGTGCTGGTGGATACCTTTGTGATCGACTACGGCGGCCTCTCCGCCGAAACCATCCAGGCCATTGCCGCGCCCTTTGAGGATGATTTTGCCTCGGCCATAGCCGCCCTGGTTGAGCAAACCTCCACCGTCGCGACCCCGGCGCTTCTCAAGGAACGGCTGGTCCGTGAAATGTCCGCCGCTGATCCGGCCTGGGCCCTGCCGGTGTGGCGCGATCTGCTCGCCTGGGATCCCAAACCCGCTTTCGAGGAGCTGCAAGTGGTGATCCATGCCGTCAACGGCGCCCTGATTCCCGATTCTGCCCGCGAGCGGTGTGCCCCCTTTGTGCAGGAAACCGTGATTCCCGGCGCCGGTCACTTTTTGCAGATGGAGGACCCGGCCGGTTTCAACCGGGTGCTGGACGGGGTATTGGCCCGATTCCGGTAGTCCCTGCATCTTCCCGCTTCCTTCCTCTTTCTTCTCATCCTGTTTTTCCAACCGTCTCAAATTCACCCATTTGGGTGATCACACCTCCTTTGTAACCTGCTATTACTTTAATTGAACAATCCAGTTTGGGGAAAATCAAACCTGGTTCATTTGTGATCGTGAATCCGGAAAAATTACATATCCGCTTCGATAAACGGAGAGGCAACACGTAGTTACCAGAGGGAAAAATGTACGCTATCATCCAGAAATTATTCAATTTGCTGACTCGCACAATGCCTGTTTTTCTGGCCTGCCTTGTTTTTCTGGCCGCACCATCAATAACCCGGGCCATTGTGTTCGATGTCCACCCGATCACCGATTCGGACGCCAATAACGCCAATATCGATGTGGCGGTGGATTCCAGTGATATCTCCCATGCCGTGTATGAAAGAAGCGGTAATATCTACTATGTGAAGGGCATCGGAGAGGAGGAGCTGGTGGCGGCGGGGTCCAAACCGGCTATAGCGGTCGGACCTAACGGCGTGCCGCAGGTGGTGTATGTCGGTGTTGGCGGGCAGAAGTTCATTACCAAAACTGGGGGAGTGTGGCAGGCACCGGTTGAAATCTCTTCTTCAACTGGAGCGATCGATATTGATGTAGATAATGAAAACTGGGCGCATATAGTCCTGGTTGCACATATCAACCAAGTATGGCCCAGTGATAATTACGTTGATATAGGATATGTAAACAATGTAGGTGGGTCAGTTTCCACGCCTACCGTAATATGGAGTGGCTATAATGATCCCTATATGAGCGGTTATTACATAGCAGATTATTTCGATCAACCGAGAATCAAAATCGATGATAACGGATCATTTCATATAATCGCAACTAGCGTGTATATTAGCAAATCCTTGCAATACATTGATCGTACTTATACGGTTAAGTATAAAACTAATTCCGGTGGGGGCTTTACCTCCACCAGTCCTGGGAGCACCATTAATAACAGCCCGGCTACCCTGACACTCAATGCGTTGACCTTAGCTCCGGACGGTAGCCCAAAAGTTGTTTATGCTCAAAGAAGTATCACCTATTATGCTACTCCTCTTTCTACTTGGTCTGAAGTA
The DNA here is from genome assembly GCA_023544645.1 of Desulfobulbaceae bacterium. Taxonomy (GTDB): domain Bacteria; phylum Desulfobacterota; class Desulfobulbia; order Desulfobulbales; family Desulfobulbaceae; genus UBA10518. Next base: position 9,990 of record JAMJFO010000050.1, on the reverse strand, counting down.
ACCTTAGCTGGCGTCACACAACCCGCCCTTGCCTCAAACGACACAGCAGTCGGGCTTGCCTATGTCAATACAGGCACGGTTTTCTTGATCCCGGATGTCTCGGCCGGCTTTGACTCACCCGTATCAATAGCCCCCGGCTCCGCGCCGGCGCTGGGCCTGGGCAGCACCTTTGTCTATTACCTGGACTCAGATGGCGTTAACAACGAGGTCATCCTCCAGACTGATGTAACGTTCGAAGCTGCGCCGGAGGTTACCCTGGACCCGGCAAGCCGGACCGTATCCTATGGTGATGATGCCGTATTCACCGCTGCAGCGGAGGGCCTGCCCGCGCCGACGGTTCAGTGGCAGAGCAGCGTTGACAACGGCTCCTCCTTCAGCAATATTGAAGGCGCCACCTCCACCACTCTGACGATTCCCGCTGTGGCGCCCGATGACGACGGGCTTATGATTCAGGCGGTATTTACCAACGACTTGGGAACTGCTACCTCAGCTGCCGCCACTCTCACGGTTGCGCCGAAAACGCTGACCCCGGCCGTTACGGTTGCCGCCAAGCCGTATGACGGCCTGACAACGGCAACCATCCTGTCACTGGAGATCACCGGGGTTATCAATGATGACGCTGTCAGCCTGGCCGGCGGCGTTGCCACTTTCATCGACAAAAATATCGGCGTGGATAAAACGGTGACGGTGACGGCACTCAGCTTGAGCGGAACAGATGCCTGGAAGTATCAATTACCGGCCGGGGATGTCATCACTACTGCCACCATTACCGCAGTTAACCTGACTCCCAGCGTAAGCGCGGGGGACAAGATCTATGACGGTGCAAGCGCCGCACTCATCACCGACCGAAGCCTTGGCGGGGTAATCGGCTCCGAAGATGTCAGCCTTATCGGCGGTGTCGCCGTATTCGACAGCAGACACACGGGCATCAATAAAACGGTTACGGTCACGGGTTTAAGCCTTGGCGGCACTGAAGCCGGAAACTATGTGCTCACCTCATCGGCTGCCGCAACCCAGGCGGCTGTCCTCCCCAGGCCCATCATGGTAACCGCATCAAGCGACTCAAAGCCTTATGATGGTGCGGCAACGTCAACAGGAATACCCACGATAACCGCGGGTTCCCTCGCCGCGGGAGATACTGCCGCCTGGACCCAGTCGTTTGACAACAGGAATGCAGGGACAGGGAAAACACTTACCCCGGCAGGGGTGTTAAATGATGGCAACGGCGGCAACAACTATGCTGTAACGTTCATGCCGGTTGCAACAGGAACGATCACAACGAAAAATATCACCGTAACGGCTGTAGGGGATACCAAAACCTATGACGGTTCAACGGCTTCAAGTGCAACTCCTTTGATCTCTCCGGATCCGGTGAGCGGCGATACCGCCGTTTTCTTTCAGACCTTTGATACTGCGGATGCGGGAACCGGGAAAACACTCACCCCGTCAGGCGCGGTCAATGACGGCAATGGCGGGAATAATTACAATGTCTCATTCGAAACTGTCAGCAGCGGAATTATTGAAAAGGCTGAGGCGACGGTGACGATCAATGACGTAACCCATACCTATGACGGCACCGCCAAGTCCGCCACGGTAACAACCGATCCGGGGGGCCTGGCCGTTATCCTCACCTATGACGGCGAGGCGACTGCACCGAGCAGTGCCGGCAGTTATATCGTTTCAGCCGTCATTGACGACAGAAACTACCGGGGCAGCAGCAGCGATGCCCTCATTATCGACAGCGCGATGCCGGTCATCACCTGGGCCGCCCCGGCTGATATTGTCTATGGAACAGCGCTGGGCGCAGGCCAGCTCAATGCCGCCGCCGATGTCGCCGGCGTCTTTGTCTATACCCCTGGCCTCGATACCATCCTGGATGCCGGCGAAAATCAGCCACTGAGCGTCAGCTTCACGCCGGATGACGGCGCAAACTACAACGCTACAAGTTCCGGGGTATCCATCAACGTGCTCAAGGCTGCGGCAACGATAGTGATTGCCGATTTAAGCCATACCTATGACGGCACTGCCAAGTCCGCCACGGCAACAACCGATCCGGCGGGCCTTGCCGTTATCCTTACCTATGACGGCGAGGCGACTGCGCCGAGCAGTGCCGGCAGTTATACCGTTGCAGCCGTCATCAACAACAGCAACTACCAGGGCACCGCCAGCGATACCCTCATTATCGCCAGGGCGACGCCGGTCATCACCTGGGCCGCCCCGGCTGACATAGTCTATGGAACAGCGCTGGGCGCAGGCCAGCTCAATGCCGCCGCCGATGTCCCGGGCGCCTTTGTCTATACCCCTGTCCCCGGCACCGTCCTCGGCGCAGGCGATAATCAGACGCTGAGCGTCAGTTTCACACCGGATGACGGCCTGAACTATAACAGTGCAACCGCTGCAGCAGCCATAAATGTCATGAAGGCAGATCAGGTCATAACCTTTGCCGGACTGCCTGACATGGAGTATGGAATTGATGCCGTACAGCTGACAGCGACGGCTTCTTCCGGATTAGGGGTTACCTACACCATTACCGCCGGTCTGGCCATCCTGGAGGCGGGCAATAGGGTGAGAGTCACCGGCACCGGTGACGTCACCATCACGGCCGGCCAGCCCGGCGACGGCAACTATAATGCGGCTGCGGATGTGCCGCGTTCCTTCACCGTCAATGAGGGGCATGCCCTGATCATGGTTGACGGACTGATCGAGGGAGTTGTGACCAGAAAATATGACGGGATAGCAAAAAATCTTGCCGTTACCACTGACCCGGCAGGACTTACGGTGGTTATAACCTATGACGGCTTATACGATGCGCCGACAGAGATCGGGGAATATGCTTTCGAGGCCTGGGTCGATGATCCCAACTACAGTAATGAAGATAAAGTTGCCGGCACACTGGCAATCATTAAAAACGATTCGTTCCCCTGGCCCATGTTTCTGCCGGCAATTATTAACCCAGGTATTGCTCAACCGTGAACCCGAATGAGGCAATAACTCAACTTTCTGACTTGTGTTAACGTACTGTAAAGAAAAAGAATTTATGTGTATTCAACACGCTTATTGATCAGGCTGTAGGCTGAAGACTATTAGGCTGCTTGCGAAAACCGCCCCTAAAAGCCTATAGCCTTAACAGCTAACAGCCTGTTCCAACATAATTAATATATAAATACTTCATGATTTCAGGCAAATAGATCAACTCAGAAAGTTGAGGTAATAAGATAGGCAATGAGTTCCACTCAGCGGTCTTCCCGGGTGTGCCATAGCCGGAGCAGGTAGATGGTGGACTGCTGAATTTCGTAACGCATTTCGTACTGGCCGACAAGGATGCGGCGCACCTCCCGCCGTTCGAATTCGAACAGTTGCTCACCGATACGCGGGTTGGCCAGCAGGATGGCCGGCGCTTTCGTCAACGCCTGCACGGTCCGCGCGGCAGCCTGCCTGTCCACCGGGCCCAGAAACTCATACAGCCGTGCGAGATCGGACAGCGCCTTGCTGGTCCACTTCAATTCCATAAGGATCTGTAGGAAAAAAATAAGATGGCCAATATTGCGCTCAGATTTGGGTCAGTTTTGGTGGCAACGATTGAGCAAACCGCAGGCGTAGCAGGGCTACGTCGCGGATTTTGCGATTGAACTGCGGCCAAAGATGGCCCGAAGATGAGATGCAGGATGATCATGTTATTTTTTTACAGGCCCTTGGCGGGGCAAGGGCAATGGAGTGTCGCTGCCAAGGCTGTCGGCCCACTCCTGCACGGCCTGGTGGTCGATGACCCGGCCGGCATCCACGTCAGCCAGCGCCTCACGGGTCAGGCGACTGCGCTCCTCCTCCTGATCGATCCAGGCCGACAGCGCCTGCTTCATAATCCAGCCGCGTGAGCGTTCAAGTCGCGCAGCCATCTGATCGACTTTCTCGGCCAGTGGGAGAGGAACGTGGGCGGTGAGGACTTTTGTTTCCTTTTGCGGCATAGCTAACCTCCTGATTGATTATATTTAATCATAATGATTAACTCTGATTCAATCAAGCAAAAAGCACGTAAAGGGGACGACTACGATAGGAAAAAAAGAGATCTCCCCTCATCTGTGTATTTCTCCCCCCCCCTTCTTTCTCCTTGCTACGTTGTGGTATTTTTTCCTGGTATTGAGGAACAGGCTTTGCTATAAAGCAAAAAAAAATAATTTTTCTTTTTGCAGGAGAGAGAAATGGAGATGGTGGCAATGAATGTGGAAAATCCCTTTATCCCCCATGAGGTTGTTGAACTGGTTATCAGGCAGGATTTGCCGCTGGTCAGGGCCTGGCGGCACTACATGGGCATGACCGTCGAAGAGCTTGCACGGATTTCCGGTCTCAAAACCTATGAGGTTGAACAGCTGGAAGCAGGGGATAATGCATTTTCCTATCAACTGGAAAAAGTGGCCGCAGGGCTGCAGTTGGATATTGACCAGTTGGTCGACCTGTAGAATATACAGTCCATGAAAAGAAAAACGCACTCTGCAGGGAGCAACCTGTAGAGTGCGTTATAGTTTTGGATGTCGGTAAAAAATTAATCCCCGCTCTTGAATTCCGCCACCAGGGCCTGGATCGAGGCCTTGGCGTCCCCGAAGTACATCCTGGCGTTTTCGGCAAAGAACAGGGCGTTCTGGATTCCGGCAAAACCGGGATTCATGGAACGTTTCAGGACGATGACCGTCTTGGCCCGGTGGGTTTCAATGATCGGCATGCCGTAGATGGAGCTGCTTTCGTCGTTAATGGCTGCCGGATTGACAACGTCGTTGGCGCCGATAACCACGCAGACATCAATGGAATCCATTTTCGGGTTGATATCATCCATCTCGACGAGCTGGTCATAGGGGACATTGGCCTCTGCCAGCAGCACGTTCATGTGGCCGGGCATACGACCGGCAACCGGATGAATGGCGTACATGACCTCGGTGCCGTTTTTTTCAAGCAGGTCGCCAAGCTCCCTGGTTACATGCTGGGCCTGGGCAACAGCCAAACCGTATCCCGGAACAAAAACCACAGAGTCAGCAGCTTCAAGGATATAATAGACATCTTCGGCGGTGGCAGGCCTGATCTCGCCCTGCGGTCCGTCTCCCTTTGCCTGGACTGTCGCGCCGAATCCTGAGAAAAGGACGTTGGCCAGGGAGCGGTTCATGGCCTTGCACATGATTTTGGTCAGGATGATGCCGCTGGCGCCGACCAGGGCGCCGGCAACGATCAGGATGTTGTTGCCGATGACAAATCCGGCGGCGCAGGCTGCCAGGCCGGAATAGCTGTTCAGCAGGGAGATGACCACGGGCATGTCGGCCCCGCCGATGGGGATGACCGAGGTGACGCCGAAGACCAGGGCGATAATAACGATAACCACGAATACCCAGTAGAGATTCTGCGGGTTAACGGCAAAGAAAACGGTTGAAAGAATAGCGGCTATCAAAATGGCGGCATTGATAATATGCTGGCCGCTGAAAATGATGGCCTTGCTGGGAATTTTCTCGCTGAGTTTGCCAAAGGCGATCATACTGCCCGAAAAGGTGATGCCGCCGATAAAGGCGGACAGCGAGGCAACGATGCCGATAAATACGGACAACTCCGGATGCTGGTGATACTCGCCCCAGGCCAGCAGCAGACTTGAAATGCCGCCAAAACCGTTAAACAGGGCAACCATCTCCGGCATGGAGGTCATTTCCACCTTGTAGGCGGCAACCAGGCCGATGGCCGAACCGATCACGATGCCGAGCAGGATCCACTTGTAATCCAGGCCCTGGGAAAAGAGGGTGACCACGATGGCCAGCAGCATGCCCACGGCGGACAGCAGATTGCCGCGCCGGGCCGTTGCCGGCGAGCTGAGCATTTTCAGGCCGAAGATGAACAGGGCGGCCGATATGATGTACGCAAAATTAATTGCGAGGGCTGGAGAACTCATTTTGCGCCTCCCTCATCTTTCTTTTTGAACATTTCCAGCATCCGGTTGGTTACCGCGTAACCGCCGACAACATTGATGGTGGCAAAGATGACTGCCAGGGTGCCGAGGATGACGGTGAACACCAGACTGTCTGTTTTTACCGAAGCCAGCGCCCCGATCAGGGTGATGCCGGAAATGGCATTGGACCCGGACATGAGCGGGGTATGCAGCGTTGAAGGGACCTTGGAAATGAGTTCAAAACCAAGAAATATGGTCAGGACAAAGACAAATGTTAAAAATACGGCTTCCATGAGATTCCTCACTTATTCATGATGCTTTTATACATCTCATTGACAACATCGCCTTGATGGGTGATCAGGCAGCCCTTGATGATCTCGTCTTCAAGTTTGAGGTTGAAGGTCTTGGCTTCCTTGTCCCAGAAGTGGTCGACGAAATTGCCCAGGTTGGCTGAATAGACCTGGCTGGCGGTCTGGGCGACCCGGCCGGGCAGATTGCCGAGGCCGACTATTTTAACGCCGTTCACTTCAACGATCTTGTCGACTTCGGAGCCTTCCACGTTGCCGCCGGTCTCGACCGCCATGTCGATGATGACGCTGCCGGGCTGCATCTGGTCGATTATCGCCCGGTCAACAATACGGGGGGCGGGGCGGCCGAACAATTGCGCCGTGGTTATGACAATGTCTGCCTGGGCGCAGGCCTTGGCCATGCCTTCCTTCTGTTTCTGGACCTGTTCGGGGGTGAGTTCCTTGGCATAGCCGTCCTTGGTCTGGCCGGTCTCGCCGAGATCGATCTTGACGAATTTGGCGCCCAGGGACTTGACCTGCTCCTCAACCACCGGACGGGTGTCGAATGCCTCAACCCGGGCGCCGAGGCGGCGGGCGGTGGCTATGGCCTGGAGACCGGCAACGCCGACGCCGATGATAAAAACCCGGGCCGGCTTGATCGTTCCCGCCGGGGTGGTCATCATGGGCAGAACCTTGTCCAGCTGTTCGGCGCCGACTATCACTGATACATATCCGCCCAGGTTGGCCTGGGAGCTGAGCACGTCCATTTTCTGGGCCAGGGTGGTGCGGGGCAGCATCTCCAGGCTGACGGCGCTGATCCCGGCTTCCGCCATCCGGTCCACCAGTTCTTTCTCGTTGAACGGGTCAAGGTAGCTGATGTGGATGCAGCCCTTTTTCATCAGGGTGATTTCTTCCATGGGCGGCTTGCGGAGCCTGAGCACGATATCGGCTGTTTGCAGCATTTCCTCGCGAGATGTGCCGATAACCGCCCCGACGTTTTCATAATCGCCATCTTCAAAGCGGCAGGTTTGCCCGAGGCCGGACTCGATCACCACTTCCGCGCCAAGCTTGACCAGCTTGTCCACGGTCGGCGGTATGAGGGGCACCCTCATTTCCTCCTGGTGGGTTTCTTTCATAACCGCGATTTTCATAGAATCACTCCTTGTTCTTTTGCCAAGAATAACTGAATTCATTGCACTGGAAACAGGCCGGCAAAGGTAAACCTAGCCGACGCAGAAAGATACCCTTTGAATGTTCAGGGGCAAATGTGTTCCCTTGCACAGAAAAACTATAGGGCATAAACGTATGTGAGAGATCTTTCCCTTAACGCATCAAGATTTCTCCCTGCGCTCGAAATGACAGGAACCCGGATGTCGCCGGGAGTTGGCAGTCAGCAGTGAAGAAATGTAGCTGTGCCCCCGGCAGATGTCATCCGGGGTCTCCGCTTCGCGGAGTTTATGCCCCAAAGGGGTACTTACCTCGAATACCCCATAGGGCTCTCTTTTCAGTCCCCCCTTGAAGGGCATAAACGTATGTGAGAGATCTTTCCCTCAACGTATTAAGATATCTCCCTGCGCTGGAAATAACCGCGTGTTCCCAGACCTGAACAATAATCTTACTGCGTTATAGTGGTAAGCAGTTTTTTTATGCCCGATCCAGCAGTTCACGGGCGGCAGCGGCGATTGACTGCGCGTCAAGTCCCTGTTCGGCATAGAGTTCGGCCGGTTTGCCGGAACTGCCGTATCGACTGACGCCGAGACGCTTCATCCTGGTATGGATGCCTTTATCCATCAAGGACATGGCAGCGCTGGCGCCAAGTCCGGTGTCCATGTGATGATCTTCCACCGTGAGGATCGGCCCGCTTGAAGCCGCCTCTGCCAGGCTCTCCTCATCAAGGGGGAGAAGGGAAGCCATGTTCAGTACGCCGGCCGAGATTCCCTGCTCTTTCAGTATCTCCCGGGCGCCGATGACCGCCGGCACCAGAGCGCCGTAGGTGATAAGGGTCACATCCTCTCCACGGCGCAGCCAGTCGGCTTTGCCGGGTTTGAAAACATAGTCGGTCCCGTAAAAAACCTGTCCTTGTTCATCGGTAATCACCGGGGTTTTCGATCTGCCCATGCCGACAAAATGATTGCCGGGCTCTGTGGCGATGTACCGGGTGATCCTGTCGGTCTGGTTGGGGTCAGCCGGCATGAAAACCGAGAAGCGGAAGTAATTTTTCATCAATCCCAGGTAGTCGATACACTGGTGCGTCGGACCATCCTCCCCGACATCAAGGCCAACATGGGTGGCAACGATCTTCAGGTTGGTGTGATTGAAATCCGACAACCTGTTCTGGTTGTACGCCTCGGAGACCGCAAAAGCGCCAAATGTGGAAAAAAAGGTGGCTAAACCTTCTCGGCTGATGGCCCCGGACATGCCGGCGGCGTGATGCTCCTGGATTCCGGCCTCGCAATACCCTTCAGGGCAGTGCTTGCGGAAGCCGCCCATTTTAACCGATCCTTCAAGGTCACAGGAAACGCCGACAACCTTGGGCGCCTGCCCGGCAATATTGTTGGCCTCGGAAAGACTCTGCAGGGCGTTGCCGTATCCTGAACGGTTATCGGTCATGGTCTGCGCATCGTAGAGAATCGGATCCCCGGGTTTGATATCCGGGTAATTACCGGGCGGGATCATGCTGAAATCGGTGCATACCTTTTCCTGCCGCCGGGCCTGCCAGTGTTCAAGGTCATTTTCTACTCCGAGCTCATTCAGGGCTTCGGCGAGCTGTTCCGGTTTAAGGGGCGAGCCGTGGTATTTGGCCAGGTTTTCCATGAATGAAATACCCTTGCCCATGACCGTCTTGGCCAGGATAACCCGGGGCACGCCGCTGGTATTCGCGTAGGAGTCGCGCAGAGACTGAAAAATGGAGTTGCAGTCATGGCCGTCATCGAGATAGGTCACGTCCCAGCCGAGGGCCGCGTACAGGCCGCGCAGGGACTGGGGCATGATATCCTCGGTATTGCCGCAGATCTGGAGATAATTCCTGTCGACCAGGACAGTCAGGTTGTCGAGCTTGTACTTGTGTGCGAACCGGATGGCTTCGACGACCTGCCCTTTCTGGTGCTCACCGTCACCCATCAAGCAGATGACCCTGTTGTCCATTTTTCGCATCTTGAAGGCCAGGGCCATGCCGACTGCCGCGGAGATCCCCTGGCCGAGATTGCCGGTATCCCACTCGACACCCGGAACAATGCACTCGACATGGCCGGGAAAACAGGACCCGGTCCGGCGGAACCCGCTGAGGAAATCATCTTCGGTGAAATAGCCGTACTCGGCAAGGGTTGAGTAGACACCCGGTGAAATATGCCCCATGCTCACCACCACCCGGTCGCGCCCGGCAAAACGGGGATCGGATGGGTCGTGATTGATAAGGCCGTAGGTCACCAGCAGCATATCAAGAGCGGAAAGCGATCCGCCGGGATGCCCGGATGATGCAAGGGTGGTTGCCAGCAGGATTCTCCGCGCGCACCTGGTGCGCATTTCCCTGAGCGCGCTGATTTCGTCGGCAGAAAGCTCGGCTTTGCTTCTGTCAAGTTTCAAGGTCATAACATGCTCCGTCAATTCCGGATAAAATTGAATATGAAAAGGGTAAAAAATAACGACAAAAAAGTATAAATTATGTGAGAACTGTTATAATAAACTGACGCAGAATGACAACTGGAAAATCAGACCGTTTTTCCCAATTATGATGGACTCGCAAAAAGTCATTTTATGTAATGGCTAAGCACCCATGTTCATATGAACATG